>JBDHVE010000012.1:0-89594 GCA_039809485.1 Polyangiaceae bacterium | reverse complement strand
CCGCCCGGCACCTACAAGCTCCACGTCGACTACCCGCAGAGCGCCGGCACGACGGGCTCCTACGAGGAGACCTTCACGGTGCCGTGAGCCGACTCACGGGCGCTTCGGCCAGCCGAACGACTTCGACTGCCACATCGGCTCCGGATCGATCCGGAGGCCATCCGTCGTGCGGACGATGTCGACGAGGATCTCCGCGCGCGTCGCGCCGGCCGGCGTCTCGAGCCGATCGAGCGTGAACGAGCGCCACTTGCCCGGCGGAACGCGATACGAGGTGCCGGAGATCGACCACGTCATGTAGTCGCGACCGCCGACCGCGTTCGGAGGAGGAACCGGCGAGCCGTCCGCGCGGAGATAGCGGATGAGGAGCCCGTAGCCGCCGACCATCTTGTCACCGAAGTTGTAGATGCTGACGTCGAGCGACTGCGCGTTCACCTTGTCGACCACGAACGCGACGGGGGCGCCCGTGAAGGGGCGCTCCGGCGCGGGGCGGTTCGGCTGGTCCTCGCCGTCGCCCTGGATCGCGAGCATCGCCCGTGCGACGGACTCGGCGGTGAGCATGCACTTCGCGCCGCCTTTCACCTTCGCCGTGACGGCGTCGATCCGAGCGCCGAACTTCGCCTTGCGCTCGGCCTCGTAGACCGCCTTCGCGGCGCCGTCCTTCGGGACGAGCTTGCGTTTCAGGGCCTGCGCGTCCTTTCCCTTCTTCTCGGCGAGCGCGGTGATGCCCTTCGCCATGGCCTCGCAGTCGTCCTTGTGAGTCGAAACGACGTCGGCGAGCTCCTCCTCGAAGCGCATCATCTTCTCGTCGTCGGAGGTGCAGGCGGACAGCGTCGGGGCGAGGAAGGCGAGGAAGGCGAGAGCGAGGGGACGTCGGCACATCATGAGACTTCTCCGGGAAAGGGGCGCAGCGAGGTGGCGCGGGAAGACAAACGGCACGCGCGGCGGATCCGTCACGCCGCCTTGCCAGTCCGCGTGCCGTCGGTTAGCGATCGAGCATGGCCCGCGACCTCGAGGAGCTCGTCCGGACGACGCTCGCGGGCGCCCCGAACGCCTTCGCGGAGCTCGCCCTCGCCCTCTGGCCGTTCGCGGCGGCGGCGGGGCGTCGCGCGCGGGAGGCCGAGGACGAGACCCAGGAGCTCTACGCACGGCTCCTCGCGAAGCTCGAGGTCGACGGACGCGCCGGCCTCGCGAGCTATCCGGAGTGGCGGAGCCGTCACCCCGACAAGACCTTCGAGGACTGGATCCGCATCGTCCTCGCGAACCTCGCGCGGGACCTCCGGCGGGAGCGCAACGGGCGCGCGCGCTCGCGTGACGCGGCGAGCGAAGAAGCACCGTCGGCCAAGCGGCTCTTGAACGAGCTCGGGAGCCTCGCGCCCCTCGACGACCTCGGGTACCGCCCGCCGGTCACGAGCGAGCAGACGGCGCGCGAGATCCTCGCGTTCGCGCGGGAGCACCTGCCGCCGCTGCAGAGCGCCGCGCTCTCGGCGTGGGTCGAGGGCGAGGACTTCGCGCAAGTCAGCGCACGGACCGGCATCCCGGACGAGGCATCCGCGGTCCGCCTCGTGCGGGCCGCGCTCGCGACGCTCCGTAGGCGGTTCGCCGCGGCGTGAGACGCGTCAGAAGCGCGCGGGCGCGAAGAAGCGCGAGAGCGACGCGGTCTTGTCGCTGCGGCCGCGGTCGGCGAGCACATAGGTGACGATGCCGGCGACGACCGCGGACGCGCCGAGACCGATGGCGAGGCCGAGACCGACATCCTTGCGCGCGTTCGTCGGCCCGGGGTCGTAGGACAGGTCCTCGTCGCAGACGAGGTCCGCACCGCAGTGGGCGCGGAGCGATGCATTCGCGTTCGCGGCATCGACGCCGAAGCCGACCGCTACGCCCGTCAGCGCGACGGCGGCGGCGCCCGTCACGAACGGCCACGCGGAGGAGGCACGCGGAGGCGCGTCGGGGCGCGCGAGAGGCGCAGGACGCGGGACCGGCGACATCCGCGCCGGCGCGGCAATCGGAGGTTCGCGCTCGACCGTGACGACGAGCGACGTCGTGCGGCCTTCGGCGAGGACGACGTCGTAGGTCGCCGGCCGTCGGCCTTCGGCGGTGACGCGGACGCGGCGCGCGCCGGGATCGAACGGCAGCTCCTCGCCGAGAGGGAGCAGGCGTCCGGTGTCGTCCTCGATGCGGAGGCCCGCGAGGGGCTCGTCGACGACGACGCGCAGCTTGGGGAGCCGCGGCTCGAGCCCGGCGAGGATCTTCTCGGCGGCCTCCCGCAGCTCGGTGCGACGGACCGGGTCCGCGATCCGCGCCACCAGCGGCAAGGCCTCGTGCGTGCGCGTCCACGCGGTCGCGATGCGCCCCTCGTGCTCGTCGCAGCGAGCGAGGTTGAGGAGGGCGCTCGCGTGCGGCTCCCGCGCGTGACTCTGCGCGATCTTCGCGCAGCCCTCCGTCCAGCGTCCCTCCGCCAGCAGCGCGCGACCCTGCTTGAAGAGCGCGAGCACGGCGGGATCCGGCTCCGGCGCGGCATGCGCGAGCGGCGCGACGAGCGCGAGCGCAACAGCGATCCTGGAGACGAGCTTCTCCACGCGCGCTTTCTACGCGACGCGGGGTGCCGAGCTTCCCTCACAAGGAGTCGAGCGGATCTCGGGCTGGCGCGGGAGCAGGCGTAGCGGGGGCGCGGCGGGGAGAGGGCGGGGACGCGGATGCGGGGGCGGATGGCGACGCGGACGCGGATGGCGCGGACGCAGGTCCGGGTGCGGGTGCGGACGGCGACGCGGACGCGGATGGCGACGCGGGTGCGGGTGCGGGTGCGGGTGGCGACACCGACGCGGATGGCGAGATTGCACGGTGCTCCGTACGCGCCGACATCATGGCGACGGTGATGCCCGCGAGTGCGAGGAGGCCCACCGCGAGAAGTAGGCCCTTTCGGCCGCGCGCGGGCGTCGTCGGCGCCGACGGCAACGCGACCGCAGCCGACGACGACGGCGCGCCGAGGACTTCGAGGCACGCCTGTCTCGCCGCCTCGACGTCGGCGAAGCGATCGAGCGGATCGAGCGCCGTCGCGCGGGAGAACCACGCGTCGAAGCCGTCCGGGAGCGACACGCCGTCCTCGTTCGCCCGCGTCGACGCGGCTTCCGGAGCGCCGCCTTCGATCGCGAGGAGGTATGCGTGCAGGTTCGACGCCGCGCGGAGCTCACGCCGCCGGTACGGCGCGCCGACGAGGAGCACGTACGCGAGCTGGCCGTACGCGTACACGTCACTGAGCGCGTCGATCGTCGCTTCGCCGCGGAGCTGCTCCGGCGCCATGAACGCGGGCGTACCGACCGCCGCCGTCGTGCGCGCCGCCTCGACGTCGAAGCGCTTCGCGATCCCGAGGTCGAGCAGCTTCACGTGCAGATCGCGCGGCCCGGCGTTCTCCAGCACGAACACGTTCTCGGGCTTCACGTCGCGGTGGACGACCCCCTCCGCGTGCAGGCACGCGAGGCCGCGCGCCACCTGATCGAGGATCGTCGCCGCCTCGGCCGGCGTGAAGCGAACGCGCTCCCGGAGGACGGCGCCGAGATCTGCGCCGCGGAGGCGCTCCATCACGAGGAAGTCGACCTTGTTCGCGGCGTCGTGTCCGTGGTCGACGATCTCGACGAGGAACGGGCTCTCCGCGCGACCTGCGATCTTCGCTTCGCGCGCGAACCGTGCCCGCGCCTCCTCGTCCCCCGATGCGAGCGCCACCTTGACCGCGCGGAGCCGATCGGTGACGCGATCGATCGCTTCGTACACCGCTCCCGAACCGCCCGCTCCGAGGAGATCGAGCAGCTCGTAACGACCGCCGAGTAGCGTGCCGCGGAGGCGGAGAGGGAAGGTCACGCGCCGCACGTCCGTAGCATCCGCGGTCGGCTCGTGCCAGGCGCTCCCATGCTCCGCTCCGTCGTCTTCGCCCTGCTCGCGCCCCTCCTCCTCGCGGGGTGCCCCGACGCCGTCCGCGGTGCGCCCGGGGCCGGACCGGACGGCGACGACCAGAGCGGCGGTGCCGCCGCCGCACCGAACGCGCGGGCGCCGGGAAGCGAGAACGACGCCGGTCCCGGGACCGGTGCCTCCCCTGCCCTGCCACGCGTCGGGCAAGTCGTCGCCGACGCGTCCGGCAACCTCGTGCTCACCGACACGGACGTCCTCGTCGCGACGAGCAGCGCGCTCGTCCGCGTCGCGAAGAACGCGACGGCGCCAGCCGCCGCCCCCGAGGTCTTCACCGGCGCGCCGCGTGCCGTCGGAGCATCCGATCGGCTCTTCGTCGTCCATGCCGTCGACGCGTTCACCGTCACGGCCGCGGACGGCGGCTCCCCTCGTGTGGTCCGACCAGGGCGTCTCGTCGACGCCGCGGCAGGTGTCGTCGCGATCGGACCTCGGCTCTTCTGGTCCGCGACGAGCGGCACGCGCGCGCTCCACGTCACCGACACGTCGAACGAGGATGCGACCGCCGCCGTCCGCGACGGCGACACGGATCGGCCCGTGACGCATCTCGCGTCCACCGGCGGAGGCCTCGTCCTCGCCGTGAAGCGTTGCCTGTGCGCGGGCGGCCCGGACGCGACGCTCTTCGACCTCGTCCTCCGGAGCGACCTCCCCGACGCGGACGACGCGCCGCTCGGCACCGCCCGCGCGCTCGTCGGCCTCGTCGCCGACGCGCACACGCTCTTCGTCGTCGAGCGCGCGCACGGGATCCGCGCCTTCTCGCTCGACGGATCCGCCGCCCGCGCGCCTGTCGCGGGCGAGCCCGCGCTCTTCGACAAGGGCGCGATCGCCCTCGACGCCACGCACGTCTACTGGGTGAGCCGCGCGCGCGGACAGGTCCTGCGCGTGCGTCGCGACGGCGACGAGGCGTCGGAGGTGTTCGCCGAAGGCCTCGTCTTCCGGGACGAGGAACAGGCCTACCCCGCGACGACCTACGACGCCGGACGCGGGCGGCTCGCGGTCGACGACCGCTTCGTCTGGGTCAGCGACGCTTCGCGCCTGCTCCGCTTCGCGAAGTGACCTCACGGCAACCTCAGAACGCGAAGAGCGATTTACCGGCGCGATCGACGTTGATCACGACCAGCGGCTCGATCTCGACGTCGTGCACGGTCGTCTGGACGTTGCCCGCTTCGCGCTTCGTCGACTTCGCGTAGCGGACGACGCGACCGCGCAGCCAGACGCGGTCCTTCACCTGGAGCTTGCCGAGCGCGAAGGGCGCGACGGCATCCGGCGGCGTGACCTTCACCGCGAGGACGAGCCCGACGCCGCCGGCGCGGTCGCACGTGCGCACGTACTCGACGCGGCCGTTCTCGATCCGGTCGACCTGGTTCGTGTCACGGCAGTTCGCGAGGACCTGGTTACCGTGCTCTCGTCGGAGGACCAGCGCCTTGCCGGCGGACGCGACGTCGCCGCCGAAGGCGATGACGTCGCCTGGCTTGATCGGGAGGTCTGCCGCGAAGTCCTGCTTCAGCGCGTCGAGGTCGACCACCTTCGCGGCGCCGTCCGACGCGCGCGCGGCCTTCCGTGCGGCGACCAGCTCGGACGTGACGCACGCGTTCCCGTCGATGATCCGCTCGTCGACGGTCATCCACTCGCCCGACTTGCTGTCGGGGACGGCGAGCTTCGCCGCGAGCTCGCGGTAGCGCGCGGTCGCCTGCGCTGCGACGAGCGACGTACCGAGGCGCGAGGTGTTGTTCGTCGTCCCGTAGTCGCGCGGGAAGTCGTTGTGCTTCACGTTCTTCGTGGAGCTCTCCTCGTAGGCCCGATCGAAGGCGGTCTGGACGGCCTGCGTCCGGGCGTCGGCCTCGCGGCGGATCTTCACGAGGACGGCGAGGTCGTCGAGCGGCTTGCCCGAGGGCTGGAAGGACGCGAGGCGCGCGCCAGCCGGCGCCGTCTCCTTCGCGAGGAGCTCGCAGTGACGGGCTTCGAGCCGCTTCGGATCCTCGGGGTGATCGGGCGCGGGCGCCGCATCGGCTCCGGTCGTCGAGAGCGTGGAGCCGGCAGGGGTCTGGATCTTCACGAGGCCGCAGCCCCCGAGAGCGAGCGCGCCGGCGACGAGGAGGGACGAGGCAAGGACGGGAGAGGTTCGGTACATCACCCTCTCCGAGACGGACGGGCCCGGACGTCCGTCACGCGAGGCGCGGTCGATTTCTGGTTCAGCCGCCGTCCAGGTTCTGCGGCAGGCGGAGCTTGAACGTCGCGCCCTTGCTCGTGGAGTGGACGGAGATCGTGCCTCCGTGCTCCTCGGCGATCCGCTTCACGATGGCGAGGCCGAGGCCGGTGCCGCCCTTCTTCCCGCTCGTGACGAACGACTGGAAGAGGCGGTGCTCGATCTCCTTCGGGATGCCCGGGCCGGTGTCCGAGAAGGTCAGGAGGAGCGCGCCGTCCTTGCCGCCGTCGCGCGTCACCTTGATCGTGAAGCGGCCGCCCTTCTCCGCCATCGCCTCGGCGGCGTTGCGGGCGAGGTTGTGGACGACGCGGGTGATCTTGCCTTCGTCGAAGCGCGCGGTGCCGCGGTCCTGGAGATCGACGACGAGCTCGACGCCCGCGCGCGCGAGCTGGTTCTGGAGCTGGTCGCCGATGTCCTGGAAGAACTTCGCCAGGTACACCTTCCGGATGAGGATGCTCTTCTCGCCGCGGGCGAACTCGAGGACGTCACGCTGCATCGCCCCGATGTGCTCGAACTGCTTCAGGGCGAGCTCGGCGTACTCTTCGCGGACGGCGCGCTTGTCCGCCTGCTGCATCAGCTGGACGTAGCCGCTGATGACGCTGAGCGGCGTCTTCAGGTCGTGGATGACGCCGGAGAGCAGGCGCCCGATCGTGGTCAGGCGCTCTTCGCGCTCGCGCTCTTCGCGGGCGAGCTGGAGGCGGAGCGCGGTCGACGCGTTCGCGGCGATGAGGAGGAGCAGCGCGCGGTCCTCCTCGGCGAAGCCGCCGGGCCGGCGCTTGTTGTAGAGTGCAATCGCGCCGATGGCCTCGCCGTCCTCGCCTTCGAGCGGCACCGCGATGCAGGCGCGGCACGGCTGACCGAGGAGGTCGTCGAGCGCCGGGTCCGCGTTCGGATGGTGCTGCGCGTCGTTCGTGAAGACGACGTCGCCGTCGGTGATCGCGGCGCCGGTGAAGCCCTGGCTCGACTTCATCGGGAAGCGAATCAGCTTCTCGGCGTCGTGGTGCATCAAGTAGATGTGCGCGCGGCCGTCGGCCTGCTGGAGCGCAAAGGCGCCGGCGAAGGCCTCCGTCGTGCGGAGCGCTTCGCTGAGGACGCCGGTGAAGAGGTCCTCGAGCGAGGTCGCGCGGCCCATCGCGCTCTCGAGATCGAAGAGGAGCTTGAGATCGCGGACGCGGTGCTCGAGCTGCTCCTTGATCTCGAGGAGCCCGGCGTTCTTTTGGGTGACGGAGAGGAAGAGGCGCGAGTTGTCGATCGAGATCGCCGCCTGCATCGCGATCGCGGCGAGGACGACGGCGTCGACGTCGTTGAACTCGCCTTCGAGCGTCGTGCCGCTCTGCGAGGTCGCTCGCTTGTTGAGGACCTGGATGACGCCCATGATCTTGCCCATGTGGTTCTTCATGGGCACGGCGAGGATCGAGCGCGTGCGGTAGCCGGACGTCATGTCCGACTCGGGGTTGAAGCGGGGATCCTGGTAGGCGTCGCGGACGAGGATCGCCTTGCCGGTCTCGGCGACCTGGCCGGCGATGCCCTGACCGCGCTTCAGGCGGATCGCGCGGACCTCGTCGCCCTGGATGATGCGCGACACGAGCTCGCCGCGCGCTTCGTCGAGGAGGTAGAGGGTCGCGCGATCGGCCTCGACCGCGTCGGTGATCTTGTCGAGGATGAGCTCGAGGAGCTCGTCCTGATCGAGCGTCGTCCCGAGGGCGAGGCCGACTTCGCGGAGCGCAGCGGCGACGCGCCGCTCGCGCGCGAGCTCCTCTTCGAGATGCGCGATGCGCTCGGCGGCCTGGACCGCGCGCGCGTCGACCTCCCGAGAGCTCGCGCGCCGGGTCGGCAGCGTGATCTCGGGGTGCTCGCCGGGGGCGGGCGGGGGACGCGTGGTCTTCAGGGCCACGAGGCCGATTCTACAAGAGGAGAGGGCGGGTCCGGGCTGACGTTTCGGCTTCAGGTCGAGTCAGCCCGCGCGGCCGGAAAAAGGTGCTATAGGCGGCACCTAGTCTCGCTCGGGCCGCTCCGGCCCCGCTTCTCCACGACCATGCCCCGTACCCTCATCGTCACCCCGACGTACAACGAGAAGGACAACCTCCCCCGCTTCGTCGAGGCGGTGCGCGGAGCCTTCCCCGAGGCGGACCTGCTGATCGTCGACGACAACTCGCCCGACGGGACGGGTGACCTCGCGGACGCGATCGCGGCGAAGGACGAGCACGTCAAGGTGATGCACCGCCCGGGCAAGCTCGGTCTCGGGACGGCGTACATCCAGGCGTTCCAGAAGGGCCTCGAAGAGGGCTACGACCGCTTCTTCGAGATGGACGCGGACCTCTCCCACGACGTCCGTTACCTCCCCGACTTCGTCCGCGCGCTCGACGAGGGCGCCGACGTCGTCATCGGCTCGCGCAACATCCCCGGCGGCGGCGTCGAGGGCTGGGGGCTCGGCCGGCACGTGCTCTCGAAGGGCGGCTCGCTCTACTCGCGGATGATCCTCGGCCTCGGGGTGAAGGACCTCACGAGCGGCTACAAGGCGTTCACCCGCCGCGCGCTCGAAGCGATCGACATCGGATCGGTCCACTCGAATGGCTACTCGTTCCAGATCGAGATGAACTTCCGCGCCGTCCTGAAGGGGATGAAGGTCGCGGAGGTCCCGATCGTGTTCGTCGACCGCACCGCTGGCCGGTCGAAGATGAGCCGGAAGATCTTCCTCGAGGCCGTCGGCGTCGTGTGGAAGCTCCGGGCCGAAGCGCTGCTCGGCAAGCTCTGACGGCTCAACGCTGCGCGCTCTTCCGGTCGAGCTTGTCGAAGCGGCCGAGCAGGAGCACCGCGCCGGTCGCATCGTCGAGCACCGCATAGAGAAACGGCTGCTCGACGCGGACTCGGCGCGTCCCTTTTTCCGCTGGTCGCGCCGACGTCACGCCGCACGCCGACACGTACGTCGCGGCGGAGACGAGGAGACCGTCGAGCGGAGCAGGTGCCGCCGCGGCGACGTCGGTCTCCGTGCTGACGAGCGGGAGGTTCAGCCGGAGCTCGACGTCGCGCGGCGCCTTCACCGCCGCCCGCGCGCGTGACACGAGCGCGTCGTCGAACGTCCGCCGAGGCTCCTCGCACGGCCGTTTCGGCACGACGACGACGAGGCTCTGCGGCCGGCGCTCGGCCTCGGTGATCCCGGGCGCGTCGACGGGCACGACGACGATCGACTCGTCGGGCCCCTCCTCGACGTGCGCACGTCCGGCGACCTCGATCCCCGGCGGCGACTCGCCCGAGGACGTGAGGCGTTCGGCCATCGACTCCTCGCGCTCACCACAGGCACGGAAGCCGGCGTTCGTGTCGCGACACTTCCGGAATCGCAGAGACGCCCGAACGAGCGAGCGACCGAGGCGGGCTCCCGCGAGGGCGGGCACGCCGCGGAGGAGCTCGTCCGACCGCAACAAGTCGGCGGTGGTCGGCGACGCGACCTTCGTCACGGGCCAGAACACGGGCGCGCAGCGCGAAACGGGGCCGGGCTCGTCGCGACCGCGGTGCGATCCGGGCGAGAGCAGCCACGCTGCGTCCTTCGCATCCTGGTCGACGTCCTTCGCGAACGCGAGCTCGTGCTTGATCGAGACGGCTCCGAAGCACGCTGCCACCGTATGGGTCAGGGCCGCGTAGCGCCGGTAGTCGTTCGGGCGGTCGCCGAGGGCGGCCTCGGCAGCGAGCTGGGTGAGCCCCACGCCGAACGGCGAGACGACCGCGTTGCTCGTCGCGCCGGAGAGGACACGCAGGTCACCGCCCGGGAGCGCGCGCATCCCGCGGCGTTCGACCTCCGACGCGAGCGTGGCGAGGGCCGCGCTCGGCTCTCCCGGACTCGAGGGCGCGGGCGACGGCGTCACGACCGGGTCCTCCGCCGCAGGCTCTCGCGCCTTGGGCGGCGCTCCGCACGCGACCGCGAGCAGGGCGATGGACGCGGCTAGGGCTCGCGCATGCATGCGGCCGGAGGATACCAGCCCTCGTGCTCGCGCTGTCGCCTCGTGGCGTGCCATGCTTTCCCGAGGATGAGGACGGTCTCGCTCGTGGACGTGAAACGACGCATGGACGCGGGCGAGCCGCTCCTCCTCGTCGATGTCCGCGAGCCACACGAGACGGCGGCGGGAATCATCGAGGGCGCCGTGGCGATCCCGCCGAGCGAGCTCGAAGCGCGCATCGGCGCGATCGTGTCGGACAAGCAGAGGCCGATCGTGACGTACTGTGCGAGCGGCCCTCGCGCCGTCCGCGCCGCGCAGCAGCTCGAGGCCCTCGGCTACGAGGACGTCGCCAGCGCGGAGAGCGGGTTTCCACGCTGGAAGGCGCTCGGGTATCCGGTCGCGACGAGATCGTCGCTGACGGAGGCACAAGAGGAGCGCTACGCACGGCATCTCTCGCTCCCGGAGATCGGCGTCGCCGGCCAGGAAGCGCTCCTCGGGAAGAAGGTGCTCCTCGTCGGCGCCGGCGGGCTCGGGTCGCCGGCCGCGATGTATCTCGCCGCCGCCGGCGTGGGCACGCTCGGGGTCGTCGACGCCGACGTCGTCGACGCATCGAACCTCCAGCGCCAGGTGCTCCACACGACGACTCGCCTCGGGATGCCGAAGGTGGAGAGCGCGACGAAGGCGCTCGCCGATCTCAATCCGGACGTCCGGGTCGAAGCGCACCGCGAGCGGCTCACGAGCGCGAACGTCGAGCGCCTCTTCGCGCCGTACGATCTCGTCGTGGACGGCGCCGACAACTTCCCGACGCGCTACCTCGTGAACGACGCCGGCGTGTGGCTCGGCAAGCCGATCGTCCATGCGTCGGTCGCCAAGTTCGAGGGTCAGCTCACCACCTTCGTCTCTCCGCGTGCGGCCGACGAGCTCGGGATCGCGAGCGGCCCCTGCTATCGCTGTCTCTACCCTTCCCCGCCGCCGCCGCATCTCGCGCCGAGCTGCGCGGAGGTCGGGGTCCTCGGGATCCTTCCCGGCGTGATGGGCGTCCTCCAGGCGACCGAGGCGCTGAAGCTCCTGCTCGGGCTCGGGAGCCCGCTCGTCGGCCGCCTCCTCGCGTACGACAGCCTCCGGATGACGTTCCGCGAGCTCGCCTTCCGGCGTTCGCCTTCGTGCCCCGTCTGCGGTGACGCCCCGACGGTCACGACCTACGCCGACTACGAAGGCTTCTGCGGCGGAGCCCCCTTGCGTCCCGCAGCGGGATGATTAAAGCGGGCCGCGTCGCGGAGGCAATTCATGGGCGAGCATGCGTTCCAGGCCGAGGTCGGCCGGGTCCTGTCCCTGGTCATCAACTCGCTGTACTCGAACAAGGAGATCTTCCTCCGTGAGCTCGTCTCGAATGCGTCGGACGCGCTCGACAAGCTGCGGTTCCGCAGCCTGACCGAGCCTTCGCTCCTCGAAGGCGAGAGCGCGCTCGTCATCCGGATCCGGCCCGAGAAGGAAGCCGGCGTCCTCGTGATCGAGGACACCGGGATCGGCATGACGGAGGCCGAGCTCGTCCTGAACCTCGGCACCGTCGCGCGCTCCGGATCGCAGGCGTTCCTCGAGAAGCTCGAAGCGGGCGCGAAGAAGGACGTGTCGATCATCGGCCAGTTCGGCGTCGGCTTCTACTCGGCGTACCTCGTCGCCGATCGCGTCGAGGTCGTCGCGCGCGCCGCGGGGACCGACAAGGCGTGGCGCTGGGCGTCGAGCGGCAAGGACACGTTCACCGTCGAGCCGGCCGAGCGCGCGACGCGCGGAACCGAGATCCGGCTCCACCTCCGCGAAGACCAGAAGGACCTCCTCGAGGAGTGGCGTCTGCGCGATCTCGTCCGCCGCTACTCGGACTACATGGCGTATCCGATCGAGCTCGTCTCGGGCGAGGAGAAGGAGACGATCAACCAGGCGCGCGCGCTCTGGCAGCGGCCGAAGGCCGAGATCACCGACGAGCAGTACGACGAGCTCTACAAGCACCTCACCCACGACTTCGAGAAGCCGCTCGCACGCACGCACTTCCGCGTCGAGGGCACGCAGGAGTTCGTGGGCCTCTTCTGGATCCCGAAGGAGCCGCCGTTCGACCTCGACGACCCGCGCAAGCAGCGCGGAGTGCGGCTGTTCGTGAAGCGCGTGCTCGTGATGGAGGACTGCGAAGCGATCCTCCCGCAGTGGCTCCGGTTCGCGCGCGGCCTCGTCGACTCGGACGACCTCCCGCTGAACGTGTCGCGCGAGCTCCTCCAGGAGTCGTCGACGCTGCGCACGATCAAGAAGCAGGTCGTGAAGCGCGTCCTCGATCTGCTCGACGAGGTCGCGAAGGATCGGCCCGAGGACTACATCGCGTTCTGGAACGAGTTCGGCCGCATCTTCAAGGAAGGCCTCGTCGTCGATCCGGAGTGGAAGGAGCGGATCGCCAAGCTCGCGCGCTTCGCGAGCACGAACGGCGAGCACCTCACGTCGCTCGACGACTACGTCGCGCGGATGAAGGAGGGACAGGACGCGATCTACTACGTCACCGGCGAGACGCGCTCCGCGCTGGAAGGGTCGCCCTACCTCGAAGCGCTCCGTGCGCGCGGCTTCGAGGTCCTCCTGATGACGGACGCGGTCGACACGTGGGCCGCGGAGAACCTCGGCGAGTTCGCCGGCAAGAAGCTCGTCAACGCGATGCGCGCCGACGTGAAGCTGCCGGAGGACGAGGAGACGAAGAAGAAGGCGGAGGAGGCCGGGAAGGATCTCGAGCCGCTCGTCGCCGCCGCGAAGAAGGTCCTCGAAGGGCGCGTGCGCGACGTGAAGCTGTCGTCGCGCCTCCGCGAGTCGCCGGCCTGCCTCGTCCTCGCGCAGGGCGCGATGCCGGCCCACCTCGAGAAGATCATGCAGAAGTCGGGACGCGACGTCGCGCGTGGCAAGCGCGACCTGGAGCTGAACCCGACGCATCCTGCCGTCCGGAGCCTCGGAGCGCTCGCGGCGAAGAACGCCGAGGACCCGAAGCTCCGCGATTGGGTGACGCTGCTCTACGAGCAGTCGCTCGTCGCCGAGGGCAGCCCGCTCGAGGACCCTAACGGCTTCGCGCGGCGCGTGACGTCGCTCCTCGTGCAGGCCGTCGGCTGACGCGCGATCAGGCGACGGCGGCGTCGGCAGCGTCCTCGCCGAGCAGGAGCCGAGCGTAGTCCGCGACCATCCGCTCGACGGAGAAGAGCGCGCGGATGCGCGCGTGAGCGGCCGCGCCCACCGCGGCGCGGCGTTCGGGCTGGAGAGCGAGGGAGGCGATCGCGTCGCCGAGCGCTTCGGCGTCGCCACGGCCGACGAGGAAGCCCGTCTCGCCGTGCGCGATCTGCTCGCGGGCGCCGCCCACGTCGGTCGCGACGACGGCGAGCCCCTCGGCCATCGCTTCGAGTGACGCGTTGGGACAGCCGCTCGGCTCCGAGATCATCGCGAAGAGATCGAGGTCGCGCAGGAACGCCGTCGCGGGCTGCTCGCCGACGAACGTGATCGGGAGCCCGAAGGCGAGCGCGCGGAGCTCCTCGAGGTAGGGCTCGCAGCCCTCCTCGACGGCGCCGGCGATCCGCACGTCGAGACGTCGGGCGAGGTCGGGATCGCGCCGGGCCAGGTGCGCGACGGCACGAACGAGCTCCTCGAGCTTCTTGTCCGGGTTGATGCGCGCGAGCGTGCCGACGACGAGCCGGTCACCGCTCGAACGGAGAGGACGCGATGCGCCGAGCGGAACACCGTTCGGCACGACGTGCACCGGCACGCCGAGGACGGACTCGGCCTGCGCGCGCTCGGCGGCGTACTTCACGACCGCGCCTTCGAGGAGCCGTCCGTACGCACGCGCCTCGCGGACGGGATGGCCCGCGCGCGGTTTCTCGAAGTAGCGATCCATCGACGCGAAGTACATCTCGCCCGGGCTCACGTCCCACACGGGCGTCCCGGCGAGGAGCTCGGCGACGAGGACCTTGTGCTGCGTGATCACGTTCCAGAAGACGACGGCGGAGGGAGCCGCGCGATCGACGAAGCGCGCGACGGCCTCGGCCGTGACGAGCGGGTCGACCGCGCCGGCACGCGGCGCCGCGAAGACGGGGATCCCGGCGCGGACGAGCGCTTCACGGCCCGCCGTCGGATGTCCCGCTTGCTCCTGGACGACGACGGCGGAGACGTCGACGCCGCGTGCGCGGAGCCCGAGGAGGAGCCTTCGCGCGCTCGACTGCGCACCGCCGGTCGCGAAGTTGTTGGCGACGAGGACGATGCCCGACGTGCGGCGCGGCGGAGGCGCGGCGCGGGCGAGGAGGGCCGCGTACCGTGCGCCCATCGCGCTCGACGCGAACGCGCTCGCGAGGCGCTCGGGAGCACCAGGGAGGGCGGCCCTGACCGCATCCGCGAACGCGTCGGCCGAGGCGTCCACGTCGACGCGGTGGACGGCGCCGGGGTGGAACGCGGCGATGTCGGCCGTGCCGCTCACCGCGGTCGTGACGAGCGGCTTCCGTGCGCGCATCGCCTCGAGCTGGACGAGGCTCAGGCCCTCGAACGCGCTCGTCGTCACGACGACGTCGGCCGCGGCATAGAGGGGAGCGACGTCGTCCCGCGTACCTGCAAGATGCACGCGTTCGGTGACGCCGTGCTCGGCGGCGGCGGCGTCGACGGACGCTGCGACCGCGAGCGCGACCGGATCCTTGCTGACGGGCTCGCCGATCAGGACCGCGTGCGCGTCGACGCCGCGCCGGACGAGCGACGCGACGACGGCGGGGATCTGCTCGAGGCGCTTCTGCGGACGATGGTTCGCGACGGAGAGGAGGAGGACGGCGCCTTCGGGGATGTCGAGCTCCTCGCGGAGTGAGACGTGGTCGCGCGGAGAGGAGTGTTCGGCGATTCCGTTCCACGCCACGCGGGTCCGTGATGCGAGCGACGGGCACGCGTCGGCGAACGCGCGTGCGACGTCGGAGCTACACCCGAAGACGAGCGCGACGTGGTCGGGGCCGAGCTCCGTCGTCCGCGCCGCCCACCCGGGGCGATCGTTGTGGAGCGTGAGCGCGAGCGGCACGTCACACGCCGCGGCGAGCTTCTGGATCTCGGCGCCGTCGACGAGGTGGAGGTGGACGACGTCCGCGTGCTCCTCGTGCGCGAGTGAGCCGAGCGCGTCGATCCGCGCCGCGCGCGTCGACCCGGAAGCGGTGAGGTCCACCGTGCCCGCCGGTGTCGGGAAGGTCGCGCGCGAGGCGGCGTCGAGGACGGCGAGCGTGACGTGTGCTTCGCGCACGCGGAGCTCGCGGACGAGGTCGAGCACGACGCGCTCGGCGCCGCCGCGATGGAGCGTCGTCACGACCTCCACCACGCGGAGGCCGGCGAAGTAGCCCACGTCGAGGCGCGGAAAGCGGACGGTCCGCGTCGCCGTGGCGATCGCGAGCTCCGCGCACGCTTCGTCGAACGCGCGGGTGGCGGACAGTCGGTGCGCGAGGCGATGCGGCTCGTCGACGATGGCGCTGTCGATCCGCGGGAGCTCCGTCGCGCGCGTGAGATCGCCGCCCGTCCGCGCGAGGATCTCCGTCCAGCGTGGCTCCGCGTGCGTCGCGCCGAGGGCGAGGAGCGTGCGCCCCGTCGCGGAAGGCGGCGGCCGGTGCGGGAGAGCGAGTGGCCACGCTCCGGCGCGGAGGAGCCAGAGCGGGCGGTGGACACGCACGATCTCACGAGCGAGCTCGTCTTCATGGACGATGCTCGCGTCGACGCCGAGCCGTTGGAGCGCGCGGATCGAGCGCGCGGCGGCGTAGGTCTTCGTCCCTCGGGGGACGAAGACGACGATCGGGAGGCACTCCTCAGTACGCACGCGGCGTTCCGAGGAACGGCTCGGACGAGCTCGCGTCGCTCGAGCTGCTGGACGTGCTCGAAGACCACGACGAGACGTCGTCGATCGCCTGGTTCAGGATCGCGCCCTGGGTGAAGGCGTCGTTCGTGGTGGTGGTGCTCGCGGGCGTGGTACGCACCGGCATCGTCGTGGAGACGGGCGGCGCCTTCGGGGGGCTCGAGACGGGGCGTGCGTCGGGCTGGCGGTACGAGCCGGCGGTGACGGGAACGACCTCGACGATGCGGATCGCGCTCGGGTGTCCGCCGGTGTACACGAAGGTCTCTTCCGCGCCGTCGAGGGGAACGACGTCGGTGACCACGGTGCCGTTCACGACGCAGTCGTAACGAACGCGCGCACCGCGGGCATCGACCGGAGGACGTACCCAGAAGCCGTCGTCGCCGGTCCGCGTCGCGAAACCGTTCGCTCCGCCGCCGCGACGGCGGAGGAGGAGCCACGCGACGACCGCGCCGGCCGCAGCCGCCGGCGCGAGGAGAAGGGCCCAGGGCGAGCCCTCGCCAGGCGATGCGGGCTCGTGGGGCTTGGTCCGCACGCCCGGTCCGGCGTCCTCGTCGAACGGGAGCGGCGGGACGAGCGGTTGATCGAGCTTCGGCGCGAACATGCCCGGCGCGAGGCTCTCCTCGTCCGTCACGACGAGGCGGAAACCGTTCTCGGCGTTGCGTGTTCCCGGCGTCGCGCGGTACCGCGCGGCGGAGCGACCTCGCTTCGGGTCGCGCATCCACGAGCCGCCGCGGAGGACGCGTCGCTCGGGCTCGCCCGGAACGCTGCTCGTCTGCTCGGGATCCACGGCGGGCCCTTTCCCGTAGGGCGCGTAGACGTCGCGGCACCACTCGTAGACGTTGCCGGCCATGTCGAGGAGGCCGAAGGGGTTCCTCCCCTTCTCGCCGCGTGCGCGCGTCCCGTTCCCCGCGTTCGATTTGAACCAGCCGCTCGCGAGCGCGTCCTGCTCGGAGGCGCCGGCGTACCAGGGCGTCGTCGTGCCGGCGCGCGCCGCGTACTCCCATTCGGCCTCGGTCGGGAGCCGGACGCGGCGGCCGGTCTTGCGCGAGACCCAGGCGGCGTAGGCGTTCGCGTCACCCCACGTGACGAGGACGACGGGGTGATCGTCGGTCTGCTTGAACCCAGGGTTCCGCCACGTGAACTCCTTCTTCTGGACGAGCGCTTTGCCGTCCCAACCGTGGCCGCCGCTCTGCCCGCGCTCGGCCTCCGTCAGGTACCGCGCGTCCTCGACGAACGCGGCGAAGTCCCCGCGCGACACGAGCCCGGCCTCCATCCAGAAGTCGCGCGTGATCGAGACCGGCCGTGACGCCTCGTCCGCCTCGCGCCCAGCCTCTTCGACGGGCGAGCCCTGCGTGAGCTTCCCCTTCGGGATCCGCTTGAACACGTGCTGCGTGGCCCCGTACTCGAGCACGAGCTCCTTGTCGGAGGGAACGAGACGAGCGCCGGCCTGGGGCTGTTCGTGCAGTCGCGGCTGCGCGTGAGCCGGGCGCGCGAAGAGGAGCGCGCCGGGAACGACGACGGCGAGAGCGGCGCGGCGGAGCAGGGTCTTCACGCCAGCGTGTATAGCCGGGCCGGAAGGCGTGGAGAACGGGGACGGTCGGCTTCAGCGTCAGCGATCGCCGTCCATCACGCCCGTGATCGCCATCTCCGTCCCCGTCGCCGCCTTCGCGTTCGCCTCCAGCCACCCGAAGGTCTCCTCGAACACCCGCTCGCCGTCGGCCATCATGCCGTGCGTGCAGCCGGGCATCTCGAAGTACGCGGAGGGGACCTTCGCCTTCACGAGCCGCTGCGTCGCTTCCTTCATCTTCCACGGCACGTCGCGCTGGCACGACATCGTCGCGACCGCACGGACGCGCGCGAAGCTCGCAGCGGACGGATCGCTCGGCGCCCCGATCAGCACGACGCGCGAGTAACGCGCCGGCCATCGGGCGGCGAGCTGCTCGCCGAGCGCCGCGCCCTGCGAGTACCCCACGAGCACGAGCCCCTCGCGCGGGACGACGTGCCTGCCGGCGGCGGCGAGCGCCGCCTCGATCCGCGCATGGAGCTTGTTCGCGTCCCACGAGAACGAGCGGAACACCTTGCTGTCACCGCACGGCGCGTCGCCGTCGAGCCCGACGATGCCGCCGTGCGCATGCGCCGCTCCTTCGATCGCTTGCACGTAGCCGAGGACGTTCGAGCAGATGCCCGGGAGGAACACCATCGCCGGCGGCTCTGCAGTCGTGCCGTTCACGACGACGACCGGCAGATCGCCTGGCACGCGGACGCGCTCGAGACGCAGCGGCTCGGCGACCGCGCGCGGCGGCTCGGCATCGGCCGTGGTCAACTCCGGTGCGCGCTGGACCGCAGGCTTCCCGCACCCAGGGGCGTCACACGATGCCTCGGCGCGCGCGCACCCGCTCAGCACACCCCAAGACAGAACGAGAACGAGCCCAGACCCCACGCGACGCGGACGCATCACCCTTCCATCGCGGCAGGGCCGCCACCTGTGACGCGCAGCTCACAAGGAGGCGAAGAACGCCCAGGTCACCGCCGCCGCGTCCGGCGCGAAGTCGTGGCCGAGCCCCGGCTTCGAGCAGAAGACGACCTGCGTCGGGGCCGGACACGCGTCGTGCTTCATGCAGCCGGCCGCGCCGAGGACGCCGCTGGCGGGCGAGCGCGTGCCCGCGCAGCCGTTCACTGCCGCCCAGTAGCGAGCCGTGTAGTCGCCGCTCTCCCAGGCGACGACGCCGTCGTCCTTCCCGTGCACGACGAGCGCTGCGACGCCCGTCGTCTGGCCCGCGCACCGGACGTAGCCGCCGTCCCACGTCGTCGCGGTCGCATCCTGGGGCTCGGCCGGCGCGCCGCCTCCGTGCGAGGCAATCGCGCGGAGGAGGGACGGCCTTCGGCATGCCATCTGGTTCGCCATGAACGCGCCGCTGCTGAAGCCCGTCGCGAAGACGCGCGCCGGGTCGATCGGGAAACGCGCGGCGAGCGATGCGACGAGCGACTCGAGAAACGCGACGTCGAGATCCGAGTCGACCGGCGTGTACAGGTCCCACGTGTGATTGCGCCCCGACGGATAGACGACGAAGGCGTCTTTGCCCGAGGCGTCGTCGAGCTTCGTCATCGCGCGCATCGAAGCGCCGTCGCCGCCGTCGCCGTGCATCGCGAGGACGAGCGGATATCGCCGCGCGGGGTCGATCTCGCGCGGGCTCACGAGCACGTACGACCGCATCTCCGCCCCGACCGAGAGCGCCTCGTTCGTCGCGACGACGAGCGGCCCCGACGGCGGCGGCGCCGGCGGAGGCGGGTCCGTGCTCGCCGGTGCCGCAGGAGCCGGCGCCTTGGAAGCCTGGGGCGGTTCCGACGCGGATGCGGCGGGCTCGGTGCCGTGCGCGCCCGTCCCTGCGGGCAAGCTGGCCTCACCGTTCACGTCACGCGGCGCACACGCCGCGAAGAGGGTCCATGCCGAAGCAGCCTTCACTCCGAATCGAACGATCGCGCGTACCCAGACCGGCATGCCCGACCTTCGAGCAAGCCCCGCGCCGGTTGCCGGTCCGCCCTGCCGCGGCTATACCGCCCGCCGATGTCGCAGCGCTTCCTCGCTTCCGCGCTCGTCGCGCTCGTCCTCGTGGCCGCGCCCGGCGCGCTCGTCCTCGCCTCGTGCAGCGGCGACGACGAGGCGGCGACCGGCGGCGACGCGGACGCGGAAGCCGACGCGAAGAAGCGTGACCGCGCCGCCTCGCCGGAAGAGGAGCCCGATGCCGCGCCCGATGTCGTCGTACCGCCGGTCGAGCTCCCGAACTGCGTCGGGACCTCGATCCCGATGGAGGTCTCCGGCGTTCGCGCGTTCGTGAACGTGCAGATGGGTTCGCGCCCCGACGGCGGCTACGGCACGCGTGGGGACTTCGTCGTCGACTTCGGCACGATCGGGTCGACGATCGATCTCGTCCACGGCTTCGCCGACGCCGGCGCGCCGTCGCCGAGCATCTGCGGGGCGGACGCCGGCGGTGGGGCGCTCGGCATCTGGTGCGAGTTCCAGGGCTTCGACTTCTTCGGCGACTGGGGGAAGGTCACGCTGACGACCGCGGATCACTCGGTCCTCGCCGGCGCGAAGCGTCAGGCGGGCATCCTCGGCACCGACTTCCTCGCGCTGAACCCCTTCGCGCTCGACTTCCGCAACCAGCGGATGCACCGAGCGACCCCGAGCGCATTCTGCACGGATGCCCAGCTCCTCGCGAGCGGGCTCCGGCCGTTGCCGACGCAGGGCTTCTTCGCGACCGACCTCGGCAAGCTCCGGCAGCTCGGCGAGGTCCTCACCGACCCCGACGCGAGCACGGCCGGCTACTCGGTCCCGAACGTACCGACGGTGCCGATCTCGATCGCCGGCGAGCCCGCTCTCGCCCAGCTCGACACGGGATATGAGGATCGCATCGTCCGGAGCTCGGTGAACGTGAACGAGGCGCTCCTCGCGCGGCTCCTCCAGGCGGGCAAGATCACCCGCGCCGCGAACCTCGATCTCTTCGCCACCACCTGCGTGCCGGGGCTGAACGAGAAGCTCCAGGGCTACAAGGTGCAGGACGGTCAGCAGCTCGAGTTCGTCGCGGAAGGCGGCTCGGTCGCGCGGCGGTCGAAGGTCGAAGCCGTCTACCTGAAGCGGCGCTCCGACGAGACGTTCAAGTGCGGCGGCGTCTCGACCTGGACGGTGCCGGCCGCCCAGGTCGGCACGTCCTTCTTCATCGACGCGCAGGCGCTCGTCGTCGACCCTGCGTCGTCGCGCGTGTGGATCCCGAAGAACTGATCACCACTCGACGCCGCGGATGACGAAGCCGCTCGCCGGCAGCGCCGGGATCCGGCTCGTGTCGATCGAGAGGTCCTGCGCCGGGACGTGGTAGGCGCCACGCGCGAGCCATCGCACCGCGCGCCGGATGATCTCGACCGTGAACGCCTCGCCCGGGCAGCGGTGGTCCTTCAGGTACTCGCCCCCGCCCTGCGGGACGAACGACCACGAGCTCACGTCCTGCTCGAAGAAGCGCTCCGGCCGGAACACTTCGGGGTCGCCCCAGATCCGCGGGTCGTGGTTCGTGCCGTAGAGATCGAAGAGGACCCAGTCGCCGAGCTCGAAGTGATGCCCCCGGAAGTCGAACGGCACCTTCACCCGCCCGCCGACGGCGGGGAAGAACGGGTAGAAGCGCCGGACCTCCTGCGCGAACGCCTCGACGTTCGCGTCGTCCGCGTCGACGAGCGCGGCGCGCATGTCGGGGTTGTCCTTCAGCGCGAGGGCGGCGAAGACGACGAAGCGCGCGACGGCGACGGTGGGCCGGACGAGGTTCAGGAGCTCGACGGCCGCGATCTCCGGGTCGAGGAGCCTGCCTCGTTCGTCGCGCTGGTGCGCGACGACGTCGAGCGGACAGCCCGGCCGCGTGCGGAGCGCGTTGCTGCGGGCGCCGATGATCATCCGGCGCG
This sequence comes from Polyangiaceae bacterium, assembly GCA_039809485.1. Classification (GTDB taxonomy): domain Bacteria; phylum Myxococcota_A; class Polyangia; order Polyangiales; family Polyangiaceae; genus Labilithrix. The sequence goes on along the minus strand of JBDHVE010000012.1, from coordinate 68,182 downwards.
CCCAGCGCTCCGTGCGGCGGCGCAGGTAGAGACCTCGCGCCGCGCGGACGCCGGACGTGCCCGCGCCCTCGATCATCGCCGCGAGCTCACGCGTACGTGCCTCGACCTCGCTCTCCGCGATCGAGATCCCCGCCCACGCGCAGACGGCGCGACAGAGGATCTCGCGCACTTCGTCGTGCAGCACGATGTCCTCGCTCGGGCTCCGCCTCCTCCACGCATCGGCGCGCTCTCGCCAGGCCTCGTCGACGGCATCGCCGAGCTCGCGCACGCTGCCTTCGGACATGAGCCCCATGAACATCTGCTTGCGATGACGGTGAGCGGGGCCGTCGAGCGTCTGCACGCTGCCGACGTCCTGGAGGAGCCTCAGCACGAACGGCGGCATCGCGCCCTTCCGGGTGAAGTGCGAGCCGTCGTAGAAGACGCGCGCCGCCTCCTCTCCTTGCATGCAGACGACCTTCTTCAGCGCGAGGCGCGTCGCGAAGACGTCGCTCCCGAGCTGCCGGCAGCGGTTCGTGATGAAGAGATAGCCTTCCGCAAGCAGGTCGAGCGTCGCGTCGAAGCCACGATCGGTCGGCAGCTCGACACTCGGGACGTCGGAGGCGCGGGAGGCAGTGAGTCTCATGGCGACGCGTCGGAGCAAAGGCCGCGCCTCGCACGCGGCGCCGTTCATGGCTGCGTGCGATCGCACGCGTGACCGTGTGCCGTCGCGGAGTGCCACCTCTTCTGCAGGTTCGACACACGCGGCGTGGACGCGCGCGGCGGATCCTCCGCGGAATTCCAGTCGCCGCCTCCATGCACGCGCGTTGCACACGCGCGCCGGCTCGCCATGTCCAGTGCTGCGTCGCTCCTTCCCATCCTCACGTCGCCGGCGGCACGGTTGCTCGTCGTCGCCGCGCACCCGGACGACGAGACGGTCGGTCTCGGCGGTACGCTCGCGCGTCGCGCGGCGCTCGCCCGCCGGGTGACGAGCACGACGGGCACGACCCGCATCGTGGTGGTCACCGACGGTGCGCCGCGGGCGCCTTCCCTCCGCGCAGCGGGGTTCGCGGACGCCTCGCGCGAGGCGTACGCCGAGATGCGCCGCCTCGAGCTCGCACGCGCGCTCCGTCTCGTCGACCTCGGCCCCGAGGACGTCGACCAGCTCGACTTCGTCGACCAGGAGGCTGCGCTCCATCTCGAGCCGCTCGCGCGCAGGCTGACGCGCATCTTCGCTGCGTACGCGCCCGACGTCGTCGTCACGCATCCGTACGAGGGTGGTCATCCCGACCACGACGCGTGCGCGTTCGCGGTCCGGCTCGCGATCCGCGTCCTCCGCGAAGGGGTCGGTCGGACGCCGGAGCTCCTCGTCGAGATGGGCTCGTACCACACGAGGCTGGACCCACGCTTCCCGGGCGAGCTCGTCGCGCAGCGGTTCCTCGACGGCAACGACGAGGACGTCCTCGAGCTCGACGAGGACTCGGCCGAGATCAAGGCGGAGATGTTCGCCGCCCACGCGTCGCAGGCGCGCGTGCTGTCTGCGTTCCGCGCCGACGTCGAAGCGCTCCGCGTCGCGCCCGACGTCAGCTTCACGCGGCCGCCGCATCCGGGCGAAGTCCACTACGAGCGCCTCGGTTGGACGATGAGCACGGCGACCTTCGTCGACCTCGCCCGCGCAGCGGCACGCGCGCTCGGCTGCGATGCGTCGGTGAGCACGGCGCCGCCACCCGCGCGCTCGGGCTTCTTCGGGCCCGGCACGTCGTCGGTCCGGAGGCGCGACCAGCTCACGGTCGTCTCGGTGCCGTACACGCTCGCGCACGTGGGGACGGCGACGTCGGGCGGCGCGGAGCAGGTGCTGGCGATGCTCGACGAGGCGCTGGTCGAGGAGGGGCACCGCTCGATCGTGCTCGCCCCGGAGGGATCGCGCGTCCGCGGGGAGTTCGTCACGACCGCGGCGCTCGCGCCGCCGTACGACGACGCGGCGCGCGGCCGGATGCGCGCGGTCGTGAGGGACCTGCTCGTCGACCTGCTCTCGCGCGAGCGCGTCGACGTCGTCCACTTCCACGGTCTCGACTTCGGCGGCGTCTTCCCGCCGGAGGAGGGCTTCGGCGTTCCGTGCCTCGTCACGATGCACCTCTCGCCTTCCGCGTATCCCGGCGGGATGTTCACGATGACGAGAGAGGACGTCTGGCTCGTGCCGGTCTCGACCGCGCAGGCGAGCGCGTGTCCCCCGTCCCCTCGCTTGCTCCCGCCGATCCCGAACGGCGTACCGACGAGCACGCTGCTCCCGAACGCCACGCCCGACGACTACGCGCTCGTGCTCGGGCGGGTGTGCCGGGAGAAGGGCGTCGACATCGCGATCCGGGCCGCCGCGCATGCGGGGATGCCGTCCGTCATCGCCGGCCCGGTCCTGCCCTACCCGGAGCACGTCGCCTACTTCGACGAGGAGATCGCGCCGCTCCTGGGCGGGACGAACCGCTACATCGGCCCACTCCAGGGACGCGACAAGAGCGCGCGCATCGGCAGGGCGCGTGTGCTCGTCGTCGCGAGCCGCGTCCCCGAGACGAGCTCGCTCGTCGCGATGGAAGCGATCGCGAGCGGGACACCGGTGGCCGCGCTCGACGTCGGCGCGCTCTCCGAGATCGTGGAGGAAGGCGTCACCGGTGCGCTCGCGCCCGACGCGGACGCCCTGCCGGAAGCCATCCTCCGTGCGTCTCGCCTCGACCGCCACCGGTGCCGGCAGATCGGTCTCCTCTCCTTCGACGCGGGCACGATGATCACGCGGTACATCGAGCTCTACGAGCAGCTCGCGCGCGGTTGGCAACGGCGGCGGACGGCGCGCAGCTTGTCGGGGTGCGCGTGAGCGCGAGCGTGCAGATCGACGCCGGGACCGAGGTCTCGATCGTCGAGACGCTCGGCGCCCTCGAGGACCTTCGCGAGGAGTGGGCGCACCTCCATCGCGCGAGCGCCGTCACGACGCCGTTCCAGAGCCCGGAGTGGCTCCTCGCGTGGACGCGCGCGTTCGTCCACGGGCCGCTCCGCGTCCTCGCCGTCCGTTCGCGCGGTGAGCTCGTCGCACTCGTGCCCTTGTTCCGGCACGACGCGTGGGGCGAGCGGCGCCTCCGCCTCCTCGGCGCCGGGATCTCCGACTACCTCGACGGCGTCTTCGCGCCGAGCGGGACGGGATCCGACGTCATCGGCCCGGCCTTCCGCAGCCTCGTGACGACGTTCTGCGACTGGGACGTGTGCCAGCTCGAGCAGCTCGGTGAGAACGCCGTGCTCCGGACGGCGCCGCTGCTCGCCGCGTCGAGCGCGCACGTGCGACTCGCGGTCGAGACGCACGTCGGGACGCCGGGAGCCGTCACCTGCCCGCGCATCCACCTGCGTGACGCCCGCTCGCTCGAGGAGGTCGTCACCGCGCAGAAGGTCGCCAAGCTCCGCAAGTACCGACGGCGAGCCGAGCGCGACGCGCGGCTCGCGCTCGACGTCGTCACCGCGCCCGCGGAGGTCGAGGCGGCGTTCGCGACGTTCCTCACGCTCCACGATGCGCGCTGGCATGGCTCCGACACGTCGACCGCCTTCGCGGATCCCGCCGTGCGTGGCTTCCACGCGGCCGTCGTCGGCGAGCTCGCGCGCACGGGCGCGCTCCGCCTCTATGTGCTGCGTCTCGGCGGTCGTCCGATCGCGTCGCTCTACGGCCTCGCGAAGAACGGAACGCTCTACTGCTATGCGCAGGGGTTCGATCCCACCGCCGCTGAGCTGAGCCCCGGCCTCCTCTTGCTCGGAGCCGTGCTCGACGACGCGATCGCGAAGCGGATGCGCTGCGTGGATCTCCTCCGCGGACGCGAGCCGTACAAGTACGCGTGGTCGGCGGTCGACCTCGTCACCGTCGAGCGGCGCGTCCGTCCGGTGCGTTGATCAGCCGGCGACCTTCAGCTTCGGCTGCGAGCGCGCGCGCATCGGCGCTTCCTCGAGGTCGAACATGATCGGCTCGCGCGTCGTTGCGAAGCGCGTGAGCATCTCGGCCGTGTCGTCTCCGACGCCGATCAGGCGGATGCCGACGCCGGCAGGGCCGTCGGACCCGTCGCGGTGGGGACGCGTCCAGCGGACGACGCCGCGGGCGGCGAACGGCTTCTCCTCGCCTTCGAGAGTGACGATGAGCTCGACCTCGGTGCCGAGATGGATCGCGTGATACGTCGCGACGAACACGCCGCCGCCGTTCACGACGTCCATCGTCAGGTCCGCCCAGAGATTGTGGTCCGTCGTGCGATCGATCGTGATCGCCACGTGGGTGCCGCTCTTCGGTCCTCGCCTCACCGACGGAACGTCTTCCTTGTCCAAGCGATGCATGTGCGGCTCCTCGTGCACGCGGTGCGCCATGCCGCGTGCACGAGGATTCGAGCTGGGTTTCACGTATCGCACCGTTCCTGGAACGGCGTTCGTGGTCAGGGACGACGGCCAGTCCGACGACCAGGCGTGTCGGACAAGCCGGGCGTCAGCCCTTCAGCACCGCCGCCGCTGCTACGCTCCGAGGAGATGACGCCTGCCGTCCTCGTGGCGCTGCTCCAGGCCGCACCGGCCGAGGTGCCCGCGCTGGCGGAGCGTCCCCCGGACGTCGTGGTCCCCGCGGTCCACGCGCTCGCGCTGATGACGGTGATGCGCGGCGTCGAGACGGTGATCTGGCCCGACCCGTTCGCGCGCACGCAGTGGTTCGGCGCGAGCTACGAGCGGGCGTTCACGACGCCGCCGCTCTTCGACACGTCGAAGCCGTTCATGCAGTGGGACGGCGACCCGTTCCTCGTGAACGTCGTCGGCCATGCGCTCTTCGGGAGCGAGCTCCACGTGCGGGCCCGAGCGTGCCGGTTCCCCTGGGCGGCGGCGTTCGCGTTCACGGCCGCCTCTTCGGCGCTCTGGGAGTACGGCTTCGAGGCGAACGGCGTGAGGCCGTCCGCGCTCGATCTCGTCTACACGCCCGTCGCGGGGCTCGCGCTCGGCGAAGCGCGCTTCCAGCTCTGGCGCGCGGCGGCGGGGATCTCGTCGCCGACGTGGCGTGGCATCGCGCGCGCCGCCCTCGATCCGCTCGGGGAAGCCGAGCGAGCGTTCGGCACGCGCTGCTGACCTGTCGTCCGCTCGGCCGACGTCGACGTGCAGGTCGACGGCTGACGGCCGCGCGCGACGTGCCTAGAGTGCTCCACCATGGCGTCCGAAGATCCGCGCGCGATCGCGCTCTCCGATGCATGCGAAGCCGACGCATGGCGTGACCTGTTCGCGGCGATGCCCGCGCCGATGAAGGCAGCGACCGGCGTGCGCGTCGTGGACACCGGCGGGGCGATGCTCCTCGTCGCGCCCGGGACGCTCGCGAACATCGTGTGGTGCGGCTTCCGCCGCGTCGGCTCGCGGGCGAACTGGACGCGTCCGAGCTGAGCTCAGGTCGAGCGCTCGGCCTTCGTCTGGTCGAGCGCCTTCTTGACCGTCGTTGCGAGATCGGCCGCTTTCCCGCGCCCCCAGTAGTGGAGGAAGAGGATGCGCGGAGTCTCGCCGCTCATGTGGTGGTGGATCGCGACGATTTCGATCTTCCCCGCGCGGAGCGTCTTCAGCACCGCCTGGAGCTCGTCCTCGGTGACGGCGAAGTCGCCGTCGACGACCGCGTCGTCCTCCGATCCGGCGAACGCCGCCCACGTGTTCACGCCCATCGTCTTGCCGACGTTGCAGCCACACGCCGCGGTCGCGCTCCGCCCGACGACGACCTTGAACATGCCGTCGTTCGCCTGGCCCTTCGCGCCGAGCACGGCCTCGATCTTCGCGCCGTCGATCGCGCTCTTCGCCGGGAGCGCCGGTGCGCCGCTGGTCGCGACCGGCTTCGGCGTCTTCTTCCGGATGTCGGCGACCTTGTCGATCGCGGCGCGGACGCCCTTGCCGAGACCGGCGACGGTGCCCTCGCCGCCGATGTGGAGGAAGAAGACCTTCGGCGTGTCGAAGAAGAAATGATTGTGGAGCGCCGTGACCGAGACGCCGCTCTCGAGGAGGGCGCTCATCACCGGATTGACCTCGTCCTCGAAGAGCACGAGGTCCCCCATCACCATCGCCTCGGCGACGCCCTCGCGGCCGGGGCTGAACGCGGCCCACGAGCCGAGGCCCATGAACGGCGGCATCTTCCAGCCGTCCACCGTCACGTCGACGTCCTTCCGCGGGAAGCTCACCTTCACGACGCCGTCGGGGGTCTTCTCCGGCTGCGGGTTCCCGGTCGCCGCCGCGACGGCTTTCTCGTCGATCGGCGGCGAGAGCTTCGCCGGTGGCGTCGGCGCGGCGTGTGTCTCGACGTGTGCAGGCGACGCCGCGGGTCGCGGACCGCCGCCTCCTCCGCACGCCATCGCGGACGAGATCGAGACGATCGTGAGGAGCCGCAGGACGTGCTTGCGCATGGGGCTCGGTCTTATCCCCCGGCGATCCGTCGGGCAACGGGCGGACGGTGAGGCACGCAGCCCCGCCCCCCCCCCGCACGCGCTGGCCTATCCTCGGACGAGAGGAGATGGACGCGGAGCACGGTCACGACCACGCCGGAGGGCGTCCGATCGCCGAGGGCGGCCTGCTCGCCGTCGTCGCGGCGCTCGCGTTCGGGATCACGACGCCCCTCGTCGAGCGGTTCGGCCGTGCGTCGTCGCCGTTCGCGACGGCGACGCTCCTCTATGCGGGCGCCGCGCTGACGACGCTCTTCCGGCCGCGCGCGCGTTCGGAGGCGCACGTGCGGCGTCGGCACGTCCCGCGGCTCGTCGCCGTCGCGGTCCTCGGCGCGCTCGTCGCACCGGTCTGCCTCGCCTGGGGCCTCCACCACACGAGCGCCGCGACCGCGTCGCTCCTCCTGAACCTCGAAGCGCTCTTCACCGTCCTCCTCGCGTTCGTCCTCTACCGCGAGCCGATCGGAGGGCGCGTGCTCGCCGCGGTCGCGCTGATGGTCGGCGGTGGCGCCTGCCTCGTCCTCGAGGGCGCACGCGGCGGGAGCGTCGGCCTCGGCGCGCTCGCCGTCGTCTTTGCGACGCTCGGATGGGCGCTCGACAACACGCTGACGCGTCCCCTCTCAGGGCTCGATCCGACCGAGGTCGTGCGCTGGAAGGCGGCGCTCGGCGCGGCGCTCGGCTTCGCGCTCGCGTGGACGGAGCACGCGCCCTTCCCGCCGGCACGCGACGCCGTCGCGCTCCTCGCCTGCGGCGCGGTCGGGTATGGCCTGAGCCTCCGCCTCTACCTCCGCGCGCAGCGGCGAATCGGAGCGGCGCGAACGGGGTCGATCGTCGCCGTCGCGCCGTTCCTCGGCGCGGCCGCCGCGTTCGCGCTCGGTGATCGCTCGGGTGGCATCCTGACCGCGCTCGGCGCCGTCCTCTTCGCCGCCGCGGTCTACCTGCACCTGACCGAGAAGCACGGCCACCTCCACGCGCATGCCGCCCTCGAGCACGAGCACGCGCATCGTCACGACGACGGGCACCACGATCACGTGCATGATCCACCGATCGCCGGCGAGCACAGCCACGTCCACCGGCACGAGCCCCGCGTGCACGAGCACCCGCACGCGCCGGACGACCATCACGGGCATTCGCACTGAGGCCGCGCTTGCACGGCCGCCCCGGCATGATAATCCATCACTTCATGAAGGAATGAAGTGATGACGGGCCACCACCACGAGCACGGCCACGCGCACGAGCGCACCTCGCGCGCGTTCGCGATCGGGATCTCGCTGAACGTCGCGTTCGTCGGCGTCGAGGCCGTCGCGGGGCTCCGCGCCGACTCGGTCGCGCTCCTGTCCGACGCGGCCCACAATCTCGGCGACGTCGTCGGCCTCGTCCTCGCGTGGGGCGCGATGCGCCTGTCGACACGGAGGCCTTCGCGGCGCCACACCTACGGTCTCCGGCGGAGCACCATCCTCGCCTCGCTCGCGAACGCGATCCTCGTGCTCGTCACCGTCGGCGGTGTGTCGTGGGAAGCGCTCGGGCGTCTGCGGGCGGGGAGCGCGCCGGAGGGAAAGGTCATGCTCGCGGTCGCGGCGATCGGCGTCGCGATCAACTCCGCCTCCGCGCTCATGTTCCTCCACGGACGGCGCGAGGACGCGAACATCCGAGGCGCCTTCCTCCACCTCGCCGCGGATGCGGCGGTCTCCCTCGGCGTCGTCGTCGCCGGTGGGCTCATCCTCGTCACGGGCTGGACGTGGCTCGACCCGGCCGTCAGCCTCGCGATCAGCGCCGTCATCCTCGTGACGACCTGGTCCCTCCTGCGCGATGCGACGAACCTCGCGCTCGATGCCGTGCCGGAAGGGATCGACCTCGACGCGGTACGTGCGTACCTCACGGGCCTCGAGGGCGTCCGCGAGGTCCACGACCTCCACATCTGGGGGATGAGCACGACCGAGAGCGCGCTCACCGCCCACCTCGTGATGGCGGGCGAGAGCTGTCACCCGGCCTTCCTCCGCGACGTGTCGCGCGCGCTCGAGCGCGACTTCCGAATCCATCACGTGACGCTGCAGGTCGAGCCGCCCGAGGCGTCCGACGCGTGCGCGCAGGCGCCCGCCTGCGCGATCACTGCGCCTGCGCCTGCTCCTCCTTCGTCTTGAGCGGCGGGCACACGCTGCGGAGCACCTTGTTCGAGACGGCCGGGAGCGTCCGCAGGTACTTCACGATCGAGTACGCCTCGAAGTCGCTCATCTGCGCGTCGTGCTTCATCTGCGAGCAGAGCTGAAGCCCTTGTCGGTCGAGCCCGGTGCGCATCGCGTTCGCGAGCTGGTCGTCGGACCAGCCGCCGATCCCGGTGTCCTTGTCGGGGGTGAGGTTCGGCGGATAGAGCTCGACGCTCGCGTCCTTGCCGAGTGACGTCGGACGCCCGCTCATCTTCCCTTTCGGGCCGTCGTGGCAGTCGCCGCACTTCCGCTTCGTCGCCGCCTCGAGACCGGCCTTCTCCGTCGCGTTGTCCTTCCCGAGCGGGTCGATCCCTCCAGCCGGATCTCCACCCGCCGGCGCGCTCTGGCCGTTCAGCGCGTTCGAGTCCTCGCTCCCGCACGCCGCGAGCGCGGCGAAGGCGAGCGCCACGACGAGCCGCTTCACTTGCCGCACGTCCCCGCGGTCCACTTCGCGATCGCGTCGGCGACGAAGGCATCGATCCGCGTCTGCATCTCGGCCGGCACGGTGAACATCGGGTGCGTGTAGGCCTTGTCGCGCTTCGTCGCGTCGGACTTCTTCTGGAGCCCGTTCGAGGCGATCGGCTTACCGTCCGGACCGGTCGCGACGTACTTCTGGAGGTACGGCGGCAGGATCTTCTTCGTCTCCTCGAACGTCGTCGTCGCCGGGACGTTCGGGTTGCCGAGCGCGAGGACGAAGCCGGTCGCGTCGTCGAGCGAGTGACACGTCCGGCACGGCGCCGCGTTGCACCCCGTGCAGTTGTTCGCGTTCTCCGCCCAGGGCGTGACGTTGTTCGTGTTGTTGTCGTTCGTGCGGCGTGTCGTGACGAGCTTCTCGAGACCGATCGCGGCGAACTTCTGCGCGTCGAGGCAGCCGCCGAACTTCTCGAGCACGTTGACCTGCGCCTTGTTCCCGCCGTCCTTCACCTCGATCGCGACCCAGACCGCGAACGTCGTCTTTTCCGCGTCGGAGAGCGCCGGCGCGGCGCCGCCGTTGTGGACGCCCTTGTCGGTGATCCGCGACCCGGCCGGCAGCACCCAGCCGTTCGCGTAGACGAGCTCGTACGTCTTCGCCGGGTCCGCCTTCACCATCCAGCTCGGGTTCCCGACGCCGCCGGCTTCGTGGCAGGCGCCGCACTTCGCGCTCAGGATCGGATGCACGTTCGTCGCGTAGTACTCCTTGCCGGCCGTGCTGTTCGTCGGGGCCGACCCGCTGCCCGGCGCGCCCGGCGACGATCCCTCGCCGGGCGGCGTCCCGTTCGCGCCAGGGCCGAGCTGGTTCGAGCCGCCGCCACCACCGCGGATCGCGAGCTGGTTGCTGTCGTCCTCGCCACACGCGGCGACGAGCACCGCGGTCGCAGCCGCGATCGCGAGGAACGCGTTCGGCCCGCGGATCACGAGGCCTCCTTCTTCGCATCGCGGCGGCGACGGATGAGCGCCCCCACCGCGAGCGCCGCGACGGCGAAGGTCATCACGTCACCTCGCCCCGGGGTCGTCGCCACCGCACAGCCGTCACCGCCGTTGTCGAGGCCGAGCGCGACGCGCGCGTTCGCGTTCGTCGGCGTCGTCGCCTCCGTGCCGGCGAGCGCGTTGCCTTCGTCGCCGCTCTCGCCGTTCTCGTTCGTCGCCGGACCGTTCGTGCGCGGCGCCGGCCCGTTGCCCGCATTCTCGCTCGCACCGCCCGGCGTCGTCTGGAGGCCCGGCTTCCAGGTCGCGGGGACGAGCGAGAGCCAGAGGCTCTCCTTCAGGCCCTTCGCGGCAGCGTCCGTACCGCTGTAGCCGGTGACGGTCGAGAAGGAGAACGTCTTCACCTCGGGGTAGAACCCGCCTGGCTTGTCGAAGCCCGGGTTCGGCACGTCGCCGATCCCGTTGATGAAGCCCTTCGCCTGGTTGTTCGGGTTTCGCTTCCCGCGCGCCTGCAGGTTCGCGACGTCGGAGTACGTCGACACCGTGTACATCTTGAGCGGGTCCTTCCCGCCGAGCGTCCCGTCCGTCTTCACGGGGATGACCTGGAGGAGCCCCTTCGAGGTGCCCGTCGAGGACCCGCTGATGACGCCGATCGCCGGGAGCCCTTCCGAGCCGTACTTCATCGCGAACGCGCCCGGGTGGCGCTGGTAGTTCGCCGGCGCCGCGAGCGGCTCGCCGACCATCGCGAGGTCCGTCTTGTCGAAGAGGGCCACCTGCGAGACGTTCGCGCCGCCGGCGTGGCCGTTTCCGCCGTCACGATTGCGGGCCTTCGCGCTCAAGCCGTAGACGAGCGCCACCTTGTCGCCGACGTCGGCGATGTGCGGCTCGGCCACGTACTTGTTCTGGTTCGGGACGGCGCGGACGACGATCTTGCTCGCGATCGGCTTCCCCGTGCCGACGTCGAGCTTCGTGAGGCGCACGCCGATGTTCGCAGGCTGCGCGTTGCATTCGACCGCGGTCATGTACGCCTCGGTCGCGCCGGGCGTGTACGCGACCTGCGGTCGGTTGTGGACCGCGTTGTTCGAGTAGCGCTGGAGCCAGTTCATCCGCACCGTCGCGTCGGCGTTCACGGTGACGCGGAAGACCTCCTGCGCCTGGTTGTTGTACTGCATGCCGACGAGGAACGAGTCGTCGGTCACGGGCACGATCATGTGCGGCCCGCGCTGGTTGTTCGGGTTGTCGACCTGGATCCCGTTCGCGAGCGCGACCGAGATGAGGTCGATCGGCTTCTGGAGCGCGCGCTTGTTGTTCGCGATCTTGACGAGCTGCCCCGTCGTCTTGTCCGCGAGGAACATGACCGGCTTCGGGTTGCCGTTGTTCGAGTCGTTGTCCTCGCTCGCCGCGATCAGGACGACGTACTTCGGCGTGAAGGCGATGAGCGGCCGCATGTACGCGCGCTCGCCCTCGAGGACCGGGAGATCGACGGTCTGCCCGATCGTGATCCCCTGCGCCGTGAGCTTCGCGAGCGAGAAGCCGCCCTGCATGTAGCTGTTGTCGCCGTTCGGCTGGTTGGCCGAGCGCGTGTACGTCGTGCCGAGGAGCACCTCGGTGCCGGCGTTGGCCTTCGCGGCGGCGGTCTGATCGAACGTGAAGTTCGCGTCCATGATCCCGGCGCCGGTGTTCTTCCCGATCTTGTTCGGGCCGCGCGCGTCGCCGCTCACCCAGAGCTGCACGCGCGAGTCGAGGCGCACGGTGTTCCCGCCCCCCGTGCCCCCGCCGGTGCCGTCACCGTTCTCGGCGCGGACGTGCCCCGCGCCCGTGAGCACGAGCATCGTGGCGAGGATCGAGAGCTGACGCGCCTTCATCATGGTGTTGCCTCGTTCTTCTTGCCTTCGCGGCCTTCGCGATCGCCGGGTCCCTCGTCGTTCGACGCGAGCTGGACGGCGAGGTCCGTGTCTTCGTTCGCAACCGCGAGCTCGCGATCGACGGGTACGGTCTTCCGGTAGACGACGATCGCGCTCACGAGCGCGTCGGCCGTCTTCGTCGCGCCCGGAGCCTGGATCTCGGCCGGGATCGCGACGCGCACCTTGCCGTGCTGGTGACGCGGCAACGTGAACGCGAGCGCGTCTGCGACGCGCGCCCACTGCTCGGGGGTCGCGCGCGCGACGACGTCGTCCCCCGCGACGAGCTCGACGGCCTCGAGCCCGTCCGCCGGGACGCCGAACGAGCGCGCGAGCTTGGCGACGCCGAAGGTCGTGTCGCCGCTCTCGGTCTTCCCGAGCGCGAGGTCGTCGCCGATCCGGCGGCGCTTCACGAAGCCGACCATGCGGCCGTCGAGCACGACGCGCGTGCCCTTCGCGGCGTCACCTTCGGCGTAGGGCACGTCCTTCGTGCACGCGCCGCTCGCGTCGAGATGGCAGCGGAGCTGCGGATGGATCCCGGCCGGCGCCTTCTTCACGAAGACGCTCATCTTCCGGATCTCGTGGACGACGAACTCGTTCGCGAGCCCGCCGGTGTCCCACTTCTGGGTCGGCGTGCCCGTCGTCTGGGAGGAGAACGTGAACGTGAAGCGGCTCTTCTGGCCGGTGAGCTCGCGGCCCTCGACGCTCCCGATCCGGTCGTTGTTGCCGTGAAGGTGGACCGAGCGCACCGCCTCGGGCGCGACGCCGATCCCCTTCAGGTAGTCGTAGAGGCGGAACGAAGGCGTGCCGCCTTCGAGCATCTCGCGCGGGATGGAAGGGAGGTCGCCGTAGCGGAGGACGGCGACCTGGACGCCGTCGACGAACACCGGCGCGTCGAGGTTCTTCAGCTTGCGCGTGCCGTGGCGCGGGTCGTTCGGATCGAGCGTGCCCGAGCCCGGCTCGGCCGCGGCCGGCGCGGCGACGGAAACCGGCGCCGTACGCTTCGCAGGCTCCTCGGTCGTCGGGGAGCGGCGCGAGCAGGCCGTCGTCGCGACGATCGCGAGCGCGGCAAGCGCGAGGGCAGGAGCACGCATGGTCGCTCCGGTGTGCACCCCGTGTGCCGGTCAGCGCGCTGACCATCTCGTTCCACGAAACCCTCACGCGTGGGACGCCAATCGTCGCAAGGTTTGCGGGTCGTCCTCCGTGCACGGCGGAAACTTCCAGGCAGACGGCGTGACGCTCGGCCGCTGGACGACGCCGCGTCCATCGCGCTTGCTGCGGTCCAGACTCACCAGCTGCGGGCGCGAGGCCTCTGGATCGGACCGGCGAGATCCCACGGAAGCGCCCGAGCGCGCGACGGAACGGAAGATGCTGACCGAGCGGCCATGCAGCTCTCGCGCAGTCTGGTCGCCGCGTCGTTCCTCCTCCTCGCGAACGCCGCGTGCAGCAGCGACGACGGCGCGCCGTCGGACGGAACGACGGAGGCGCCGAAGGGCGCGCACACCGGGGCCGGCGACGGCTCCGGCGCGAGCAATACGCCGGCGACGACGGCCACGTCCTCGAGCGCGACCACGCCGCCGCCCTCCGACGCGGGCACGGACGCATCGAGCGCGAAGAAGAAGGCCGCCGAGGCCTGCACGGCGGACGCCGACTGCGAGAGCAACGTCTGCTTCAAGGGCAACAAGGAGAGCTACTGCTCCCTGAAGTGCACCCAGGCGAATGCGGTCCAGGTCTGCGTCGCGCCGTTCGGCGGGCAGTGCAACAACCAGGGCTACTGCCGGAAGCCGTGAGCCTCAGTCGTTCTCGGTGAGCAGGCCCTGCGCGCGCGCGAACCAGTACGCGTGGAGGTACTCGACGCCGGGCGACTCGACGCCGCCGCTCGCCGCGTAGATCGGGTGCTGCTTGAAGTAGTTCACGTCGACCGGCAGCTCGAAGACCGGGTACTGGTTCAGCGTGTTCGTGCGGTCGCTCGTGGTCCAGTCGTTCTTCCAAGGCACGTTCGGGTACGGCGACATGCAGAAGTCCGCCTCGAGGCGGTGGTCGACATCGAACGCGAGCTTCGGGTACGGCATCTCGCGGAAGCGCCAGCGCATGTCGTCGACGAACGGCGACGTCTTCGCGCCGGAGCCGAACGCGGCGTGGATCATGTGCCAGACGAGGAGCCGCTGCCGCTCCAGGATCTCATGGTTGCGATCGATGCTCGCCTTCGTCGTCGCGACCGCGTCGCCGCCGAGGTTCTTCTCCGAGGCGAGGAGCGCCTGGAGGAGCGCGCCGGTGAAGCGGAGGTTCACGCCGCTCCAGTCCGTGATCCCGTCGTTGTATTGGATCGGGTTCTTCGACTCCTCGAGCTTACCGGCGGTCCAGTAGCCCTGGGCCTTCAGCTCGTAGGAGGGCTCGCCGCTCACGATCGCCGCGAGCCAGTAGGCCGGCACCTGGTTCAACCCGAGCCGGGCGGCGTCGTCGCCGGATCACCGCCCGGCGGCGTGCTCGCGGGTCCTCCCGTCGTGTCTCCGCCGCCCTCGCGTCCGCTCGCTCCGCAGGCGGCGACCGCCGCGCAGAGCGACAACAGAACCGCGCGTCCCGCCTTCGTCACGTCGTTCATCCCCCGTCTCCTGGCCGTATAGAGCTTTTGCTCTAGGCCGGTTCGCGGGCGAGCGACATCCCATCGACGTCTCGACGCCGGCACACCGACGTACGGTCATGTGCGCCTGCCGAGCGGGTCACATCCGGAGAAGCTTGAACGCGTGCGTCCAGCTCCCGCCGGAGAGGCCCGGGATGCACCAGAGGATGCAGAGTGGCTCGATCGCACGGGCGGCCTCGACCGCGCCCATGTCGGCGGTGTCCCAGCCGAACTGATCGAGGACGGTCTTCACCTCCGCTTTCGCGGCCTTGTCGTTGCCGCAGATGAACATCGTCGGCGGGCCGCCCGGGAAGCTCGGGTTCACCATGAACGCGTTGCCGACGCAGGAGAACGCCTTCACGAAGCGCGCCTCGGGCGCCTTCTTCTGGAGGCGCTCCATCAGCGAGTCGTTCGGGCCGGTGAAGAACGCGATGACGCAGTTCGTCGGCGGGGCGTCCGCGATCGGGTTCGTCGCGTCGATCACGGTCTTGCCCGCGAGGTTCGCGAGGCCGGCCTGCTCGATCGCGGATTCCGCCGCGCCGCCCTTCACCGCGAGGACCACGATGTCGGCCCACGCGGCCGCTTCCGCGAACGTGCCCGTCTTCGCACCCTTCGTCTTCTCGCGCCAGTCCGCGAGCTTCCCCGGGTCGCGGCTGCCGCGCATCACCTCGTGCCCGTGACGGAGGAACCCGTCCGCGAGGACCTGACCGACCTGCCCCGACCCGAGGACCGCCACCTTGCTCATCGTTCGTCTCCTGTCTCGCTGGTTTGCGTCCGGTGCTGTCCGGACGAGACGAGGATGCGCTCGGAGCGCCCCAGAAGCCAATTCATAGTACGCATACCCTTCATGAATCGCGCTCATCCTCTCGCGGCGGTGGATCTGAACCTGCTCGTGGTCCTCGACGAGCTCCTCCGGGCGCGGAGCACGACGAAGGCGGCGGCGCGGCTCGGCAGGACGCAATCGGCGGTGAGCCATGCGCTCGCGCGCCTGCGGGCGACGCTCTCCGACCCGCTCTTCGTCCGCGTCGGGACGACGCTCCGGCCGACCGCCGTCGCGGAGAGGCTCGAAGCGCCGCTCCAGAAGCTCCTCGAAGGTGCGCGCGCGATCGTCGAGGGCGGCGGCGGGGCGTTCGACGTCGCGACCCTGGAGCGGACCTTCGTGCTCGGCGGGACGGACTACGCGGAGATCGTGCTCCTCCCGAAGCTCGTGCCGCGGCTCCGCCGCGAAGCCCCGGGGGTGAACCTCGTGACGCGCTTCCTCGGCGACGAGGTCGATCGCGCGCTCCAGGCGCGCGAGATCGACGTCGCGTACGGGGCGTCGCTCCGGGCGCTCTCGGGGATCCTCGTCGAGAAGGTCGTCGACGTGCCGATGGCGGTGCTCCTCCGGCGCGGCCATCCCGCGCTGCGGTCGCGGCTCACGCCGAAGGGCTACGCCGCGCTCGACCACGTCCTCGTCACGCCGCGTGGGCTGCCGGGGGGTTCGGTCGACGCCGCGCTCGAGCCGCTCGGCCTCACGCGACGCGTCGTGCTCCGGATGCCCCACTTCGCCGCGGCGGCGGCCGTCGTCGCGGAGACCGACCTCGTCGTGACGATGCCGTCCGACTTCGCGTCCCGCCTCGCGCGCCGGCTCGGCCTCGTCACGCGGCCGGTGCCGTTCGCGATGCCGCCTTCGACGTTCCGGATCGGCTACAGCACGACGTACGAAGCGGACCCGGCGCACCGCTGGTTCAGGGAGTGCGTCGTCGCCGCCGCCCGCGCGGGGTGAGCCTCTGGTATCCTCGTCTCGTGCCGGCGCACGACGATCTGCCGAAGCGCTGCGTCGATCTCACCCCCGAGCAGGTCACGCGCGCGCTCGCGTCCTCTCCCGCGATGCGCACGCTCCTCGAGCACCTCGCCAAGGTCGCGCGGCCGAAGCAGGGCGCCGCGAAGATCCTGATCCCGCTCGCGCGGATGGCGTCGACCGAGTGCGATTGGCTCGACGGCGGGCTCACGGTGGAGATCGTCGCCGAAGGCGGCGATCAGACCTGCATCCTCGTCGCGATCGACCTCGGCGTCGGCATTCGCGAGCTGCTCTTCCCGCGGCTCTACCTCGAGGTCCCGATCGACGAGATCATGCGCGCGATCCGCGAGAGCCCCGAGCTCGTCTTCCCGCTGACGAGCCGCATCAACAGCAAGGGGGCGCTCGTCCTCCAGTGCGGGGCCGACGTCGTCGGCACGATCGCACCGCCGTCGTTCGCGATCTCCGAGGCGAGCCTTCGTCGATCGCTCCCGGCGAAGCTCCGTCGTTCCCTCCCGCCGCTCGACGACGCCGAGGACCGATCGCGACGAGGCGAAGCCGCGATCCTCGCGCAGATCCGCCTCCAGCCGCTCCGCCCGGTCGTGGTCGACGAAGAGGCCGAGCTCGACTTCGGTTGGGACCTCGGCGCCTACTCGAGCGGCGTCGGCCAGCGCGAGACGAAGCCTCCGGCTGAGCCGAAAGCCACGCCGACCGCGAGTGCGCGTCCTTCGTCCGACCGCGAACGGCCGTCGTCCCGCGCGCCGGCGGCGGCGAAGAAGAAGAGCATCCCGCCGGCGAAGCGGGACGCGCCCGTGCCCCGCGCCCCGTTGCCCAAGCGGCCGCAGATCGTGAAGCGGTCGACGAAAGGCTGAGCGCGCGCACGGTGGCATCCGCAATGCCGCCTCCGGCATCGACCCGAAGGACTCGAGGGAGGGGCTCATGGAAACGAAGAAGTTCATCGCCGAGGCGATCGGCACGTTCTGGCTCACGTTCACGGGGTGCGGGGCGGCCGTCCTCGCCGCGAGCTTCCCTGGGCTCGGGATCGGGCTCCACGGCGTCGCCGTGGCGTTCGGTCTCAGCGTGGTGACGATGGCGTACGCGATCGGCCACGTGTCGGGCTGTCACCTCAATCCGGCAGTCACCGTCGGTCTGTGGTGCGGGGGCCGCTTTCCGGCGCGCTCGGTCGCGCCCTACGTGATTGCGCAGGTCGGCGGTGCGGTGATCGCCTCGGCCGTGCTCTTCGCGATCGCGAGCGACGCTCCGGGGTTCGACGTGAGCGCGGGCTTCGCCGCGAACGGGTACGGCGCGCACTCTCCCGGCCAGTACGGCATCGGCGCGGCGCTGCTCGTCGAGGTCGTCATGACGGCGGCGTTCCTCTTCGTGATCATGGGCGCGACACACGGAAAGGCGCCGGTCGGCTTCGCCCCGCTCGCGATCGGATTCGCGCTGACGCTGATCCACCTCGTCTCCATCCCGGTCACCAACACGTCCGTCAACCCGGCGCGCAGCACCGGTCCGGCGCTGTTCGTGGGCGGGTGGGCGCTCGAGCAGCTCTGGCTGTTCTGGGCCGCCCCGCTGGTCGGAGGGGCGCTCGGCGGCGTCCTCTACCGTTGGCTCAGCCCCGTGCCATCGGAGCAGGTCACCGGAAAGACGCCCGCCGAGGTCGCGCCGCTCGGGAGGAGAGAGGCGACCGTGTGACCGAGCGGCGCGAGCACGTCGTCGCGAGCCCCGCCTCAGCGGAGCGTCGCCAGCGCGTGCATGATCCGCTCGGCCTGCTCCTTCGTCACGAGGCTGATCAGCACGTCCAAGAAGCGCGGGTTCTCCGCGCCGGAGAAGATGTACTGCCAGCGGTACGCGCGGAGGACGTGGTCGTGCACGGCAGCGTACTCGTCGGGCGAGACCCGACCGGTCACCGTCGCGAAGTAGCGGGCGTCGGTACCTGCCTGCGCCCGCAGGATCCCGTCGACCGCGACGACGAGGTCGATGAAGTCGCTCACCGCCGCGTCGCGCTCGGCGGCATCGAGCGTCGCGTCGCACCGACGGAGCTCGATCTCGTCCATCACCGCGTGCTGGGCCTCTTCCTTCCAGTGGTAGAGGAAGACGTCCTGGTAGAGCGGGTCTCGCCGCGGAAGCGCCGCGCCGCCGTCTCGAGGTACGCGAGCAGCGCGCGCGTCTTCTTCAGCCGGGATCGCCGGCTACCAGATGGTGGAGCACCGTCGTCAGGTGTCCTCGTGAGCGCGGGTCAGCGAGGCGTTCGGATCTTCCAGAACGAGCATTTCACCGCGAGCTTCGTTCCGCGGAACGTCCACAGATCGCAGCCTCGTACCTCGATGCGCTCGCCGCCGCCGGCGGGACTCCCCGTGAGCAGCCATTCCGAGGCGCCGCGATCGCCGGCGACGAAGTGACTGTCGTTCGTGTAGCGGATGTCGGGTATCCCCGCGAAGCGGTCGGCGAACGCTCGTCGAACAGCCTCTCTTCCGATCACACGATGGCCGTACGGCTCGGGACCGCGCGGCCATTCGAAGACGCAGTCGTCCACGAAGTGCTCCATGATGGCGTCGAGGTCGTGTCGATCGAACGCGGCGCACACGTCGCGGAGGCACTGCAGCTTCACATCGTCGGTCGTCATGACCGCGATGCTACACGGCGGTCACCCTCGTCCCGAGCCGCGGCATGTCCCCGCCTTGACCCGCGGCGACGGGAGCCTTCCATTGGCGGCGGGAGGGGGACGATGGCGACCCGCACGCTCGAAACGGACTACCTCGTGGTCGGAGCCGGCGCCGCCGGGATGGCGTTCGTCGATTCGCTCGTCAGCGCCTCGCGCGCCGACGTCGTCATGGTCGATCGACGTCACGCCCCTGGCGGGCACTGGCTCGAGGCCTACCCGTTCGTCCGGCTCCACCAGCCCTCCTCGTTCTACGGCGTGAGCTCGCTGCCGCTCGGTCCCGAGACGATCGACCGGTACGGTTCGAACGCGGGCATGTACCACCGCGCCGGTGCGGCCGAGATCTGCGGCTACTACGACACGGTGATGCAACAGCGGCTCTTGCCGACGGGGCAGGTCCGCTACTTCCCGATGTCGAGCTACGTCGGCGAGCACCGCTTCGTGTCGCGCGTCGCCGGCGACACGTACGAGGTGAAGGTCCGGAAGAAGCTCGTCGACGCGCGCTACCTCGAGGGCGCCTTCCCCGCGAGCTCGCCGCCGCCGTTCGAGATCGCGCCCGGGGCGCGCTGCGTCCCCGTCGGCGCGCTCGCGACGCTGACGGAGGAGCCAGAGGGGTACGTCGTCATCGGTGCCGGCAAGACCGCGCTCGACGCGTGCACGTGGCTCCTCGAGAACGGCGTCTCACCGGAGCAGATCCGATGGATCAAGCCGCGCGAGGCCTGGTTCTACAACCGCACCTACCTCCAGGGCGGTGAGCTCGTCGGCACCTTCTTCGAGGGGCTCGCCCTCCAGGTCGAGGCGGCGGCGGCCGCGTCTTCCGTCGAGGACCTCTTCGCGCGGCTCGAGGCGGCGAAGCAGCTGCTCCGGATCGACGAGCGCGTGACACCGACGATGTTCCGCGGCCCGACCTTGAGCACTGCCGAGGTCGAGCAGCTCCGACGGATCGACGACGTGGTGCGGCTCGGGAAGGTGCGTCGGATCCAGCGCGATCGGATCGTCCTCGACGGCGGCACGATCCCGACGAGCCCACGCCACCTCCACGTCCACTGCGCCGCCGCGGGCCTCGGCTCCGCGCCCGAGGTCCCGATCTTCGCGCCGGATCGGATCACGCTCCAGTCGATCCGCGTGGGGCTCCTACCGTTCGCCTCGGCGCTCGTCGCCTACGTCGAGGCGACGCGCGACGCCGTCGCCGAGAAGAACCGGCTCTGCCCGCCGAACCGGCAGCCGAACGTGCCGCTCGACTGGCTCCGCGGGACGCTGATCGGGATGAAGGCGGACTACCTCTGGTCAAAGGAGCCGGACATCGCCGAGTGGCTCGAGACGACGCGCCTGAACGTCGCGCGCGGGATCCGCCAGCGTCGTGACGATCCGCGCGTCCAGGAGGCGGGCAGGCGCTACGCCGCGAGCGCCCGCGCGGGGCTCGCGAATCTCGCGCGTCTGTCGGAAGTCTGAGTGCTGCGACGGCGGACGCGCTCGAAAGCTACGCGCGCGGCCCATCCTCCTCACGTAGCCGGATCGGGCCGAACTGCGAAGGGACAGCGGCGACGGGCGCCTTCTCGGCGTAGAACGCGCGGATCTTGTCCATGTCGGCGCGCACGTCGCCCGTCATCCAGATCGGAGGACCGAGCCCGCCCCGTTTGCGTGCATAGTCCAGGTAACCGGGCACCACCGGCACGTGGGCGCCGCGCGCGATGTGATAGAAGCCCGACCGCCAGTACTCGGTACGCTTGCGCGTCCCCTCGGGCGGGATGGTGAGCACGAGGTCGTCGGTCTTCGCGAACGCCTCGATCATCTGCTTCACGACGTCGTGGCGCGCGCTCCGGTCGATCCCCACCGCCCCGAGCGGCCGCAGCACGACGCCCATCGGTCCGCGAACCCACTCGCTCTTGATCATCCACGACATCTCGAGGCCGACGCTCTGGGCGAGGGCGACGAGCAACAGCCCATCCCAGTTGCTCGTGTGGGGCGCCGCCACGCAGACGTACTTCCGTTCGGCGGGCACGCCGTCCTCGAAGGCCCAACCGGAGAGATCGAGCAGCGGCTTCGCCGCGCGGCGCACGGAGATCATCGGTCGAACGTAGCGCCGTTCCGGCGCGTCATCGGTAGCAGGTGACGAGGGCGAATGCGCCGCGACGTACGTGTTCGCGATTGACCGAGCGCGGCAGCCGTGACAGCACTCGCGCGATGCGACGCCTCGCTGCCCTTCTTCTCGTCACGGCGGGAGCATCCGCCTCTCTCCACTGCCTCGGCGAAGACGCGAACGCCCGCTGTCGCAGGACGACGGCGGCATCGAGACACCGACCGATGGGTCGAGCAGCGGCAACGACGGCGGTTCGACGGACCCCGGGCCGGGCACCGATGCGAGCAAGGCGGCGTGCAGCGAGACGAGCCCCTGCACCGATCAGGCATGCGTCAACGGCTTCTGCCAGGGCGTGTGCGCGCCGGGGAAGGTGCGCTGCTCCGGCAACGCGGTGGAGACCTGCGAGGCGAGCGGCCAGTGGGGCACGCCATCGGGATGCGTGAGCTCGACGTGCGTGAACGGCAAGTGCACCGGCTCGTGCTCGGTCGGGCAGTCGGAGTGCTCCGGCAACGGCCTGATGGGGTGCGATGCCGGAACGTGGGCCGATCCCACGGACTGCACGAACAAGACGTGCTGCGGCAACGCGAACGCGAAGGCATGCCAGGGTGACTGCGCGCCGGGGCAGACGCAGTGCTCGGGGAACGCCGTCCAGACGTGCGGCGCGTGCGGGGCCTGGAACACGCCGACGCCCTGCACGAACCAGACGTGCCTCGGCGCGTTCCCGACGGGTCAGTGCACGGGTGAGTGCGCGCCGGGACAGACGCGCTGCTACCAGAACGCGGCGCAGACCTGCACGAACGGCGTCTTCTCCGGGAGCGCGTGCGTGAACCAGACCTGCGTCGGCTCGACGTGCACCGGCGTCTGCGCTCCGAACCAGCGCTCGTGCGCGAGCTCGACGACGCCGCGCCACTGCGGGACCGACGGGCAGTGGGTGAACGAGATCGCGTGCCCGGCCACGAAGGCGTGCGTGAACGGGAGCTGCGTCTCGCTGTAGTGCTCGGCGGGATCGCCTGACCTCCGTTTCTCGGAGGGGTCCCCTCCGGACAAACGATTGGTCCGACGGCGCACGAGGAAGCACGTTGTCCACCACCGAGAAGGACTCGGTGAGGAAGGACGGTGCTCGTCATGGACACGAGAATCGAGCTCGCGCTGCGGACCGCCGCGCTCGGCGTCGGCGCGACGATGGTGATGGACCTCTGGGCCCTTCTGCTCCGGCAGTTCGGAGTCCGCTCTCTCGACTTCGCGCTGCTCGGGCGCTGGCTCGGGCACCTCCCCGAAGGCCGGTTCGTCCACGAGAGCATCGCGAAGGCGGCGCCGGTCAAGGGCGAGCTGCTCCTCGGGTGGTCCGCGCACTACACGATCGGGATCTCGTTCGCCGCGCTCCTGCTCGCGACCTTCGGGCTCGAGTGGGCGCGATCGCCGTCGCTGCTTCCGGCGCTCTTCATCGGCGTCGTCACCGTCGTCGCGCCGCTGCTCGTCCTCCAGCCTGCGCTCGGGGCCGGGATCTTCTCGTCGAAGACCCCTACGCCCGTCTTCAACTCGGTGAAGAGCCTCGTCACGCACGGCGTCTACGGCGTCGGCCTCTATCTCAGCGCGCTCGCGACGAGCTCGCTCCTGCCGGTGGGAAAATGACCACGCACGCACCGGCGGCCGCCGTCGTGAGCGGCGCCTCCGCCACACCGATCTGGAGAGCGCTCGCCCCGATCTGCGTCCTCGTCTTCCTCGAGTTCCTCGCGATGGGCCTTCCGCTCTCGATCCTGCCCGTCCGCGTCCACGGAGCGCTCGGGTTCGGATCGTTCGCCGTCGGGATCGCGATCGGGGCGCAGTCGTGGGCGACCTTGCTGACCCGTCACGCGGCCGGCACGCGCTCCGACCAGAAAGGACCGCGCAGCACGGTGCTCGTCGGCCTCCTCGTCTCCGTGCTCGCCGGCGTGTCCTATGCCCTCTCCGCGCTCGTCCCGAACGCGTCGGCGAGCCTCGTCGTGCTCCTCGTCGGGCGCGGTCTGCTCGGCTTCGGCGAGAGCCTCGTCATCACGGGCGCGCTCGCCGCCGGCGTCGCGCTCGCGGGGCGCGAGCGCACCGGTCTCGTCATGGCCTGGGTCGGCATCGCCATGTACGGCGCGCTTGCCGTCGGCGCGCCGCTCGGATCGGCGCTCGACGCGCAGGCAGGGTTCGTCGGCATGTCGATCGCGGCGGCGCTCGCACCGCTCGCCGGCGTCGCGGCCGCGCTCCTCGTCCCGTCGGTGAAGCCCACGGGCGGCGTCCGGCTGCCGTTCCGCCGTCTCCTCGGGCTCATCGTGCTCCCCGGGGCCGGGCTGTCGCTCTGCGCGCTCGGCTTCGGCGCGATCGCCGCGTTCTCGACGCTCCTCTTCCGCGAACGCGCGTGGGCGTACGCGCCGCTCGCGATGACGGCCTTCGGCGCGGCGTTCGTGCTGGCGCGTGTCTTGTTCGGCGGGATGCCGGATCGCTTCGGTGGCGCGCGCGTCGCGGCGACGTCGGCCGCGGTGGCGCTCGGAGGCCAGCTCGGGATCTGGCTCGCGCCGTCGGGTGCGATCGCGGTCGCCGCGGCCGCCCTCACCGGTGCCGGGTTCTCGCTCGCGTTCCCCTCGTTCGGCGTCGAAGCGATGCAACGCGTGCCGCCGCAGAATCGCGGTGTCGCCCTCGGCGCCTACACCGCGTGCTTCGACGCGACGATGGGGCTCGGGATTCCCCTCCTCGGCGTCGTCGTCTCGTGGTTCGGCAACGGCGCCGCCTTCGCGGCCGGCGCGGTCGGGGCGGTCGCCTCGCTCCTCATCGCGCTCGCGCTCGCCGTCCGGTCCGCCGTGGCGAGGTCGTGAGGGACGTCGCTGCGCTCGCGCCACCGCGGACGATCGCGGCCGCGGCGGCGAGGATCGGATCTCCGGCGCGGCTCGCGAGGAAGGCGTAGAGCACGCGGACGAGCGTGGCGGCCTCGGCCACGACCTCGACCTCGCCACGCGCACGCGCCTCCTCCGCCGTGTCGGCGTGCAAGAGGCCGATCCCGAGCCCGCCCGCGATCAGGCTCCGCGTGACGCTCTCGCGATCGACGCTCACGATCCGCTTCGGACGGATGTGGTGCTGCGCGAAGAGCTCCTCGGCCGTCCGCCCGCAGCACGCGCTCGTCGTCGGGTAGATCCACGGCAGGTCGGCGAGCCTTCGCCAGTCGAGCGGCTCGGTCGCGAGGCCGAGGGACGGCGCGGCGACCACGAACGTCTTGAAACGCGACACTTCGATCGTCTGGAGCACCGGATCGGGCTCCCCGCCTTCGTTGTAGAAGCCGGCATCGAACGTGCCGTTCCGGATCCCGGTGAGCACGTCCGACGACCTTCCGTGCTCGAGCGTGACTTCGACGTCCGGGCAGCGCTCGGAGAACGTGGTGAGGAGCCTGCCGATGGCCTCGTTTCCCGAGTTGCTCGCCGCGCCGAGGCGGAGCCTTCCCTCGAGATGTCCCTTGATCCGCATCGCCTCGTCCATCAGCGCGCGGTGGGCGCCGAGCGCGAGCTCCGCCTTCGCGAGGAGGCGCTCTCCCTCGGCGGTCAGCGTCATTCCGCGCGCGGTCCGCGCGAACAGCTCGAGATCGAAGGCGTCCTCGATCGCCTTGATGTGCGCGCTGACGGCGGGCTGGCTCAGGTGAAGGCGCTCCGACGCGCGCGTGATGCTGCCTTCGTGCGCCACCGCGACGAACGTCCTGAGCTGATGGAGGTCCATCGGTCCGCTTCCCCTCGTCGAGAGCTTACCAGTGAGAGCCTTCGCTCCTCGCTGGCGATTCGAGCGGCGACCGTCGATAGTGGTCGGATGGCGAGCGCGGGGCCGACGCCGATCAGCGAGGACACCGAGGAGGGGCGCGCGCTCCTGCAGGACCGCGTCGCCCTCTTCTGGAAGGTGATGTTCTTCATCACCCTCCTCAGCACGACCCTCGGTGCGCTCGGCGCCGTCGTGAAACCCGGCGGCATCGAGCTCGTCTTCAGCCTCGGCCAGACCGCCCAGACCGGAGCGTTCTGGTGGCTGTCTGCGCGGGGCCAGCGCTCGATCCGGTTCTCCCGCACCCTCGAGCTCGCCGGGCTCGTCGCCAATCTCACCGCGGGCGCCGTGCTCGGACGCTTCGTGATCGCGGAGTTCGCCCGCGAGCATTCCCTCGTGACCTCCGAGGGGACGTTGATGACCGACGCGTACGTCACGCTCCTCCACGTCGCCGGCTACGCGATGTGGCTCGCCGTCCGCGCCGCGCTCGTTCCTTCGTCACCTCGCTACACGATGCTCGTGACGGCGGCGGCGGGCGTCCCCCTCGTCGCGTGCACGGCCCTCGTCCCGACCGCGGACGGCCACCTCGCCCTCCGCGCGCAGGACGCAGGCGCCTATCCGTGGCTCCCGGGGACGAGCGCGATGCTCTGGGGCTTCGGCATCATCACGTGCGCCGTCATCTCGTGGGTCATCTACGGCCTCCGCGCCGAGGTGCGCGAAGCGCGCCGGCTCGGGCAGTACGTGCTGGAAGAGAAGATCGGCGAAGGAGGAATGGGCGAGGTCTACCGAGCGCGCCACGGCATGATGCGGCGCCCTTCGGCGCTCAAGCTGATGAGGTCCGACGCGGCCGGCGCGAGCGGGCTCCTTCGCTTCGAGCGCGAGGTCCAGTTGACCGCGCGCCTCACCCACCCCAACACGATCACGATCTTCGACTACGGCCGCACCCACGACGGCGTCTTCTATTACGCGATGGAGCTCCTCGAAGGCGCGACGCTCCAGCGGATCGTCGAGATCGACGGGGCGCAGCCGGCGAGCAGAGTGGTCCGGATCCTCGAGATGGCGTGCGGAGCGCTCGGCGAAGCACACGCGATCGGCCTGATCCATCGCGACATCAAGCCCGCCAACATCATGCTCTGCATGCAGGGCGGAGAGCACGACGTCGTGAAGCTGCTCGACTTCGGCCTCGTGAAGGAGCTCCGGGTCGAGGGAGACGCGAAGCTGACCGGTGCCAACGTCATCACCGGCACACCGCAGTACATGGCGCCCGAGTCGATCGTCGATCCGGAGTCGGCCGATGCGCGGACGGACATCTATTCGCTCGGCGCCGTCGCCTACTACCTGCTCGCCGGGACCGACGTCTTCGACGGGACGTCGCTCGTCGCGATCTGCAGCCAGCACCTGCACGAGACGCCGCGCCCGCTGTCCGCGCGCGGCGTCGCCGTCCCCGCCGAGCTCGAAGCGCTCGTCCTCGCCTGTCTCGCGAAGAAGCCCGAAGACCGCCCGGAGAGCGCCGCCGAGCTGCGGCGCCGGCTCGAAGCGTGCGCGATCGAGCGCTGGACCGAGGACGACGCGCGAGGATGGTGGACCCAGCACGAAGAAGCGCTCGCGCAGCGCGAGGCGCACGGCACCGGCGCGCTCCAGACGATCTCGATCGAACGAGCGACGAGCGCGTGAGCTCTCGCTTCAGCGCGGAGCGGCGCCTTCCACATATCCAATCGGGATGAGCCCGGGCAGCGTCTCCACGCGCGTCACCTGCACGCCGGACGCTTCCACCGCCGCGCGAAGCTGCTGGACGCTGAACCGCCGGCGACCGGGAAACCCCGTGAGGGCGAGGAGGCGCGACACTGCGCGCGAGCCGATCGTCTCGTCGTGGCAGTAGGTCGGCACGACCAGGCGACCGCCCGGCTCCAGCATGCGAACGAGCTCCGCGAGCGCGCGGTCCAGATCGGGCACGAGATGAAGCACGTTCGCAGCGACGACCGCCTGGAAGGAGTGCGGCTCGAAGCGGAGCGCGTACACGTCGGCCTGCTCGCAGCGGACGTTCGTGAGCCCTTCGGCCTCCACGCGCGAAGCGAGCGCCGTGACCATCGCCGCGGCGTAGTCGGTCGCGATGACCTCGCGCGCCGCGCGCGCGAGCGAGGGTGTGACGAGCCCGGTCCCGGCGGCGACCTCGAGCACACGTCGTGAGCCGCGCACGGCGTCCGCGGCGAGCTCGACCATGCGCGGAATCGGACCGCCGAGCAGCCGCATGGATCGGTCGTAGTCCTCGGCGTGGCGATCCCAGTAAGCGCGTCCTTTCTCGTCGACATCCATGTCCCTGCCTCCAGGAGCCCGCGCCGCCGCGGCGTCTCGTCTTCCCTGGAGACGCGTGCAGGAGCCGATCCTTACAGCCGCTTCTTCAGCGCGCGAAGCTCGTCATCCCGCCGTCGACGATGAAGCTCGCCCCGGTGACGAAGGAGGCGGCGTCGGACAAGAGCCAGGCGACTGCCTCCGCGGCCTCCTCGGGTCGTCCGATCCGACCGAGGGGAATCCGCGCTCTGTATTGCTCCTCGATCTGCTTCGCACCTTCGAGGTCACCTCCCGCCGCGGCGCGGAAGACGCCCTCCAACATGGGCGTCCGGAAGACGCCGGGCACGAACGCGTTGCAGCGGATGCCCGCGCCCGCGTAGTCGAGGGCGGCGGCCTTGCTGAGCGCGATGACGCCTGCCTTCGCCGCGGAGTAGAGCGCGCCGAACGGCGCGGCGCCGAGGCCGTTCACCGAGGCGGTGTTGACGATCGCTCCGCCAGTCGGCGCGCGCGCGAGCATGGCCCGGATCTCCGCGCGCATGCAGAGCCACACGCTGCGGAGGTTGGTCGCCATCGTGGTGTCGAAGTCCTCGGTCGTGAAATCGGCGAGCGGCTTCAGGATCCCACCGCCGGGTGACGCGTTGTTGAACGCGGCGTCGATGCGCCCGTAGGTGTCGATCGCGGTCGCGACCAGACGCTCGACGTCCGCCTCGACCGAGACGTCGGCCTTCACGTGGACGCAGCGCGCGCCGTGGCTTTCTGCGAGGGCGACGACGTCGTCCCCTCCTTCGTGCCTCGACGCGACGACCAGCGTCGCACCGCGCCGCGCGAGCACCTCGACGACGGCGCGCCCGATTCCCGACGATCCGCCCGTGACGAGCACGACTTTTCCTTCGAGCATGGTTCCCTCCACGCACGAAAGGTGCCGCACGCGCCCGACCGTGCACAGTTGCGGTCCTCCAGGAGACGTTCGAGGATCTCCGGATGAGCGCGGTAGGGGTCCCCGGTGCGCTGCGTCGCCTCGACCTCGCAGCGCCGCATGCTTCGCAGCTCGTGCTGACCGCGCCGTGGGGCGCGGCGCTCCCGGCGACGAACGAGCCGGGGCTCTACGTCGTCGCGGAGGGATCCGCGTGGATCCGGACGCGACCGGACGAACGCCCGACCGAGCTCGTCGCGGGCAGCGTCGCCCTCCTGCCGCGCGGAAGCGCGCATCGTCTCGCGAGCCGACCCGACGTGCGAACGCCTCCGATCGCCGAGCTCTTCGCCGAGCACGGCGGCGCGCGTGGGGTGGACATGGAGGGCGTCGGCGGCGGCGGGCACGCGGCGCGGCTCGACACGTTCTGCTTCCGCGTCGGAAGCGCGAACGCCCGCCACCTCCTCGGCGCGATGCCCGACCTCGTCGTCCTTCCGCGCCATGCAAGCCTCGCCTGGACGTCTCACATCGCGCGCGCCCTCAGCGCGCTCCTCGAATGCGGTCGCCACGATCTCGACGCTTCGGTGGGGATGACCGAGACACTCTTCGGCGTCGTGCTCCAGGAGCTCCTCACGCGGAGCGCGAGCGATCTCGCCGGCGGCGACGACGCCGTCACGCTCGCGCTCGCTCTCCTCCACGCGGATCTCGCGCGCCCGTGGACGGTGGCGACGTTGGCGCGCCGCGTGGGACGGTCGAAGTCCGCGTTCCACGACCGCTTCGCGCGCTGGACCGGTCGCTCGCCGATGGACTACCTGACGAACGCGCGGATGCAGCACGCTCACCATCTGCTCCGCACGAGCGAGGCCTCCGTCGGAGAAGTCGCCGCCGCCGTCGGCTACCAGACCGCGACCGCCTTCGCGGTCGCGTTCCGGCGCTGGTGCGGGTCGACGCCTTCGGAAGCGCGCCGCTCCGACGTGCGCCGGAACGAGGCCTAGGCGCGACGTCGCACGATTCTGGACGTCGAGGCCAGGCACTGCGATAGTTTTTTACATGAAACCCTTGCTCGCGCGGCTCCGCCGCGTTCGTCATGTGGCGATCACGACCATTCTCGCGACCGCGACGGCGCTCGGCGCCCAGGCTTGCAGCGACGACGAGGCGAGCAGCAGCGATCCCGCCGCGTCGTGCGACTCGATGTGCAAGGGCACGGGGTTCACCTCCTCCCGTCTCGACGCGCAGCCGAACGAGACGAACTGCTTCTGCACCGGAGCCGGCACGGTCACCGCCGCGGCCTGTACCGAGATGTGCAAAGCCACCGGGAAGCCCGGAAAGCCCTTTCGCTCGAGCGGAGCCACCGACAACGCGTGTCAGTGCCAATAGGCACGGGAGTGCTGGGATCAGCGCTTCGCGACGACGCGGATCGTGCCGGCCGCCGTCTGGCCGCTGCCCGTCTTGAAGTCACAGGTGATCGTCCCGAGCTTCCACCCGCCCTCGGTGTCCCCCTCGAGGCCGGCGAAGAGCGTCCTTGGTGCCGTCGTGTCGAACATCATGCTCTTCACGACCCGCGGCGGGCCCTTCTCCGGCCACACCGTCCAGGTCGCCTGGACCCACCCGACGCCCGAGCCGATCGCGACGCTCGCCGCGAGATCTTTCCGCGTGCCGGCTTCGACGCTGTCGGCCGGATCGACCGCATCCTGCTCGCCGCGCCGCATCCCGATGACGACCGGCTCGAAGACGCGTGACGGCGGGGTGCAGCTTGCCGCCCCGATCGAGGAGAGTGACAGGAGCAAGAAGGCGCGTCGCATGAACGAGGACGGATCGTACTTCGTCTGTCACGCGTTAGCGTAGAAGTCGAGACCACTCTCATGAGCACCGCCGCGTTCCGCCTTCGCCTCACCCTCGCCCTCGGGCTTCCGCTCGCTCCGGCGTGCAGTCCCGCACCCGAGCCGGTCGTGCCGCCTTCGACGGCGCCGGTGACGACAGTCCCGGTCCGCGCCGTCGGAGCGGTGGACGCTTCGGTGGCGTCCACCGCGACAACGGACGCGTCGGCGCCGGGGGGACGATGCGCGCTCGACGAGATCGACGAGCGCGTCTGCGGGCTGGTCTCGACCGACTACGCGGGCGCAGGCGGATCGCTCCCCGCTCCGTACGAGCACTGCACCGCGAACGGGCTCGGGCTGTGGGACCTCCAGACCGATCACGTCCTCGACGGCTGGAAGGTCCACTCGCACGACGAGCTGCTCGCGTCCTTCCGCTTCGACGCGGCAGCGACGGCGAAGTACAAGTACGAGGGCAGCTACCAGCCCGAGTCCCCGCGCTGCTGCTACCAGCGCTGCAATCCGCTCCAAGCCCTCGCGAAGCCGCGCGCCGCGCTGCCGGCGGGAACGCGCGAGTACGAGCTCTGCGTGCCCACGCCGGTCGGGACCAAGTTCCCCGCGACGCCGGCGAAGCGCTGCCCCGCCGCGCTCCGCACGCGCCACGTCTTCCCCGAGGGAACGATCGATCCGTTCGACGACGCGCCCTTCTCGCGCGAGACGGACAGCGAGTGCTGCTACGCGGTGGCGTCGAAGCGCGCGTGTCCGCCGAACACGTTCCAGACCAAAGACGGCTGCCAGCAGCCGAGCCCGGGCGGTCGTCCGCTCCGGGATGCCGGCGGATTCGTGGTCGCGCCGAGTCGCACGCGCACCGACTGGAGCCGCGCGATCGACCTCGCCGGCCGATGGTCGCCGGAGACCTGCGCCCACGCCGCGGCCGCGTGGGCGCGCGAGGCCGCGTTCGAGCACGCGTCCGTCGCCGCGTTCGCGCGGCTGTCCCTCGACCTCATGGCGTGCGGTGCACCGGCCGACCTGATCGACGAAGCCCACGTCGCCGCGCGCGACGAGATCCGTCACGCGCAGCAGTGTTACGGGATCGCCTCGGCGTTCGGCGGATCCGCCGTCGGTCCCGGATCGCTCGCGATCGGCGCGGTGGCGCCGGCGACCTCGCTCGAGGAGCTCGCCGTCGCATGCTTTCGCGACGGGTGCGTGAACGAGACGGTGGCTGCGCTCTCGGTCGCGGAGGCCGCGCGGCGCGCGGGGCCGCCGGAGCTCGCCGCCGCGATCGAGACGATCGCGGAGGACGAGATGCGTCACGCCGAGCTGTCGTACCGGATCCTCGCTTGGGCGCTCCGTGAGGGCGGAGAGCCGTTGCGTCGTCGGCTCGCCGACGAGCTCGCGCGCGTGGAGAGCGAAGCGATCACCGCGTCGGCCGCGATCGAAGCCCCGCCCGCCCTCGACGAGACGACGGGCCTCCTCGCGCCGGCGACGGCCGAAGCCGTACGCCGGCGCGTCCTCCGCGACGTCGTGCTCCCGTGCACGGAGGCGCTGCTCCGGGCGAGCGCGTGATCGCGAGAAGACCGACGCGAGGCGCGATCGCGGAACGGTTGCGCTGTGCGTCGTGGCCCCATTTGTTGCGCGAGCTCACACGGTGCGCGAACGCGATTTCGCGACCACCGAGCGCCGGCAGCCTTGCGTGCACAGGCGCCTTCCCCGATGATCGAAAGCTGCCTCTCGCCTGCCCGGCTCGGCGCCGATGCGCAGGATTCGGGGACGGCGACGCTCCTCAGACAGAGCCCCCTTGCCCCATCCGCGAACCTCCCTCGCCTTCTCCC
The DNA here is from genome assembly GCA_039809485.1 of Polyangiaceae bacterium. Classification (GTDB taxonomy): domain Bacteria; phylum Myxococcota_A; class Polyangia; order Polyangiales; family Polyangiaceae; genus Labilithrix. The sequence goes on along the minus strand of JBDHVE010000012.1, from coordinate 36,496 downwards.
TCGCGCTCCTTGCCACCACCAGCGGATGCGCCACGCTCGTTTCCGCGAGCCGTCATCGCGACGAGGCCGCAGTTGCCAAGCTGCTCGCCGGCGGCGCCGATCCCAACGAGGTGCACGAGCAGACGACGCCGCTCTGCGAGGCCGCGAAGCGCGGTGACGCGCGGATCACCGAGATGCTGGTGGAGAAGGGCGCGAACGTCCACGGCAACTGCGAGGAGTTCCCCGTCGTCTGCGCGGCGAGGACGGCTGCGGCGCGCGTCCTCCTCGCGCATGGAGCCGACGTGAACGCGACATGCGGGTTCTCGCGCCTGCTCGAGTACACGATGCTCCACCACGACGCCGAGCGGACCGCGCTCTTCGTGTCGAGCGGAGCAGAGGTGGTCAGCGGCCCTCGCAACCCTCTCGTGAAACTCGCGAACGCGTTCGAGCCCGAGCGCCCGCTCGGAGCCGAGAACCCGGACGGCGCCGCCGTAGCCGACGCGTTCTTGCGGGCAGTTCGTGCGAAGCACGGTGAGGAACGCGCCAAGGCCCTCATCGAGGATGGCGTGCTCTCGCAGGCCGTCCTCTCCGCCAACGTGTCGCTCGTGCACGTGCTTCTTCGTCACGGCGCGAGTGTGGACCGTCTCGACGCGCTTCCAATCGAGACCGACGCCGAAGTCTCGACTCTCGTGCGGGCGCGCATGGCCGAGGAGTACAACGAGGACGCCGCACGGAAGATCGCCACGGTGCTGCGCTGCCGCGGCGCGCGCTTCGAGGTGAAATCGGAGTCGGGCGTCACGCTCCGTGACGTCCTCGCCCAGTGGCACGCCCACATGGAGAACCGCCGAGATCAGCATCGTGCTTTCCTCGCGGCCGGGCGCGCAGATCGCGAAGCGTCCGCCCGGTGGAAGGCGGAGGCTGAAGCGAACAACGCCGCCAACTTCCGGCATTTCGCGGAGCGGGCTGGAATCAACGTCGATCCATCGGCGCAGCCGTCGATGCAGGCGGTCGACCACGACGGTGTTCGCGAGCGGACGAACGGAGCGGCAGCCGAGTCACCGGTGCAGACGCCATCGTCTTCCGGCGAGAGCGCTCCGGCTCGAGGTTCCGTGGCCGGCCCGGCAAAGCCCTGGTCGCCGGGCTCGATCGAAGTCGGGCCGCCGAGTGGTTCGCCAAGTGGGTCGCCACCGCCTTCGCCTCCGTCCTCGTCTGCGCCGCCGCCGTGGGCTCCGCCCCCGAAACCCCGCCGACGCGGCCGTCGCCGTTCGAGTGCACAGAGCACGAGGTCAGCGGCACGGCTCGCGGGCTTCGCACGTCTTCCCGCGAGACGGCCGAGAAGACGTTGGACAGCGCGCTCCAGCGGATGTGCATCGTGACGAAGAGTGCGGCCTACACCGTCATCTCCAGGGAGTGTCGCGAAGAGCGCAAGCGCGTGCCGACAGTCGTCGCGGGTAAGATGACCTGGACGGACAGGGTCGACCACGTCTGCGAGGCGCAGTTCCGCTGCACCAACCCGCGCGAGGAGTGCAAGCGCAGACCCGACGCACCGAGCAACGTCGGCGGGACCAGGCAGTAGGCGTTCGTGGCGCCCGGAGGCGGCGCCCCTCGAGGCAGAGCAGAGGTCCGCGCCGCGGCGCGTGCGCGTCCGTCAGCGGCTCGCTGCGATGACGGCATCGAACGCCTTGCGAAGGCGCCAGGCCCCGTCCGTGTCGTTCAGCGGAACGGAGGCCTGGATCTCGGCGAGCAGGCCCGCCGCGAGCTTCTCGCAACCGTCATGTGCCGACAGGCCGTTGAGCGCTGCCATCGCGGCCTCGGCGTAAATCCGTCGGCACTCGCCGTGGCGCCCGGCGTTGAATTCGGGCACTCCGGCGCCGATGGCCGTCCTGAACAGGTCGGCGGTGGACTCGAGCCTCGGGCATGCCTTGCGGTCCGAGAGGGCGGTTGCCAGCGGAGACTCGTGGGCCGCCGCGCTCGCTGTGCCGGAGCTCCCGGGCGAGGCAGTCGCGGTCGTCGCGCTCGGTAGCCCGCGTGGGCACGACTCGTCGTCCGCCGTCTCGTCCTTCACGCAGAGTCCGTTCTGCATGCTCCAGCCCTCGCCGCAGGTAGGGTCGGGCACTGCGGAAACCGGCAGCGCGGCACCGCACCCGGCACACGCGATGATGAACCACTGCAATACGAGACGTGAAGTTCGCACCTCACGAGGTTACGCGAAACACGCGGTCGCTTGCTCCGCGATCGGCGACATCGACTCGGCACGAGGCTGCGTGGCGGCGCGTCGATTGCCAGAACGCCATCCGGATGATCCGCCGTCGATCTGGCCGACGGCTCAGGTGGTCCTCATCCGACGGCGCTGGCGATGGGCCCGCTCTTCGTGGCGAGCGTGTCCAGGAAAGACAGGAGACGACGCGTCGTCACGCGGCGCCATCGGCGCCGCGGTGGCAGTGGCACGCCCGGAGGGATTCGCTCCTTTCCTGGAGACGTCCACGGAGCCGGACGAGCCTGCGAGTCCGAACGAAGTGGACGTGTCCAGGAAAGACAGGAGACCGACGCCAGGTCACGCGGCGCCATCGGCGCCGCGCTGGCAGTGGCACGCCCGGAGGGATTCGCTCCTTTCCTGGAGACGTCCACGGAGCCGGACGAGCCTGCGAGTCCGAGCGAAGTGGACGTGTCCAGGAAAGACAGGAGACCGACGCCAGGTCACGCGGCGCCATCGGCGCCGCGCTGACAGTGGCACGCCCGGAGGGATTCGAACCCCCGACCCGCGGCTTCGAAGGCCGCTGCTCTATCCAGCTGAGCTACAGGCGCGTGAGTGACGGAAGAGGAGGTACACCGGCCGGGGCGCGCGATCAACCTGCGACTCGCGCATCGCGGGGTTGACATGATTTCGTTTTCAGTTAACTATTTACGATAACGACAACCACTCTGGAGGCCCCGATGAAAGCACCGCCGACTGGCTGGCCGCGCATCTCGAGCGCGGTGTACTACGACGACGCGAACCGGGCGATCGACTGGCTCTGCGAAGCGTTCGGCTTCGAAGTGCGCATGAAGGTGCAGGGCGAAGGTGGTCGCGTCGAGCACTCCGAGCTCGTCTACGGCGACGCGGTCGTGATGGTCTCCGACCCGAAGCGTGACGGGGACAAGAGCCCGCAGGGGCTCGGCCGGGCCAACACGCAGTCGCTCTTCGGCTACGTCGACGACGTCGAGGCGCACTGCGCGCGCGCACGGAAGGCCGGCGCGAAGATCCTGAAGGAGCCGACGACGACCGACTACGGCGAGGAGTACTGGACCGATCGGAGCTACCAGTGCGAGGACCTCGAAGGTCATCGCTGGTGGTTCGCCCAGCGCCTCGCCGAAGCCAAGAAGCCGTGAACGCGATCGACGACACGCTCTTCGCGCTCTCCGATCCGACCAGACGCCGCGTCGTCGATCTCCTCCGCGAGCAGCCGCGTCGCGCGAGCGATCTCGCCGACGAGCTCGACACCTCGCGTCCCGCGATGAGCCGTCACCTCCGCGTGCTCCGCACGTCGGGCCTCGTCGAGGAAGAGCACGGCGGCGCCGACGCGCGCGAGCGCGTCTACCGTCTCCGGCGCCCGCCCTTCGCGGGCCTCCGGAAGTGGGTCGAGGAGGTCGAGGCGTTCTGGACCCTCGAGCTCGACGCGTTCAAGCATCACGTCGAAGCGCGGGCGCGACGAGGCCGAAAATGAGCGCCGCGGACGACGCGGCCGTCGTCACGGTGCTCGTCGAAGCGCCGGCGCCGCTCGCGTTCGAGGTGTTCACCCTCGAGATCGACGCGTGGTGGCGCACCGGCCCTCGCTTCCGGATGGCGGGCAAGACGCGCGGCAAGCTGTGGTTCGAGCCTCGCCTCGGCGGCCGCCTCTACGAGTCGTTCGATCGCGCCGGCTCGCCGCGCACGATCGAGGTCGGCGAGGTGACCGCGTGGGAGCCGCCTTCGCGGCTTGCGTTCACCTGGCGCGCGACGAACTTCGCGAAGGACGAGTCCACGCTCGTCGAGGTCGCGTTCGCGCCCTCCGGTCCAGAGGGCGAGCGCACGCGCGTCACCGTCCGCCACAGCGGCTGGTCGAAGATCCGAAGCGATCACCCCGTGCGCCATGGCGCGACGGGAGCGGCGTTCCTCCGTGACAAAGGGATGTGGTGGGCCGACCTCGCCACGTCCTTCCGCGAGCACGTCGCCGCGCGCAACGGCTGATCGCCTCGACCGCGCATCGCGAAATCGCTGCTGTCGAGGTGCGCGTCCCGCTTCGCACCTGCCGGCCAGAAGGCCCGGACGGCACCGCCAGGGCGCCTTTTCTCGCGCTGGCGAGGGGCGCGGGCTTGTCACCTTCCCAGCGGAAGGCTAGTGGAATCCGGGTCCGGAGCCCGCTGATTTCCCGATGAGCACCCCCGTATCTCGCAGACGCATCGGTATCTACGGCTGGGGCGTGGTCGCGCCCGGAGCCAAGGACATCGCCGCGCTCGAAGCGCTGCTCCTCTCCGGCCGCTCGGCCGTCGCCACGAGCAAGCGCCGCGGCCTCGATCAGGGCCTCTTCGCGGTCGGGGATCCCGACTTCAGCTTCGACACCTACGTGCCCTGGCTCGCCGAGCGTCACGGCGAGCCGTACGTCGCGCGCCTCCGCCAGAAGATGGGCGACAACGTCCAGTTCGCCGTCGGCGCGACGATCCAGGCGCTCGGCACGCAGCCCGGCCTCGAGGCGGTCGTGCGCGAGGCGGACGACGCGTGTCACGTCTACATCGGCTCGGGCGTCGGCGACCTCGTCGAGAGCTACAAGGCGAACGCGACACTCGAACGCGCGACGCGGATCTGGAACCACCACTGGGCGCAGCCCGCGCACAACGGCGCGCTCCGCCGCTTCCAGGTCGAGGGCACCGTCCCCGCCGGCGAGGGGCCTCCGATCGATCCGACGACGCTGCCGGTCGACACGGAAGAGCGCCACGAGGCGGTCGCGAAGTGGGATGCGTACTGGGCCGCGCGCTCCGAGGAGCTCGCGTCGTTCCTCGCGCGCTTCTCCGCGATCGAGAAGCTCGACGCGGACGAGGAGGACCAGGAGAAGGCCCACCTCGCCGCCATCCGGAAGCGCACGCGCGCGCATCGCGCGCTGCTCGACGAGGTCGGCTGTCCGCCGCCGCCGTGGACGACGGTGAGCCCGGACCTCATCTGGAACATCCAGAACGCGCCCGCGGCGCAGATCACGATGATCCTCGGCGTCCACGGCGCGGCCTGGGCTCCCGTCGGCGCGTGCTCGACGTTCGGCGTCGCGCTCGAGTGCGGGCGGACCGCGATCCTCGCCGGCGAGGCGAAGCTCGCGATCGTCGGCACGACCGACCCGCGCCCGGACGCCGCCCTCGCCGGCGCGTTCCACCAGGCGCGCGTGATGCCGGGCACCGGCGAAGTGAACCAGCCGTTCACGTCGATGCGCGGCACCCACCTCTCCGGCGGCGCCTGCACGTGGATCATCGGCGACGCCGACTACTGCGAGTCGCACCTGCTCCGCGCGATCGCGTACGTCGAGGCGGTCGCGCTCTCGTCCGACGCCGAGCACATCATCACGCCGTCGAAGTCGGGGCCGAAGCGCGCGATCACGCGCGCCTACGCCGAGGCGGGGATCACCGCGAACGACGTCGCGATCATGGACCTCCACGCGACCGGCACCTCGGGCGACCTCAACGAGCTCGCGCTCGTCGAGGACTACGTCGGCCCGAAGACGCGCATCACCGCGCGGAAGGGTCAGCTGGGGCACGGGATGGCGAACGCGGGCGGATGGGAGCTCACGGCGCTCGCGCTCGGCCTCGCCCGCGGCGCTGCGCTCCCGACCGGCCTCACGCCGGAGACGCTCCATCCGCGCGCGCCGCGTCGCGAGGCGATCGTCACGAAGGAGACGCCGATCGAGGGCGAGCACGGCGTGAAGCTGATGCTCGGCATCGGCGGCATCACGGCGTGCGTCGTGCTCCGCCGCAGCCGCTGACGAGATCACCCCCCACGGATCACCCTGTCGCGCCACGCGCCTGGTGCTAGCTGCCTGGCGTGAACGCGATCCGAGCTCGCCAGCAGCCGCCCTTCGGGCGAGGCCATCCCCTGTCGACCTTGCTCGCCGCGCGCGAGGAGGAGCTCCGTCTCGCCCTGCCGGGGTGGTCCTCGAAGCTCGCGCCCTCCGGGATCTGGCGGAAGGAGCATCCCCTGCCGGAGCCGGAGAAGGACGCGCAGCCGAGCGTCGACTTCGTGCGGCTCGAGTCGCTGCCGTTCGTGCGCTTCACCGCGCCTTCGCTCGTGCGCGTGTGCGACGCGCTCGGGCTCCCCGAGGTCGACGAGTCCACCGGCGAGCACGTGCTCGTGTTCGCCGACTTCTCGCGTGGGGGACCGCTCGCGGGCGACCTGCACGTCATCGAGCGTGTGAGCGATCTCGTCCGCGATCGACTCGCGTGGACGGAGCCGACCGTCGCACGGCGGCTGCTCGAAGAAGACGAGGCCGCCGCGCGCGCCCGCCACGAGAAAGCGCTCGCCGCGTGGCAGAAGGACGAGAGCGTCCCCGCGCCGGTCCCGCCTCCGCCGCTCCGGATCCCGCTCGAGGCCATCCTCGAGCTCGCGAAGTCCGCGGCCCGTGACGGAACGCCGCTCTGGCTCTGGTCGGTGCGCTGGGCGGACGAGTAGCGCTAAGCTCGCCGCGTGCGGGTGCTCCTCGTCAGCGCGAACCGCGAGCACTTCCCGGCGCCGGTCGTGCCGATCGGGGTGCTCTCGGTCGCCGGGGCGATCCGGGATGCGCACGAGGTCTCCGTCGTCGATCTCTGCTTCGAAGCGGCGCCGCACGCGACGCTGCACGAAGCGATCACGTCATTCCGTCCCGACGTCGTCGGCGTCGGGCTCCGGAACCTCCACGACAACGCCTACGGCTCGAGCGAGCCGCTCCTCGCGTACTACGCGGAGGTCGCGAAGACGGTCCGCAGCGCGACGCGCGCGCCGCTCGTCCTCGGGGGCTCGGCCCTCACGCTCCGTCCGCACGATCTGCTCGAGCGCCTCGCGGCCGACCACGCCGTCGTCGGTGAGGGCGAGGCGCCGTTCCGGGCGCTGCTCGCGACGCTCGCGCGCGGCGAGCCCGGAGCGCGGATCGTTCGCTCCGCGATCGTCGACCGGCGCCTCGTGCAGATCGCGACGCGAAGAGGGACCGCTCCTGCGACGGCGGTGCCGCCGGTCCCTCCCGCGGTGCTCGACGCGCTCCCCTCTCCTGCCAGAGACCTCGCCGATCCGCGCTACTTCGACGTCACCGCCGGCGGCGAGGGCACCGACGGCATCCAGACGAAACGTGGATGCGCCTTCCACTGCACCTACTGCGACTATCCCGATCTCGAGGGACGCAAGGTCCGGATGCGTGATCCGGAGGCCGTCGCCGAAGAGGTCGCGGCGCGGGCGCGCGCGCCCGGCGTCTCGGCCGTGTTCTTCGTCGACAGCGTCTTCAACGTGCCACGCTCGCACGCGATGGCGGTGTGCGAAGCGCTCGTGCGGCGTGGCTCTCCGCTCCCGTGGGTCTGCTACGTGACGCCGGCGTCGCTCGACGACGAGCTCGTCGGGGCGATGGCCCGTGCCGGCTGCGTCGGCGCAGAGATCGGCACCGACTCGGGCACGCCTCGCGTCCTCGAGCAGCTCGCGAAGCCGTTCTCGCTCGAGGACGTCCGTCGCGTGCGCGCCTCCTTCGTGCGGCACGGCCTCGCCGACGCGCACACGTTCGTCCTCGGCGCCGCCGGCGAGACGGTCGAGGAGGCGGAGCGGACGCTCGCGTTCGTCGAGGAGCTCGATCCCGACGTCGCCGTCTTCGTCGTCTACATGGAGGACCGCGAAGAGCACGACGGCGCCTCTGCGACCGATCGCCCTGCCCTGCTCGATCTCCTCGCTCGCGAAACGCCCAAGCGCGGCGGTTGGATCGTCCCCGAGCTCGGGATCCGCTTCGGTCCGAAGGTCAGGCGGATTGCATTCGCGCGCGGCCTCCGCGGCCCCGCGTGGGTCCATCTCGCGCGTGCACGCCGCCGCGCTTCCTCGACCTGACGCACGTTCTGCACTACGTAGACGGGTCGAGCGCGTGATGGGCGAGGACCAGGAATCGATCGACACGCGGGCCTTGCTCGCGGCGCTGCCCGAGGCGGTGCTCGTGGTCTCGGGCGAGACGATCGTGTTCGCCAATGCGCCGGCCGAGGCATGGCTCCGTCACCCGCGGCTCGACGGCCGCGCTCTCGCCGATGTGCTCACCGACGGCGAGGCCGAGCGGTTCTCGCGCGTCGTCCGCCAGCGCGACGCGGGCTGGCCGCTGCCGGCTTCGTTCCGCTTCGGGTTCCGTCGGTCCGACGGCAACGAGCTCATGGCGGAGGTCCGCGTCTCGTCGCTCCCGACCGGCGAGCGCGTGCTCTCCGCGCGCGACGTCACCGACCAGACGCGCGCCGAGCGCCTGATGGGCAACCTCGCGCTCCTCTCGTCCGAGCCGCCGCTCCTCGAAGGACCCGACGCCCTCCTCGACGCGAGCGCACCGGTGTTCGACGCGCTCGGATGGACCGTGGCGTTCACCGAGATGACGCCGACCAGCTCGACGGTGCTCCGTGTCCTGTCCCCGGTCGGCAACGCGGTCGGCGCCTACGGGCGGACGCTCGTCGGCGCGGAGCAGGCGCTCGAGAAGACGCCCGTGCTCGCCGAAGTGATGCGCACGGGCAACCCGATCTTCCTCGACAACGTGCCGCTCCTCCTCGAAGGACCGACCGCCGCGGCGAAGGACCTCTCGCGCAGCATGATCGAAGCGCGGATCGCGCGCAGCGCGTGGTGTCCGATCCGCGAAGGCGACCGCATCTCGCACGTGCTCGCCGTCACCGGGAAGGACCTCACCGACCACGACTTCGTCGCCGTGCAGCTCTTCGCCGCGCAGCTCGGCGCGTCGCTGCGCCTCCTCCGCCTCTCGACGGAGCTGGTCCGGAAGGAGCGCCTCGCGGCGGTCGGCGAGATGGCCGCCGTCCTCGCTCACGAGGTCCGGAGCCCGATCGGCGTCATGTTCAACGCGCTCGGACTCCTCGCGCGGACGGGGGACGCGGAGGAGCGCGGTCGCCTGATGGAGATGCTCACCGAGGAGGCCGAGCGCTTGAAGCAGCTCGTGCAGGATCTCCTCGACTTCGCCGGTCCGAAGACCGCCGCGCTCGAGGCGATCGACGTCGCGCCGCTCGTCCGCGCCGCGTTCGAAGCCGCACGCCACGACTCGGCCTACGTCGAGAAGTCGCCGCGCGTGGTCCTCGAGCTCGATGGCCTGACGCGCCCCGTCCGCGGGTCGTCGACGCTTCTCCGCCGCGCGCTGATCAACCTGCTCCAGAACGCGTTCCAGCACGTCCCGCAGGGGCTGACGGTGCGTGTGTCGCTCGAGGAGCGCGCCGACCGCGCGCGCGTCCGCGTCTACAACGAAGGGCCGACGATCGAGCCGGCCGTCGGGGGGCGGATCTTCGAGCCGTTCTTCACGACCCAGGCGCGCGGCACCGGCCTCGGGCTCGCGATCGTGCGTCGCGTGGCTCTCGAGCTCGGCGGCAGCGTGGAGCTCGAGCCGACGAAGGACGGCGTGACGTTCGCGCTGGACCTGGCCTACGCATAGCGTCAGGATCGCGCTGTTGCGTCACGCGTGCTGGAGCGTCGGTTGCATGGGAGGCGGAGGATGACCGCAGAGATCGGCGAGCCGTCGGATCTCCTGCTCGGGCTCCGCATCCTCGTCGTGGAAGACGAGCCGGAGACCCTCGAGCTCGTGAGCTACCTCCTCGCGCGCGCTGGGGCAGACGTGCGTGCGGCCGCGAGCGCCGAGGCAGCGATGGCGCTCCTCGAACGGTCCGAGATGCCCGACGTCCTCGTCTGCGACCTGCAGATGCCGGGTATGACCGGCGACGTCTTCGTGCGTCGTCTCCGCGAACGAAGCGGTGACGCGGTGCGTGCGATCGCCCTCTCGGCGAGCTCCACCCCGGAGGACGCGCGTCGTGCGCTCGAGGCAGGCTTCGACGTCCATGTCGCGAAGCCGGTCTCGAGCGAGGACCTCGTCGACGCGGTCCTCGCGCTCGCGCCGCCGCCGAGCATCGGCCCGCGACGGTCCTCGCCGCCTAGAAGTTGAACCACTGCGCGGGGAACTCGCGCACGAACGCCGTGATGTGGTCGGCGAGCCGCTGCGCCGCCTCCGCCGTCGCTCGCGGGTCGGCTCCCCGCGCGAGGCGCACCGGCTCGTGGATCCGGACGAGGTAGCGACGGAAGCCCTGACGCGCGCAGAAGATCGGCACGATCGGCGCGCCGGTGAGCCGCGCGAGATGGAGCGGTCCTTCCGGGATCGCGCCTTCGCCGTCGAAGAGGCGCACGGGTACCGAGCGCATGCCGGGCGGGACGCGATCGAGCTGCATCGCGACGACGCCGCCGCGCCGGAGCTGGTGGAGGAGCGGCAGGGCATCGAGGACGTCGGTCCCGACGTGGACGAGGCGGACGCCGGTCTTCGCGCGGGCGGCGTCGTGGAGCTCGCGCGCCTTCGGGTCGGGCTCCTTCGTCATCACGACGACGACGTCGAGGGCGAGCCTTCCGGTGAGGAGCGAGCCGAGCACGTCCCAGCCGCCGCTGTGGATCGTGCCGATCAGGAACGGACCGCCGAGGAGCGCCTCGACGTGCTCCCGGCCCTCGATCACCGGCTCGAGCGGCTCCTCGTTCTTCGAGCCCGCCGCGAGCGACTCCGCGAACGCGCCGGCGAACGTCGCGAACGTGCGCGCGGTGTCGAGCGTGTCACGCCACGCCGGCGCCGGACCGCGGACGCGATGGAGGTTCCTCTTCACCGCCGTGCGCGCTTCGTTCGACAGCGCCGCGACGGTCAGACCGACGACCGGCGGGCTGTACTTCAGGAGCCACTTGGGACCGTGCGCAGCACCGAGGAAGGCGAGGCGGCGGAGGAAGGCGGAATGACGCGTCGGCAAGAGAGGCTACCGCGATCGGTCTAGCTCTCGAGCCGGACGGCGGTGCCGTAGGCGAGCACTTCGGTCGCGCCCTGCATGAACTCGGTCGCGTCGTAGCGCATCGCGATGATCGCGTTCGCGCCGAGCGCTTCGGCATGCGCGAGCATGCGGAGGTAGGCGTCCTGCCGGGCGGCGTCGCAGACGGTCGCCCACTCTTCGATGTTGCCGCCGCCGATCGACTTGAACGCGCCGACGAGGCCCTGCCCGATCGACGGGGAGCGGACGACGACGCCACGGACGACGCCGAGGTAGGCGGCGATCCGGCGGCCGGTGACCTCGTTGCCGGTCGTGACGAGCACGGTGCTCGGTGACGTCGATGCTCCGCGATACGCGCCTTGCTCGCTCATGTCCTCCTCACATCTCGAACGCGAAGCCCGCCGTCCACGACTGCGCGCCGACGAGGAGCGGCTTGTCCTGGCCGATCCCGCTGAGGCCGAGCGAGTAGAACTCGGCGAACAGGTAGGTGCCGTTGATCCCGAGCATGTTGTCCATGTTGCGAGCGGCACCGGGATCGATCGCGTCGAGCGCGAACATCAGGCCGCCCGCGAGCTGGGTCCCCCACGTCGTGCCCTTGCCCGAGACATTGTTCGCCGACGCGGTCCCGCCCGAGTTCGACGCGCGCCAGGGCGCGGCGGCGATCCCGAACTTGCCGTAGGGCACGAGCGGGATGCCGAGGTTCCGCCAGAGCGTGTCGATGCGGAGGACTCCGACGCCCCAGAGCGGATAGATCTCGAGGCTCGTCTCGTCGCCGGACTCGCGCCCGCTCAGGGTCGTGACCGTCGCGCCCATCGACGTGTAGCCGACGCCGAGCCCGGGCCCGAGCGAGCCGATGTACGGGATCCGGAGCGCCTGCCAGTCGAACTCGACGGCGACCATCAGGCGGGGCATCGTCCCGAAGGCGCGCTGGTACGGACCGGGGCCGCCCGACTTCAGCCCCGCCTCCTCGTCGATGTTCGGCTTGTAGGGGCCGAAGCGGAGCTCGAGGGCGAAGTTCTGCGGCGACCGGAACGATTTCGGCTGCTCCTGCGAGAGCTCCGCTACCTGCGCGTGAGCCGCGCGCGGCACGAGCGAGAGGGCGAAGGCCGCGACACCGGTCACGAGGAGCTTCTTCACGACCCCGCTCATCGCCGTCCTCCGCTGCGCACGCGACGCGCCTTCCGCCGGATCATCGAAGCCGCCGTGAGCGCGACGACGCCGAGCGCGGCGCCACTGCCGGCCGCGCCCGCTCCGCCGGTCGCCGAGCAGAAGCCGCCGCCGGCTCCGCCGCCCGACTGCTTGTAGGCGTTCCAGAAGTCGTTGGTCTGCTCCGGCGTCTCGCAGAGGCCCGACGAGAGCGAGCCGCGGTTGCCGAAGGAGTCGGTCGCGGCGATCGCGACGACGTACTGCGTGTTGTTCGCGAGCGGCTGGCCCGCGACCGTGTCGGCGGTGACGCCGGCGCCGGTGTTGCCGCTCAAGCGGCCGCAGAGGTACTTCTCGTCGAAGGCGTTGTCCGGGATGATGTCGCCCGTGCTCGCGTCGTTCGTGCGCTGGAAGGCGCTCGTCGAGCACGACGCGTTGTCGGTCGACGTGACCTGCTTGCAGCCGGCGTCGAGGTCGGTCGTCGCCTCCGCGTCGCCCGCGTCGCCCGCGTCGTCGGTCGTCGTCGTGCCCGCCTCGTTGCAGACGGTGGTGGTCGTCGTCGTTCCGGTCGCGCCGCTCGCGGGCGCGCAGTAGACGCTCACGCCGGTCAGGTCCTGCACGCCGCCTTCCCCGACCGCGGTCCAGGTCACGTGGAGCCGGGTGTCGCCGGGAAGCACCTTCACGCCGGAGAGGGGAGGAGGTCCGATCGTGTCGACCTTGATCGGCACCGCCTGGTTCACGGCCGGCGTCGCGAGCTGGCCGGGCGCGTAGTAGTGGAAGTTCAGGCTGATGTTCGTCAGATCGATGGCTCCGCAGATCGCGGCGCTCGTGTCCGTCGCCTTCGGATCGCGCGCGCCCTTCATGATCGTGCGAACCGGGATGTCGACCTGCGTCTGGAGCTGGAGCGGGAGCCCCGATGCGACCTGCCAGCACGTCTGCGCCGCGCCGGTGCGCGCGACCTGATCGGCGCACGTGTTCCCGGAGAGGCCGGCCCACACCTCGAGCGCGCCGTTTGCGGTGAAACCGGAGAGCGAGAGCGTGAAGCGGATCCGCTGGTCGTCGAGGCAGTCCTGGTAGCTCACGCCTTCGGGGTTCAGCGTGAGCGGCCGCTTCTGCAGCTGATTGCCCTCCGCGTCGACGCGCGGGAGCGATTGGGCCTGGAAGATGGTGACGCTCTGCGCGAGCGCGACCCGTGGCAGGAGAAGCACGAGCGCGAGCGCCGGCGCGAAGCGCGAAAGACGAAAGACCATGCGGAATTGGCCGCCGAGCATAGCGCGTGCCAAGCCCGAGCGGTGAAAACGCGCGCGCGGATTCGGCCTGTCCGGCATCGAACCCGGGCCGGTCCGAGCCATCCTGGCACCGGACGGGTCCGTCCTCGAAACGGCCTGCCAATCTGACAAGCGCATCCACGGCGGCACCGAGGTGCACGTCCGGCGCTGTGCTATTCGCCCTGTCCCCCATGCCGCTCCCGTCCTCCTCTTCGTCGCGACGTGGCTCTGCACCGGTGTCGCTCCGTCGCGCGAAGGAGCCGGATGCCATCGAGGTCCGCGGCGCACGTGAGCACAACCTCGATGTCCCGTTCCTCTCGATCCCGAAGCGGGCGCTCGTCGTCTTCACCGGCCCGAGCGGCTCCGGGAAATCGAGCCTCGCGTTCGACACGCTCTACGCCGAGGGCCAGCGGCGCTATCTCGAGACGCTGAGCGCGTACGCGCGGCAGTTCCTCGGGCAGCTCGAACGGCCGCACGTCGAGCGCATCCGCGGCCTCTCGCCGACGATCGCGATCGAGCAGAAGAGCGCCGCATCGAACCCGCGCTCGACGGTCGGGACGATCACCGAGGTCTACGACTACCTGCGCGTGCTCTATGCCCGCGTCGGCGAGCAGCGCTGCGTCGAATGCGGCAAGCCAGTGCGCGCCCAGAGCCCGCAGGAGGTCGCACGCGCGATCGCGGCGCTCCCGCAGGGGGCGAAGGTGCGGATCCTCGCGCGCCTCGTGACCCACCGGAAGGGCGAGTTCCGCGATCTCTTCGACGACCTCAAGGCGCGCGGTTTCCTCCGGATGGAAGTCGACGGCGAGAGCCACACGCTCGACGACCCGCCGACGCTCGCGAAGCACGTGAAGCACACGATCGACCTCGTCGTCGATCGCGTCGTCGTCGGCCAGACGAGCACCTCGCGCCTCACCGAGGCGGTCGAGAACGCGCTCCGCGAGGGCAAGGGCGAGATGGTCGCCGCCGTGATCCACGGCAGCGAAGCGGAGAAGCGGATCCCCTTCAGCGCGAGCCGCGCGTGCTGCGGGCGGAGCTACCCGGAGCTCTCCCCCCAGAGCTTCTCGTTCAACAGCCCGCTCGGCAGCTGCGCCGACTGCCACGGCCTCGGCACGCGAATCGAGGTCGACCCGAGCCTCGTCGTCGTCGACCCGTCGCTCTCGATCAAGAAAGGCGCGATCGTCCCCTGGGCGAGCGCGATGGCGCGCGGCGAGGGCTGGATCTTCCGCATCGCCGAGGCCGCCGCGAAGGCGTGCAAGGTGAGCCTCGACACACCGTGGAAGGCGATCCCGAAGGAGAACAAGAAGAAGCTCCTCTTCGGGATCGGCGAGGAGAAGCTGAAGGTCTCCTGGGGCAAAGAGGGCACCGACAGCCACGGGACCTTCCGCGCGAAGTTCGAAGGCGTCGTCCCGCAGCTCGAACGTCTCTTCCGCGAGACGTCGAGCGAGCAGATGCGTGAGCACTACAAGAAGTTCTTCCGCGACCGCCCGTGCAAGGCGTGCGCGGGCAAGCGCCTCCGCGCGGAGAGCCTCGCGGTCCTCGTCGGGAGCAAGAACATCGCGGAGCTCACGTCGATGACGGTGGCCGGTGCGCTCGAGTACGTGCGCGCCCTCTCGCTCGGTCCCGCGCAGAAGCGGATCGCGGAAGGTGCGCTCACCGAGATCGACAGCCGGCTCCGCTTCCTCCTCGACGTCGGCCTCGAGTACCTCACCCTCGACCGGAGCGGCCCGACCCTCTCCGGCGGCGAAGCGCAGCGGATCCGGCTCGCGAGCCAGCTCGGGAGCGAGCTCTCCGGCGTCATGTACGTGCTCGACGAGCCTTCGATCGGGCTCCACCCGCGCGACAACGCGCGCCTCGTCGCGACGCTCCGGCACCTGCGCGATCTCGGCAACACCGTGCTCGTCGTCGAGCACGACGAGGAGACGATCCGCGCGGCCGATCACGTCGTCGACTTCGGACCGGGCGCCGGCCACCTCGGCGGAAAGGTCGTCGCGGAAGGACCGCCCGACACGCTCGCGAACGTCCCCGACAGCATCACCGGCGCCTTCCTCTCCGGCCGCAAGCGAATCGAGGTCCCGGCATCGCGTCGCGAGCCGAAGGCGTGGATCGAGGTCGTCGGCGCGCGCGAGCACAACCTCCGCAACGTCGACGTGCAGATCCCGCTCGGCGTCCTCGCCTGCGTGACGGGCGTGAGCGGCGCCGGCAAGAGCTCGCTCGTGAACGGGATCCTCCTCCCCGCCCTGGCGGCGAAGCTGCACGACAGCCAGGAACCCGTCGGCGTCCACAAGGCGATCAAGGGGATCGGCGCGATCGACAAGGTGATCGCGATCGACCAGAAGCCGATCGGACGCACGCCGCGCTCGAACCCGGGCACGTACACGAAGGCGTTCGACTTGATCCGCGAGGTCTTCGCGCAGCTCCCCGAAGCGCGCGCACGCGGCTACGACTCAGGCCGCTTCTCCTTCAACGTGAAGGGCGGACGCTGCGAAGCGTGCGGCGGCGACGGCGAGGTGAAGGTCGAGATGCACTTCCTCGCCGACGTGCGCGTCCCGTGCGAGGTCTGCCAGGGCAAGCGTTACGACGACGCGACGCTCGAGATCCGGTGGAAGGGGAAGAACATCGCCGACGTCCTCGACACGAGCGTCGAGGAGTGCGTCGAGCTCTTCTCCGCCTTCCCGGCGCTGAAGCGGATCCTCGACACGCTCGTCGCGGTCGGTCTCGGCTACATGAAGATCGGCCAGAGCGCGCCGACCCTCTCGGGCGGCGAAGCGCAGCGCGTGAAGCTCTCCCGCGAGCTCGGCAAGACGCAGACCGGTCGGACGCTCTACGTCCTCGACGAGCCGACGACGGGGCTCCACTTCGAGGACATCCGCCGGCTCCTCTCCGTCCTCCAGCGTCTCGTCGACGTCGGCAACACGGTGCTCGTCATCGAGCACAACCTCGACGTCGTGAAATGTGCAGACTACATCATCGACCTCGGCCCAGAAGGCGGGAGCAAGGGCGGTGAGGTCGTCTGCACCGGGACACCGGAGGAGGTCGCCCGCGAGCCGCGCTCGTTCACCGGCCAGTTCCTGGCCGAGCTGCTGGAGACCGCGCCGCGCGTGAGAGGAAACGGGACCGCGCGTCGCAAGAACGCCTCCTGAATCGGCCTCCGGGCCGCCGCGTTCGTTGGTGGCGGGGCGCGGTCCTGGTACCATCTGCCCCCCGTGTCCGAGCGCGCCCCGAACCTCGAGGAGGCCACGATCCTCGACTCTCCCCCGGTCGACGCGCCGACGTCCATCGGCGTCGAGGTCGACGTGGCGACGAACCTCGTCGCGATGGGCACGGTCGTCGATCCGGGCTCCGCGGCGACGCCCGAAGCGCCGCCGGTGGTGACGCCGAGCGTGCGTCCGCCCGTCCCGCGACCGCGCGCGAGCGTTCCGCCGAAGACCGAGGTCGCGCCGCCCGTCGTCGTCGAGGAGACGCCGGCGCCTCCGGTCCAGAGCGGCGTCGGCGTCGGCGACCGCATCGCGGGCAAGTACGTCGTCACCGAAGTGCTCGGGCGCGGCGGCATGGGCCAGGTGCTCGCCGCCAAGCACGTCGAGCTCGGCACGATGGTGGCGATCAAGGTCGTCCTCCCCGAAGCGCTCGGGGACGCGACGATCGCGCGGTTCAAGCGTGAGGCGCTCGCGATGGCGCGGCTCCGGAGCGAGCACGCCGTGCGCATCCTCGACGTCGGCGACGCGAACGGGATGCCGTTCATCATGATGGAGTACCTCGAGGGGAACGATCTCTCCTCCGAGCTCCGGCGCCGTGGTCCGCTTCCGATCCGCGAGGCGGTCCGGTACGTGCTCGAGGCGATCGACGTCCTCGCCGAGGCCCACGACATGGGCATCGTCCATCGGGACTTGAAGCCGGGGAACCTGTTCCTCTCGTGGCGCCCGAGCGGGACGCGCTCGATCCGCGTGCTCGACTTCGGGATCGCGAAGCCGATGGTCGGCGCGCCGATGCCGAACGAGGACGAGAGCGACGGCCGTGCCCCCGGCAAGCTGACGATGGCGGGGATGACGCTCGGGACGCCCCACTTCATGGCGCCGGAGCAGGTCTCGAGCGGCGCGATCGGCCCGCACACCGACGTCTGGGGCGTCGGCGCGACGCTCTACACGCTCGTCACCGGCGCGTTCCCGTTCACGGGGCCGACGGTCTCGCTCATCTGCGGCGCGGTCTGCTCCCTCCCGCCGATCGCCCCGCGCGAGCGGCGGCCCGACATCCCGAAGGAGCTCGAGGCGATCATCCTCAAGTGCCTCGAGAAGTCGCCGAACCGGCGCTTCCTCTCGATCCGGGAGCTCGCCGCCTCGCTCGGGCACGCGCTCAACGTCGCGCCGCCGCCGACGACGATGGGCCTCCGCGTTCCGGCGGCGCGCGAGCGCGGCCCGGAGCCGACGCCGGAGCCGACGCCGGCAGACGTCGGGGCGTCCCGCACGCCGAGCAAGCCGCCCCCGCGGTCGAAGCGGATGTCGGACCCGCACGGGTCCGTCTCCGCCCAGTTCGCGACGTCGCACACGACGGGCGACGCAACGGGTCCGAAGCGCTCGGACCGGCCGGCGCCCACGACGTCGTCGCGGCGCGTGCTCGCCGTCGTCGGCGTCGTCGGCCTCGTCCTCGCCGGCGCGGCGACGGTCGAGCTGCTCGTCTCGCCGAGCGACGCGGTGCGCGGCAGCGTGCACGGATCGTCGGCCGCGACGAGCGTCTCGGCGGCCGCGCGTGCGCTCGCGGCGAAGATCACGCCCTGAACCCGTTGTGCACGTCGTTGTGCATGTACGTCGTGTGCAACGCCTTCACGAGACGACCGCGGATCGGTGCACGCGACTGCGAGAATCACGGCGTTTCCCCACCTCGCGACGCGACGTCGACGTGAACGAGGCGTGGCACGTCGCCTGCTGATGTCCTCCTCGTCGGCGAGACCGACGGAAGGGAAACGAGGACATGAGCAAGTCGATCATCGAGCAGGCGCAGGTAGAGGACGGGATCGTGGCGAAGACGGAGCGGAAGGATCGCTCCCTCCTCCGCGACAAGCGCGGCTCGGAGATGGCGGAGAAGTGCGTGATCGCCGGTCTCGTCGTCGTCGCGTGCATCGCGGCGTTCACGCAGTTCGGCGATGCGGTGAAGAACGGGATCCAGAGCTCGGCGAGCGCGATCGGCGCCGCGGGCGGGGGCGGCGGCGGCGGCGGCGGTCGCTGACCGTCGACGCGGCCCTCGCGCTCCGGCTCGTGCCTCTCCACACGAGCCTCGCGGAGGTGACCGACCACGCCTCGTGCCCGCACTGCGCTGCTCCCTCGCTCCGGGGAGCCGACGCAGGGCGGGCTCGCGGCGTTTTGTGGGTCTGAGGAATGTAGGCATCAGTAGGGAAGTTCTCCACGCGGGACGTCGTATCCAGGCGCGAACACCGAAACGCGCATCCCGCCCAGGAGATCGACATGACCGCTGCACGTTCCTTCCTCGCCTGCTCCGCCCTCGGCTTCCTCACCGTCGTCGCGGGCTGCTCCGCCGACACGACGTCCGAGCCGACCGGCACGACCGAGTCGATGGCGGTGACCGACGTGGTGTCGATGACCCGTCGCTCGGACGGCCGCTTCGACGTCGTGTGCCGCGGTCAGAACGGGAGCCCGAACTACACGCAGGTCGTGACCGAAGCCGAGGTCCTCGCGAACAAGGTCTGCAACGTTCCGCCGCCGCCGCCCCCGCCGCCGCCGCCGCCGGCGAACGGCGGAAACGTCGTCGGTCAGGATCGCGACTTCGCGATGAGCCACAACTTGAACAACGCGGAGCTCGAGCAGTGGGGACGTGGCCTCTGGGAAGGCTTCATCTCCGTCGAGGGCTGGCTCGACGGCGAAGGCGGCTCCTACGACACGGCGTGGTTCGTCGACGCGACCGGCGCGACCTACGCGATCGGGAAGGACAAGATCGCCTTCGCGCGCCTGCCGCTCCCGGTGAAGCTCGTCGCGAAGACCGACGGCAGCAACGAGACGACGGTGCGCCTCCGCCAGGTCCGCCTCGAGGTGACGCGCACGAACCCGATCCTCGCGCAGTCGCTCACCGGCAGGTTCGACGCGGCGAACAACACCGTCGTCCGCACGATCGGCGCCGACATCCCCGGCGTCCGGATGAGCCTCTCCGGCACGGCGCGCTTCTACCAGAACTTCACGAACGGGAACGCGTGCGGCCGCCTCACGATCCGAGACGGCGCGAACCAGATCATCAGCTTCACGCCTTCGTCGGCGAGCCAGTCGATGTCGCTCACGGCGCCGCTCACGGTGAACAGCAACGCGTCGTGCGTCTCGTCGCGGATCGCTTCGCCGGAGTCGCAGAAAGACTTCGATCTCGCGCTCTCGAACATCGTGCTCGGCGATCCGCGCTGATCTTCAGCGCGCGCCCTGCATCTGGGCGATGCGCTCGAAGTCGGTGAGCCACGTCACGTAGTCGCCGCCCGTGCCCTGCACGTAGGACCGGAGGAGCCGGACCTCGCGCAGGGCCGTGCGTCCGTCGTCGACGCCGATCGCGTGCTCGAGCCGAAGCCGGTGGAGCGCGTAGTCGGCGACGACGCGCTCGCGGAGCTCCGACTCCTCTGCGCGCGCGGTCGCGGCGTCGCGCGTCGCGCCGGCCGCCTCGAAGCACACCGTCGCGCGCTGGAGGAGCTGGACCGCGACGACGCCCTCCTGCGGGATGAACGTGTAGCGCTGCCTCCGCGCGTCCGCGTTGCGGAGGCTCTCGCGCGCGACGGCGAAGGCGGACGCGGCGCTCGCCTGGTTGCACGTCGTCTCGCGCTGCGCGAAGAGGTCGGGCGCGTTCTCCGGCGGACCAGCCGCGTGCCCCGCGGCGGGCTTCGGCGCGAGAGCCATCCCCACCGTCGTCGCCGCGAGCACCGCGCTCATGATCCAGAGCCGCTTCTTCGAGCCCGGCTTCTCCTTGCGGCCGACGCCTGCATGCGTGCCCTCGCCGAACGTGACGCGCATGCGCACACCGCCGATCGCGAGGATCGCGCCGGCCCGGAGGACGCCGTGGCTCACGGGCGCGCCGTCGACGAGGAGGGGCTTCCGCGGGTCGATGCACCGGACGCGGACGAGATCGCCGGTCGCCTCGAGGACGGCGTGCTCGACGCCGCCCTGATCGATCGCCAGCCGGATGTCGCAGTGTCCGCCGGTCCCGACGAGGACGCGCTCGGCGTCGGCGGTGATGACCTCGCAGCGACCGCGATCGTCCCTGATCTCGAACGTGAGCAACATGGGGGCCTCTCAGAACGCCTTGATTTCGATCAGCTTGATGACGATGGGTGCGAGCATGAGGATGAAGATGCACCCGAAGAGGAGCGCGAGCGGGAGGAGGAGCTTGTTCGCTGCCTTCGAAGCCGCCTCTTCGATCTGCACCGTGCGCCGCTGACGCGAGACCTGGGCCTGCGTGAGGAGCACGTCGGCGACCGGATTGCCGCGCTCCTCGGCCTGCTTCACCGTCGAGGCGAGCTCGATCGCGGACTCGGCCGGGACGCGGTCGGCGAGCATAGCGAGCGCCTGCGCGCGCGTCTTGCCGAGGCCGATCTCGTGGAGCATCAGCGTGAGCTCCTCGACGACGGGATCGTCCGGCACACCGGACTTCTCGACGAACTGGCGGAGGGCGGCGGGAAAGTCGAGGCCGGCGCTCATCGCGAGCGCGAGGACGTCGACGGCGTACGGCAGCCGGCGGTTCACTTCCCCGATCCGCTTCTGTCCGAGCTCGACGATCTTCATGAACGGCAGCGTGGCAGCGAACGCCGTGATCCCGAGGATCACGAGCCCACTTGCACGGGTGATGCCGGCCGTGGCGAAGCCGAAGCCGAGACCGCCGAACGCGGTGAGGACGGCGAGCGCGATGTACTCGGACGCGACGATCCCGAGATAGTCGCCCGCGAGCGTCAGCTGCCGATCGAGCTTCGCCTGGAGCGACTCCGAGACGAGCCCCGCGATGCGGACGCCCATCCAGCGGACGAGCGGCTCGATCTCGGCCCAGAGGCCCTTGTCGGCGAGCGCACGCCGGCGGCGCATGCCGCGGATCCCGAGGCGGGAGGCGATCCGCGAAGGCGCGGACGCCACCGCGTACGACGTGAGCATCGTGGCGGTCGCGGCGCCGGCGAGGACGCCGATCCGGAGGAACGAGAGGTCGACATGCATGGTGGGCTCCTCCTCACACGTCGATGCGGATGATGCTGCGGCCGGCGAAGATGGCGGCGAGCCAGAGGACGATCGCGATGACGGAGAGCCCCCAGCCGAGGACCCCGTTCGTCATCGGCTCGAAGTAGCCGGGCTTCATCTTCTGGACGACGGCGACGAAGAAGACGGGGAAGGCGCCGAGGACCCAGAGCTGCATCTTGCCGCTCGCAGTCTTCATCCGGACGACGCCTTCGAGGCGCATCATCTCGCGGAGCGCCGCGGCGCTCGTCTCGAGCGTCGCGGGGAGGTTGCCGCCGGCGCGGATGCCGACGAGCACCGTCGAGAGCGCCGTGTTCACCAGGTTCGATCCGATCCGACCGCCCATGTCGACGAGCGCCTGATCGAGCGTGCTGCCGACACGCATCTGCTTCAGCGCGAGCTCGAGCTCGGCGCGGAGCGGCTGCGGGACGAGCGGAGGCAGCGTCGCGAGCGCCGCGCCGACGCTCGGCGTCGACCGGAGCGCGTTCGCGAGCGACTGCACGAATGCAGCGAGCTGCGCCTCGATCGCGGCGACGCGCTGGCGACGCATCCGCACGAGCCAGAACGGCGGTCCGACGACGACGAGCGCCGCGCAGAGGCCCGCATACTTGAATTCGAGGGCGACCCAGGCGAGGAGCACGATCGCGAGCCCCGCCGCCTGGAGCCCGATGATGCGCGAGGCGCGCTCGAACACGAAGAGCGCGCGCATGTTCCGCTCGAGCCACGCCGCATAACGCGCGAGCGAGCGGTTCACGAAGCTCTCCGGGTTCGCCGCCGTCGCGTACGCAAGGACGAACGCGGTCAGGGCGGCCGCCGCGAGGCTGCCGGCGAGGACGAGGTCGCGCTGCGGGACCGCCGCGAGCGCCTGCTTCAGCGCCGCGAGCTTCATCCGTTCCTCCGCGGGTCGAACGTCGGTGTCGCGACGGAAGGCGCGAGCGGGCGCGGTGCAGGCGCGGGCTCGTCGAAGATCTTCGACGGGAGGTCGGGCACGTTCTCGAGCACGGTCCCGTCCGACTCGGGACGCATCGCGACGACGATCCGGGCGCGGTCGCTCGCGAGCGCGAGGAGCTGCGCGTCCCGGACGCTGAGGCTCGCGGTGATGACCGGCGAGCGGCCGGCGGGGCGTCCGTCGGCGCGGACTTCTCCGGTCGTGTCCTGCCCGACGGCGAGGACCAGCACGCGCTGGAGGAGGAGCGTGCTCTTGCGCGTCTCCTTGCCGTGGACGGCGAAGACGTCGACGAAGTCACCGGGCTTGATCAGGACCGAGCTCGCGTCGTCGGCGGGGAGGCGGATCGTGACGCCGCGGTAGCCGACCGGCACCTGGATCCCGCGGCTCTCGCTCGCGACCGCGAGATCGGTCCACATCAGCTGCTGCTGCGGGGCGAGCGCGTTGACGGTGCGAACGCCGAGGATCTTGCTCTTCTCCTGCGCCTTCACCGCGCGCGTCTCGACGTAGGCGCGCGGCACTTCGCGGATCCCGAGCATCTCCTCGGTGATCATCTTCCCCGGCTCGACGTCCTTGAGGACGACGACGACGGGGACGCGCGGCCCACCCGACGTCTCGCTCTCGATGCGGCGCAGGTAGATGGCGACGAGCAGGGTCGTCAGGACGGCGAGGACGAGACCGACGAGGAATGCGCGGCGATTCACGATGCACCTCCGACCGCGGGAGCTGCAGGGGCCGTGCCGCTCTGTCCGAGCTCCACGATCGTGACGACGCTCGCGTCGCCGGGCGAGGCGGAGACGACGACGAAGCGCCCGCGGCCGGCGTAGCCGCGTACGAGCTCGGAAGGCGCGGCGGCGCGGTTTCCGCGGACGCCGTCGTGATCCTTCGTGGGCGGGGGCTCGGCCTCGGTCCAGCCGCGCGCCGTCATCGTGACGCCGATCGCGGCGAGCGCCGCGCGGCCGCTGTCGGTCGTCTCGTAGACGAAGGCGCCGTAGGTCGTCCCGACGACGCGCGCGCTGAGGAGCCGACGGCTCGCCGGTGGCCGCGGCACGGCGTCGTGGTCCGTGCCCGAGGCGTCGCCGCGGCTCGGGAACATCGTCGTGAGCGGGAGCGCGCCTTCGGCCTGGAGGGCGAAGAGGCGCGTCGCGGTGCCGTGGTCGCTCCGCGCGTGGACGAGGCGGAACCGTCCGAGCTCGGCGAGGTCGCCGGTGGCGCCGAGCGCCTTCACGCGATCGAGGAGCGTCCGGCCTTCGTCGGCGCGGCGCGCGAAGCAGGCGACGACGCCCTCGCCGGCGCGCTCGCGGTGGAGCACGCCGAGCTTTCCGCCGCGCGACGCCGCTTCGACCGATGCGCGCGCTTCGGGGGAGAGACGCGCGATCGCCGCTTCGAGGTCGGCGGCGTCGCCGACGCACGCGTCCTCCGCGATCGCGAGGGCGGGCCCGATGTCGCCGTCGATCGAGGAGACCTGGACGCGGAGCGGCTGCCCGTTCAGCTCGAGGATCCGTCCCTCCCCCGCGAGCGGCGCGACCTCGCGACCGAAGGCGAGCATCGCGTCGCCGACGTCGGAGCGCGCCCGCGCGACGGCAGCGGAGCCGAGCGCCGCGCAGGTGACGAGCACGAACGCGGACAGGCGCAGATAGGGCTTCAGACGACGCAGGCTCACGGTGCTCCTCGGGTTCTCAGCGGAGGAAGCTCGGGATGCCGAAGCTCACCAGCTCGGTGAGACCGGCGCTCCGAGGCTTCTCGTTGCAGAGCGCGCTCGACGCGGATTCGACGAGCTTCGCCGGACCGAACGCGCCGCCGGCGGTGCGCGATGCCCCCGCCTGCGTGTGCGAGACGTCGGCCATCCTCACGTCGTTCTTCGACTGCATCCGCTGTGCCGCCTCCGCGTCGACGCGCTCGGGGCTCTCGGTGACGGCGGAGGGCGGCGGCGCCTGGGGCTTCGAGTCGGTCTTGAAGGCCTTCGGGATGTCGAGCGTGCAGCCGCTCAGCGAGTGCGCCATCACGTCGGCGCGGACGCTCTGGTTCACGTCGATCTTCGCTTCGTAGAGCTCGTGCAGGTAGCCGAGCCCTCCGAGGAGGAGCGCGAAGGCAGGGAGCGCGACGACGGCTTCGGCCATCGACGCGCCGCGCGCGGACGCACGACGCCGCTTCGTTCGAGAAGGGTTCTTCATCTTCGGATCTCAGTGCGCGATGACGCGCGACACGTTCTCGAGTCGGCTCACGAGCGCCGGATCGGGCCGGCGCAGGCCGGGCATCGAGGCGACACCGCGCACGGCCTGGAGCTTCTGCAGGAAGGATGCCGAGAACCACTCCTTCGCCGCTTCCTCGAGGAGGAGCGTTCCGAGGCTCGCGAGGCGCTGCGTCTGGCGGCTCCGCTGCGCATCGCCTCCCCCGCGCTCGAGGAAGCTCGGGACGACGGTGCCGATCGCCGCCATCAGGATCGCCCCCGCGCGTCCGCCCGGGAATCGCGCGGTGCGGGTCCGGGCGCGCCAGCGGAGGTCCCACATCGCGCCTTCGTTCGCGTTGCAGTCCCTGCCCTGCCAGTCGCCCCTGCACTCGAAGTACATCTCGGCTGCACTGAAGCTGAACGTCGTGTCCCCCCCTCGTGCAGGCTTCCGGCCGTAGGTGGCGATCGACACGATGCGCGTCGCGGTGCCGACCTCGGATTCGGCTCCGAGGGCGAGCCCCCACACCTGCATGTGGCCGGCCCCGTTCTTGACGCCGGCGCTGACGCGCTTCGTCGTGCGACCGGAGGTGCCGCCGCCGCCGTACTGCGTCGTGGATTGCGAGGCCTTCAGCTGATCGCCGAGCGCGCGCCCTGCACGCGACGTGCACTTCGAGCTCGAGCCGCAGGCGTCCTTCACCGCGGTGCTGCCGGTCCCGGCGACGACGCCCATCGTGTCGGCCCCACCGCCGCTGCAGTACTGCTGCGAAGCGGACTTCACGAGCGCGGGGATCGCGAGCGTCGCGGGTCCTCCGAAGGCGTGCACGACGGGCGCGTCGCCGAGGAGGACGAGATCGGCCGGGAGCCATGCGAACGGCGGCACCTCGGCGGCGGCGCGGTCGCAGAGCCGGCTCGGATCGTCCTCCTGGACCGGGAGGCCCAGCGTCACGACCTCGTCCTCGCTCGGGATCATCGAAGGGCTCGCCGTGACGGCGAGCTTCACGGGCGAAGCGCGCCCCGTCGCCTGCGCGGTGAAGAACTTCCCGAGCTGCATCGCCTCGGCCTGGCCGATCCACGGCGTCGCGAGGGCGACCGCCTTCTGCGCCATCGACAGGGCCTCGATCGCGGTGAGCATCGGCTGCTCGATCGTGGAGAGCACCGATTGCAGCGTGGAGTAGCCGCGCGCCGAAGCGTTCAGCGCCTCTGCACACGGGCTGCAGGAGCCGAGCGACGCCGCGAGGAGCGCGGCGGCGACGGCGGCGGTGATGACGAGGATCAGCTGCGAGACCTTGATCGCGACGAGGACGGCCATCAAGGCGGCCATGATCACGTTCATCATCGCGATCGCGTTCATCCCGCGCGCATGGATGACCGCGGAGCTGAACGCGACGGAGTCGCCCGACTCCATCATCCGCTCGCGGGCGAGGATCGAGTCGCCGACACCGACCATGTGCCACACGCATGCGACGAGGAACACGCTCATGAAGAGCGACGTCACCATCGCGGCGCCGCGCTGATCGCGCCGGAGCTCAGTAGTCATAGGCGGCCCCCTGGTACGGATAGCGGGCGTGGCGCGAGAACTCGCGGACGCGATCCGCGCCGCAGACGAGCTCGGCGCCGAGCGGGATGTGGCAGCGGTAGCGCACGCGGACGTCGACGCTCACGAACTCGACCGCGCCGGTCCCTTGCGGCGCGAACGAGAGCGCGCCGGAGGCGCCGTCCTTCGCGATCTCCACCTCGACGCCGACGATCGTGCCGTCCGTGATCTGGGACGCGAGCGACATCATCGTCGCGTCCTCGATCATCTTCCGGCGATGCGGCCCGAGCTCGCCGACCGCGTCGCCGCCCTCCTCCGCGGGATCGTCCGCGAGCACGACGCCGGCCGTACGCGCCCCGACGATCGCGGCATGCTGGACGGAGAGCCCGGAGGTGAACATGTCGGAGAGCTGCCACGTGCTCAGGAACAGCGTGAGGAGGGGCATGAACGCGATGAGGAACTCGGGATAGGTCGAGCCCCGCTGGTCGGCGGCGAGGCTCACGACCAGTTCACGGCGACGGCGAGCGTCGTCCCGATGCAGAAGGCGGGCCCGAGCCGGACCCACGCGATCGTGGAGGACTCGACCTCGCGGCGGCGGCTCCGGGGCAGGACGAGGTTGAGCAGCAGGATCGCGACGTTCTTCAGCGTGCGGAAGAGGACGCCACGGAAGGCCATCTGGCCGAGGACGAGGACCGTCGCAGCGAGCATCCCGTACGCCTCGGCCTCGATGCCGACCGCCGGCATGCAGAGCGCGCCCACCGCAGCGAGGAGCTTCACGTCTCCGCCGCCCATCGATCCGAACCGGAACGCGATCCACGGGACGAAACCGCAGACGAGCGCGCCGGCGACGGCCGCAATGCCGAGGAAGAGCGCGTCCCGCGTCCCGCCCACGGCGTAGCCGTGCGCGGCGTGCGCGAACGGGCCGAGCGCGAGCGCGGGGAGCGTGAGCCAGTTCGGGATCGTCCCCTTCCTGGCGTCCGTCACGGCGGCGACGGCGGTGATGACGATGGCGGCGAGGAGGAAGGCGTGCACGGGCGCTCTCTCAGGGGTACGGGGTGGCGATGTCGGACTGCATCTGCTCGTGCTTCTCGGCGAGCGAGACGCCGGCGGCGACGAGGGCGAGCATGACGGGGATCGTCACGACGCCCGTGAGCACGAGGTACTCGGCCATCGCCGAGCCGCTGACGCGACGGCGACGCTTGTTCAAGCGGTCCTCCGCGCCGGCGCGATGACGGTCGCGTCGGCGCGATCGACGACGTGCACGAGCCCGGTGAGGAAGAGGGCGGCGACGACGTTCACCGCGTCGCGCGGGTCGCGCGCGCACGCGGCGAGCGCCGCGTGCGTGAAGGGCCGTTCAGAGAGCGACTCGAGCACCTCGACCTCGCCGGCCGTCGCGAAGGTCGCGCACGCTTCCGGCGCCGCCTCGATCGGAGTCTGACCGAGGTGAGCGAGGACCGCCGCCGAGGCACGCGGGTCACGGGTCGCGCGGAGGACGGCGAGCATCGCGTCGAGCGGCTCGCTCGGCCACGGCTCGCCACCACCGGCTTCGCCGAGGAGATCGACGCCGGCGAAGAACGCGTAGCTCGTCGCCGCCGGGAGCTGGGCGAGCTTCGCGCAGCGTGCGACGACCTGCGCACGGAGCGCGCGCTCGACGACCTCGCGCGCAACGCCGTAGCAGCCGACGAGGCACTCGCCGAGGCGCAGCTCGAGCTCCGCCGCATGGACGAGCGCCCCCGTGAGCGTAGCGGGCGTGATCACATCCCATCGCACGAGGAGCTCGCCGACGCGGAGCGACGGCACCGCGAGGCTCGCCTTCGCGGGCAGTCCGCCCTCGAAGTGGACGAGGTGCGTGTCGCCGATCGGGTCGCCGAGCGAGAGCGTTCCGGTCGCGCGCTGCGTGTAGAGCGTCGAGAAGAGCAGCGGGACCGGTCTCCGCTGGAGCGTCCCGAGCCGCACCGCGGGCTCGTCGGGAGTGGAACGTACGCCGCTTCGCTCGTCCGGGTGGTCGCGCATCCGGGACGTGGTCTCGCACGGAGCGTGCCCGCTACGATCGCGCCGTTTCTCCGGTGTCACGCACGCCGCGCATGATCGCGGTGTGCACGTCGCCTGGCGGGATTCACACGATGTGAAGGCTCGCGCCGGGAAAGCGGAGAAACAGGAAACAGGAAACAGGAAACCGGCAACGGGCAATGGGAGCAGGAAACGGGAAACGGGAGCAGGAGCTCCGCGCAACTTTCCGGTTGCCTGTCGCCTGTTTCCTGTTTCCTGTTCTCTTCGTCGCGCCGCGATCAGCGCTTCCGCGGCCGCTGCAGCGCGTACTTCTCCATCTTGTTGATGAGCGTACGGCGCGAGACTCCGAGGAGCTTCGCGGCTTCGGTCTGGTTGCCGCCCGTCCGCTGGAGCGCTTCGAGGACGCGATCGCGCTCGAAGCTCTCGTCCGGGCGGAGCGGCCTGCCGAGCGCGGCAGGGTCGACCTCGAACGTCGGCGCGAGCGGCACGCCGATCGCCGGCGTCGCGCCGGGAGGCGGCATCGTCGGGACGCCGCCCGACCCGATGCTGACCGACTGGGACTGACGTCGCTCGCGCACCGACGCGGGCTCGAGCCCCTGCCCGTCCTCCGGCAGGAGGAGGTGCTCGATGCCGAGCGCGGGCGATCCCGTCGCGAGGACGACGGCGCGCTCGACCACGCTCTTCAGCTCGCGGATGTTGCCCGGCCACGAGTAGTTGACGAGAGCCTGCTTCGCGCCGTCGGTGAGCGAAGGGACCGGACGCCCCGCGCGCGCGGCGCCGAGGCGGATGAAGCGCTCCGCGAGGGGCAGGATCTCGAGCGGGCGCCGCCGGAGCGGCGGGAGCGTGACGGCGACGCCGTTCAGACGGAAGAACAGGTCCGAGCGGAACGTGCCGGCCTGCACCGCGACGGAGAGGTCACGGTTCGTCGCCGAGACGTAGCGGACGTTCACGCGCTTCGGCTTCACGCTGCCGAGGCGGATCACTTCGCCGTTCTCGAGGACGCGGAGGAGCTTCGCCTGCGTGTCGAGCGGGAGCTCGCCGACCTCGTCGAGGAAGACAGTGCCGCCGTCGGCCGCTTCGAAGAGACCGGGCTTCGCCTGCATCGCGCCCGTGAACGCGCCGCGCTCGTGGCCGAACAGCTCGCTCTCGAGGAGCGAGCCCGAGAGGGCCGCGCAGTTGAGACGGAGATAGGGGCCCGCCCGCCGACCCGAGCGCGCGTGCACCTGGGACGAGAAGACCTCCTTGCCCGTGCCGGTCTCGCCGAGGACGAGGACGGGCAGGTCGCTCGGCGCGACGACGTCGAGCATCGCGTAGAGACGGCGCATCTTCGGGTCGACGAGGAGCGGGCCCTCGTCGTCGGTCGCGACCGGCGGCGCCACCGGCGTGCGCGCGTCGTGCCTCACCGCCGCCGGGACCGCACCGCGGTGGAGCATCAGCGTGGCGGAGCCGATCTCCGCGACGACGCCGACCTCGAGCCCCTCACGGTGCCCGGGCTCGAGCCGCCTGCCGTTCACGACGGTGCCGTTGCGGCTGCCGAGGTCCTCGAGGGCGCGGTTCTCGAGCACCGCGTGCTTGCGCGACACCGACTCGTCGTCGATCACGATGTCGCAATCCGACGCGCGGCCGATCACGAGGCGCGCGCGATTCGGCAGCGGGAACACCGTCACGCCGGCGGCGCTGCTGAGGACGACGACGAGGCCTTCGTTCGGGCGCTGCCGGATGTCCGCGGTGGTCGCGTCGGGGTGGCGCGTCACGAAGCACATCGTACACGCTGGACGCGTTTCCGGCGCAGAAGTCCGGATCAGCCCCGCGGGACCGGGATGCATCGCACGCCGGGCCGGCAGCCCGTCGGCGGTCCCGCGGGCTCCGGCGGAGCGGGCGGGAACGGTGTCGGCGGAGGAGGAGGAGGCGGAGCGGCACCGCCTCCACCACCCCCGCAGCCGCCCGGGACCGGCGGACAACGGAAGCGGTTCGTCGGCGCCGGGGCCGCGGGCTCGTCGGCCTGCGCGACCTGCGCGCCCGTCGCGGCGCGCTCCGCCCGCGCCTGCTCCATTCCCTGCATGATCGCCCGCGCGCTCGGCGAGAGCTGCTCGCCGCTCCCGCCTCCCGCGTTCGCGATCCGCGCGGCGGCGCCGTTGGTCCCGGAGGCGACCTCCCCTCCGTAGCGCGTGAACGCGGTGATGGCGGCGACGACGATGCACCCTGCGACGACGACGTGCTCTGCACCAACGGACATGACAGGCCTCTCGTCACAGCTACGCGAGGCTCGGCGCTTCGCTTCCACGACTTCCGCCGCGGACTGCGCTTTGCACACGACGTTCACCTCTGCACGAGGAGCTCCACGACGAGCGGCGCGACGAACGGTGTGAGCACGCCGGAGAGGCCCATCCCGAGCGCGGCGAAGGCCGCCTCGACCCCTCCGAGCTGGAGCGCCCGCGCGGTCCCGACGCCGTGCGCGCCGACGCCGAGCGCGAGCCCACGCGCGCGAGGGTCGCGGACGCGCGCGACGTCGAACGCGGTCGGCACGATGAGCGCGCCGAAGATCCCGGTGATCATCACGAAGAGCGTCGCGAGCGAGGGCGATCCGCCGAGCTTCTCGGTCACCGCCATCGCGATCGGCGTGGTCACCGTCTTCGACGCGATCGAGAGCAGCGTGTCGCGCGAGAGGCCGAGCAGGCGCGCGACGCCGACGGCGCTCGTCGTCGCGAGGACGACGCCGACGAGCACGGCCGCGACGACGGGCTTCGTGGCGGAGCGGAGATCGCCCATCGAGCGATGGAGCGGCAGCGCGAGCGCGACGGTGGCGGGGCCGAGCAAGAGCGTGATCGGCGCGGTCGACGCGGTGTAGACGGGGAAGGAGACGCCCGTCGCGACGAGGAGCGCCGCGACCAGCACGACGGCGACGAGCACGACGTTCGTGAGCGGATGCTGGCGCGCGCGCACGTGGAGCCTCGTCGCGACCACGTAGGCGATGATCGTCGCGCCGACGAGCGCGGCGTCGCGGAGGAGCGTCGAGCGCGTCATCGTCCCGACTTCCTCGCCGCGAAGACGAACGCCCAGCCGGCTCCGAGGAGCGCGAGAGTCGTGCTCGTGACGAGCACGACCACGATCCGGACGCCCTCGACCCGGAGGAGAGCGAGCGACGTCAGCGCCGCGACGGCAGCAGGGATGAAGAGGAGCGACATGTGCCGGAGGAGGAGGCCGGCCCCCGCCTCGCAGCTCGCGGCGAGCGCAGGCCGCAGCGACATCGCGAGGAGGAGGAGGAGCATCCCGACGACCGGTCCGGGCAGAGGCAAGTGCAGTCCGCGCGCGGCGAGCTCGCCGAGCAGATCGAACAGCACCACGACGAGGAGGCCGCGGAGTGTCGCCATCCTCAGTGGCGACGCGGCGGTCTCTTGTAGACGGAGACGATCGGCACGCCGTCGTGCTCGAGCACGTAGTCGGGGGCGGCCGTCCCGTATTCGGTCCAGATGTTGTAGTCGACTTCGTCGATGTGCTGCTCGTGGTGCACGATCGAGAACATCGCTTCGGCCGGCGAGCCCACGCCGCGGAGGTCGGGGCGAAGCCGCTTCTCGTCGACCATCCGCTGCCACGAGGGCCACGCCGTGTCCATGATGTACACGGTCGCGCCGGGCGGCGCGTTCTGCGCGAAGTAGGGCGCGAGGCTCTGCGTCGTGAAGCCCCAGAACTGACGATTGAGCCCGAGGTCCGCGCCGCCCGCCGTGCCGCCGGCGAACGGCACGTAGGACGAGAGCCCGAACGGGTGCGAATGGGCCGTCACGGCGAGCGCACCGGCGAAGGCGACGACGACCATCGCGAGCTGCGCGCCGAGCTTCCTCGTCGCGCCTTCGAGCGAGACGCGGGCTGCGAGCAGGGGCTCGGCGGCTTTCCACGCGAGCTCGAACCCGCGGCCGGCGAGGATCGCGAGGAAGGGATAGGCGGTGATCCAGTGCTTGGTCCCGCCGAAGATCGGCGTACGCGGGAGGAGGAAGACGGCGAGCGGAACGGCGAGCGCGAGGAGGATCAGCGCGTCGGTGTGGAGACGATCGCCGCCGACGCTCGTGTCCTCGCGATACGTCGCGCGCGCGCGACGGACGATGTCGCGCAGGCGATCGATCGCGCCGACCGCGAAGAGGAGGAGCGTGACCGTCGGCACCGTCGCCGCGATCATCACCGGCATGTAGCTCCGCGGCGAAGGCGGCGCGAAGTACGTCCGGCCGAGGAACTCGATGTTGTAGTACTCGTGGTGGAGGTGGAAGTTCACGTACTCCTGGATCCGGGGGAGCGTGTCGTTCCAGAGCCACGGCCACAGGAGGAGGAACACCATCGGGCCGATCGTCGCCATCGCGACGAGCGACGCCGGGATCGGGAGCCTGCCGCTCCGCCCCGCGCTCCGCGCCATCGCGCGTCCGTGCACGAGCAGCGCGTGCGGCACGAACACGCCCGGCAGCATCCACGCGTTGTGCTTCGTCTCGAGCGTGAGCCCGTAGACGATCCCGACGAGGAGCGCGCCGGAGAGGCCCGCGGGACGCGCCATCCCGGGACCGCGGAGCGCGATCCCGGGCCCGTGCGCCGAGCCGGCCTCGGCGCGCCAGTACGCGTACACGCACGCGGTCCACATCGCCATGATCGGCACGTCGAAGCACGCGAGATGCGCGTGGTAGAAGACGCGCGGCATCGTCATCAGCGCGATCGCGGCGACGATCCCGGCGAGCCGCGAGTACGCGCGGGTCGCGAACATGTACGTGACCCAGATCGCGAGCCCCATCGAGAGCATCGCCGGAAAGCGGAACGCGGTGCTCGCGTCCTCGAACACCTTCACCTTGTCGTGGAGGTAGAGATGAGAGAGCGCGAAGAGGCTCTTCATCAACGACGGGTGCTCGTGGTTCGACGTCCAGATCGCGTCGATCGTGCTCCGCTCGAACGCGCGCGACGGGTTCGAGAGGAGGAGGACGAACCAGCGCTTGTACTCGCTCGCGGCGGAGAAATAGAAGCCCTCGTCACGCGAGAAGCCGAGGCTCCGCGCCGTCGCGAGGAGGGCGACGACGTAGGTCGCCGCGAGCCCGAGGCCGACGAGCGGATCGGGATTCGCCTTCGCCCACGCGCGGAGGTCGAGCTTCTCCGCCGTCTTCGTCTCGCTCGTCTCGCTCGTCTCGTTCGCCGCCGTCATCGGGTGTCTGCCTCGAAGCAGAAGTAGCGCTGCGATTGCGGGCCCGTGATCTCGGCGACGAGGTCGCCCTTCTTGCCGGCGAGCTCCGGCGTCGGGAACTCGTAGCCGACCCAGCCGACGCCGACCTTGTGCGAGTGCTGCCCGAGCGGGCGATCGAAGGCTGAGAAGGCGACCTCGACGCGCTCCGCGCTCGGCGTGCGCTCGGTCACCCACTGGATGCCGCTGTGCCCGTGGAGCGCGCCGCCGAAGGTCACGCCTTTGAAGACGAGGCGGAGCGTCGAGCTCTGCGCCGGGCTCGCGAAGATGCAGAGGTGCGGGTGGTGATCGAGCGCGTGGAGCACGGCGACGCCGACGTGCCCCTGGCCGCACACGAAGCGGTCGGCCGGCGTGAGCGTCCCCTGCGGGACGACGGTGCTGCCGCCGACGGAGGCGCCGCGGCTGAACGAGCACGGGACCTCGGTGCCGTTGCCCTCGACGCGCGAGACCGAGAGGGTCTCGGGGCGGACGAGCGTGACGAGATCGGTCAGCACCTTCGCCGGCGCGGGGTTCTCGAGGAGCGTGATTGTGATCTTGCCGACGTGCTTCTCGGAGACCTTCTTCCAGCTCTCGAGCTCGGGCACGTGCGCGCCGCGGATCGAGACCTCGAACGCGCGCGGGAAGCGCGTCTCGTCGGGGCGCGCCTCGCGCGGGATCGTCGCGATGTCGTCGCCGAACGAGCGGCGTCCGAGCGGGTCGGCCCAGAACGGCGCGAACACGACGAGGTCCTCGGGCCGGAGCTCGGCCTTCACCGCGTCACGCGCGGCGGTCCAGTCGCTGTCGGGCACGACGTCGAGCGACGTCTGCTTCACGTGGAGCGCGAGCTCGACGAGCCCGACGAGCGGGACCACCGCGAGGAGCGCCGTGAGCGGGCGGGCGCGCGCCGCCGCGGTGCGCGGTGCAGCGGCCGAGACGGGCGGAGCTTCCGCCCTCCCCTCGACCGCGTCCTCGTCCTTCGCCTCGTCCGCCAAAGCGGGCGCGAGCTTAGCTCGAAATCAGGGGTCCAGAACCAGCTTCGCGTCGTTGCGCGCCTCCGAGCAGGGGTGACAGCGGGGGGAGCCTGTACTAGTAGGCGGTCCGATGGCGAGGACGGGACGAGCCGACGTCGGGCGTGAAGCTGTGATCGGTCGTACGACGCGCGTGCGCGGGCGGATCGCCGGAGAAGGCGATCTCCTGGTCGAGGGCGTCGTCGAAGGCGACGTGACGCTCCGGGGCGACCTCACGGTCGCCGAGGGCGCGAGCGCGACGTCGAACGTCGAAGCCCAGGCCGTGACGGTGAACGGGGCGCTCGAAGGCGACGTGCGCGCGCGCGCGGTCACCGTCGGCGGGTCTGCGCGTCTCCGTGGCGACGTCGTCGCCGAGGCCTTCGCGATCGAGGAAGGGGCCGAGGTCATCGGCCGCTTCGAAGCGGATTTCGAGCTGCCGCCCGAGCTGACGGGCAGCGGCTCCGGCGGCAAGCGCCGCTGAAGAAGAACTCTCTCCGGAGGACACCACCATGGCGAGCACGGTCATCGGCGCGGGCATCACGATCGAGGGCGAGATCACGACGGACGAGGACGTGACCGTCCAGGGCACGCTCCGCGGCAAGCTCGTGGCGAAGGACGCCGTCACGGTCGAGCACGGCGGCGTCGTCGAAGCCGACGTGACGGGCGGGCCCGTGTCCGTCGCCGGCAGCATCACCGGCAACATCTCCTCGAGCGACCGCGTGGATCTCCAGAACGGCGCGAAGGTGGTCGGCAACGTGCGCGCGACGCGCATCACCATCGCGGACGGTGCCCAGTTCAAGGGCAACGTCGACATGGACGTCTGAGCGGAAGGACGACGAGGATCTCCATGGCAGACACGAGCGTCATCGGCCGCGCGTCGTTCGTTCGCGGGCGGGTCACGGGTGACGGCGACCTCGAGATCGCCGGCCGCGTGGAAGGCGAGATCGCCGTCAGCGGCGAGGTCGTCGTCGAGGCCACCGGCCTCGTCGCGGCGAACATCGAGGGACGTCGCATCATCGTGCGCGGCGCCGTGAAGGGCGACCTCGTCGCGAGCGAGCTCGTCTCGCTCGAGGCGACGGCACGCGTCGTCGGCGATCTCCGCGCGCCTCGGATCGCGATCGCGCAGGGCGGTCTCGTCCGCGGCCAGGTCGCGACGTCGGGCGGCGGAGCCGCACGTCCGCGCGCTGCGCAGGCGACCGCGGCGCGTGCTCCGGCACGCGAGACCGCTCGGCGGGAAGAGCCGCGGCGCGAAGAAGCGCGCCGCGAGGAGCCGCGGCGTGTCGTGCCGGCGCCCGCGCCGTCGAAGGCCGCCCCGGCGAAGGCCAGTCCGGCGAAGGTGGAGTCGAAGGCGAACGGCCCGGCGCCCCGCGGCGCGACGATCGCCGGCTCGCGCGTCGGTCCGCCGCCGCCCGTCGTGCCCGTCCTGAAGAAGGGCACGAAGGCCGTCCAGAAGAAGCGCTGAGCGCGTCATGCAGGGCGCCTCGCGCGGCAAGCTCCTCGAGCTCCTCCGGACGCGATCGTTCGCGCGCAAGCGCGTCGTGCTCGCGTCGGGCAAGGAGAGCGACTTCTTCATCGACTGTAAGCAG
This sequence comes from Polyangiaceae bacterium, assembly GCA_039809485.1. Classification (GTDB taxonomy): domain Bacteria; phylum Myxococcota_A; class Polyangia; order Polyangiales; family Polyangiaceae; genus Labilithrix. The sequence goes on along the minus strand of JBDHVE010000012.1, from coordinate 493 downwards.
ACCGTGCTCAGCGCCGAGGGGCACGTCCTCGTCGGCGAGCTGATGCTCGCGGCCCTCGGACAGCTGCCTCCCTGCGACGCCGTCGCGGGCGTCGAGCTCGGAGGCTGCCCGCTCGCGAGCGCCGTCGCGCTGACGAGCCACCTCCGCGGGACGCCGAAGGATGCGGTCTACGTGCGCAAGGAGGCGAAGGACCACGGCTCGAAGCGCCTCGTCGAAGGCGATACGCACCTCACGCCCGGCGCCTCCCTCGTCATCCTCGAAGACGTGACGACGACCGGCGGCTCGACGCTCAAGGCGGTCGAGAAGCTCCGCGCCGCGGGCTACCAGGTCGCGGGCGTCGTCACGCTCGTCGACCGGCTCGAGGGCGGACGCGAGGCGATCGAAGCGGCCGGCTTGCCGCTCGTTGCAATCTACACGCGTCGCGACTTCATCGCCGACTGAAGATCACGGCGCGAGCGCCTTGTTCATCAGGTCGGAGAGGTCGGCCGGAGCC
>JBDHVE010000011.1:0-89601 GCA_039809485.1 Polyangiaceae bacterium | reverse complement strand
CGACGGTGCTCACCTTGACCGCGGCCTCGAACGGCGCGACGCCGGCGCCGCCGAACACGTACGGCGCGAAGCCCTTCTTGCCGAGCGGGTCGTTGCCGAAGAGGTACGTGCCGCGGAGCTCGAGGTGGATCGGCGCGAAGGTCTTTCCGTCGATGCTCGCCGCATCGGCCGAGTACTTGTTGAGGACGAAGCCGACGCGCGCGCCGACGAGGACGTTCGGAGTCGCCGCGAAGTCGAGCGACGCCATGATGCGGATGTTGCCGAACGCGGTACCGCCGGAGACCTTGTCGGAGATCCCCATCTGGAGGTTGTCGTTCTCGGCGCGGCGCGGGTTCTGGTCACCCGAGCCCGTCGGGCGGTACGGGTAGTCCGATCCGTCGCTCGCGACGCAGTAGTAGTTCGCGTCGTTGATCGGGAGCAGCGGGTTCGCCGGGTCGTTCGGCGGGTTCAGCTTGCAGACGTCGTTGCGGCTCGGGACGAACGCGAAGTCGAACGCGCCGAAGAGACCGACCCAGATCTTCGGAGCCTTCGACGGCCCCTCCGGCTCGGTGCACTTGCTGTCCTTGCAGGTGCCGGAGCGGCACTCGCTGTCCTCTTCGCAGAACTCGCCGCCGTCCTTGCCCTTCACTTCTTCCTTCGAGACCGCCCCGCCGCCCGCCTTCTTGCAGCCCGGGAAGTTCGGCGGGCAGTCGCCGGTGTCCGCGCACTGCGTGGGCGGCGGCTGGCCGGGGAGGTGCGGGGGCTCGGCGACCTTCTCGCGCGTGACCTTCACCTTGAACGGGTTGTTGCGGTCACCGGACGTCGCGACCGGGTCGTTGTTCGCGTTGAAGCCCTGGAGGTAGTACTGCGTCGTGCCCTGCTGGACGTCGCCGCACGGGAGCGTGCCGCCCCAGCCCTTCTCGCCCATCTTCTTCAGCTCGACGGTCTTCCACTCCGTCATGCCGAAGCCCTTGTAGCGGGCGATCGCACGCACGATCTGCTCCTCGCCGCCGTACTCCGCGTAGATCGGGATCGCGGTCCGGATCTGCTGCTCCTCGACGGGCGCGTGCGTGAAGTCGCCTGCGGGCTGCTCGTCGGTCGCCGCGCCGCCACCGGCAGCCGCGCCGCCGCCGCCGCCACCACCGCCGGCCGCGCGCTTCTTCGCTTCCGCGAACGCCTGATCGAGCTCCTTCGTCCGGAGGTCCGGATCGAGCTGCACGTTCGGATCGAGCTTGAGCGCCTCGACGAAATTGCCGACGCCCTTGTCGCGATCGATTTGACCGACGATCTGCACGACGCCGAGGTCGCGACGGAGCTGCGCGCGGACGGGCGCGGAGCACTTGTCGGCGCCGCACTGCGAGAGAGCCTTGTCGAGCTTCTCCTGCGCCTTCGCGAACTCGGTCATGAGGTAGTCCTCCTCCATGGCCTTCTTCTGGAGGGCCTTGGCGGCGGCTTCGACCTTGTTCTGCGCGTTGGCCGGCGGCGAGATCGCCGCGAGCGCGACGGCGAAGCCGATCGACAGAGCGGCGACGAAGTTGCTGGAGCGCGAACGCACGGTGCGGATCTTCACGCCGCCGCTTTACACCGAAAACGCGTCCGCTGGCTTCACAAAATGGTGATGGATCACGGCGGCTGGTCGCGTCCTCGCCGTCACGCAACGCCCTCGCCTCCGAACCGCGTAGCCGACGACGCAGGGACGACGCTGGGACGACGGGTCAGGGACCTTCGGTCCGGATGAACTGCACGCGGCGGTTCAGCGTGCGATTCGCCTCGGAGTTGTTCGGCACGAGGGGCTGCGCCATGCCGTAGCCCTTCGCGACGAGGCGACTCGGGTCGATCCCCGCCTTCACGAGGTAGGTGCGCACCGAATCGGCGCGCTGCTGCGAGAGCTTCTGGTTGTAGGCGGCCTGCCCGACGTTGTCCGTGTGGCCCTGGACTTCGAGCTTGATGTTCGGGTTCGCGACGAGGACTTCACGCACCGCGTCGAGAATCGGGAAGCTCACCGGGCGGATCGTGGCCTTGTTGAACTCGAACTGGATCTGCTGCGTGATCCGGATCTCCTTCGCCGTCACGACGACGAGGCTCGGGCAGCCGGGACGCGCGCCTCCCGGTCCACCCGGGGTGTTGGGGCACTGGTCGTCGACGTCCTTCACCGTGTCGTTGTCGTTGTCCGGATCCGGGCAGCCGTCGTCGTCGGCGAAGCCGTCGGGGTCCTCGGGGAGGAGCGGGCACTTGTCCTGCGCGTCCGGGATGCCGTCGGCGTCGTTGTCGAGGTCAGGGCAACCGTCCTCGTCGAGGTAGTTGTCCTTGTCCTCCGGCTCGAGCATGCAGGCGTCGCGCGAGTCGGGGACGCCGTCGCCGTCGGTGTCGGGGTCGTCGGGGCAGCCGTCGAGGTCCTCGAACCCGTTGTAGTTCTCACGCTTGTCGGGACACTGATCGAAGGAGTCGGCGATGCCGTCACCGTCGCGATCGCCCTCGCGCGCGACGACGCCTTCGACGCACTTCTCGGCCGGGCTCAGCGCGAGGGCGGCGTGCGCATTCGGCTCCGCCATCTCGAGGTGGTTCTCGGCATCCGAGAGCTCGCCTTGATCGAGCTCGGTCGCGGCGAAGCGGAGATGTGCCTTCGCGAGGGCGAGCTCGCGCGGCGCGCATTTCATCGCGCCGTTCCTCTCGGCGCGCTGGACGATGCCGGAGAGGCCGTCGATCCGGCCGCGAACGACCGGCGCCTGCCCGCAGGCAGTGAAGAACGCGGGCACGAGCACGAGGAGGACGGCGCGTCCTCGCGCGGTCGTGCGGCTCACTTCGCCTCCGCCTTCTTCGCGGCCTCGACGATGTCGATCGCCTTCTGCGCGTACAGCTCGGCGGTGTCGGCGTAGGCGGCGGCGTCCGAGTAGCTCGCCTCGGCGGCCTCGAGCTGCGCCTTCCGGAGGTGCTCCCGCGCGAAGGTGTACTCGTACGGCGCCGCCTGCTCCGCCCCGACCGCGCGCGCCTGCTCGAGTCGAGCCTGCGCCGCGTTCATCGAGACGGTCGCGTAGACGCTCCCGCAGCCGGTCGTGGCGGGGACAGCGAACAACACGGCGGCGACGATGAGCCTGCGCATGCGCGTCCCTGCGAGACATACCCGCAGGAGAGTCGTCAGTCTACAGTTCAGCGCGCTGGGCCTCGCCTCGATGGCGACCGGCAGACGTTCGTCTTCCGTCTTCCGTCTTCCGTCTCAGACGACCTGGAAGCGAGAGACAGTCCTCGAGGGGGGAGCTCGAGGGGGGGAGGCGAAGCTCCCTCCCCTCGAAACGTCACAGCACGCCGAGACGTCGCTGCCCCGAAACGTCGCGACCGAAGTCCTCGAGAAAGAGCTCGAGGGGGGGAGGCGAAGCTCCCTCCCCTCGACGCGTCACAGGCCGCGTGACGTCACAGCATTCGGAACGCGCCGGCTACGGCTTGAAGAAACTCACAGCCTTCGGAACACGCCGACCACGACGCCCAGAAGCATCGTCGGTTTGAAATCCACAGCGCGCACGAGAATAGGCGCCATCGCCTTGTTCGCCGGCTGGAACCGGACGTAGTCCTTCTCGGGGTAGTAGTACTTCACGGTCGCTTCGTCGCCGATGAGCGCGACGACGATGTCGCCGCGCGACGCGGTGAGCTGCTTCCGGACGAAGATGTAGTCGCCGTTCAGGATGCCGGCCTCGATCATCGAGTCGCCGTGCACGCGGAGGCCGAACACCTCGCGACCGCCCTTCAGGAGCCCGCGGTCGACACGAACCGTGTCGATGACGTGCTCCTCGGCGAAGAGCGGCAGACCGGCGGCGACGCGACCGAGGACCTGGACCTCGACCATGTCGTCGTCCTCGGACGGCGGCAGGCGCGAGTCGTTCTGCGCGACGCCGGTCGCATGTCCAGCGGGGCCAGAACTGGTCGTGTGTGCGGTGGGCCTGAGCGCGCGCGACTTCATGTCTTCGCGCGTGAGGTACCCTTTGCGTTCGAGCGCACGCAGGTGATCGTTGACGCCATTCGTCGAACGGATGCCCATGCGCGCTCCGATCTCGCGGAGCGTCGGGGGGTAACCGCGGTCGGCGATCGACTGTCGGATGAAGTCGAGCACCATCTGCTGGCGTTCTGTCAGGCCTTGCACAACGTTCAGCCTACTGAACGCACGTACCCGAGTCAAGCAACGTGGCGACGGTGTGTGGAAAACTTCTGGAAAAGGCCCTGGTAAACACCGGAATTCGTGTGGAGAACGTCAGGCGGCCGGCGGCGCGAACGTCTCGCCGATTCGACGCGCCGCGCACCGCGCACAGAAGAGCTCGCCGGTTCGCGAGTTGAGCCTCCCGACGCTCCCCTCCGGCATCTCCGCTTCGCAGCCGTCGCAGAGGGAGGCGACCTCGATCGGCTCCTCGGTGATCTGCTCGGCAGGTCCTTCGACGCCGTCGATGATCAGACCGCGCGCCGTCGCCTTCACGATCTCGCGACGGAACAGCTCGTGGACCCCGCACCACTTCCGGATCGCATCCTCCGGCAGGCCGTGGCTCCGCATCACGTCCTCGATCAGCTGCTCGCGGTAGTCGAAGAGCTCGTCGGACACGATCATCCAGTGGTGCGCGTTGAACGGCTTCAGCCCGAAGTACTCCCGTCGCCCTTCGAACGTGATCCTGGCCATCGACGTCGAGCCTAGGCGAGGCTCGATCGGGGGCCGCCCGTCCGCGAGGACAGGGAGAGGACGTCGTACGCCCGGCTACTTCTTCGCCCAGGCGGCGAGGAACTTCGGCTGGAAGGGGTCGCCGTGACAGCTCTCGCAGGAGTGGGGCTGCCCGTTCACCGTCTTCAGCTTCGAGACGAAGTTCGCGTCCATCCAGGCGCGGAGGCCCTTCTCGTCGTGGCGGTCGAGGAAGTGCTCGCGGCCGCCGTGACACGAATCGCAGTAGAGCGGCGAGCCGTCCTCCATCGCGAGCCCGCGGACGTAGAAGTTCCACATTTTCGACGCGATGCGCTTGTTCGGCGTCGGCGCGCGGAAGTCGTTCGGATCGTGGCACCCGTTGCAGTTCGTGCCGAGCGCCTTCGAGAACGTCTTCATCACCTGACGGAGCTTCTCGGGCGCGAGCTTGTCGAGCGGCGGGAGCGCCTTCGGATCGAGGCCGAGCGCCGTCAGGTCCGACGCCATCGCGCTCGCGGCGATCGGCTTGCCGATCGGCGCGACCACGTTCGGCGTCGCCGAGCCCGAGCCCGAGGACGCGGGGCCGGTCGTGTCACCCGAGGAAGAGGCCCCCGCGGTGTCGGGCCCACGCGCCGCCCCACCGCACGCCGCCACGCCGATCACGAAGACGAGAGCCTGGAGCCTTCTCAAAACCGTCCGCTCGTCGACAGGAACGTCAGCTTGTCGTTCGTCTCGCGCAGGCGCGCCGAGAGCATGCGCACGCAGCTCCAGAGCACTTCGTAGGCGAGGTCCTTGTGGAGGAAGAGCAGGTCGTCGAACGCGTCCTTCGTGATCACGAGGAGGCGGCAACGCTCGTGCGCCTTCGCGTCGGCGGAGCGCGGCGACTCGTCGAGGAGCGCCATCTCGCCGAACACCTCGCCGGGCCCGAGGACCGCGAGCGCTTCCTCGCCCATCCCGCCGACCTCGCGCGAGATGCGGACCTTGCCCTCGAGGATGATGTAGAGCTTGTCGCCCGGCTCGCCGTACTGGAAGAGGCGCGTGCCGGCCGCGTGCGTCTCCTCCTGCGTGACCTCCGCGATCATCGCGAGGGCCTCGGCCGTGAGGCCGTCGAAGAACGCGACGCGCGCGAGCTGACCTTCGCGCTCGCTCACCGGCGCGGGAGGCGAGCTCGTGGCCGGGCCCTTCTCGGGCTCGGCCACGGTCTGAGGGGCTTCGGAGGCCACGATGCGAGGGTACAGAAGAGGGCCCTCGCCCTCCAAATGGTTAGTGACCGCCGACGTTCGCCGCGATCCAGCGCTCCGCCTCGAGGGCCGCCATGCAGCCGGAGCCCGCGGCGGTGACGGCCTGGCGGTAGACGAAGTCCTGGACGTCGCCCGCGGCGAAGACGCCCGGGACGGACGTCTGCGCCGTGCCCGGCTTCGTCTTGATGTAGCCGTTGTCGTGGAGCTCGATGAACTCCTTGAAGAGGTCCGAGTTCGGCGTGTGGCCGATCGCGACGAAGTAGCCCGTCACGTCGAGGACCATCTTCTCCTGCGTCTTGTTGTTGCGGACGCGGACGCCGGTGACCTCGCCCTTCGACACGTCGAGGATCTCGTCGACCTCGGTGTTGTAGAGCACCTTGATCTTCGGGTTCTTGAGGACGCGGTCCTGCATCGCCTTGCTCGCGCGGAACTCCTCGCGGCGGTGGATGAGGGTCACGGTCTTGCAGAGGCCCGAGAGGTACATCGACTCTTCCATCGCCGTGTCACCGCCGCCGACGACGGCGACGTCCTGGTTTCGGAAGAACGCGCCGTCGCACACCGCGCAGGCGCTCACGCCCTTGCCCTGGAGGGCGGTCTCGCTCGGGAGGCCGAGCCACTTCGCCTGCGCGCCGGTCGCGATGATGATCGTCTGCGCCGTGTATTCCTTGTTGTCGTCACCGGCCCAGACGGTGAACGGCCGCTTCGAGAAGTCGACCTTGTTCACGTCCTCGGTGCGGATCTCGACGCCCTGGTGGATGCCCTGGTCGCGGAAGCGCTTCATCAGGTCGGGGCCGGCGACCTTCTCCGGGAAACCCGGATAGTTCTCGACGTCGTTCGTGATCATGAGCTGCCCGCCGGGGATGCCGCCACGGGAGAGCCCCTCGAACATGAGGGGCTTCAGGTTCGCGCGGGCCGCGTAGATGCCCGCGGTGTGGCCCGCAGGGCCGGAGCCGATGATGATCACGTTGCGCGTTTCGCTCATGCGTCGAGACTAAACGCGTCAGAAGCGGTAGGCGAGCCCGACGTTGACGAGGTTCGCGACGTTCGTGATGGTGCCGAGGTTGACCGGCCACTTCGTTCGGTAGCGCTGGAAACCGTCGCTGCAGGTGTCCGCGCTCGTCGGCTGGCTGCCGTTGCAGGACGTCCCCGCGAGCGCCGGCGAGCCGCTCGCACGCGGGTCGCTACGGTCCTGCTCGGCGACGAAGACGTGCGCGTATCCCACCATCAGCTCGAGAGCCGGCGCGTCGTCCCGGTGCGCGAGCCGGAGGCGATAGCTCGCGCCGACGGTGAGCCCGACGCGCGACGCCGCCGCGAAGTCGATGCTCTGGTACTGCGCGCGCCCCGCCGCCGACTCGAAGAACGCGCCGCCGCGGATCGCGAGCCGATCCGGGAGGACGTTGTAGTCCCCGCCGACACGCACGCCGAGCACGTCGCGGAACCGCCGGACCTGGTCCGCGTTCGGTGGGAGCTCGCCGCCCTGGACGGCGCTCGGGAGCAAGCCGCGGCCGGTCGCATCTCCTGGGTGACGGATCTCGATCGCCTCGAGCGACGAGTTGTTCGCCCATGTGAGATCCGCCTCCAGGTCGAACGCGTCGTCACGCATCGGATCGCGCGCCGCCTTCGACCCGGCCGCGATGCCGGACGCCGGCGGCGGGCTCGGGTTCGCGCGCGGGTAGGTGCCCTCGGTGTCCGCGCCGTACCAGCGCGGCGTCCGGGCGAGCGGCTTGTGCCAGCGGAGGCCGAGCTTGGCCTCCATCGGGATGCGGAGGACGACGCGCGTGTTGTTTCCCGACCCGCACACGGTCGTCGAGAGGCCGGTTCCGCAGTCCTCGAACACGCTGTCGGCGTAACGGACGCCCGACGCATCGCCGCGCGCGTTGCGCGAATCGAAATAGTTCGCGGCCGTCCCCGTGTCACCGCGCGCGCGGATCGCGTCCGACCAGCGGAACCAACCCGCGAGCTCGAGCTCGCTCGTAGCGCTCCAGATCGAGCCGAGCGTGACGCCGGGGACGAAGAGGTCCTTCACCTGCACGTTCGCGCGCACGTCGTTCGTCGCGTTCGCGCTGTCGGTGTTCACGGCCGGCACTGCGCTCGCGAGCTTCAGTCGTGCGAACCCCCACGAGAAGCTCGCCCCGAGCCGGAGCGAGGGCACGACCTCGTAGCCGACGCCGATCGTCGGGAACGCGACGATGCCCGACTGCTTCAGGAGCAGGTAACGGCTCGGCGCCGGCTGCGGGTTGCCCTGCGCGTCGTTCGTGAACTCGGGCCAGGTGCGCTCGCCCGCGGCGCTCGGGGTCGCGAAGAGGAGGCCGAGGCCGAGCCTGTCGGAGACGCGCAGGGTCGCGCCGATCTGGGGCGCGACCGCGAGGTCGTCCTGGTTGCAGACCTTCGGATAGCGGCCGTCGGGACCGAGGAGCGTGTCGCTCGACCCGAACGTCGTGTCGCCGGCCGCCTTCACGCGCGAGAAGCACGTGTCGTGGAAGACGAGGTTCGTCTGGACGGTGACGCGCGACGCCTGCCCCGCCAGTCCGGCCGGGTTGTAGAAGGTCGCGAGCGGGTCGGACGCGCGCGCCACCCACGCGCCGCCGCGCCCCATCTGCTCGGAGCCGTTGTCGGGCAGCTCGGTGACGTTCGAGGCGTCCGCCGGCCGCGCGAGACAGAGGAGGAGAGGCAGGACGAGCGCGCCGGAGGCGAGATGACGACGAGCTCGACCTATCTGCATGGGGCCCGCACGCTATCACCCGTCACGGAGCGGCAGCCACCCAGCTCTGTCCAGAGCTGCACTCCTTCTTCGCGTCGTCGGCGGTCTTGTACTTGTCGCCGGCGTAGTACCAGTTCGTCTGCACGGACCCGTCGCCGCTCGTCGACTGACAGCCCCCGAGCGAGCTCGCGCTGTCGCACGTGGCTTCCTCCGCATAGCCGGTCGCGCCCTTCTTCGCGGCGGTGAGCGACCCGCAGACGCCCTGGAACGTGACGAGCGACGGACCTTTGAACTTCCGGACGTCCGTGCACTGCGGATCGACGGGGCGGAGGTCGCAGCGGGCCTGCTTCTCGGAGAACGGGCTCGCGTCCTGGACGATGTCGCTGCAACCGGCAGCGAAGAGGAACGACGCGGACACGACCGTGGAGGAGATGGAGAACCTCATGATCGCACGAGAGTACGCGAGCTCTCGGCCGATCGGCACGTTCTCTGCGGCAGCCCATCGCGCGACGACGTACCGCAGTACGGTTGCGACGCCGCGTGCCCGTGCTATTCGGCGACCATGCCTGCGCAGAGACCACCGAGGGAGCCTGCGCCTCCGGCCCGGTCGATTTCGTGATCGGACGAATCGCCCGTGGCCAAGAGCGAAGAGCATGGTCCGTCGCGCGCCACGGAGGAGGCTCCGATGATGGGGGCCGTCCCCGCCGTCCTCGAGCAGGACGTCCTCGTCCTCGGCGGCGTCCGCGCACGTGACGGCGCACGCGGGCCGCTCGACGACGCCGCCCGCAGTCGCCTCGTCGCCGAGCTGTTCGACGCCCACTACGACGCGGTCTGGAGGACGCTCCGGCGGCTCGGCGTGGCGGATGCTGCGGCCGACGACGCCGCCCAACGCGTGTTCCTCGTCGCGGCGCGGCGGCTCGAGGACATCCGCGTGGGCGACGAGGGGAAGTACCTCTACGGCATCGCGCTGCGCATCGCGAGCGAGGTCCGCCGGCGCGACCCTGCGCGCCGCGAGGTTCGCGACGAAAGCGTGCTCGCCTGTCTGCGGGACGACGGGCCGGGACCGGAAGAGCACCTCGCGGAGCGCGAAGCGCGAGACGTGCTCGACGAAGTGCTCACCGGGATGCCGGACGATCTCCGGGAAGTGCTCGTGCTCGTGGAGCTCGAGGGCTTGACCGTCGACGACGTCGCACGCCTCCAGGGCGTGCCGGGAGGAACGGCGGCGTCGCGGCTCCGTCGAGCGCGCGAGGCCTTCACGGCCTCGGCCCGTCGCGTCCGTGCTCGGCTCGAGCGAGGAGGGCTTCGATGAGCCTGTCGGATTTCGAAGCTCGCCTTCGCCGCGCCGGCGCGTCGGACAGCCCCGATCCCGCCCGCAAGCGGGCCGCGAAGGCCGCCCTTCTCGGCGCCGTCGCGGGCGGCGCCGCTGCGGGCGCCGGCGCAACCGGCACGACCGCCGCCGCGAAGGCCGCCGCGTCCGGCGCGAAGACCGCCACGATCAAGAGCGCAGCCGCGACCGTCGCGAGCGTCTCGAAGGGCCTCGTCGTCGTGAAGGTCCTCGGCGTCGTCGGCGTCGCCGTCGTCGCCGCGGGCGTCGCGGTGACCACGCTCTCCCCCACGACGGAATCGAAGACGCTCGCCGACGTGTCGTCCGCCCATCGCGCCGTGTCCTCCGCCGCGAGCACGGCCGCGCGATCCGTGCTCGCAGCCCCCGTCCCTGCCCCCGCCCCCGCACCCGCACCCGAAAACGCGACCCCGAACGCGAACGCCACCCCGAACGCGAACGCGACCCCGAACGCCAACGCCAACGCGTCCCCCTCCCCCGACCCTCTCGCGGAAGAAGCCCGTCTCCTCGCCGGAGCCCGTCGCTGCCTCCTCGCCGGCGATCTCCCCTGCGCCCGGGCCCGCGTCGCCTCCTACGAAGCGAGCTTCCCCGCCGGCACCCTCCGCGACGAAGCCGATCTCATCGGCATCGACGTCGCCCGCGCCTCCGGCGAGCGGGCAGCCGCGAAGCGCCGCGCCGAAGCGCTTCTCGCGCGTTCGGGCGCGGGGCCGTACGCTGCACGCGCACGGGCCGTCCTCGCGTCGCTCGCGTCCGAGACGACGGAGGTCGCGCCCGCCCGCTGAAGCGAAACGTGCTCCGCGCCCGATCGGTCGTCTCCTCCGCAGTCCTCTTCGCGGTCTCCCTCGCGAGCGCTCCCGCGCGTGCGCGTGAGGTCGACGTCACGGTCGCCCCCGGGTGCCCCGCGGAGGCCGTCGTGCGCGAGCGCCTCGTCCGCGCCGCGGAGGGAGAGGGGCGCGACGTGCGTCTCCGGATCGAGCGCTCCGGCGACACGTTCCGTGGCGACCTGACCCTCGGCCGTGGCGACGCGCAGCTCTCGCGGATGGTCCGCGCGCGGACGTGCGAGGCCGTCGTCGACGCCCTCGTGCTGATCGCGTCGCTCGACCCTGCGGCCCTCGCCGCGCAGCCCGCGGAGCCTGCACCCGAGGCGCCGGCGCCCCCGACGGCCGCGCCCCCGACGTCGGCCCCTTCGCCTCCCGCGATCGCACCGCCTCCGCCGTCCACACCGCGCGACGCTGCGCCGCCCGCAACGCCGTCGCCCGCGAGTCACCGCGAGCTCGCGCTCGGCGCCTCGCTCTTCGCGCTGCCGCTCCAGTCGGCGCAGACGAGCCAGGGGGCTGCCGTCTTCGCCGAGCTCGCCTGGGCGGAAGGGCTCTTCGGTGCCGCCGCGCTCCGGCCTTCGCTCCGCGTCGCGCTCGCGCGCACGCTCCTCGACGCGGGCGATCCGCTCGTCGCGCTGACGCTCACGTCCGTCCAGCTCGATGCGTGTCCCGTCCGCGCCTCCGTCTCGCCGGCGCTCGACCTCGGCGCGTGCGCGCGGCTCGAAGGCGGCGCGCTCCGCGGCGACGCGCAGAGCTACCTCGGCGAGACCCGTGCGTTCGGGGCCGCGGGAATCGTCGGGCGGGCTCGTGTGACCGCATTCACCGTCCGGGACATGCGCGTCTTCCTCGAGCTCGCGGGCGGCGGGACGATGCCGTTCGTCCGCGACACGTTCGTGTTCGCGCGCACGTTCCCGTCCCCGGCCAAGGGCTACGGGGCTCGTGTGCCGGTCGCGGCGTGGACGGGCGCGCTCACCCTCGGATTGGTGCTGCCGTGAAGCACGCCTTCGCGAGCGCCGTCGTCCTCTCGCTCGGCGCAGCGGCGTGCTCGGGGAGCGAGGTCGCGCTCCAGCCCGATCCCGAAGCGGTGCCCCACTACTGCCCCTTCTCGCTCGAGGCGGGCGAGGATGTCTGCGACGAGCCGTGGCCCTTCGCGCCGGAGCTCGCGACGAGCGCCGTCTCCGCCTACGCCGCGCTCACGAGCCTCCTCGCGCTCAACGAGCGCGCACGCGAGAACCTCGAGCGCACGTGCTCGCAGCTCGCCTCCGCGCTCGGCGCGACGACGCAGGTCGGCGGCCCGCCCTCGCTCGAGCGTACGCGCGCCGTCTGCGCGCTGGCGAGCAGCGCGATCGCCGACATCGAACGCGAGACGTCCCTCCGGCTCGTCCGCGAAACGCCGAGCTGCCGTCCGATCACCACGTCGATGCCCGCCTGCGTGAGGCCGCTCCGCGCCTCCCCGGTGCTCTACGCGTGCGCTGGGAGCCTCGATGCATCCGACGGCCGCGACCTCTCTCGCCTCACGCCCCACGTCACCGCGCTGCTCGCGCTCCGCGCCGACGTGGAGGACGCGCTCGGCGTGCTCAGCATCGTGAACCGAGACTTCACGAACCTGACCGCGCTGCCTGCGTGCACGCAGCTCGCGCTCGCACGAGCGACGCGCGGCGCGTCCGACCTCGCCGCGCTCCTCTCGATCTCGAACGCGCTCCTCCGCTTCGACGGGACCTGACCTCAGTCCTCGAAGCGAGGCCCGTCCGGCTGCCAGTCCGTCGGTGCCGAAGAGAGCCCCTCGAGCGGGCGCTGCACCTCGGGGACGCGCACCGCCGGCGTGACCTTCAGCTCGCCCGCCTCGGGACCGCCCTTCGAGCGCATCGGCCGCGTGACGCCGACCGACGCACGGTAGTCCGTGAACAACGACGCGAGCACGGTGAGCGCCCCCGTGGCGATCTGGACCATCGCGGCAAGCGGGTCCTCCTTCGCGTAGCCGAGCGCGAACGGCGCTGCCGCAGCGGACAGGCCCGACGCGTGATCGAGCACCTCGTGGACCTCGATCGGGAGGATCTTCGCGACCGAGAGGCGGTAGTCGGTCACGAGCGACGCGCCTGCGACCGACGTGCCGAGGAGGATGCCTGCCGCGCGCCCGCGCTCGGTCCGTGCGACCTTCGCGCTCGCGAAGTAGGCGATGGCGCTGGCGTAATCGAGGACGGAGTGGACGTCCTGCGGGACGATCCGCGCGAGCGGCAGGCCGAGGATCGGCTTCGAGGGAACGCGGCCATCCGGCTTCTCGAGGCCACGGCGAACGCGCTCGGACGACGAGATGAGCTGCCGGAGCCGGTGCCGGAGCTCGACCGGGACGCGCGACCGCCGCGAACGGAGCCCTTGCACGAGCGCCGCGACGCGGAACGCCGGCATCGCCTCGGCGTCGAGCGCGGCGTCGTGCGTGCGGCCGACGTCACGCTCGAGGTCGGAGAGGAGCGAGCGGAGCGCCGAGAGCTGCCCCGCAAGCTCCTGATCGCCTCGCGCGTGCTCGTGCCGACTCAGCTCGTCCGAGAGCGAGAGGGCGTTCCTGATCTCGAGGTGGAGTGCGGTCCGGTCCATGACCGCTCGCGTTGCAAGCGAGGTACCGCTCGCGAGCGGCTCTCGCTCGCGCTCACTCGCGGACGGGCGTGGCCTTGAGCGACGCGCGGCCTTCCTTCACGTAGACCGAGAACTTCACGCGTTTGCAGCCGTGACGCTGCATGAGCGCATCGCGGTTCTTCTTCAGCGTCTGCTGGAACTTCTCGAACGTGAGGCCGTCGGTCGGCTCCCCACACTCGCGCTTCGTGCGGAGGAAGTCCTCGTAGACGAGACGCCACTCCTGCGTGCCGCCGTCGGCGAGGACCGTCGGGCCGGCGCCCGATGCGGAGAGGAGCGCTTCGGACGGCTGGCCGACCTTCGTCTCCTCGTCCTCCTCGCCTTCCTGGGCAGCGGCCGCGGCCGGAGGAGCACCACGGTTCGCGGCGCCCGGCGTCGCGGCGACCGTCGCGCTGTTCGTGCTCGGCATCGCGACCGGAGGCGGGTTGCCCGCGGCGGGGACCGGCGCCGGGATGCCCGCGCCGAACGCGGGGCTGGGGGCGGGAGCGGCGTTGCCCATCGCCATCGTGCGGTCCTGACCGGGGAACCCGGGGGGCGTCGGGCCGGGGCGCGCGCCGGGCGCGGACGGCGGCGGACCGCCCGGGATCGCGGGACGCGAGCCGGGGCCCGGAGGCGGCGCGTGGCCGAAGCGTGCGCCCGGAGGCGGCGGACCGTTCGGCGCGGCGAACCCGGGCGCCTGCGGAACCGGCTGCGGAGCCGCGGAGCCGTCGTTCAAGGGGAACGAGAACGCGCTCATGTTCGGCTGCGCGGGGACGGGCCCGAGGATCGACTCGAGGTCGGCGGGCTTGCGTGCCTGTCCGCCTCCCTTCTCGACGACGCGCTGGATGCCGTCGTTGATGTCGGCGGCGATCGGGCGGTAGCCGCCGCGGAATCGCGGGAGCTGGAGGATGTCGATCTCGCCCTTCTTCAGGCGAGCCGCCTGGAGCGCGAGCTCCTTCATCGGCACGGTGTGCTCGAGATAGGAGAAGAGGAGCCCGAGGAGCAGCGCACCGAGCGCGAGAGGCACGATGATGCCCCACTTCACGTTGCGCTTGTCGGCGTCGTCGGCGCCGTTGAGGAAGCCGAGCGGTGAGGAGATCGCGACCTTGCCGCGCGCGACGGCGTAGCCGCCGCCGAGCTCGTAGGCGTCACCCGACAGCTTCGAGAACATGACGCCGCCGAGATCGGTGCCGAGCGGACGGACGCCGGTGCGACCGGTCTCCTTGAAGTCCTTGTCCTCGCTGACCGCCTTCAGATCCCCGCCGAGCGCTTCGAGGCTCGCGTCCTCGAGCCCGTTCTCGGGCGCGGGCGACGAGGCCACGCGCTGCCCGAGCGCGAAGAACGCGATGTTCGTGCGCGTGCGCGTCGCGAGCTGCTTCGCGAACGTGTTGTCCATCCAGCGGAGCGCGACGATCGCGCCGACCGGCGGCTGGCCGACCTCGGCCTCGATCGGACGCGTCACGACGCGCGCGAGCTTCCCGCCCCAGACCCAGGTGTCGTCGCGGAGGAAGCCGTGGAGCGCGTCGTTCACCGCCGCGTAGCCGCCGAGCTCGAACTCGGGGAACGCGTTGACGGCGTCGTAGCCGATCTGCGCGACGAGCCGGCCTTCGCGATCCGTCACGAAGAGGACGTCGCTCTTGTACTCGGGGGGGAGCTTGTCGTTGAACGCGCGGAGCGCCTTCGTGCCCTCGTCCTTCGCGGCGGGCGGGACGTTGCCGTCCTTCGCGTTCGCCATCGAGACGGCCTTGATCACGTTCGTGTCGACGGCGGGGAGGAGCAGCGTGTCGAGGCGACGGCGAGCGTCCACTTCGAGCGCGTACTTCACGACCTGCGTGTCGGCCTTGAGCGTCTCGTCCATCGCCGCCTGGTTGCGGCGGTTGTACTGACCGACGGCGAGCGACACGACGTACGCCGCCGCTGCGAGCAGCAGCGCGAGGATCACGTACCAGATACGCGACAGGATCATCATTTCGCGTCGGCCCCTTCGGCGAGGTTCAGCGGATCCTTGAGGTCGACGGAGCCCTTGTCCTTCGCATTGACCTGCATCGGCTTGCCCACCTGCCGGCCGTTGAAGAACGCCTTCAGCACGTATTCGCCGCCGGGCAGGTTGAACCCGAACGCGCCGTCGCGGCCCGGATAGGAGATCGCCGCGACCTGCTTGTCGACGACGATGAACGTGCGGACGCTCGGGAAGAGCTCGTCGCGGACCTCGTACCGACCGGGCTGCGGAGCGGCCCATTTCCGCTCTCGGTTCGCCTCCAGGTCCTCGGGCGCCATCGTCTTCTGACCGACGACGTAGACGCGGTGCTTGAACGGGTCGAAGTTCTTGAAGACGAGCTGGGTCCCCGGCGTGACGACGATCGTCGTCGGCATGACGCGCCCGCCCGTGATCGTCATCCGGAGCGGATCGAGCGGTCCCTGATCGTCGGCGCGGGTCGCGGCGATGCACACGTCGCGCGATGGATTCGCGGCGAGTGTCCGGTATTTCGCGTCGACCGACGGAGACGGCTCGCGCCACGACCACCGCTTCGCCTCGGGCTTCGCAGCCTCCGCGTAGACGTCGGGCACGAGCTTCTCCTGCCCCGAGATCTTGCCGCGGACGTTCGGGGCCGCGGCACGCGCGGACACCGTCACGACGGACAAGATCGAAAGGGCGCCGAGGACCTGAGCAGCTCTCTTTCGCATGAGCACGACGAGGGTAACCCAAAAACGCTACACTCTTCCATGTGCTGCTCGACAGCGAGGCTCCTCCGCCTCCCGACCCGGGCGATCGGGGTCGGGGGGCAGGCTCGCTCCCGGACGGGGCCTCGCTGCCCCCCCCGCCGGGAACGCCGTCGATCGTGCCGTCGCGTCCGATCCGGCTCGAGCCGCGAGGCGACCGGCCCTCGCCGCTCGTCTTCCGCCAGGGAGCTCATCCGCCGTTCGGAATCCGCTGGTACGGCGTCACCTCCCTCTTCGGGCACCTCCGGAACTTCGTCGCGCGCGCGATCGCGAGCGAATCGGTCGACACACGCGACTGGATGCGGCCGAGCTCTCCCGCGAAGGTGCTCCACACCGCGCTCCGGACGCTGAAGCCGGAGGCGCTCCACCAGGCAACTCGGCCGACCACCCTCGTCGAGGCGCTCGGGCGCCCGGTGTGGATCGACTTCGTCGCCGACACCGGCGACGACCGCGACGTGAGCGCGGGCGTGGGGGCGATGCTGGCGTCGACGTACGAAGTCGACGACGGCGGCACGCCTCGCGAGCTGCCGCGGGGAGACCTGCTCGTCTTCGGCGGCGACGTCGCGTACCCGGTCGCGACCGCCGACGAGATCTACAAGCGGCTCGTCCTCCCGTGGAACGAGGAGCTCCGGAAGAAGGGCGGGAGCAGCCGGCGACGCGTCGTGCTCGGCGTTCCCGGCAACCACGACTGGTACGACGGTCTCGACGGCTTCGGCCGTCTCTTCCGGAGGCGGATGGAAGAGCCGTTCGCAGCGGACGACCGCGATCCGACCCCCCGCATCGGGCGTCGCCTCCGCGAGCGCACCGGCCGCAAGGTGGGTCTCGTCGCGCGCCAGCTCCATCTCGACGAGGTCGGCGGGATGTACGGCCTCCTCATCGGCTTCTTGAAGGGCGTTCGCGCGTTCTTCAAGGGCGTCGCCGTGAAGCGCCGGCGCAGGCTCGTGCTGCGCGGCTACGATCCGGTCCAGGAGGCGAGCTACTTCGCCTTCCCGCTCGCGCCCGGCCTCTCGCTCTGGGGTGGAGATCGGCAGCTCGGACGCGTCGACTTCCGCCAGCGCGCGTTCTTCACGCGCCTCCGGCAGAGCCACCCGGACGACGCGATCCTCTTCGTCTCCGGCGACCCCGCGATGGCGTACGGGCATCGCAACGACCCCGGCGCGCGCATGCTCGCGGCGTGTCGTCTGTCGTTCGAGCGCGACCGCGTCCTCTTCATCGCGGGCGACTTCCACCACTACGAGCGACGGAGCGTCGGTAGCTCGATGCACGTCATCGCCGGCGGCGGCGGCGCCTTCTTGCATGGTACACGCATGGCCCCGTACCCGACCGAGAGCGGGCCGCCCGACGCGGTCTACCCGACGGGGCCGATGACGCGACAGCTCGTGGCGCAGGTGCCGTTCAAGCTCGCGATCGGGCGGGCGGGGCTCCTCGTCCACATCGCGCTCTCGCTCCTCGCGTCGATCGAGATCGGCGCGGCCCGCGAGGGGACGCGGGCGCTGATCGTCACGTCCCTGCTCCTCTCCGCCGGGCTCGCGCTCGGCCTCTACTTCGTCGCGCACCAGGGCCACGGCAAGAAGCGGATCGCCACGGTCGCGGCGCCGTTCGGCGTCGCGCTCGGGATGCTCCCGATGTTCATGCGGATCGGCCTTGAGAACATCGGCCGCGCCTGGCCGTTCGCGGCGTGGGCGAGCGACAGCGCGGTGATGCTCACGACCGCGTTCGTCGGCTCCCTCGTCTTCGGGCTCTACCTCACGGTCCTCGCCGTGCTCGGCCTCGAGCACCAGCAGGCGTTCACCGTCCTCGGTCACCCCGGCTACAAGCATTTCGTGCGACTCTGCATCCACCCCGACGGTCGCGTCGAAGGGTGGACGATCGGCAAGGACGACGTCCTCGCGGAGGGGCCGCCGCTCCTGGTCGACACGTTCACGTGGAGCGCGCGGCCTCGCTGAGGGCGAGCGGCTCCTTTGCCGAACTGGAAACGGTGCCTGTCCGCGCGGGGCACTTCCTCGACGGCAGCGTGTGCGGGAGAGTACGCGCCGTCGCCATGGTGCTCTCTCGTCGCCCGATCGCGCGTCCCCGACCGCCGAGCCCCGCACGCGCGGCGCTCGAGGCGATCCGCGCGCGACGTGAGCACGAGGAGAGGCCCGCGGCCGAAGAGAATGCGGAGCCGCGTCCCGTCCTGCCGGACGTCGCGTCGGCCGCGGAGCTCGCGTGGTGAACGTCGCGGACCGCTGACGCTGGCGGGCCTCCTGCGCTGACTCTATGTTGCGGGCGCATCGCCCCGACCTCGTGTCGGAGGTGCGACGGCATGGATACGACGACGATCGCACGCGCGCAGATGGGCCTCTCGCTGGCCTTCCACATCGTGTTCGCGGCGTTCGGCGTCGGGTTGCCGCTCTTGCTCGTCCTCGCCGATCGACGCGCGAAGGTGACCGGCGACGCGCGCTACGAGCTGCTCGCGCGCCGCATGGCGAAGGGCACGGCGATCCTCTTCGCCGTCGGCGCCGTGTCGGGGACCGTGCTCTCGCTCGAGCTCGGCCTCCTCTGGCCCGAGCTGATGCGGAGGTTCGGCGAGGTCGTCGGTCCGCTCTTCGCGCTCGAGGGCTTCGCGTTCTTCACCGAAGCGATCTTCCTCGGCGTCTATCTCTACGGCCGCGAGCGCGTGTCTCCGCGCGTGCACTTCTTCTCGGGCGTGATGGTCGCGATCTCGGGCGCGCTCTCGGCGGCGTTCGTGACGGTCGTGAACGCGATCATGAACGAGCCGCTGCCCGTCCTCTGGGACGGCGACCGCGCGTACCTCGAGGCGCCGCTCGCGGCGCTCCTCGCGCCCTCGGCGCCGACGCAGATCCTCCACGTCGTGCTCTCGTGCTACGCGACGACGGCGTTCGCGATGTGCGGCGTGCACGCCGTCCTGTGGCTCCGCGGCCGGGAGCGCGACTTCCACCGCGCCGCCCTCTCGCTCGCGCTGCCGCTCGCGTGCGTCGCCGGTCTCGCGATGCCGCTCTCCGGCGACCTCTCGGCCAAGCACGTCTCCCAGCACCAGCCTTGGAAGGTGGGCGCGATGGAAGCCCACTACGAGACCTCGAAGTGCTCGCCGCTCTACGTGGGCGGTATCCCCGACGACGCCACGCGCACGGTCCACTACGCGATCGCGCTCCCGTGCGGGCTCTCGATCCTCGGCGGCGGCTCGCCGAGCGCGGAGATCGTCGGGCTCGATCGCGTCCCACGCGGAGAGTGGCCACCGGTCGCGCGGACGCACTTCGCGTTCCAGGTGATGGTCTCTGCCGGGTCGGTCCTCGCGCTCGTGTCGGCGGGGACGCTGGTGTACCGGTTCCGGCGCAAGCGCTGGCCGGAGGACGCGCGCTACATGCGGGTCCTCGTCCTCTGCGCGTTCCTCGCTCCGCTCGCGATGGAAGCCGGCTGGCTCGTCACGGAGTGGGGCCGCCAGCCGTTCGTCATCCGCGGTCTGCTCACGACGGCCGACGCCGCGACCCATGCGGAGGGACTCGGGCCGCGGATGTTCGCGTTCACGGCGATCTACCTGTTCCTCGGCTTCACCGTCGTCACGCTCCTCTTCGGCCTCTTCCGCGCGAGCGGAGAGGCGCCGAGCGGTGCGCGCGAAGAGGAGGCCGCGCATGGGACCTGAGCACGTCGTCGCCGCGGTGATGCTGGCGGGGCTCGTCCTCTACGTGCTCGGCGGCGGCGCCGACTTCGGCGGCGGCGTTTGGGATCTGCTCGCGTCGGGACCGCGGAAGAAGGCGCAGCGCGCGGCGATCGAACGCGCGATTGGACCGGTCTGGGAAGCGAACCACGTGTGGTTCGTCTTCGTGTTCGTCCTCCTCTTCGCCGCCTTCCCGCCCGCCTTCGCGCGCGTGACGACGGCGCTCTTCGGCCCCCTCACCCTCTACGCGATCGGGCTCGTGCTCCGTGGGTCGGCGTTCACGTTCCGGCACTACGAGGAGGCGGAGGCGAAGCGGCGCCGCTTCGGCGCGCTCTTCTCGGCGGCGAGCATCGTGTGCCCGTTCCTCCTCGGCGAGATGGGCGCGCTCCTCGTGCGCGACGCGCCGCTCGCGGCCGACATGACGAGCCCGTTCGCGATCGCGGGGGGCGTCTTCGCCCTCGCGCTCGTCGCGACGCTCGCCGCGACCTACCTCACCCTCGAGGCCGACGACGAAGCGCTCCGCGAAGACTTCCGCAAGCGCGCGCTCGCGAGCCTCGTCGTCGCGGGCGTCGCGTCGTGGATCGCGATGCTCGCGGGGCGCGCGGAGGCGAAGGGGCTCTTCACGCATCTCGCGGGTGGCGGCACGGCGGTCGTCGCGTCGTTCCTCGGCCTCGCGTCGCTCTTGCTCGTCTGGCAGCGGAAGTACGTCCTCGCGCGGATCGGCGTGGCACTCCTCGCCACGAGCGTCGTCGTCGGATGGGGGCTCGCGAAGGGCGAGCTGCTCGTCCCGCCCGACATGACGCTCGCAGCATCGAAGGCGCATCCGGCGACGCTGCGCGTCCTGCTCGTCTCGTGCGCGATCGGAACGCTCGTGCTCTTCCCTTCGCTCTGGCTCCTCTTCCGCGTGTTCGCGCCGATCCGCGAGAGCGGCCGGGCGCCGGGGGGACCGAGCGTGCGGGCGACGACCGACGAGGCGTGAGCTCGTCCGCCGTCACTTCCGCGAATTCGTCGGTCACGAACCAAGGCGCTCGCCCGACGGAGCGTAGAATCGAAGACATGATGTCGCCCGTCCGGCACCGCAGGAAGCTCCGCGCCTTGGCCCTCGTCGCCGTGGTCGGAGCGTGCCGAGAGCCCGACGCGCATCCGCAGACCGCGAAGCCGACGGAGACGAAGGCGAGCGGTGCGGCTTCGCTCCCGGTCGTGACGTCGTCGGCCCAGGCGGCGCCGGCGGTCTCCGCGGCGCCGAAGCCCCTGACCACCCGTGCACCACACCTGTGGCCGCACGACGACAAGGCCGAGACGCTCGAAGCCCGGTTCACGGCGCCGGCGGGCTTCACCCGCGTTCCGGTCGAAGGCGGATCGTTCCCTGCCTTCCTCCGCTCGCTGCCGCTCGCGCGTGCCGACGCGAAGGTCGTCGGCTACCACGGGGCGCCGCTCTACGAAGACGGGCACCACCCGAACATCGCCGCGGTCGTCGACATCGACATCGGCACGAAGGATCTCCAGCAGTGCGCCGACGCCGTCTACCGCCTCCATGCGGAGTGGCGCTACACGACGAGCGCGCGGAAGGAGATCAGCTACCGCGCGCTGTCCGGCACCCCGATCCCCTACGCGCGCTACCTCGCCGGCGAGCGCGCCGCGATGTCGGGCGGTGCGCTGAAGCTCGTTCCCGGCGGAGGTCCACGCGCCGACGATCACGCGTTCTTCCGCAGCTACCTCGACGACGTGTTCGCGTGGGCTTCGACCGCTTCGCTCGAGCGCGACGGAAAGAAGGTCGACTTCGCGGTGCTCGAGGCGGGCGACGCGTTCGTCCTCACCGGCAGGCCCTTCGGCCACGCGGTCGTGATCCTCGACGTCGCGAAGGACGCATCGGGTCGCGTCGCCCTCCTCCTCGGTCAGAGCTACATGCCGGCGCAGAGCATCCAGGTGCTCCGCCCCGATCCGACGACGACGTGGTTCGTCGTCGAGCCGAAGGACGAAGAGGTCCGGACGCCGTTTTGGCGCCCGTTCCCGAAGACGTCGCTCCGGCGGCTGCCTTGAAGGCGCTCGTCGGGGCGATCGCGTTCGTGTCGCTGGGCCTCGCGAGCACCGCAGTCGCCGCGCCGCGCCGGCTCGAGGACACGCCGTGCAAGGGCTGCGTCCTCGCGCTGCCGGACGTGACCGATGCGGGCGCGGAGACGCCTCTCCTCGTCCTCCTCCACGGCGACGGAGGACACGCGCCGAGCGCGCTCGTCTCCGCATGGGAACGCTCGACGCGCGCCGGAGGAATCGCCCTCCTCGCGCTGCGGTGCCCGCGTGACCTCGGGTGCACCGAAGGCAGCTTCTGGAAGTGGGACGGCTCGCCGGCCTGGCTCGACGATCAGGTCCGTGCGGTACGCGCGAGCCACGCGATCGACGCGACGCGCGTGTGGCTCGCGGGCTGGTCGGGCGGCGCCTCGTACCTCGGCCGCCGCCTCGAGGACCTGAGCAACACGTTCGCGGCCGTCGTCTTCCACGGCGGCGGGATCCCTCCTCACGCGGGCGCGTGCGCGTCCCATCCGCTCCCGACCTACTTCCTCGTCGGCGACAAGAACCCCCTCCACGGCCTCGCCGTCTCCCTGCGCGACGAAGCGAAGCGCTGCGGCCACGACGTGACGTGGGACCTCGTCCCGGGCGCGGATCACGCGCGCGAATGGACCTCGCTCGCGCCGAGAGCGCCGTCGATCGTCGCGTGGCTCCAAGAGCACCCACGACCGTCACCCGCCTCCTCTGCACCCGCACAGGCGGCGCCCGCCCCCGCACCCGCACCGGAAAAGCCGAACGCGAACGCGCCCCGCCCCCGCGCCGGCTGCACCGCGTCCCCCTCCTCCCCCTCGCCCCTCTCCCTCATCCCTCTCGCCCTACTCCTCCGCCGGCGCCGCCCCCTCGCACCGCGCCAGGAGTGACGTGCACTTCTCCAGCGTGCGCAGCACCGCGTCTCGCTCGCTGTCGTGGCGTGGCCCGCTCTGACCTCCGCAGCAGACGTCGGTGACGCGATCGCGTGCCGTCACGCACTCCGAGTTGCGCGTGATGTTCGTCTGGAGCTCTTCGCAGCTCATCGTGCTGTCGCACGAGCGCGGCACGTTGCACGCGTTCGCCTTCCGCTCGGCGAGGTCGCGGTGGACGGACTTGCTGCACGTCCGCTCGACGCCGCCTTCGCACGTCTCGACCGCTTCGCCTTCGTCGGTGCCGGTCCGATCGGAGTCGAGCTCCACCGACATCTCGCGACCGCGCGAGCAGAGCAACGTGTGGGCGCCGCGGGTGAGCAACGACACGATCGCTCCGGCCGTGAATCCGGCCGCGGGCACGAGGCACGCGGGCGACGCCGTACCTGCCGTCGTGACGAGCACCGCCGCCTCGCAGGCGACCGACGCCGATCCGAGGACGAGCGTGACCTTCATCACGTTGTCGGCGCTCTCGTCGAGGAGCTCGCACGCGGAGCCGCCCGAGACGGCGTCCTCCGAGCCGCTCACATCCTCCGCCGCGATCTCCGGACCCGCGGAGCATCCGGTCGCGAACGCCGCGAGAGCCACGATCGACGCACATCCGACCGCCCGTACGAGCATCGAGGCCTCCGTGGAGTGTCACGGAAGCAACGCGCGTTCCCCATCCTGGCAGACGTCGATCATCCTCCCGAACCGGCCGCGCGCACGCGTCGTGACCGGATGTGCGCACCGGAGACGATCCGGGCGCCCACCGCTCATGATCGACGTGATCGTGCCCTGATCAGCTGACCGGGAACGCGAGGACGAACCGCGCGCCGCCGCTCGGCCGCCGCTCGACGTGGATGTCGCCTTCGTGGCCGTCGACGATGTTCTTCACGATCGAGAGACCGAGACCCGTACCCCGGCCGTCGGCCTTCGTCGTGAAGAACGGCGTGAAGATCTGCTGCTGGTGCTCCACCGCGATGCCGTGTCCGTTGTCCTCGACGGTGACGACGATGGTGTTGCCCTCCATCTGCATCGACGTCGAGACGACGAGGAGCCCGCCCTCCGGCGGCATCGCATGACACGCGTTCGTGAACAGGTTGACGAACACCTGCGCGAGCTGCTCGGGCATTCCGCGGACGGGCGGGATGCCTTCGCCGTAGGCGCGCTCGACCTTCGCGCCGTGCTCGGCGATGACGTGCTCGCAGAAGGCGAGCGCCTGCTCGATCACGTTGTGGATCGACACCGGCACCGGGACCTCGCTCGACGGACGCGCGTACGCGACGAGGTCGCGCGTGAAGCGGAGGATCCGGCTCGCCGACTCGCCGATCCGCCGCAAGCGCTCGATCGCGTCCGGGTCGCCCGACGGCCCCGCCTTCCGGAGCAGCCAGTCGGTGTAGGCGACGATCGACGTGAGCGGGTTGTTCAGCTCGTGGACGACACCGGCCGCGATCTGGCCGAGACTCGCGAGCTTCTCGGCCTGGACCATGTGCGAGTTGAGGGCGCGGAGGTCACGCGCGTCGCTCATCGCCTTCGCCTGGCTGCGCGCGAGCGAGAGGCCCTGCGCGAGCACGAGCGCTGCGCGCTGCGCGACGTGCATCACCGGCGAGTCGTCGTCCTCGAGGCTCCGGTCGTCGGAGGCGATGTGGAGCGTCGTGCCCTGCGGCTCCGCCGTCAGCACGCGCTCAAACGCGTAGCCGGAGAAGAGGCGCGTCGGGTCCGGCGGACCGTCGCGGTGCTCCTCGCCGTAGGGGAGCGACTTGAACACGCGCTGCTCGATCGGGCCCGCCACCTGCGTGCTCGAGCTCGACGTCGGCGCCGGTACGAGACACGCGCCCACGGCGCAGTCCGGGAAGATCTCGCCGAGCGCGCGGACCATGTGCTCGACGACGGCGACCTCGCCGTCCGCGATCGGCATCCCGCAGCCCGCGACGAGCAGTCGATCGAGCGACGACGCCTCCACCCCCACCACCTGCGTCGCGGACACACGCGCTTCGCGGCTCACCGGGACGGACGACACCGTGACGCGCTCCTGCGAATCCGAGTCCGGGATGACCGAGCGTGACGTCGGGCCTTGTCGGCTCATCGATTGCTCCCGCGCTCGTGGGTTCCTTCTTCGAGTCGACTCGACGACGGCGGCCCGGCCCCCGGGCTCGACGACGATCGGGGCGCAGCAGCCGGGACCTCTTCGCTCGCGCGATCGAGGTCGAGGATCTTCTGCGTCCCGACGTAGCTCTTCGTCTCGTACTTCGTGATCTTGCCGATCTTGCGAACGATCTCCGCCATCCGGTCGGCCTCTCCTTCGATCACTTCGGCCGCCGCGGACGCCTGCGAGCTCGGTGTGAGCAGGCGACGGAGCAACGTGGCGTAGTTCCGGACGCTCGTGAGCGGCTGGTTCAGCTCGTGCGCGGCGGCGCCGGCGAGCTCGGCGACGATCGCCTGCCGTTCCTGCGCGAGCAACTGCTCCTGGGCGGCCTGGAGGCGCTGCTCCATCCGCATCTTCTCGCGGAGATCGGTGAAGATGCCGACGCTGCCGACCGGCGTCTCGCCTTCGTAGATGAGCGCACCGGAGAAGGAGACCGGCAGGTGCTCGCCGAGCGCGTCGACGATCTCCGTCTTCAGCCCCTCGATCCGTCCGCCCCCGGCACGGATCATCCGCATGATCTTCTGCGCGGTGCCCGGCGGGTAGAGACCGCGCGCGTCGCTGCCGACGACCTCGTGCGAGGGCTTGCCGTAGATGCGCTCGGCGGCGCGGTTGAAGAGCACGACGCGACCGCGGAGGTCGGCGCTGATGATCGCGTCGACGGACGAGTCGATGACGCGCTGGAGGAAGTCCTTCGTCTTGACGAGCTCGGCCTCGACCTCGCGCTGACGGGTGACGTCGCGGAAGCTGCAGAGGACGGCGCCTTCCTCGCGGAGGACGCTCGCGAAGTTCACGTTCACGACGAGCCGCCGGTCGTCCGCCGTCTTCAGGCGGATGTCGACGTCCTTCGGGAACTCCCCCTTCATGAAGCCGGCGCGGAGGTCGTGCGCGAGCGCGACCTGGTCGCCGGCGAAGATGTCGCCGAGGAGCCGGCCGGCGAGATCGCGCTCCGAGTAGCCGGTGATCTCGCGCGCCTTCGGGTTCGAGAAGAGGAGGCGGCCTTCGGCGTCGATCACGACGATGCCGTCGGCGGAGCTCTCCCAGAAGTCGGCGTACCGCTGGAGCGAGCGCATCCGCCGCTCCGCCTCGAACCGCGCGACGGTGACCTGCTGGGTCTGATCGCGGAGCGACTGGAGGACGCGCGCGTTCCGGAGCGCGATCGCCATCGCCGACGCGATCGTCTGGCAGAGGCCGATCTCGCGGCCCGAGAGGACGCCGCGACGGCGGGAGCGGAGGAAGAGGACGCCGAGCGGGCGCCCCTCGTAGAGGATCGGGAGGATCGCGATCGACGTGAAGGTCGGCGTCCCCTGCCCCGACGAGCGGAGCAGCTCGAGGAGCGGATGCTTCGAGGCGTCCTCGACGACGAGCGGCTCGCCGCTCGCGAGCACCTGCTGGATCTCGGGGTACTTCTGGAGGTCGATCGGCAGGTCACGGAGCTGCTCGTCGTCGGAAGCGGCGACGACGTAGCCGATGTTCTCCTGCTCGCGGACGAGGACGATCGAGACACGGTCGACCTTCGCGACCTCCGCGATCCGCTGCACGACGGTGAAGAGGATCCCGCGGAAGTCGAGGTTCGACGCGAGCGCCTGCGTCAGCTCGAGGACGACTTGCGCGTCCTTCTCCTTGCGCGCGAGCGCCTCCATCGCCTGGCGGAGGCGGAGCTGTCCCCTCACGCGGGCGACGAGCTCGACGGGCTTGAACGGCTTCCGGACGAAGTCGTCCGCACCGGCCTCGAACGCCTTCGCGATCTCGTCCTCCGCGTCGAGCGCGGTGAGCACGACGATCGGCAGGTCCTTCGTCTCCGGCCGCGCGCGGAGGATGCGGAGCACCTGGTAGCCGTCGGGTTGCGGCATCACCAGGTCGAGCAGGACGATCGACGGGCTGAGGTGCTCGAGCTGCGCGAGGGCCTCGGCGCCGGACGCCACCGCGACGTGCTCGAGCTGGGCGCCGGCCAAGGCTTGGCCGAGGACATGGCGACTCACCATGTCGTCGTCGACGACCAGAACAGGCCCGACGCTCACGTCAGGGAGCATATCGGTCGCGCGGTCGAGGAGGCAAACGGTGCGAAAAAGCGAAGCTCCAGGGCGGAAAACCCAGGGTTCGGGTGAGAGCGTGCCGCAGAGGCGAGCCGCCGCGCCCGCCCCTCGGTAGCGACTGCTACGGTGCTCCTCGTGCAACAAGTCGTGGTCGATGCGGAGGGAGGTGTGCCCAACCTCCTCCCCGTCGTGAGCGCGCTCGCCGCCGAGCTGCGCGCCGCCGGCGACGAGGCGCTGGTCGCCCGCGCCGTCGTCGCCGCGGTCGCGCGCATCCAGCCGGACCGCGCTGCGCGGTTCTCCGTCACGCGCGGCGAGACGACGACGCGCCTCGCCGGTCACGGCGACGAGGAGGCGCTCGACGCCACGACCGCGCTCCCGCTCGCGGCCGACGGCGAGCGCTTCGGGCTCCTCGCGGTCGACGTCCGAGCCGCATCCGCTCCCGAGGTGCAGGCGCTCTCGCTCGTCGCGGACCTCGCCGCCGGCGCGCTCGCGCGGATCCGCCTCCGCGCGCGGATGGAAGGAGAAGCGGCCGCCGACTTCGAGCGGCAGCGGCGCGCGCTCGAGGAGAGCGAAGCGCGTGCACGCCGGCTCCAGGACTCCGGCGTCATCGGCGTCGTGCTGTGGACGCGCGACGGCGCGATCGTCGACGCGAACGACGCCTTCCTCCGCATGGTCGGCTACACGCGCGAAGAGCTCGCGCGGGGCGATCTCGTCTGGCGCCAGATGACGCCGCCGGAGTTCGCCGAAGCCGACGAGCGTGCGTTCGCCGAGATGGATCGGCAAGGCTTCTGTCGTCCTTACGAGAAGGAGTACCTCCACAAGGACGGGCACCGGGTCCCGATCTCGCTCGGCGTCGCGTTCTGGGAGAACACGCGGACGTCCGGCGTCGCGTGGATCGTCGACATCTCGGAGCGGAAGTCGCTCGAGCGCCAGCGCGAAGAGGCGCTCGCGCAGCTCGAGAAGCATCGCCGCCTCCTCCAGGCGCTCGTCGACCACGCGCCCGCCTCCATCTTCATGAAGGACCTGGAGGGCCGGCACATCCTCGTGAACCGCGCCGCGGCCGCGGTCGCAGGGCGCGCGCCGGACGAGGTCATCGGCAAGACGGACCACGAGCTCGTCTCGTCCGCGCTCGCCGATCGGTTCCGGCGCGACGACCTCCGCGCCGCGGCGTCGCCGACGCCGATCGAGGTCCAGGACGACTGGACCGTCGGCTCCGAGCACCGCGTCGGCCACACGATCAAGTTCGCCGTCCGGGATGCCGATGGCGTCGTCTACGCGACCGGCGGCGTCTCCGTCGACGTCACCGAGCGCCTCGCGCTCGAGCAAGCCGAGCGCCGCGCGTCCGAAGCGCTCGTCCTCCAGGCGCACGTCCTCGAGAGCGTCGCCGAGGGCATCTGCGTCGTCGACGCGGACGGAAGCATCGTCTACGCGAACGCCGCCCTCGACGAGATGCTCGGCTACGCGCGGGGCGAGCTCGTCGGGAGGCGCGCGGGCCTCATCTCGCCGATGTCGCGCGTGCGCGACGAGCACCTCGTCGCCGACGTCACGCGTCACCTCGAACAGCACGCGCTCTGGTCGGGCGAGTGGCAGGCGCGAAAGAAGGACGGAACGCCGATCACCACGCGCGCACGCATCAGCGCGATCGATCGGCCGACGGGCAAGCTCTACGTCTGCGTGCAGGAGGACGTGACCGAGGACCGCCGGACGCAGCAGGCGACCGCGTTCCTCTCCAAGGTCGGCGGCGCGCTCGCGGGCGCGCTCGATCAGGACACGATCCTCGAGCGCATCACCGAGCTCGTCGTCCCCGAGCGCGCATCGTGGTGCGCCGTGTTCCTCGCCGGCGCGCGGGACGAGCTCGGGCTCGCTGCGTTCGTCCACGTCGACCTGGCGAAGCGCGAGGCGCTCCGCCGGTGGGTCGTCGACGTCGCGGCGTCGCCGGACGGGCCGCAGAGCGTGCTGGAGACCCGCGCCGCGAAGCTCGTCGACCGCGGGCTCCTCGCCGTACCGCTCCTCGTGCACTGGCGCCGGACCGGGCTCCTCCTCCTCGGCACCGAAGCGCCGGCCGGGTTCGAGGACGGAGAGGTGCGCGTCGCCGAGGAGCTCGGGCGTCGTCTCGCGATGCTGCTCGACAACGCGCAGCTCTACGCCGAGAGCCAGCAGGAGCGGCGGCGCGCCGAGGAAGCGAGCCGAGCGAAGGACGAGCTCCTGTCGGTCACGAGCCACGAGCTGCGCACGCCGCTCAACGCGATCCTCGGCTGGGTCCGGATGCTCCGCACCGGCGGCGTCCCTCCCGAGAAACGCGACAGCGCGCTCGAGCGCATCGAGCGGAACGCGCGATTGCAGGTGCAGCTCGTCGACGACATCCTCGACGTGAGCCGCGTCATCACGGGCAAGCTCCGTCTCGACGTCGGCGTCGTGGAGCCCCTGCGCGTGCTCGAGCAGGCGCTGGAGGTGATCCGTCCGGCGGCGGAAGCGAAAGGTGTCCGCGTCCACGTCCACGAGACGCCGAACGACCTCGGCACGATCCGCGGCGACGCGGCGCGCATCCAGCAGGTGCTCTGGAACCTGCTCGCGAACGCGGTGAAGTTCACGCCCCGCGGCGGTGACGTCGAGGTCTCCGTCGCGCGCGACGCGTCTCACGTCACGTTCGTCGTGAAGGACACGGGCCAGGGCATCGCGCCGGCGTTCCTCCCGCATGCGTTCGAGCCGTTCCGGCAGGAGGACGGCAGCATCACGCGCGTGCACGGCGGGCTCGGGCTCGGGCTCGCGATCGTGAAGCACCTCGTCGAGCTCCACGGCGGCAACGTCGAGGCGACGAGCGACGGCGTCGGGCACGGGACGAGGTTCGAGGTCGTGCTCCCGGTGAGCTCCGCGACCGAGGCGGGTGCGATCCTTCCCGCGTCGTCTTCCCAGGGCCGCGGCGCCAGCACGCCCGCCGAGCACGTCCGCGATCTCGAGAGCGTCCGCGTTCTCGTCGTCGACGACGAGGTCGACGCGCGCGATCTCGTCGAGACGATCCTGCTCGCGTGCGGCGCGCGCGTGTCGAAGGCAGCTTCGGCCGCCGAGGCGCTCACGCTCTTCGCACGCGAGCCGTACGACGTCGTCGTCAGCGACATCGGGATGAGCGGCGAGTCGGGCCTCGATCTCGTCCGGAAGGTGCGGGCCCTGCCGCGCGAGCGTGGCGGCACCGTCCCCGCCATCGCGCTCAGCGCCTATGCCAGCGCGCAGGACCGGAGCCGGGCCCTCGCCGCCGGCTTCACCGCGCATCTCGGCAAGCCGATGGACGCGCGAGAGCTCGTCTCGATCGTCTCGGCGCTGGTCGGCCGAGCCGCGCGCGCGCCGTCCTCCTGAACGGCGCGCGCGAGCCGACGCTTCAGCGCGGGATCTGCTTCGTCCAGCGGCCCATCATGTCCTGGATGACGGGCATGCCGCTCCAGGCGCCGATGACGCCGACGTTCTCGAGGCAGTGCTGCGCGCGGAGGATGAGGTCGATGAACTCACCTTCGTGACGGAGCGAATCGAGCTTCGTCGCGTTGCCGCGGAGGATGAACATCCCGTTCAGGTCACCGCCGTGGGCCTCGAGGAACATCGGCTCCCAGCTCGTGATCGTGCCGGCGCGCTGGAGACGCTCCCAGTAGGCCACGGTGCTCGCGAAGAGCTCCGCCGCGACGTTCTCGCGTCCGACGATCGCGCGGTTCCAGCCGACGATGACCGTGTTCGTTTCCGTGCTCATGGTGTTCCCCCTTCTTCTTTCCGTTCTCGGACGCCTTCGTGACGTCGCGAGGGCGCGGACGCTCGCTCCCGCGCGCGCCGGGGTCAAGCCTCGCGAGCCCACAAAAACAGGCCAAATCTGCTGCCGAACGGTCGTTACGAGCAGCCGCTCTGAAACCTGACACAAGGCTGTCATTCGGTTCCCGTACGGTGTCTTCCATGACGAACACCACGAAGAAGGTCCACGCCGGGGGATGCCACTGCGGAGCCGTCCGCTACGAAGCGGAGGTCGACCCTTCGCAGGGGACGCGGTGCAACTGCTCGGTCTGCACGAAGATCGCGGGAACGAGCGCGCGCGTCGTTCCTGCGTCGCTCCGCGTCGTCGCCGGGGAGGAGCACCTCGCGACCTACGCGTGGGGGCAGAAGGTCGGCACGCGGTACTTCTGCAAGCAGTGCGGAGTGCACGTGTTCGGGCGCGGCAACCTCGCCGAGCTCGGAGGCGAATTCGCCACCGTGCGGCTCGAGACGCTCGACGACCTCGATCCGAACGACGTGCACGTCCTCCACTGGGACGGCCGCAATGACAACTGGCACGCCGGTGCGCGTGAACGACCGTGGCCGATCGTCAGCTCTGCGGACGCGCGGTGACCCGTACCCGGTGCTCGCTCGCGAGGAGAGCGACGGCGACCTCGAGATGGAGCGGCCCCATCCCGGAGAGCACGGTCGCGCCCGACGGATCGAAGCTCGTGGCGAGCGAGGGGTCGGACGCGACGAGGCGTGAGAGCGCGCTCGCGAGCTTCGACCGATCGCGCGACGTCTCCGGCTCGAGCGCGA
Organism: Polyangiaceae bacterium; assembly: GCA_039809485.1. Taxonomy (GTDB): domain Bacteria; phylum Myxococcota_A; class Polyangia; order Polyangiales; family Polyangiaceae; genus Labilithrix. The sequence goes on along the minus strand of JBDHVE010000011.1, from coordinate 58,214 downwards.
CGGAAGCGAGCGGCTCCGGGACGCGGATCGGGTCGAGCACGATCGGCGCGTCGAGCGCGGACAAGGTCTCGCCGGTGCGGACGTCGGTGAGACCGGTGACGCACACGATCTGCCCAGGCCTCGCCGAGGAGATCTCTTCGCGAGCCGACGCGTCGGGGAGGAACACGCGATCGACCCGCTCGCGCACGCAGCGTGGATGGACCCCGACGGTGCGCCCGGCCTCGAGCGTCCCCGCATAGATCCGCAGCCACGTCACGAGCCCGGCCCTCCCCTCGTGCGAGGACTTGAACGCGAGCGCGGTGAGCGGCACGTCGCGTCGCGGCAAGCGCGCGACGGGCCGCTCACGGACCGGGTCGACGCCCATCACCGCCGGCCTGTCGGCCGGCGCCGGCAGATACGACACGACATCGTCGAGGAGGGGGCCGACCCCGCGATCGCGGAGCGCGGCGCCGGACGCGACGACGAGCAGCCTTCGCGCGAGCGTCCCGATCCGGAGCGCCCGCGCGAGGGTCGGGGCGTCGACGTCGCGACCGGTGGCGAGCGCCGCCTGCACGCCTTCGTCGACTCCGGCGCACACGTCGACGAGACACCGCCGGATGGTCTCGACCTCGCTACGAATCGCGGCCGGGAGCGGGTCGAGGCGCCACGCGCGCCCGCCGTCCTCCTCGCTCACGATCGCACGCGCGAGCAGATCGACGAGGACGAAGCCGTCCGGCGTCGCGAACGGGAGCCTCACCGGCGCGGGCACGACGCCGAGCGTCGCCGCGACCTCGCGGAGACATCGCGTGACGTCCGCGCTCGGCTCGTCGAGCTTGTTCAAGAACGCGATGCACGGCACGCCGTGACGCGAGGCGTTCCGGAAGATCGCGGCAGCCTCGTGCGCGACGCCGCGTGCCGCGTCGAGGACGATCACCGCGCCGTCGACGACGCGCAGGGCGCGCTCCACCTCGAGCGCGAAGTCGGCGTGCCCTGGCGTGTCGACGAGCTGGACGACGTGGGCTTCTCCGGCGAACGGTCCCGCCGTCGGCGTCCACGGGACGGACGTCGCCGCCGCCCGTATCGTGAGCCGCTTCTCCCGCTCGAGCGGCATGAAGTCGAGCGCGGTGTCGCCGTGGTGCACTTCGCCCTTCTGCTCGAGACGGCGGGCGAGCCACAGGATGCGCTCGGCGCAGGTCGTCTTGCCGGCGTCGACGTGCGCGACGACGGCGATGTTGCGGAGTCGTTCCGAGGAGCGTGACATGGACGTGTCCCTCCACGCAGCCTTGCTGCGCGTGTGCTCGAGATGGCCTTCCGCGACCTCGAACGCACGAAACGTCGAGGCCGGCTCGCGGTGGAACGCGGAGCCGGCCTTCGAGACGTCGACGCTACCTCTGCGTTCGCGCCTACGGGCCTGCTCCGCGTTCCGGAATCTCGAGGATCACCATGGGGGCGAGACCGACGAGCCCGTGCGCGTATTCCCGGAGACACTGCGGGCGCGTTCGCCCGCGCCGATCACGGCTTGAAGACGTTGTCCTCCTCGCCGGTCACCGCGACGAAACCGCTCTGGTCGAAGTGCGAGAGCAACGTCTCGTAGGTGACCGGCGCTTCGATCTTCGCGAGGTCGCGCACGAGGCTCATCGTGTTGTTCGGGAGCGAGTCCCAGTTCGGCGGCATGGAGTTGGTCAGGATCTCCATGTACTTCGTGCCGGTCGGATCGTCGGGGTTCAGGCGCGCGCGCGTCTGGGCGAGGTAGCCGTCGACGTACGCGAAGGTGTCGCAGCCGTTCATGTAGACGAGCTGGTACTTGCCGCGCTCGAAGCTTCCCATCCGCGCGAGCGCGCGCACGTTCTGCCCGAGCCCGGCGTGGCCGTTGTAGACGATGACGTCGGCCTGGCCGGAGAGCTCGTTGTACCGCTTCTCGAACGCAGGGCCGCCCTCGCGGACGTTGTCGACGAGGAAGCTCGTGAGCACGATCTTCTTCCCGCTCGGGAGCGTGCTCTCGAGCGTCACGTCGGGGAACTGGATGCCCGGTCGCTCCGGCGTCTCGGCCGGCGTGACCTTCACGTTCGGCAGCTCCTTCCGCATCGTGCTGACGAAGTGGCTGTGGCTCCAGATGCCACGATCGGACTCCGTCGTCGTCCCGTCCTCGACCTTGCCGAAGATCGCGATGACGCGGAGCGTGTCGTCCGACCAGATCTTGTCGTACTCGGGGTACTTGCCCGTCGAGGTCTCGCGGCTCGGCGTGACGGTCGCCTGGACGCGGAGGACGTCGTCGCCGAGCGTGCAGCCGGCCTGGTCCGGGCGCCAGTAGTACCAGTAGATCCCGGGCTCGTTGTCGTGGGCCCACGGATCGGTGCAGGAGGTGCGCTCGTACTTCGCGAAGATCTCGTCCTTGCCGATCCCGTCGCCGCGCTTCGGCAGGAGCAGCGTGAACGTGCGTCCGACGCGGCTGTCCTTCGAGAGCGAGACCGGCAGCGTCGCCTTGTACTTCACGCGGACGAGCGCTCCGTCGCGCGACGTCTTGATGTCCGAGAGCGAGAGCTTGTCGAGGCGACCGACACCGACCTGCCCGTTCAGCTGGCCGATCGTGAACAGCATCTGATCGCGGATCACGTCCTCCGGCGACGCCCCCGCGCTCGTCGTCACCTCGCCCTGGAAGGTGAAGTCGAGGAGCTTCGCCGACGCGCTCGTGTACGCCGCCTCGCCGCTGCCGTCGGTTTCGGGCGTCGCGGCGCAAGCGGCCGAGAGCACGGGGAGGACGCACGCGAGCGAGAGAGCGAGTCGACGCATGGGCAACGGTCTAGCGCGAGCCATCCCACCTGCAACCACATTGGCACACCACCCAGACAACCGCATGAAATCCGACGGCTTGGGTACCACCGCCTTCCGCGGCGCGGAGGCCGGAGGCCAGACGTGGTTTCATGATCGGGTGACGCGCCGCCGCGCAATCACCGTCGCCCTCTCGGCGTTCTCGATGACGGCGTGCTCGCTGTTCGCCGACTTCGGCGGCCTCAGCAAGGAGGAGGTCGTCGTCTACGCCGAAGCGGGCGCGCCGACGGATCTCGACGCCGATCCGGTCCCGACCCGCGACGGCGGCGGATCCACCGACGCCGCCACGGACGACGCGGCGAAGAACGGATGCGCAGCGCTCGACGCGTCGTTCTGCGTCGACTTCGAAGGCCCGAGCCCACTCACGCGTCCGACGTGGTCCGACTCGGACCTCGGCAAGGATTCGGGCACGCTGGAGGTCGCGACCGACTTCGCGACGAGCCCGCCTGGCTCGGCGCTCGTGCGCGTGCCGGGCGCGACGACGGGCTCTTGCTCGTTCCACGGCATGCGCAAGTGGGTGAGCGGCACGTTCCAGCGCCTGCGTGTCTCCTTCGACCTGCGCACCGACGCGTCGACGACTCCGCTCGCGATCAACGCGACGAGCACGAAGCCCGCACGGCGTTACCAGATCGTCGTCGGCGCCGGTGGCGGGTTCTGGGGCCAGACGCAGCGGATCGAGGGCGATACGATCGCGCAGCTCGACTACCAGGACGATCCGGCGACCGAGACGAACGCATGGATCAGGGTCGTCGTCGAGTGGAACGACGCGACGAAGAAGATCACCGTTGCCGCGGCGCAGCAGACGCTCGTGTTCTCGCTGCCGGCCGACTCGGCGCTCATCGATCCCTTCGCCGCCTTCGGCGCGTGGTGCATCGACCGTCCGGTGAACATGCACCTCGACGACATCGCGATCTGGCTCGATTGAGCGCCGCTCACGGGTTCTTGCCGAGCAGTCGCATCCCGACCGATTCGCGGTCGGTCGCCGCGCGCGCGCGCGCGAGGCTCGTCCGGAGCCACGGCTCGGGGACCGACGGGTGCCCGCTCGCGAGGGCGGCTTCGACGACCGCCGCGGCCCGGTTCCAGCGTCGTCGCACGAACAGCGCGAGCACGACCTCCACGAAGAGCGGCGCCGACGCCGCCGCGAGCGGAACGGCGGCCTCGAGGAGCGCATCGACGTAGACGCCGATGTTGCGAGAGCGCATGTCGGCACGGAGAGCCCCCGCCTCGGCCTCCTCGAGGATCAGCCGTCCGGCGCCGAGGACGTGGCGGAGCAGCGCGGGCGCAGGGCCGAAGCGTGCGATCGCGCGCTGCCCGACGAGGAGCACCGTGCGTGCGTCGGTCTCCTTCGCGAGCTCCGCGACCTGGGACGCGAGATCGGAGGCGAGCGGAGGCAGATCGCCCGACTCGGGAGCGGGCGGGACGGGCGAAGGAGCGCGGCTCGTCATGGCGTGGGAGAGGCTCCGAGCACCTCACGTGCCATCGGTCGGGTCCCCGAATCACGCGCGGAAACAAGCGCTTCGCGCTGCGCGCCGCGCTTCCCTTCTCGTTCCGGGATCACGACTCGCGCGAGGCGCGGAGGCCGGCTACTCCTCGTCGAAGAGCGCCTTCTGCTTCGCGGCGGGCGGTCCGGGGAAGGCGACCTTCAGGTGCTCGTACGCCTTCCGCGTCGCGACGCGGCCCCGTGGCGTGCGGCCGAGGTACCCCTGCTGGAGCAGGTAGGGCTCGTAGACGTCCTCGATCGTGTCACGCGGCTCGCCGAGCGCCGCGGCGAGCGTCTCCACGCCGACCGGGCCGCCGTCGTAGTCGACGATGATCACGCGGAGGAGGCGTCGGTCCATCTCGTCGAACCCCGCAGAGTCGACATCGAGGCGATCGCACGCCTTCTTCACGATCGCCTCGTCGATGTCCCCCGACCCGAGCACGTCGGCGAAGTCGCGGACGCGGCGGAGGAGGCGGTTCGCGATGCGGGGCGTGCCGCGCGAGCGCTTGGCGACGGCGAGCGCGGCCGACGGCACGATCGAGACGCCCAGCAGGCCGGCGCTCCGCGTCACGATCTTCGCGAGATCCTCCTCCGGGTAGAAGTCGAGCCGCATGATGTGGCCGAACCGGGAGAAGAGCGGCGCGGTGAGGAGGCCCGTGCGCGTCGTCGCGCCGATCAGCGTGAAGGGCTGCACCGGGATCTGGATCGACGAGGCGAACGCGCCGTCCCCCGTCATCACGTCGATCCGGAAGTCCTCCATCGCGGGATAGAGACTCTCCTCGACGACCGGATTCAGCCGGTGGATCTCGTCGATGAAGAGGATGTCGTTCCGCCCGAGCTTCGTGAGGAGCCCCGCGAGCGCGCCCTTGTGCTCGACGACGGGACCGTTCGTCATGTGGAGCTCGACGCCCATTTCGTTCGCCAGGATCTGGGCGAGCGTCGTCTTGCCGAGACCGGGCGGGCCCGAGAAGAGGAGGTGGTCGAGCGGCTCGCTCCGGCGGCGGGCCGCCTCGACGAAGACGCGGAGGTTCTCCTTGTGCTTCGTCTGGCCGACGTAGTCGTCGAGCGTCTTCGGACGGAGCGCGCGCTCGAAGCCCGCGTCCTCCACCTGCACCTCGGCGTCGATCGCCCGGGGCTCTCGCTCGTCCGGCGGAGGCGTCTCTCGCTTCTTCGCTGCCATCGCTGGACAGATGTTCTGCCCGAGGGCGGAGGCGAAGTAAAGCTATGCGGGGCCCGGCGTGAGCAGCCCGACGAGGCGCTCTCGGAGCGCGCGGTTCGCGTCGACGAGCCGCCCCTTCAACGTGAAGGTGCCGTCCTCTTCCTTCTTGCTGCCGTGCGACTTCACCTTCACCCGCGGCCTCGCCTCGCCCTCGGCGAGCCCGGCGACGAGGTCCGCTTCGAGACGCGCGCCAGGCGGGGCTGACGTCGTCGAGCGGAGGACGACCTGCTCGCCGTCGAGCGACACGAACGTCGCGGTGCCGCCCTTCGCCCAGGCGAGATGCGGTCCCATCAGCCCCGCTCCTTGCGCGCGCGGCCCATCGCAGCGCGCGCTTCGCGCTCCGCCGTCTTCTTCGCGATGTCGGCGCGCTTGTCCTGGCTCTTCTTGCCCTTCGCGAGACCGAGCTCCACCTTCACGTTGCCGCGCCGGAAGTAGAGACGGATCGGGACGACGGTGTAGCCCTCGCGCATGATCGCGCGATCGATCTTCTCGATCTCGTGCTTCTTCACGAGGACCTTCCGCGCGCGTCGCGGCTCGTGCGGGAACGCGACGGCGCGCTCGAACGGCGCGATGTACATCTGCTTCAGCCAGAGCTCGCCGTTCTCGACCGCCGCGAACGCGTCGACGAGCTCGACCTTGCCGTCGCGGAGCGACTTCACCTCGCTGCCGACGAGGACGAGCCCGCCCTCGATCTTCTCCTCGATCGCGTAGTCGAAGGACGCGCGACGGTTCGTGACGATGACTTTCTGGATCGCATCGTCTTCCGTCTTCTTCGGCGTCGTCTTCGCGGGGGAGCCCATGGCGGGGCCGGCGAGCTTAGCGTAATTCTCCCCTCCGATGGCGCGCGTCGTTCCGAAGACCACTCTCCAGAAGCTCCGGCGCGTGTCGGCCGAGCAGGTCGCCGACCACGGCGTCTTCAAGGTCCGGCGCCTCGCGTACGAGCAGATCGAGCGCGGCATCTTCATCTTCGAGTGCCCCGACTGGTGCAACGTCGTCGCCGTCACCGAGGCAGGCGAGGTCGTCCTCGTGTGGCAGTACCGCTTCGGCACCGATGCGATGTCGCTCGAGGTCCCCGGCGGCGTCGTCGATCCGGGGGAGGCGCCGATCGAGGCCGCCCGCCGCGAGCTCCGCGAGGAGACCGGCTACGAAGCGGAGTCCTTCGAGCTCCTCTCCGTCGTCGAGCCGAACCCCGCGCTCCAGGGCAACCGCTGCTGGACCTATCTCGCGCGCGGCGCGAAGCTCGCGCACGAGACCGACTGGGACGCGGACGAGGAGCTCGAGACCGCGCTCGTCCCGCGTGACGACCTCCCCGCGCTGATCGACGAAGGCCACGTCACGCACGCGCTCGTCGTCGTCGCGCTCGAGGCCTATCTCCGCAAGACGCGCTGAGGGACGCTCAGAAGTCCAGCGTCGGATTCGCGAGCAGCGCGGTGAGGGCGCTCCGGAGCGGCTCCTCGCTCTGGTCCATCCTGTCGATCACCACCGCGCGCGCCTGGTTGCCGAGCATCGCGAGCAGCGCCTCGGCCGCCGCGTGGACGATCCGATCCTCGCCGCGCGGCGAGCTCCGCACGATCGCGACGAGGAGCGGCGCCGCCACCGCGCGCGCTTCTTCGACCACGGCGCGGAGCGCGGCGATCGCCGCGAGCCGCAGCGCGGGCGTCGCCGGCACCTCGCGACGGACGATCGGCGCGAGCTTCGCGACCACCTCGGCGTCGACGGCGCCCATCTCGCGGAGCCCGGCGATCGCGGCCGCACGTACGCCTTCGCGCGGGTCATCCAGCAGCGCGACGAGCATCGGCCCCGCACGGGTCGGGACGCTCTTCCCGAGCGCCCGCGCAGCGCCCTCCGCGAGCGCCGGGACCTGCGCCCGCAGGTAGCGCGCGAGCACCTGCGCGTCGTCGTCGTCCGGAATCGGAGGGAGGCTCGCGAGGAGATCCTCCGCGAGGTCGATCCCGGTCGGATGACGGCCTTCGAGCGCGGCCTCGGGCATACGCTGGAGCGCGGCCTTCACCACGGCCCATCCCTGCGCGCCGATCGCGGTCAGCGTCTCGACGAACGGCGCGCGCACGCCCGGATTCGCGGCCGCCTTCACGCGCGCGCCGTAGAGCGCGTGCGCGCCGCGAGCGCCGGCGCGGACGAGGAGCGTGTGCGCGGACGCGTCGGACTCGGCGAGCCTCCGCTCCGCGACGCGCGCGAGGAGCGACGGATCGAAGAACCACGCGAGCGCCTGCGCCGCGAGCGCCGCGCGCGTCCCCGGCGTGCGTCGTCCCTCCGTCGCGATCCCGTGGAGCGCGCTCGAGATCGCCCAGAGCGACCGCGCGTCCGCCTTGTCGGCGAGCTCGCGGACGGTCGACGCGAGCGCGCCGAGCTCCTGCTCGAAGGTGCGGACGTCCGTGATCGCCGCGAGGTGCGCGACGTACGCCGTCACGTCACGCTGCACCGCCGCGCGCACGTCCTCGGCGCGCGACGTCCCCTTCGCCATCCCGTGCAGGAACTTCGAGTGAGCCGTCCCGGCGTCCTCGAGCCACTCCGGCTTCGTGCTCGGTCGCGGGAGCGGAGCCTGCGAAGGAGAGGTCGCCACCGGGGGCGCCGAGGGCGACGGCGGCAGCATCGAGACGACCGGCACCGCCGGTGGCGGTGGAACCGAGACGAGCGGCATCGGCGAAGCGGACTCTTGGGCCGGCGGCGGCATCGTCCGATCGCGCCCCGCCTCGTGGATCACCACCTCGGGCGGCTTGCTCGTCACGGACTTCGGCGGACGCGACGGCGCCGGACGCGCGAGCGCCGCGATCTCGTCCGCCATCTCGGCCATCGACGCGAACCGCTCGTCCCTGTTCTTGCGGAGCGCGCGCCCGAGCACGACGTCGAGGCGCCAGTCGAGCCCCTGGCGCAGCTCGGTCGGCGGCTGCGGCGTCATCCCGAGCTGCCGGTTCACGACGACGATCGGCTTGTCGCTCGTGAACGGCACCTGGCCGGTCACGAGCTCGTAGAGGAGGATGCCGAAGGCATAGACGTCGCTCCGCGCGTCGAGCTCCTCGCCACGACACTGCTCGGGCGACATGTACTCGGGCGCACCGGCGGCGATCCGCCCGGACGCGAGCCGACCGCCGAGCCCGAAGCCGATCTCGCGCACCTTCGCGACGATCCGCGGGCGGACCGACGCGTCGATCACGACCTCGAGGACCACGTTGTCCGGGCGGATGTCGCGGTGCACGAGCCCGCGCTCGTGCGCGGCCCCGAGCGCCTCGCAGATCTGGAGCGCGAGCGGCACGAGACGCGGCGGCACGATCGGACCTTCCGCCGTGAGCCGCTCGCGGAGCGTCTGCCCCTCCGGCTGCTCCGACGCGACCCACAAGAGGCCGTCCGGCTCGTGACCGCACGCGACGACGCGGACGAGGTTCGGATGCACGAGCTCCGACGCCGCGCCTGCCTCGGCGAGGAATCGGTCGCGGAACGAAGTGTCCTCCGCGAGCTCGCGCGAGACGATCCGGACGACGAGCGGCGTGCGCATGTCGCGATGACGTCCGCGATGGAGCGCGTGCGTCGGCGCGCGTTCGAGGAGGGCCCCGACCACGAGCGAGCCGCTCGCGAGCTTCCGCCCTTCGTGCGTGTCGGCTCTCGCTTGCTCGACCTCGACGGGGACGTGAGCGACCTCACCTTCGGCGTGCGCCGGCGCCGCCGCGCGCTCCTCGAGGAGCGCGAGGCGGAGCGGCACGCCTCTCGGCCCGCGCGCGCCGATCGGCGACGCGGCGACGCGGACGGGCGCGCGACCTCCGGGATGGACCAGCTCGAGGACGTGCGTCCCCTCCGCCTCCGGCGCCGCGAGGAGCGGGACCCACGCTTCGCCACCGGCGCGCGCGATCGCGAGGAGCCTCTCGACGGAGGCCTCGTCCGGAAGATCGGCGACGAGGAGCGGGAGCGCGGCGTCCAAACGCCGGAACGGTTTCACCGTCCCGCGGTTCGGTCAAGCACCCGACCGGCGCCGGCTCCGGATGTCGACGACGCCTGCCTGCGGGAGCGACCTCTTCGATACCTCGGGGAGGCCGACCTCCTCCTCGTCGACGATCTCGGCGTCGCCGATCTCCTCGGCCTCCTCGGCGTCGTCCGCGCTGCGGGTCTCGGCCGCGTCTTGCTCGCCGGACTCGCCCTCCGGCAGCGCCGGCGCCGGCAAGGTGTCCGTCGCCGAGCCGACGGGGCGCTCCGTCTGCACCGTCGTGTCCTCGAAGGCATCGCGCACTTCGCGCTCGAGCATGCGGCGGAGGAAGAAGCGCGCGTCGCCGACGCCGAGCCCGAGGGCCGCCTTCCGGAGCTCGAAGAGGAGCGCGGTCGCGTTCGGGAAGCGCTCGTCGGGATCGATCTCGAGCGCATGGCGCACGACCGCGAGGAGGGACTCCGGCAGCTGCGGCTGGAAACAGAGCGGCTGGACGTATCCCTGCCGCGCGAGCGCGATCGCTTCGGAGCCCGACGTGGTCCCGGGGAAGCGCGGGCCGACGAGCAGCTCGCGCAGCATCGCGCCGATCGAGAACACGTCGGAGCGTTCGTCGCCGCCCTCGCCGCGCGCGACCTCCGGCGACATCCAGCGCGCACGCCGCGCGACGGCGGAGAGGTTGCGGACACCCGAGCTCGCGCCCCGGATGAGCGTCGCGCCGAAGTCCGAGACCTTCACCTCACCGTGACGCGAGAGGAGGATCTCGCGCGGCGAGAGACCGAGGTGCGTGAGGCCGAGGCTGCGGCCCGACATCGGGTCGCGCGAGACGCGCGCGCCGTGGAGCGCCTCGACGACCTCGACCGCGACGAAGAGGGCGATGTCGAGCGGGAGCCGCTGCCCGCGCTCTGCGAGCAACGCGAGCAGCGTGTCGAGCGACGTCCCGTCGACGAGCTCCTCCACCGCGAACACCTGCGTGACGAACACGAAGAAGTCGTAGGTGCCGACGACGTTCGGATGATGCACGCGCGCGGCACGACGGACGACGTCACGGATCGACGCGGTGACGATCTCGCGCTCCTCGCTCGAGGCCGGCGCGAAGAGCTTCGCCGCGACGGGCCGCTCGACGCCGCCGAGACCGTTCAGCGTCGCCCGGTACACCGTCGCGACCGACCCCTTGCCGATGGGGCGGACGAGCTGGACGACACGGCCGTCGCCGAGCGGCAGGTGCTCGGGCGACACACGCTGCAGGCCGGGCCGGGTCATCATCGACCTCGGGCTGCAATGGTCGGGCCGCTGTGGTGAGGCGAGAACGCGGACGAGCCGCGCGCGGAAGGGCCAGTTTCGTCACGTGCGTGCGGAGCAACATGATCCTTTCGCGCACTCGTCGTCGCGCGCACGGATCGCCTCGGATCCAGCGACGAGATCCACGTAAGATCCCGCAGACTTGCACTCCGGATGTGCGCACCTGTGGGGCGCCGATCCGTGCTAGACCGGCGCCATGCGTGCGGCGCTGTCCCCGAAGGTCCACCTGTTCGTCTGCGCGAACCGGCGCGAAGGATCGCCGCTCGGCCCGGGCTGCGGCGACCGCGGCACGGCCCTGTTCGAAGCGCTCAAGCAGGAGGTCTTCGCACGCGGGCTCGTCGTCCCGGTCTGGGTGACGAAGACGCACTGCCTCGGGATCTGCCCGAAGGAGGGCGCCACGTGCGCGCGCTACCCGGCGCCGGCAGGCGGTCCGATCGTGTCCGATGTCCTCCCGTCCGACGCGCGCGCGCTCGTCGACGAAGCCGTCGCGACGATGCAGCAGGGCGCGGCGGAGCCACCCGAGCAGCTCTGGAACGAGATCGAGCACGAGCTCGCCGCGACCGAGGAGCTCCACACGAAGAAGGTCCTCGATCTCGCGCGTCGTCTGAAGCCCGGCCTCACCGGCGAGGACATCCAGAACCCGCACGACTTCCCCGAGCTCGACGACCCCGACTGGCACTACGCCGACGGGATCCTCACCGGCGTGAAGACGGTGTCGACCGCTCTCCGTGCGATGCGAAGGCGCGCGAGCGACGAGAAAGGACGGTGAGCCGTGGCGAAGAAGAAGGACAAGCGTGAGCGCGAGCCCGAGCCGCCGAAGTTCGGAGGCTTCAAGCCGCTCGCCGGCTTGAAAGAGCTCAAGGACCGTCTCGACGCAGAGAAGGCCGCCGAGAAGGAAGCCGCCGAGAAGGCCGCGAAGGACCGCGCGACGGGGAAGAAGCCGATGCCGGGCGCGATCCCCGCGATGCCGAAGGCGCGGCCGCACGCGACGCCGCGCTCGTCGACGGAGGCCGACGACGACCTGAGCTTCCACCGCCTGATGGCCGGCGTCGTGCCCCTCGGCGAAGGGAAGTCGCGCGTGCCGGTGACGGCACCGGAAGCAGGGCGCGGACCGCGCGTCCGCTCGTCGGTCGAAGAGATGCGTGAGAAGGCGCGCGTCGAGGCCGAGCAGGTCATCGATCACCTCCACCACCTCGTCGACGACGTCGCGCGCTTCGAGGTGCTCGACGACGGCAAGCGCGTCGAGGGCCGGAGGCTCGACGCCCCGCCGAGCCTCGTCCGCGGGCTCCGCCGCGGGCTGCTGCCGATCGACGCCCGGATCGATCTGCACGGCCTCTCCGCCGAGACGGCACGCGAGAAGCTCCTCGACTTCCTGAAGGAGAAGCGCGCCAAGGGCGAGCGCTGCGTGCTCGTCATCCACGGCAAGGGCGAGAGCGTGCCGGGCGGCGGCGTGCTCCGCGGCGAGATCGCCGCGTGGCTCTCGCAAGGGCGAGCACGCGAGCACGTCGCCGCGTTCGTCACCGCGCGCGACGAGGACGGCGGCGAGGGCGCGGTCTACGTCGCGCTACGGGGACGCTGAGGCGACTTCGGAGGCGAGCTCGTCGTAGGCCTCGATCCGGCGCCCGCCGAACGTGACGTCCTCGTACCGATAGAGCACGCGGCGGCTCGCGTCCGGCAGGAGCGCTGCGTAGGCATCCGCGTCCGACGGCGTGTTCCCGAACGCCCAGCGGATCCGGACGACGGACGCGATCCGCGCGAGCTCCGTCTTCTTGTACGCGGCCGCAGCCGAGCCGAGCGCGCCCGACTTGTCGCGCTTCGTGACGAGGACGCCGGGCGGGAAGCCGTTCTGCTCGAGGAACGCGCGCGTGCGCGGGACGAGCCACTCGGGCCTCGCCGTCACGTAGACCGGCAGGAGGCCGCGCGAGGCGAGCACACCGAAGACGCGCGCCGCGCCGGGATGAGCGAGCGGGAGCTTGCCCTCGACGATCGCGGGCACCTCCGCGAATTCGCTCGCGGTGAGGGTGCCGTCGACGTCGCTCACGAACGCGTCCTGCCCGCGGCGGACGACGACGGCCGCGATCTCCGCCGTCGAGCCGTCGCCGCGCACGACGAAACGGATCCGGTGGCGCCCGACGGGCAGCGCTCGGTCGCCGGCGAGCCGGAGCCGCGCGCGTCCGCCGTCGTCGGCGGGGCCGTCGGCGCTCGTCCGCACGGTGCCGAGGAGGGTCGCGCCCGCGTCGGCGAGGAGGAAGACGTCGACGTCCTCGTCGTGGAGATCCTTGTCGACGACGCCGTAGGCGATCTTCGCCTCGAGGTCCTGCGGCTCGCCCTCCGCGACGAGGACGTCGCGGCCGCGATGGCTCGGCTTCCCGGCGGAGACCACGAATCGGCTCCGCCGATGGCGGAACCTGCGCGTGGTGTCGGGTGTGTCGGGCGGCGCGTCCGGTGCCGCCACGGTCGTCACTCGGGGACGAGGCGTGACCTCGCCGCCGCACGCGGGGACGAGCACGGAGCACGTCAGGAGCACGACGCCGGCGAAGGTCGTGGTGCCACCCGGGCGCTGACGCACTGCGCGAACCATTTTCCTCGCAATCCGTGTCATTCGCGGCTGGCCTGTCACGATCTTCGGGACTAGTGTACCGCTCGATCCCCACCCTCGCGGTGCCCGTCTCGGACGGCGTGACCGGAGCATGAGCGCATGGTCGAAAAGCTTTCGAAAATCTGGATGGATGGCGAGCTCGTCGCGTGGGACGACGCCCATGTCCACATCCTCACGCACTCGATCCACTACGGCCTCGGCGTGTTCGAGGGCATCCGCGCGTACAAGCGCGCGAACGGCAAGAGCACCGTCTTCCGCCTGCGCGAGCACATCGATCGCTTGTTCGACGGCTGCAAGCTCACCCTGATCGCGCCGAAGTTCACGCGCGAACAGCTGATGACCGCGTGTCTCGACACCCTCCGCGCCAACGGCATGGAGGAGGGCTACCTCCGCCCGATGGTGTACGTGGGCGACGGCGCGATGGGCATCTACGCGCCGAACAACCCGATCCGCACGAGCGTCATCGCGTGGAAGTGGGGCGCGTATCTCGGCGACGAGGCGCTCAAGAACGGCATCCGGACGAAGATCAGCTCGTTCGCGCGCCACCACATCAACGTGAGCCTCGCGAAGGCCAAGATGATGGGGCAGTACACGAACAGCGTCCTCGCGAAGCGCGAGGCGAAGCTCGGCGGCTACGACGAGGCGATCCTCCTCGACGCCAACGGCTACGTGTCCGAGGGCTCGGGCGAGAACATCTTCATCGTCAAGAAGGGCGTGATCTACACGCCGGACCTCGCCTCCTCGATCCTCGAGGGCATCACGCGCGACACCGTCATCACGCTCGCGCGCGAGATGGGCTACGAGGTCCGCGAGACGCGGATCACGCGCGACCAGCTCTGGCTCGCAGACGAGGTCTTCTTCACGGGCACCGCGGCGGAGATCACGCCGGTCCGCGAGATCGACAATCGTTCGATCGGTGACGGCACGGTCGGCCCGATGACGAAGAAGATCCAGCAGAAGTTCTTCGACGTGGTGCGCGGAAGCGACACGTCGCATCCGGAGTGGCTCACGTCGCTCTGACTTCGTCTGGTGGGGCACTGCGTGCCCCCTCGTCGCTCCGCGACGAGCCTCCCCTGCCTCGCCTTCGGCGAACCGTGCTTCGCACGGGCGCGTCTCCGGCTTCGCCGTCGAGTCGAACGCATCGAGCCGTCACGCGGACCGCGTGTACTCTCACGGAAGCCGTCCGCTCCGCCCCCTCTCGCGCGGAAGACGGAAGACGGAAGACGAGCTCTCGTGCCGAAGACTGAAGACTTTCGACTGAAGACTCTCGTCGTCGTCGGCGGCGCGCTCGGCCTCGCGGCCTGCAGCCCGCCGCCCGCGGCGCCCGTCGCGAAGACCGCGTCCGCGCCGGAGCCGCATGCCGCCGTCTTCGCGACCGAGGACGCCGCCTGGGGCCGCTTCCACTCGAAGCGTCACTTCTTGTCCGTGCCGCTCCCGGACGGCAAGACGTGGAAGATCGACGATCGCACGACGCCCGCGCTCGTCGCGACGCACGCGCCGACATCGTCGACGCTGCGCATCGCGGTGACGCGCGAGACCGAGCTCATGAGCCGGAGCCGGTGCGAGGCGCGTGCGCGGGAGACGGGCTGGGTGCCCGAGAACCTCACCACGCTCGAGGAGCACGTCCAGACCGGGCCCGAGGCGTACGACAGTCGCATCTGGGTCGCGCTCCAGCCGGGCAAGCCGGGTGGCGTCGTGGAAGGGCACGTGTTCCTCTTCGGGGGCTTCCTCCGCCAGTGCTTGCTCGTGCACTACACGACGCAGGTGCCCTCCGCGCAGGACGAGGATGCGCTCTCGTCACGGATGGCCCTCGTGCGGACGCGCGTGCTCGGCGGGATGCAGCTCGATCCGCCCCGCACGACGGACGACGCGGACGTCCCGCGGACGAAGCCTTCGATCGTGCGCTGAGGTGCGAACGACGGGCGAGTTGGCTCGTCTGCGCGCGAACCCCTACGATGGACCGAACGGCCGCCGTAGAGGTCTGCTTGCCCCTTCCCGTCTTCCCACGCCTCGCCCCGCTCCTTCTCCTCGTCGTCCTCGCGACCCCCGCGCGCGGCGAGCCGACGCCCACGTCGTCGGCCGCGCCGCCGCTGCCGTCCGGCTCGTCGTTCCCGGTCGAGGTCCCTGGCAGCGTGATCGGCACGCCGGTGAAGAGCCTCCTGCCGAACAAGGTGCGGGTCGCGGACCTCGTCCTCACGCCGCCTCTCGCGATGCTCGGCGAGGACGTCGACGTGTCGACGACGATCCGGAACGAGACCGAGAGCCTCCTCTCGAACGTGACGTGGGAGCTCACGCTCGCGGAAGGCGTCCAGCGCTCCGGCACGATCGGGCTCATCCCTCCGCACGGGAAGGCGACGATCGAGACGACGTTCCCCGCCGGCCGCGTCGGCGAGCAGGACGTCACGATCACCGTCGACAAGGGCAGCACGCTCGGCGAAGCCGCGCGCGAGCGCTCCGACAACGAGATGCGCACGCGGATCGTCGTCGTGAAGCCGAACCAGGACGGCTGGACCACCTTCGCGCGGCAGACCGCGTCGCTCACGCGCGCGATGCTCGCCGTGATGAAGCGCGACGTCTGCGTCGTGGGGTCGATCAGCGGGCCGTCGCTCACGATCCGTATGCTCGACGCGCGCAGCATCGATCTCCCGGCGATGCAGGCGGTGCTCACCGACAAGGGCGTCGACGAAGCGCTCGCGAGCGCGGTGATGCTCTCCGTCTCCGGCGCCTTCCGCGGTTGGGCGGCCGAGTACCGCAGCGTGCACCCGACCGCGTTCCCGACCTTCGCCCGCATCACCGGGCCGGTCGCGCCCGCGACCCGCGCGACCTTCTCCCTCCCGCCGAACACGTCGCCGAAGGGCCCCCAGGTCATCACGAGCGACGAGCTCGAGAAGGTCCTGACGATGCGGATCGGATCCCGCGCGAACGAGCCCGGCGCCAAGCCGGCGATCCGCGCGCTCGCCGCGTCGATCTCCGCGCAGCTCTCCTCCTGGGCGATGACACAGCCCGTCGAGGTGAAGGGCTCCGGCCGCGTGGTCGGGGCCTCGGGCCCGGTCGAGAACGGCACGCTGATGATCCCGAAGACCGGGGCTTGCGGCCACTTGCCCTGACGATCGCGCTACAATCGCGCGCACGATGGCCGAGCCGCTCGACACCGACGTGGCGATCGAGACGCCCGAGCACATCGTGTTCCGCTACCGTCTCGCCGGCCCGGCCCGGCGCGCGCTCGCGCAGCTCGTCGACCTCGTCGTCTGCTACGGGACGCTCACCGTCGTCGTCGTCGTGGTCGGGATCGCGATCTTCGGCGCGTCGCTCTCGGCGATCGGTGAGGTGACGTCGGCGGCGAAGGCGTTCGGCGGCCTCGTGCTGCTCGGCCTCTTCGCCGCGCAGTGGATCTACTTCGTCGCGTGGGAGGCGAAGACCGGACGCACGCCCGGGAAGGCCGCTCTCGGCCTCCGGGTCGTGACGACGACCGGACGTCCGATCGGCATCCGCGCCGCGACGCTCCGGAACCTCCTCCGCTCCGCCGACATGCTGCCGATTGCGTACGTCACCGGCTTCGTCTCGGCAGCCCTCTCGTCGCGATTCCAGCGGCTCGGCGACCTCGTCGCGGGGACGATGGTCGTCGTCCCGGCACGCACGCGCTCGGCGGACGCGTTCGAGCTCGCTCCTCCCGCCGAGCCGCGCGAGGTCGCGACGCTGCCCGACGACGTCGTCCTCGACGCCGAGGAGCGCGGGGCGATCGAGCTGTTCCTCCGCCGGAAGGCGACCCTCGGGCGCGCGCGCGAGCAGGAGCTCGCCGAGATGCTGGCGCGACCTCTCTCCGCGCGCCTCGGATTCCAGCATCCCGATCCGTCGCGCCTGCTCGCCCTCGTCTACGATCGCGCCGTCAACGCCGGACGCACCGATGCACCGCCGTCGTCGTTCCGGCCTGCACGGAGGGCTTCGTGAGCCTCGCCTCCGCGGTCACCGAGAAGGCGTTCGCCGAACGACGCAGACCCGAGTGGGAGGAGCTCGACGCGCTCTGCCACCGCGCGGCGAGCCGCGGCCTCCGCAAGCTCGAGGCGGAAGAGGTCGCGAAGCTGCCGCCGCTCTACCGCAGCGTCTGCGCCGACCTCGCAGCCGCCCAGGCCGCGCGCTACAGCGCGCCGCTCGTCGAGTACCTCCGCGGGCTCACCGCGACGGCGCACGGCGTGCTCTACGGCCCGCACGCGCGCGCGCGCGACGACGGAGGCCGCTTCTCGTTTCGTGGCACGTGGACGAGCGCCTTCCCGCGCGCGGTGCGCCGCCACTGGAAGGCGATGGCGATCTCGGCAGCGCTCTTCTTCGTGCCGTTCACGCTCGGTGTCGTCCTCACGCTCCGCGAGCCGACGATGGCGTTCCGGATCGTGCCGGAGGCGATGCTCAGGCCGCTCACCGAGGCGTATGCGCGCGGGTTCGAGGGCGGGCGCGACGGCGGCGAGAGCACGATGATGACGGGCTTCTACGTCTACAACAACGTCGGCATCGCGCTCCGCTGCTTCGCGACCGGCATCTTCGGCGGGCTCGGCTCCGCGTTCTACCTGGTCCAGAACGGCCTCTCGATCGGCGCCGTCCTCGGCTACGTCGCCTCGCAGGGCGCGGGCGTGAACATCGTGACCTTCATCGTCGGCCACGGTTCGCTCGAGCTCGGCGCGATCGTGCTCGCCGGCGGCGCAGGGCTCGCGCTCGGCTGGTCCGTCGTCGCCCCCGGCGACCTCACGCGCGTCGCGTCGCTGCAGAAGACGGCTCGTGACATCGTCGTCATCGTCTTCGGCGCGTCGATGATGCTCGTGTTCGCGGCGCTGATCGAGGGGTTCTGGTCCGCCTCGGGCACCCCGCGTCCGATCAAGCTCGCCGTCGGCGTGCTCCTGTTCGTGCTCGTGATGGTCTACCTCACGTTCGCGGGTCGCGGCCGCGACGCGCGGGAGGACGTGCGGTGAACATCCTCTCCGCGCGCGTCGCGTTCCGCGAGCGGCCGCTCGTCGACGTCGTCGACCTGTCGCTCCGCTTCGTCGTCGTCCACGGCGCAGCGTATGCGAAGGTCGCCGCGGCGGCCCTCCTGCCCGGCCTCGCGCTCGCGTGGGCGGTCGCGAGCGTCACGGGCTGGGTCTTCGGATGGATCTTCGCCGCCGTCCTCGCCTCGTTCGCGACCGTGCCGTTCACCGTCCTCGCGTCGCGGCTCGTCTTCGAAGACGTCCCCCGCACGCGTGACGTCCTCGGCGCGAGCGTCTCGGCGCTCGGCGGCGTCCTCGCGCTGCGGCTCGCCGCGCTGTTCGCGATCGGCGCGGGCCTCCTCTTCCTCGTCGTGCCCGCCTTCTGGTTCGGCGCGATCCTCTTCTTCGTCGACGAGGTCCACCTCCTCGAGCGCGCTTCGGTCCCGGCGACGTTCGGTCGCGCGCAGCGGCTCACCGGCTCGTCGCTCGGCGACGCGATGCTCGCGTACCTCCTGCTCCTCTGCGGTCGTCTCGCCGCGATCGCGCTCGCCGACGTCGCCGGCCGCGCCGTCCTCGGCGAAGTGCTCCAGTTCCGTCCGCCGGAGTCGCTCTTCTCGGCCGGCGGCAGCGTGCTCGGGCTCGTCGGGCTCTTCGGCGTGGTGCCGTTCTTCGCGACCGCCCGCTTCTTCGCGTATCTCGACGTGCGCACGCGGACGGAGGGCTGGGACGTCCAGACCCGCTTCGCCGCGCTCGCCGCGCGCGCCGAGGCCGACGCCGAGCGCATGGAGGCCGCGTGAGGACGGTCCTCTTCGCGCTCGCCCTCGCGATCGTGCCCGCCACCGCGCGCGCCGAGGACGAGCTCGCGCGGGCCGAGCACGCGCTCACGGAGGCGAAGGCGTCGGGCACGTACACGTTCTGCACGAAGCCGCGGAAGCCGATGCTCCCGAAGCACGCCGCGCTCTGCCCGCTCGCGTCGGAGGTCGACGACTGCGCCGGGTTCGCGAATGCCTGCGACGAGGCAGCGAAGCCGAAGCCGCCGCCGCAGTGGCTCGAGTGGCTCGCGCGGGCGCTCGCGCCGTTCGCGAACCTCCTGCTCTGGGGCATCATCGTCGTGATCGTCGTCGCGATCGCGGTGCCGATCGTGCTCGCGTTCCTCCGCGCGCGCCGCGAGCAGCGGACGAAGAGCGAGCCGGTGCAGGCGAACACGGCCGAGGTCGTGACGCCGCTCGCGCCGGCCCCCGAGGACGTCTCCGATCCCGAGGCGGCTCTCCGCGCCGCGGACGAGCACGCGCGACGCGGCGAAGCCGACCGCGCCGTCGCGCTCTACCTCGTCGCGAGCCTCGCCGCGCTCGACCGGCGCGGCGCGGTTCGCCTCGCGCGGCACCGCACGAACGGCGAGTACGTCCGCTCCTGCACCGACCCCGAGGCGAAGCAGCCGCTCCGCGAGGTCGTCCGCGAAGTGGACAAGGTCACCTACGGCAAGCAGACCCCGAGCGCAGAGGCCGTCGCGCGCGTCGCCGAACGCGCGACGCACCTCGTGAAGCGCGCCGCCGTCGCCGCGACGATGCTCGTCGCGATCCTCTCCGCCGGCTGCGGCACTCTCAAGGGCACCGGCACCGACGACCCCGCGGGCGACCAGCTCCCCGTCGACGTCCTCGGCCGGAGCGGCTTCCGGGTCGAGCGCCTCGGGCGCTCGCTCTCTTCGCTCCCGATCGCGTCCCCCGAGGACGAAGAGGCGCAGCCGCGCGAGGTCGTCATCGTCGATCTCGAGCGGGTCCAGCTCGAGGACGAGACGCGTGCGCACCTCCTCCGGTGGATCGAGCACGGCGGGACGCTCCTCCTCTTCGGCGATCCGTCCGCCTGGCCCGAGGACCTCGGCGCAAAGGAAGAGCGCACGCACGATCGCGCCATCGTGGTCACGTCCGCGGTCGATCCGCACGAACGGATCCGCGACGCGCGCGTGGCGACCGCGCAGGGCCTCGCCTGGAAGGACGCGCGCGTCGTCGCGCATGCGGGCGAGACGCCGTACGCCGCGATCGGGACCCGTGGTCGGGGAGCCGTCGTCGGCGTCGCGACGGACGACCTCTTCACCAACGTCGGCGTGTCGCGCCCCGCGAACGCGGCGGCGCTCCTCGCGCTCGTCGATCACGCCGTCCGCGCCGCATCGGCCGAGTCCTCCTCCGAGGACGACGAGGACGAAGGCGTGGCGCGGAAGCAGCTCGATCGCGGTCGCGTGAAGCTCCGCGTCGCGCGGCCGGAGGACGGGATCCCTCCGCCGTCGAACCCGTTCGCATCGCTCGTCCGCGCCGGTCTCGGCACCGCATCCTGGCATGCGCTCGCCGGCGCCGTCGTCCTCTTCCTCGCGTACGGGATCCGGCGCGCGCGGCCTCGTCCCGCGCCGGCGCCGGCACGCCGCGCGTTCACCGAGCACGTCGAGGCGACGGGCGCGTTCTACGAGCGCGCGCGTGCGCTCCCCCACGCGCTCGCCGCCTACGCCGCGTTCGTCGACACGCGCCTCCGCGAGCGCGCGCCGCGGGGCACGCCTCCCGCCGCCTACCTCGCGCACCACGCGGCGGTGCCCGTCGAAGAGGCGTCCAACCTCCTCGAGCGCGGGCTCGCCGCCGTTCCGGGCGAAGATCCCCGCGGCGACGAGCTCGACACGATCCGCGCGCTCCGCGACCTCTACGCGAAGACGCTCGGCTGAGCGGTCAGCCCCAGCTCGCGACGAGCTCGCGCGCTTCGACGATGTTGTCCTCGATGCTGCAGTACGTCCACGCGCCGTAGCGACCGACGGACCAGATCCCCGCCGTCTTCAGCTCGGCGGAGATCCGCGCGTACTCGTCCGTCGACTTGCGCGTGATGTGCACGTAGGCGGGGTCCATCACGACCGAGTGCTCGGCGACGAGTCGATGGTCCTTCACGAGACCGACGCGCCCGAGGTCCTCGAGCACACGCGCGCGCGCCGCCGCGACGTCGACGACCGCGTCCTTCGCGTAGCCGAGCTCGACGTAGAGGCTGAGGCGATCGGTCTCGAAGATGTTGTCGTAGAAGCCGACCCGGTAGAACGAGACCTCGCGCGACGGGTAGTAGATCCAGTGCACGTCCTTCGGGCCCTTGCGGTCGAAGCCGAGGTTGAAGACGAGCACCTTGTTCCACGAGAAGTCGCTCGGCTCGTGCCGCACGTGCGCGAGCGCGAGGAGCGTCGGGAACGGCGCCGAGGACACGAGCCGCTCGAAGCGGATCGTGCGCTTGTTCGTGCGCGCCACCTTCGCCGCGACGTCGATCCCGACGAGCCGCTCGCCGAGCGCGACGTTCTCCGGACGGACCGCGCTCGCGAGCGCCTTCACGTACTGGATCGCCCCGCCTTCCGGGTACGTGAAGGTCGCGTTGTAGCTCGCGTTGTTCGCGACCTTCATGTTGCGGATGATGTCGGTCAGGTCCGCGTGCGGGAAGAAGCGGCCCATCGCGTCCTTGTCGAGCGTCGACAGGTCACAAGCGTAGAGCTTCTCGTTGTACGGGATGAGGAACTTCTCCGCGATCGATCGACCGAAGCGCGCGTAGAGCATCGCGGCGAACGAGTCGTGCGTGCTCACGGGCTCGCTCGCCGGCATCCGTGCGAAGTAGAGGTCGTGGAGGCAGTCGATGAACTCGTCCTGCGGGAGCTGGTGGATGTTCTTCTGGAACGGGAAGTCGACGAGCTTCCCCTTGTAGTCGATGAACGACTTCTTCTGGACCGTGCGGACCCGTTGGCCTGGCATGCGCTCGCGCAGCCACGTCTCGATCTCGGGATGCTTGAAGTGGAAGAAGTGACCCGAGTAGTCCCAGACGAAGCCTTCCTTCGTCACGGTCTTGCAGTAGCCGCCGATCTCTTCGTCGCCTTCGAGGACGAGGACGTCGTGGTCACCGCGCTCCGCGAGCGCCGCGGCGGTGGCGAGGCCCGTGATCCCGGCTCCGACGACGAGCGTACGACACGCCTTCTCCATCGCGCCCCACGCTAGCAGATGTTAGCTTCCGGTCGCGCGACATGACGCCGGAAGCCTTCCAGTCGACGTTCGACCGCATCCGTTCGCAGATGGCCCAGGTCGTGGTGGGTCAGGAAGATCTCGTCTTCGGTCTCCTCGTGACGGCGCTCGCCGGAGGTCACGTCCTCATCGAAGGCGTGCCCGGGCTCGGCAAGACGCTCGTGGCGCGCGCCTTCGCCCGCGTCTCGGGAGCGACCTTCAAGCGCATCCAGTTCACGCCCGACCTCATGCCGAGCGACGTCACCGGCTCGAGCATCCTCGACCGCCAGAGCAGCACGTTCCAGTTCGTCCCCGGGCCGATCTTCTGCCAGCTCCTCCTCGCCGACGAGATCAATCGCGCGCCGGCGAAGACGCAGTCCGCGCTCCTCGAGGCGATGCAGGACCACCAGGTCACCGTCGACGGCACGTCGCGTCCGCTCCCCTCCCCCTTCGTCGTCGTCGCGACGCAGAACCCCGTCGAGTCGCAGGGCACCTATCCGCTGCCGGAAGCGCAGCTCGATAGGTTCCTGATGAAGGTCACCGTCGCCGACCCGCCGCGCGAGGTCGAGACCCGGATCGTGAAGAACCACGCAACCGGCTTCGATCCGACCGACCTCTCCGGCCTCACCGCCGTGACGACGCCGGAGGAGCTCCTCGCGATGCACCTCGCCGCGAGCAAGGTGCGCGTCGACGACAGCGTCGTCGAGTACATCGTCGACCTCACGCGCCGCACGCGCGAAGACCGCGCGATCGAGCTCGGTGCCTCCCCGCGCGCGTCGATCGCGATGATGAAGGCGGCGCAGGTCGTCGCCGCGAGCGAGGGCCGGGACTTCGTCACGCCGGACGACGTGAAGCCGATCGCGAAGGCCGTCCTCCGTCACAGGGTCATGCTGCATCCGGACGCGGAGCTCCAGGGGGTCACCGCGGACGAGCGCATCGACGACATCCTCAGGGCTGCCCCGGTCCCGCGCGCGGCGGCGTGACCCCTTCGAACACGTCGCGCGCCCTCGCGAAGAAGGCGGACGGTCCGAAGACGGCGATCGTTCCGACGAAGCGCCTCGTCGGCATGGCGTTCCTCGCGACCTGCATCGCGGCCGTCGCCAGCAACGTGAAGGGCGGGACGGCGGCGTGGCTCGCGTTCGACGCCGTCGTCGCCGGCTTCGCGCTCGTCGACGGCGCGACATCGCGCGGCGCACGTCTCCGCGTCGAGCGGAAGGCGGCGCAGATCTTCTCCGTCGGCCGCGCCAACGCGGTCACGATCACCCTCCACAATCCGACGAACCGGCGGATCCAGGGCACCGTCGTCGACGACCCCGTCGAAGACGCGGACGTCACCGGTCTGCCGGGGACCTTCGACGTACCACCGCACAAGGACGCCGTCCTCCGTTACGAGATCGTCCCGCACCGACGCGGCAAGCGCGAGCTCCGCGCCGTCACGGTGCGGTACGCGTCGACGCTCGGCCTCTTCTGGAAGCAGGAGCGCTTCGAGCTCCCGCAGAGCGTCGAGGTCTATCCCGACGTGCACGCCGCGCGCGCGCTCGAGATGCTCCGCCGGCAGGGCCGCGCCGACGCACGGATGGGATCGCTCCGCGTCCGCGGCGGCGACACCGAGTTCGAGCGGCTCCGGCCCTACCAGGTCGGCGACGAGGTCCGCCACGTCGACTGGCGCGCGTCGGCGCGGCGCGACGATCTCGTCGTCCGCCAGTTCCAGGCCGAGTCGGACCAGAACGTCGTCTTCGCCCTCGATCTCGGCCGCGCGATGCGCGGCGAGAGCGGCGGGATCACGAGCGTCGATCGCGCGCTCGCCGCGGCGCTCCTCACCGCCGATGTCGCGCTCCGCGGCGGCGACAAGGCCGGCCTCCTCACCTTCGACGATCGCCCGCGCAGCTTCCTCCGTCCGAGCGGCGGACGGAGCGGCGGCCGCAAGCTGACCCGTGCCGCCTACGCGCTCGACGCGGGCCTCGGCGCCACCGACTACCGCGCAGCGATGGTCTTCCTCAAGTCGCAGGTCAAGGCGCGTTCGCTCCTCGTCATCTTCACGAACGTGCTCGATCCGCGGAGCGCGAATGAGCTCGCACGCGCGGTCCGCACGCTCTTGCCGCGACACCTGCCGCTCTGCGTGCTCATGCGCGACCCGGAGGTCGAGGCGCTCGCCGTCGCGGAGGTGAAGGGCGCGTCCGATGCGCTCGTCCGCGCGGCGGCGGCGGAGGCGATCTCGTTCCGCGAGTCGCTCGTCCGCGATCTGCAGGCAGCCGGTGCGCTCGTCCTCGACGCGCGCCCCGAGGACGTCACGCCGGCGCTCGTGAACCGGTACCTCGAAGTGAAGGCGCGCCGTTTGTTGTGAGGCGACCGCGTCACTGCTGGAAGCAGTAGAAGCGTCGCGGCACGTCGCACGGACGGCCTCCCAGCGTCGTCCAGTCCGTCTTCGTCCACTGCGGGATGCGCCGCGCGTTGCCGGTCGTCCCCGCCTCGTTCGACTGCGAAGACGTCCATTCCTTGCACGTGAGGCTTGCGGCCGTCCCCGTCGAGGTCGACCCCGTCCACACCCACGTGACCGCCGAGTTCTCGTCCTGCGGCGCCTGCTCGCCGGTCGCGAGCCGGTCCATCTGGACGCGTGGTCCTTCGGAGAGGAGCTCTGCGCGCGACGCGGCGACGAGCACGGGCGCTCCGCCGTCGGCGATCGTTCCCGGGAGGTAGTACGCCGCGTCCGTGATGCGCGTCACGGCGTTGAACGCCGTGCCCGCCTTGTTGAACGAGAGCCACGCGACGAACGTCCCGGACAGGTTGTTCGCGCGTGCTTCGGTCGCGCAGATCTCGTCCGCGGCCGCCCACGGATCGGTCTTCCCCGTCGCGAACGCGCCGTTCACCTGCGCGGACGTGACGAAGACGAGGTGCACGGTGCCGGCGTCGGCAGCGGCGGTTCCGGCATCCGGAGGGGGCGGCTCCGCGTCGGCGACGCCCGCGGCGCCGCCGTCGACGACCGCACCCGCGTCGGAGGCCGGCTCGGCGTCCTCCGCCGCCGTCTTGAGGCCTCCGCACGCGAGAGCGAGCGCGAGGACCGAACCGGTGAGTGCCACGACGACGCGAGCCAAGCCCTCCGAGCGTATCCCAGCCGATTCTCCGCGCGCCACGCTGGCGCTACGCGCGCCAGCTCGGACCCCGAAAACGCGGGCACAGCGCGTGCTCTCGGCCGCTCCATGTCGCTTCGCGCCGTCCTCGTCGTCGTCCCCTTCGCCGCCGTCGTCTCCGTCCTCGCGTGCACCACCGGCGGCGCCGACCCGTCCACGTCACCGGAGACCGACGATCCCGGAAACGCGAACATGCCGGATCCTGCCGACCCGACCGGCCCCTCCCCGAGCACGCCGCCCGGCGCGCCGCCCTCGAGCACGCCCGCGCCTCCGAGCACGTCGCCGAACGGCCCGACCTGCACGAGCTCCGACGACTGCCCGAACTGGTACTGCGAGTGCGCGTCGGGCCCGCCGGTGAACTCGCGTCACTGCACCAACGGCCGCTGCGAGGACGCGCCGACGGCGTGCCCTCGCGCGTGCAAGAGCTTCGACACGTGCTGGACGGGCAAGGCCGGCGGCGGATGGGACGGCGGCTCGAACGCCGGGCCGAACGACTGCACGCCGCCCGCGAAGCCGCCCGCCGATGCAGGTACGGCGAGCTGCAACGACGGCACGAGCTACACCGATCTCGGCAAGGCGTGCCTGAACGGCTCGACGTGTCAGTCGGGACAGTGCTGGGGCGTGAGCCCTTCGTTCCAGTGCACCAAGCGCTGCACGTCGTCCGACCAGTGCCCGAAGAACTGGAAGTGCACGCCGACCGCGAACAACTTCTCCGTCTGCATGCAGGGCACGCTCGCGAGCGGATCGCTCTCGTCGAACGCAGGCTGCGCGCAGGTCTCGTTCACCGATCTCGGCGGCGGCTGCGTGACGCCGACGGACTGCCAGAGCTACATCTGCCTGTCCTCGACGTACTGCTCGAAGCGTTGCGAGGTCGACGCGGACTGCCCCGCGACGTGGACCTGCAAGACCGGCCAGAGCTTCAAGTTCTGCGTGAAGTGACGGGTGAGGCGCATCACGGGCACGGCGGCGTGAGGTCCACGCCGCCGAAGAACTCGTTCCGGAGGAGGTCCCAGGCGCGGCGGTTCTCCGAAGGGCCGCACTTGAACGCTGGCTCGTTCGGCGGCGTGCTCGCCATCGCGGCGCTCTGCTCGGCGAAGTAGCGCGTCGCGAGCTCGGCGGCGTACTCGACGACCATCTCGCCGTTGTTCGGCTGGAACGCGTAGTAGGTGCCGCCTTTCACGATCGTCTTCGTCGGGGTGTACGGCGCCAGGCACGCCGTCCGCGTCCCGCAGCGCGCGACGATCCCGTCGACGATCGGGCCGAGCGCTTTCGGCGACCAGTCGTCGTGCGTCCAGTCGTTCACGTGGAAGAGCTCGTGGAAGAGCGTCTCGCGCACCGCGTCGACCGACGAATTGAGCGACCCGACGACGTTGTACTGCACCTCCCAGGTGCCCTCCGTCGACGCGCTCGGCGTCGTGCGGCCCACCGAGCGGAAGAAGCGGAAGTCGATCTGGCGCCAGCGGTAGTGGACCGGCGAGGACGCCGCGCGCGTGACGCCGCCGAAGAAGCCGTCGATGTCCCGCATCGCGTCGCGCACCCAGACGAGGTGCTTGCGATAGCCGTTCACCGGCAGCTCGGGGACGAGCTCGATCACGCCGCGGTAGCCGCCGTCGTACGTCTCCCGAGGGAGGAGGCCCGGGACGCCGCGCGTCGTCGACCAGAAGTCGAGCGCGAGATCGCGCGCGGTCGGGTCGGCGGCGTAGCGCGCCGAGACGAGGCAGCGGATGCGTTCGTCGTCGGTGCCGGAGGCACACTGCGTCGGCGGTCGCGCGTCGAGGTAGAGGATCTTCGCCGCCGCCGAAGCCGTCGACACCGCCGCGCCGCCTTCGCCGACGTCCTCCTCGGACGACGGCGCGCACGCGGCGAGGGCGAGCAGGACGAACACGGAGCAGGCGCGCATCCCCGGTTGCCCAGCAAGCACCGGACCACATCGACCTACACCCGAAAGACACGAAAAAACCGGCACTCGGCCGGTCTCTCCTGGGCCATCCGTCCCCCACCGCGGGATCCCTCTTCGCTCGAAGAGAAATCCCGGAGTGGCGGCGCCGGGCCTCACTTGTTCGGCGTGATGTTCCGCTTCGCGAGAAGATCGGCGAGCGTGCCGAACTTCGCCTCGCGCTTCACCTGCGCGCGGTACTGCTGGTACGCGTTGCGCTCGGTCTCCTCGTTCAGCGCGCGGATCGAGAGCTTCAGCTCGCCGCGACGCGGATCGTGCTCGATGATCTTCGCATCGAGCTCCTTGCCGACCGGGAACAGCTTGCGCAGCTCGGTGCCGCGCGGCGTGCCCGTCGCCGAAGCCGAGATGAAGCCACGTGCATTGCGTCCCGTCGCGCCGAGGACGCGGACCGTGAGGCCCGAGTTCTCGACGTTGACGACGACGACCTTCACCGTCTTGTGGAGCTGGACGCGCTGCGGGGTCTCGTTCGCCGCCTCGCCCGTCGGAGCGGGGTGGAGCGCGATGCGGTGAGCCTTCGAGTCGACGTTCGCGACGACGACCTCGATCTCCTCGCCGACCTTCACCACCTCTTCGGGGTGCTCGATCCGCTTCACCGAGAGATCGGCGGTGTGGATCAGGCCGTCGATACCCGGCTCGAGCTCGATGAACGCGCCGAACGGCTGGAGGCGCGCGACCTTGCCCATGTGCTTCGAGCCCGGCGCGTACTTCTCCGCGACGTGCGACCACGGATCTTCGATCGCGGCCTTGCGGGAGAGCCAGAGCTTCCCCTTCTCGTCGACGCGGAGGATCTTCACCTTGCAGGTGTCGTTCACCTTGAAGACGTCGCGAGGCTGGTCGGCGCGGTTGTGGCTCATCTCGCTGAGCGGGACGAGACCCTCGACGCCGCCGACGTCGATGAACGCGCCGAACGGGACCACCGTGCGGACGATGCCGTCGACGACGGCGCCCATCTGGAGCTTCTTGAGCGCCTCTTCGCGCTTCTCCTTCGCCTCGCTCTCGAGCATCGCGCGGCGCGAGAGGACGACGTCGCGCCCGCGCTTCGCGTACTGGGTGACGGCGAACGGGAGCCGCTTGCCGACGAGGTACGAGAGATCGGCGCCCGGACGGAGCTCGACGTGCGAGGCCGGCGCGAACGCGCGGATGCCGTCGACGTCCACTTCGACGCCACCCTTGATCGTGCCCGTGACGAGGCCGAAGACGAGCGCGCCGGACTTCGACGCCTCCGCCAGCATCGGCTTCGCCTTCGACATGCGCTTCGGGTGGTGCGTGAGCACCACGAGACCGCCGCGACCGCCATCGTTGTGCACGAGGCCGACGAACGGAGCACCCGGCTCGAGGACGACCTTCGGGAGCTGCGGCTTCTCGTCGGTCGCGGTGCCGGCGCCTTCGGCCGGGAGCGCGGGAGCGCTCTCGACCGCGACCGGGTTCTCACCGGTCGCCGCGCTCGTTTCGCTCATCTCGCTCGTATCGGCAGCGGGCTCGGCCGCCGCTTCGGGCGCGCCGGACGCGGCCGCCGCTTCCGCCGCGACCGGAGCCTCGGGGCTCGCGGGCGCTTCGGGTGCAGCACCGTCCGTCGCAGGCGCCGGAGGCGCGGCCGGAGCGGCCTTGGCGACAGCCGCCGCGGAGCGCGCCTGCTCGGCGCGCCGCTCCTCTTCTTCCCTGCGGTGCGCGCGATCGTGCTCTTCGGCCTCGTCCTCGGTGATGAGGAGCTCGCGGAGGTCGAAGATCGCCTTCGCCTTGCCGGAGAGATCGATGAAGAGCGCGTCCTCGGTCACTTCGAGGACCTTGCCGAAGACGACGTCGCCCACGTTGAACGCGGGGCGCTCGCGCTCGGGCCGCGGCTCCTTCTTCTTGTCCTTCTTCTTGCCCTGGTTGCCCTGCTGCTGCGGGGGCCTCGGCTGACCTTCGGCGGTCTGCGCGCCCTCGCCGCCTTCGGCGGTCGCGGGCGTGCCCTCGCCGCCCTCGGCTCCGGCGACCTGCGCGCCTTCGCCGGCCGGCTTCTTCTTCCGGCGACGACGACGCTTGCGCTTCTTCGCGCCTTCCGGCCCGGCCGCGGCGCCTTCCGCTGCAGCGCCGGCCTCACCGCCTTCGCTCGACTCGTTCGACTCGTCGCCGTCGTCGTCGCCTTCCTCGCCGTGCGCTTCCGCAGCGGCGCTGCTGGGAGCAGCAGGCGGCGGCGCGACCTCGGCGGAGGACGGGTTGTTGTTCGAAGGGCTCGTGCCGGGGTCGCGCGCGGTCGACTCTTCGTTCGACGAAGAGTTGGTCGCGGCGTCACCCGACGTGGAGGGCGAGTTGGTGTCGGTCGGCTGGCTCATGACGAGTTTTGGCGCTACGGCGGACGGCCGTCATAGCTCTGAAAGGGCTCGCAAGATAGCGCAACGATTGCGGGGGGCGCCACCCCCGAAGCGACGATCTGCTCGCCGCGCCCAGGCCGCAGCCGTCAGGCCGTCTGCGAAGCAGCAGGCTTCGTCGGCGGGGCCGCGCTCCCGGCGCCGTTCACGTTCCCCGCGCTGCTGCCCGACGCAGCGGTCGGGCGCGCTGCACCGTCCTCGCGCGCCGCGAAGCGCACGTGCGCCGGTGTGACGCCCTTCGGTGCGATCGCGTCGAAGGCGAGGCCGTGGGCCGCGAGCCGGTTCTGGTAGTAGAAGAGGAGGCGCGTGTCGCGCAGCACGAGCTCGCTCCCGCGGGGCGCGAGGACTTCCTGCGTGTGGTAGCCCGCGAAGGCGCGGAGTGCGTCGTCGACGACGGCGTTCGCGTTCCGGTGCACGAGCGCCGGTGCGACCGAGATCCGGCCGCGTCCTTCGAGCTCGTGGAGCTTCGCCAGCATGAGCTCGACGTCCTCGGCGAGCTCGGCGCGCGGGACCGTGACGTCGTCGCGGTGGCGGAGGACGGCGAAGAGATCGGCCTTCCCCACGGCACGCCGGAGGCGCTCGAACGCGCAGGCCGCGACGACGTGCGTCGCCATCACGACCGTGTCCTCCTGGAACGCCTCGACGATGCGCTCGCCGAGCTCGCGCGTGTACTCCGCGTCGCGCACGTGATCGATGCACGGGCGGCCGTCGCGGCCGAGCACGTACGTCGTCGCGTCGACGACGCGACCGCGCGCGTCGTGGCTCGTCCCCTCGTCGTCGACGAAGTTCCCGAACGCGTCGAGCGGACGCGAGAAGCGGATGACGCACGCGCCGTCGAGGCCGAGCAGCTTCTGCATGAACGCGGCGACGCGACCGATGCGCGTCGACTCGTCGTCCTCGATGATGTAGCGAGCCTTGCCTTCCTCCTGGAGAAAATCGTCGATCAGCGTCTCGGCCTCGAGCGTGAGCAGGTAGTTGATCGTCGCCGGGACGAAGAACACCTTCTGCGTCTTGCCGCGCATCGTGGTGCGCGTGAACGCTTCGAGACCAGTACCTGCGAGGCCGAGCTTCAGCTTCCGCTCCACGCCGCCGGAGCGCGAGCGCGTCCCGCCGGGGAAGAACAGCGAGTGGTAGCCGCGCTCGATCAGCACGCACGAGTACGCCTTCAGCACGTCCTTGTAGAGACCGTGCCGGAGCCGGCGGTCGACGCGGTACGCGCCGAGGTTGTGCATGAAGTAGCTGAGGACGGGGTTCGTGAAGAGGTTCTTGCCGGCGCCGTAGGTCGCCGGCGGCAGGCCGGCGCGCTCGAGCGCGAAGCCGAACACGACCGAGTCGAGGTTCGAGAGGTGCGTCGGCGTGAAGACGACGGTGCCGATGTCCGAGAGCTTCCGGATGTGCTCGCGCGGGCCCTGGACGACGATGCGGCTGTCGAGCGCCGTCAGATCGAACGCCTGCGGGAGATGGCGGAGCGTCGCCTTCGGCGACATGAGCGAGCCGAGCAGCGGGGCGACCGCGCGCGACGCGAACTTGTAGACGCGGCGGTCGAAGTTGCCGGCCACGTCCCACGCGTACCGCTCGGCGTACTTCTGGAGCGTCGCGCGGAGCTCACCGTCGGTGAGGCGCCCGAGCTGCCCGGCGAGGCTCCGCCACTCGGTGAGCTCCGAACCGCCGCTCGCGGAGAGACGACGGGTCTCGAGGTACGCCGCTTCGTTGAGCGCGAGGAGCGGATCCTTCGTGCCGGTCGTGACGCGCTGGACGACGTCGTCGACGATCGAGGAGCGCGCAGCGTTGAACCCGAAGATGGGGGAGCTCACGACGACCATGAAACCAACGATCCCCCACGCTCGACAAGCGGCGCGGACTACTTCTTTTTCGGTCCCGGCGGCGGAGAGTCGCCTCGCGGCCTCGGAGGCGGGCGCGGGGGCTCGGGCTTCACCTGGACCTCGCGCTCGACCGGCAGCGCGGTGCAGAGCAGCTTCGCGGTCGCGATCCGAGCACGCGCGCGCTTCAGCAGCGCGGTCGCCGCCGAGACGTCCTCCGAGAGCGGCTTCGGGTAGCTCGCATAGAGCTCGGTGCCCCAGAGCTTCTCGCCGGAGGGGAGGCGGACGAGGAGCGCGTGCTGGCTCCAGGCCCATTCGGGGTCGTCCTTGCCGAAGGCGACGACGTCGGCCTCGGCGACCTCCGCTTCCTTGCCGAGCGCGAGGAACGGGAACGCGCACGCCGACGTGTACGCGGCCGGCTCGCGGCGGCCGAGGACGAGCCGCGCGACCTCGACCGGCTCCGCGACGAGAGGCTCGACCTTCGCCGGCGCGCTCGCCTGCGTGTGGAGGAGGAGCGCGCCGATCGGGTTCGAGGGCTCGTCGGCGACGAGCCAGACGTCTTTCGCGGTCGTCGCGGCGATCGAGAGCGGGACGAGCCCCGCGCCGATCGGGACGCGCGCGAACCGGAGCTCGGGGAGCGTCGCGCGCCACACCTCGCCTCCACGCCGCGGGGACGCGAGGCCGCCGGAAGCGATCCAGACCGAGCCGTCGTCGGCGGTCGCGATGCTGCGGATCGGGTCACGGAACGGCAGCGTGATCGGCGTCCAGGCCGCGCCGTCGAACCGCACGAGGAACGGCGGCACGTCATGACGCTCGTCGGTGTCGTCGCGAAGCTCGCCGGCGACGAGCGTCTCGTCCTCGCGACGGCCGCGCAGGAGATGGCGCGCCTTGCCCGGCAGCGCCATCGGGCTGCCGCCCTTCGCGTCGAACGACCAGACGACCTTCTCGTCGACGTCGTAGTCGGGCTCGCGCCGCTCGACGCTCGCGAGGACGAAGATGCGACCGCTCTCGTACGCCGCGATCGTCGGCATCGGCGCGGTGAGCGTCTTCGGCACCTTCGGCAGCGCGCGCTTCGGGCCGGAGACGACGACGAAGTCGCCTCCGCGCGCGACGCCCCAGCTGCTCATCCGGCTCGTGTCCTCCGAAGCCCATCCCAGCTCGGTTCCGTCGATCCACGGGCTCGACGACGCGAGATGTCCCCACGGCATCTTCGACCGCGTGACCGTGCCCTTCGCGACGTCCACCGCGTAGTTGTGGATCGTCGACTCGCCGCGGCCCGTGCCGAAGCCGAGCTCGACGTAGACCGTCGGCCAGCGTCCCGCGATCCGTCCGATGTTGATGAACGGACCGCGCTCGCTCGCGATCACGCGCTCGGCGAGCGGCTCGACGAGCTTCGGCGTCCCGCCCTCGCCGAGCTCCCAGAGCAGGTTCGCGTCCTCGTCGACGGCGAGCACGGGGCTGCCGGTCACGCGCTGCACGCGACCGCGCGCGACCCGCGCGACGCCGACGAACGGGGAAGACTCGGTAGGCGGGGCGGCACCGGCGTC
Organism: Polyangiaceae bacterium; assembly: GCA_039809485.1. Taxonomy (GTDB): domain Bacteria; phylum Myxococcota_A; class Polyangia; order Polyangiales; family Polyangiaceae; genus Labilithrix. The sequence goes on along the minus strand of JBDHVE010000011.1, from coordinate 25,122 downwards.
GAGAGTCGTTGCGATCGCGCTCGCGTCCGGCGCGTGCGCGACGCGCGGCTCGACCGGCTTCTCGTCCGGCACGATCGCGGGCTTTCCGCAGGCGAGGAGGGCGACGCAGGCGAGCGCGGCGCGCTTCACTTCCCACCCACGAGCGAGAGGCGCGTGCAGACGAGCTTCGCGGCGGGCCACTTCTTCTGCGCGGCGGCGAGGGCTTTCTCGATCGACGCGCTCTCCTTCACGTCGGCGGGGCGCGAGCCGTAGAGCCAGGCGCCTCCGAGCTCGAGCCCGACGAGGTGGTCCTTCGACGGCGTGCGCACGGTGACCGCCACCGCGCGCGCCTCCGGCGATGGTTCGTTCCAGCTCGCCTCGAACGCCGCGGCCTCGGAGAACGGAACGCCCTCCGCTCGGCCGAGCACGACGAAAGGCACGTTGCAGCCCGCGGCGAACGCGGCCGGTTCGCGCTCGCCGTAGACGATGCGCGCGAGGTCGTCGGGCGACAGCGAGAGGTCGAGCGGGACCTCGGGCGCGTGCGGCTGCGCGTGGAGGATCACGTTCTCGGTCTTCCCGCGCGGGCCGCGCGTCCCGGAGAGCCACACGTCCTTCTCCGTCGTGAGCGCGATGTCGTCGATCGCCACGCCCTCCGGGAGCGGGACGCGCGTCATCTGCAGAGCCGGGAACGATCCCCGCCACAGCTCGGGCGCCCGCAGGTTCGCGGGCGGCGGCGCGCCCCGCTTCGGTTTGACCGACTCCCCGCGCGTGAGCATCCACACCGAGCCGTCGTCGCCGATCACCACCTTGCGGAGGTGGAGATCGGTCGGGATCGGAACGTCGACCCACGAAGCGCCGTCGAAGCGCACGACGTACGTACCGCCTGCGTCGCGAACGCCCGTCACGAGCGTCTCCTCCTCACGACGGCCACGGACGACGTCGGTGATCATCCCGGGCATCACGGTCGATTGCGCCTCGGCGCCGGCCCACGTCCAGAGCGCGGCCTCGCTCTGCGCGTCGGCCACCATCGTCCCGGCGCCGAGGAAGATGCGCCCCGAAGAGTACGCGGCGAGCGCGCCCGTTCCACCCCACAGCGCCTTCGGCACCCGCGGCAGCGGCTTCTTCGGCCCTTCGAGGAGCACGAACTTTCCGGACCCCGGCGCCTCGGGGAACTGCGGGACCCAGCCGAGCTCCGTCCCCTCGAGCCACGGCGAAGACGTCGCGACGTGGCTCGAGATGCCGGGCGCGCGCTTCGCCGTGTTCTTCGCGACGTCGACGACCCAGTTGTGGATCGACGCACCGCCGCGCCCGCCGGTGTACGCCATCGCGACGTGCAGCGAGGGCCACCGTCCTGCGACGGAGGCGATGCGCATGTACTCCGGCTCGTTCGGCGAGACGTGCTCGACGAAGCTCGTGACGAGGCGCAAGGTCCCCGCCTCCTCGGCTTGCCAGAGCGCCCGCGCATCGTTCAGGGCGACGACGATCGGCCCGCTCGACGGTCGCACGAGGAACGGAGCTGCCGCGTCACCCGCGCGCGCGACGACGGCGAAGGGCGTTGCGGGCGCCGACGTCGCGCCCGCGTCGACACGCGCCAGCGGAGGCGCGAGGCCCGCGTCGGCGCGGAGCGCCGTCTCGCGCGGGGGCGCCGGTCTCTCGTCGGCGAGGATCGTGCCCTGGTGGCACGCCGCGAGCAACAGGAGGCCGGCCGCGTTTCGGACGTTCATCGACATGGGTTCGAGATCTCCTGATTCGCAGGCAGGCTCGTGCTCCATAGGACAGTCGAGCCGTTCAGCACCACGTCGTTCTCGTTCGCGGTGCGCGGCTCCTGGACGCGCTGATAGGAGATCGTGATCGCGAGGTTGCGCCCGACGCCACGGGGCCCGACGTCGAGCTCGAAGCACGGCTCGAGCCCTGCGCCGACGCGGTCGTCCTTGGCGTCGACCTTCGCGAACACGCCGTCGCCGACGCGCTCGGTCCGGAACTTCCGCGAGAGAAAGCGCGTCGCGCTCGCGACCTCCTGCTCCCCCTCGTGCGCCGCGACACGCACCGCGAGACGGCGGAACAAGTCGCCGGTCGGCATCGCGTGGCCGACGTCGCCTGGGCGGATCCGGAGCGCGACGCGCGAAGGGCCCGCGCGGGACGCGGAGGCGACGAGCGCGCGTGCGAGCATCGCGTCGTCGACGAGGAAGCGATGGTCCTTGTGCGGGCGCGTCGTCGTCGTCGCGCTCGGCATGTGACAGCTCTCGCAGGACGACTTCGCGAACGCGCTCGCGGCGTGCTCCGTCACCGTGCGCTGCATGAGTCCGGGCGAGGACGGGAAGCGGAACTCGTGACAGCTCCCGCACGTGACCGCGGCGCGCGTCGACTTCTTCGTCGTCGCGTGGTCGGCTCCGACGCCGACGTGGCAGTCGACGCAGCCGATCCCGCGCTCGGCGACCGACGCCGGGGTCGGCCGCGAAGGGTCGCCGGACGGGACGTGGCACGCGCGACAGAACGGCAACGGCTCCTTCGCGACCGCGGTGAGGTACGCCGGATCGGTCCCGGAGCGACGATGGGCCGAGGACTCCCACTCGCGCGCGATCTCGGCGTGGCACGACGCGCAGCGGGCCCGCGCGTCGTCCGTGGCGAGCGGCTTCGCGGTGTCGGCGCCGGCTTCGGATGCGGCTCCGGCGACGGCGGCGAGGAGGAGGGCCGCTGCCCAGCCGACCTGTCGCTTCGCCGGCCGCGCGCGCGTCTGATGAGCAGCCCCCGTCCTCACTCGAGCCCCGATCGTACGAGGAAAACGCAGGATGCGCGCGGCCGATTCCACCGATCCGGAATCGCGGTTCGCGCGTAGGGCGTTACACATGCGCGACGACGATGCGGATGCCCTCGCCTTCGCGCTCGCGGTACGACCAGACCGCCTCGAGCGCGCGCTCCTCGGCCTGACCCCCGGGCTCGTGCCGGTCGTCTGCGAGGCGCGCGCGGGGCTGACCGCGCTCGCTCTCGCGCTCGACGCGGAGGAGCCGGCGCCGCGCACACGCGAGCGACTGCTCGAAGCGCTCGCGCAGGCTTCTTCCCGAGCCCCACGGCGCGCCGTCCTCGTCGTCGACATGATCCACGATCACCTGGCGCCGGGGGCCGCGCTCGAGGTCCCGCGCGCGCGCGCCATCGTGCCCGCGCTCGAGGCGCGTCTCGCCGACGCGAGGCGCCGAGGACAGCCGATCGTGTACGTCGTCGACGCCCACGATCCGGACGACCCGGATCTGGACGCGTGGGGCACGCACGCTCTCCGTGGCACGCAGGGAGCCGCGGTCTGGACGCCGCTCGCACCGACGCCCGAGGACCTCGTGGTCGAGAAGCCGAGCTACAGCGCGTTCCACGCGACGACGCTCGACGCGACGCTCGCGGCGATGGAGGTCGACACGCTCGTCCTCACCGGCTGCCTCACCGAGATCGGGCTCTTTGCGACGGCCACCGATGCAATGCAACGCGGCTACGCGGTGGAGGTCCCGCCGGACAGCCAGGCGGGCGTCGCCGAAGAGCTCGAGCGTGCGACGCTCGCCGCGCTCTCGCTGATGGCGCCGTATGGTCCAGCACGCCGCACGCTCCTCGACGACCTGGCACGGCGCGTGATTGCGCCTCTCCAGGAGCCTCCATGACCGCCCAGACGCATCCGAGCATCACGTCCCGCCGCGATCGCGATCGCACGTATCCGAGCGAGCGGCCGCCCCTCCTCCGCCGCATCACGGCGACGGATGCGCGGCTCGCCCCGACGATCGCGCGCCTCGGGCTCGGGATCGTGATGTTCCCGCACGGCGCCCAGAAAGTGCTCGGCTGGTACGGCGGGATCGGGTTCGGGAGCACGTACACGTTCTTCGTCCAGAACCTGCACATCCCGGGTCCCCTCGCCGTCGTCGCGATCCTGTTCGAGCTGCTCGCCTCGATCGCGCTCGTGCTCGGTCTGTTCACGCGTGCGGCGGCGCTCGTGATCCTGGCCATCATGAGCGTCGCGATCGCGACGGTGCACCTGCCGAACGGGTTCTTCATGAACTGGTACGGCGGCAAGCAGGGCGAAGGCTTCGAGTACCACCTGCTCGCGATCACGCTGGCGCTCGTCTGCCTCGTCGCCGGCGGTGGACGCGCGTCGATCGACCGCGCGCTGTCGTCGCCCCGCTTCGAGCGGCGGCCCTGACAAAAAGAGTTTGCACGACTCTATCTCGCGTGCTTGGCTGGAGGGGTGACTCCCCTCCTCCTCGGCCGTCTCGTCCTCGATGCCGCGCAGCTCTGGCGTGAGCACCCGCCGCGGATCCACCACGCGAAGAAGAAGGCCCTCTTCGCCCTTGCGGGCGGCGAAAGCCGCGTCCCGCGCGGCAGGCTCGACGTCTCGCGGTGGGCGCCGGGAGAGATCGGCCGGCTCGGCGGGCGCGGACGCGTCGAGAGCATCGACGGGCCGTACACGTACCCGCGCTCCGCGGCCGAAACCTGGCACGTGAACTTCGCGGACACGGAGCTCTTCGCGTTCTACGGCGGCCCCGCGTTCGCGCAGGACGAGCTCCAGGTCGCGGAGCACCCGATCCTCGCGAGCGTCCGCGCTCGCCTGCTCGCCGCGACGGAGGACGGGCTGAAGGCGCTGACGCGCGAGGCGGACCGACCGACGCCCGTGCTCGTGCGAGCGGCCGAGCGATGGTGCGCGATCGACACCGAGCCGGAGCTCGCGATGCCGTACGGGATCTACGGGCGGCGTCTCCAGCGCGCATCGGACGAGGCGCTCGCGCAAGCCGTCACGCGCCTCGACGACGCGGCGGCGACGAACATCCTCGCGATCGTCGCGCCGCAGGGTCACGGGCGGTACACGCGCGCGCAGATCGAGGACGTCGTCGTCACGGCGACGACCGGCTTCGCCGCGGTACGGGCGGAGTCTTCCGCGCGCGTGCGGATCCACACCGGGCACTGGGGGACAGGCGCCTTCGGCGGTGACCGCGTGCTCATGGCGACGGCGCAGGTGCTCGCAGCGCGAATCGCCGGCGTCGACCTCGCGTACCACTCGCTCGCCGACGACGCGGCCGACGCGTTCCGGAAGGGTGCCGCGATCGCGGACGGGTTCGAGGAAGGTTCCACGCTCGCCGCGATCGTCGATGCGCTCGACGCGCGCTCGTTCCGTTGGGGCTCGAGCGACGGAAACTAGCCGAGCGCTTCCTCGATCTCGGTGACGATCATCGTCACGAGCTTCTCGTAGAGCGCATCGCCTTCTTCCCGCGTCGCTTCCGACGGCGCGCCCGTGTAGGCACGCTCCATCCCGATCTCGGCGAACGTCGCCTTGCCGGAGCGGATCGCTTCGGCGAGGCTGATCCCGAGGGTCGGCAGCGAGGAAGCGGACGCGCGGACCTCGCGTCCGGCGGCGAGGACCAGCGACGTCTCGTAGCGGCCCGCATGGCAGTCGCCGCGCTTGAACTCGTCGGAGAGCGTGCGCCCCCAACGACGCGTGAGCGGGCATGCGACGGAGGCGGCCCCCTTCGGAAGACCCTCGATCGACGCGCGGACGGCGGCGTCGTGCGCGGGCTCGAGGTGGTTGTTGACGAGGCAGACGTGGACGAATCCGGTGTGGAGGAGCTTCTCGACGAGGCCACGGAGGAGCGCGGTGAGCGCGGCGGCAGGCACGCCGATTGCGCCGGCGAACCCGGACGCATAGTCGGTCACGCCGTACGGAAGCGACGGCGCGACGACGACGGGACGTGTCGCGGCGAGGAGCTCGGCGGCGCGGAGGGCGGCCGTCTCGCTGATGACGACGTCGGTGTCGAGCGGCAGGTGCGGGCCGTGCGGCTCGACGCTGCCGACCGGGACGATCGCAACGGCGCGCTTGTCCGCGACGAGCGCGGCGACTTCCTCGTACGTGAGCTCGGCGAGGCGGCGTGCGCTCATTTCGTGCCCGCCGCCTCGCGCGCGCGGAGCGCCTTCTTGTCGACCTTGCCGCGGTCGTTCTTCGGCAGGTCGTCCACGAACGCGACGACGCGCGGATACTTGTACTTCGTGAGGCGCGTGCGGGCGTGCTCCTGGATGCGGGTTGCGAGCTCGGGCCCGGGCGTGTGGCCCGGCCGCGCGACGACGTAGGCCTTCGTCTTCGTGAGGCCGTCTTCTTCCACGCCGATGACGGCGCAGGCGGCGACGGCAGGGTGACCGAGGAGACACTCCTCGACCTCGAGCGGCGCGACCCACTGGCCGCCGACCTTGAGGAGGTCGTCCGACCTCCCTGCAAAGTACAGGTATCCCTCCTCGTCGACCCTGAAGAGATCGCCCGTCCGGCACCAGTGGCCGTGGAAGGTGCGCCAGCTCTTGTCGCGATCGAGCCAGTAGCCCTGGCTCACGCTGTCGCCCTTCACCCAGAGGACGCCGATCTCGCCAGGCGCGCACGGCGTCGCGCCGGCTCCATCCGCTTCCTCGGGGAGGACGCGGAGCTCGTAGCCCTCCACGACCTTCCCGAGCGACCCGGGCTTCACGTCCCCGGGCCGGTTCGACGCGTAGATGTGGAACATCTCCGCCGAGCCGATCCCGTCGTAGACGTCGCTCCCGAAGCGATCGAGCCAGCGCCGGAGGAGCGGCTCGGGGAGCGCTTCGCCAGCGGAGAGCGAGAAGCGCACGCTCGAGAGATCGAGGCCCGGCTTGCCGGCCGCGCGGAGCTCGTCGTCGTGATCGAGGAGCTTGCCGAGCATCGTCGGGACGTTCGTGACGACCGTGGGCTTGTACGTCAGGAGCGCGTTCGTCAGCGACTCGGGGCTCGGCCGCTCGCTGAAGAGCGCCGCGGTCGCGCCCACGGCGAACGGGAACATGAGGTTCGTTCCCGTCGCGTAGCCGAAGAAGAGACGCGGGACGCTGACGGTGATGTCGTCGCGGCGGTAGCCGACGGTCCGCTTCGCGTAGACCTCGGTGTTGAACGCGAAGTCGCGCCCGGTGTGGATGTTCGCCTTCGGCTCACCGGTGGAGCCGCTCGTGAAGAGCCAGATCGTCGGCTCGTCACGGTGCATCGCGACGGGGCCGAGCTCGGTGGCAGCATCGAGCGCGGAGGAGAGGAGGTGGAGCTTGTCCGAAGCGTGGAAGCCCGGCGGGGTCTGGTCCCAGTCCTCGCCGGTCGGCACGTCGGGGACCACGAAGACGGCCTGGACCTCGGAGTCGCTCGCGGTGATCAGAGGACGAAGGCGCTCGGCGACCTCCGGCGTCGTGACGACGGCGGTGGCACGCGTGTACTTCACGAGGTACGCGAGGCTCTCGGGGGCGGCCTGCGGGTTCCCCATCGCGACCACGGCGCCGCGCGCGAGGACGCCGAAGAAGACCCACGCGAACGGCGGCGCATCGGGCAGCACGATGAGGACGCGCTCGCCGCGACGGATGCCGTGCGCCGCGAGGAGCCCGGTCATCTTGCGCGTCTTCTTCGCGACGGCGTCGTAGGTCACGCCGCGATCGCCGTAGCGAAGAGCGACCTTCGATCCGAGCCCCTCCTCGAGGCGGTCGAAGAGGAAGTACCGAGCGAGCGAGAGGTCGTCGGGGAGCGAGATCACGGCCGAGGTCTTAGGCCCAGCGGGGGGCGGGGCGCAAGACGGGCGACTGGAACCGGTCAGTCCTTCGCGCAGCGGAACCCGATCGCGTAGTACCCGTCGGGCCCGTCGGCCGCCTGCCACGTGTCGACGGTGAGCTTCTTGTCGTGCTGCTCCCACGACATCGTCCAGGTGAAGCCCTTCGCCTTGTCGCCCGTCCACACGAGCATGTTGCCGGCCGCGTCCTGGACGCCGTGCATGTTCGCGCCGGCGGGGAAGCGGCCCGGCGGCGCCATGTAGAAGGCGTGGTCGAGCGGGTACGTGCTCCCGTTGAACGACGCCATCCGCATCGTCGCGGGCGCGTTCGGCGTCTCGTAGTTGTACTGGTGCGCGAGGCGCGGGTCCGGCGTCTTCGCGTTGTAGGCAGTCGTGTCCTTCCACTGCCACGGGTACGTCGTCGGGCCGCCCTGACGGCCACGGTTCTCGAAGACCCACGCGATCTCCGCGCCGGTCGCGAGACGCCCGCCGTCCGACACGCAGAGCGCCTGGGCGAGATGCCACGGGACGCAGTTGAGCGCCTTCTCGTCGAGCTGGTCCTTCGTGAAGTCGCTGACCTCCGCGGCGTCCCCGTCGATCGGGCCCTGCCAGTACGTGCGGCCGCCCTGGTTCTTCACGTTGCAGCCACGCTTGTTGTTCGGCCCGAGCGCGTCGAGCGCCTCGTCCATCGAGCCCGGGAGGTTCGCCGTCCAGGCGTCGTTCCAGCCCGCGGGATTGGTGGCGGCCCACGCCTTGAGGTTGCCCTGGTAGCGTTCGACGAACGCGCGCATGCGCCCCGCCGTCGCGAGGTACTTGTCGATCTCGAAGGGACCGCCCTGCGCGGCGGGCCGATCGGTGACACCGGCGCGCGTGCAGCAGCTCTCGTGCTGTGCGCCCGCCGCGCCCGTCTCGCCGGCGCCGCACGTGTCGCCGCCGAAGTGACCGGTGCAGCTCTTCGCGTCCGTGCACTTCTTGTCGTAGGTGCACGCGTCCGAGGCGCAGTCGCCGTCGGTCGCGCAGCCCTTGCCAGTGGCGCACTTCGGAGCCTTCGTCCCGCCGCAGTCGACGTCGGTCTCGTCGGCGTTCTTCATCCCGTCGTCGGGCGCAGGCGATGCGCAGACGCCTGCCTTGCACACCGCGCTCGCGCAGTCCTCGCCCTTCGCGCACGACTTCCCGTCGGCGCACTTGTTGGCCGACGAGCCGCCGCAGTCGACGTCGGTCTCGTCGCCGTTCTTCACGCCGTCCGGGAGGTTCGCGGGCATGTTGCCGTTCGCGTTGCCAGTGACGGCAGGGTCGTCCCCCGCGCCGTCCTCGCCGCCGGTGACGGAGCATCCGAGCGGACCGAGCGGCGTCACGACGACCGCGCAGAGAGCTGCAGTGAGGACCGACGCAACGGTTCTGAGGGCAGGCAGCGGCATCGCGGGGGGGGACTGCACGATGCGAGCCGCCGAAGTGGATCGGGCGTGCACCGGGGCTCGCCGTCACGCCTCCGGACCGAGACGTGGATTGAACGGGTCTTTCCCCGCGAGGTGTCGCGCGCTCCCCACGGGGTCATCCCACGCAGGCCCACATTTCCGCGGACTGCGCCCGGTGGATCGCCGGAGTCAGATCGCTGCTCCTCGCCCTCAGCGCGGATCCGCGTTCGATATGCTCGCGGTCGCAGAGCATGGATGCGCCCGTGCACGTCGGTGACGTCATCGCGGGACGGCTGCACGTCGTCCGCGAGATCGCGCGTGGCGGGATGGGCGTCCTCTTCGAGGCGGACGACAGCGCGCTCGGGCGGCGCGTCGCGTTGAAGGTCGTCCTCGGCGAGCTCGCGAAGGACGCGTCGATCCGCGAGCGGCTCCTCCGCGAGGCCCGCGCAGCTGCGAGGCTCGCGAGCCCCCACGTCGCCCAGGTGCTGGAGGTCGGTACGCTGCCCGGCAGCGGCGTCCCGTACGTCGTGATGGAGCTGCTCGAAGGCGAGACCGTCGAGCACGTCCTCGCGCGCAGCGGGCCGCTCGGCGTCGACGTCGCCCTCGAGTGGACGCGCCAAGCGCTCGAAGGGCTCGCGGCCGCGCACGCGGCCGGCCTCGTGCACCGCGACCTCAAGCCGTCGAACGTGTTCGTGACACGGACGCTCGCCGGCGACGTCGTGAAGGTGCTCGACTTCGGCATCGTCCGCGACAGCGCGAGCACGGCGAGCCTCACCCAGACCGGCGAGTCGCTCGGAACGCCCGCCTACATGGCGCCGGAGCAGTTCTCCGCCGCACGCGACGTCGGGCCCGCCGCGGACGTGTGGGCGATGGGCGTGACGCTCTACGAGATGCTGACCGCCCGGCTCCCGTTCGAGGCGACGTCGATCCCAGAGCTCCTCCATCTCGTCGCGTCGGGTGTGCCCACGCCGATCGCGCGCTTCCGGTCGGACGTCCCCGACGATGTCCTCGCCGTCGTCCAGCGCTGCCTCGAGCGCGATCCGATGCGGCGCTTCCGCGATGCACGCGAGATGCACGACGCGATCGCGGCCGTCCTCGCCCTGCGCGCGCCGACCCTCCACGATCCGGTGCCGCGACCGGTGACGACGCACCGTCGGGCTCGCGCGCGGAAGAGTCGGCTCCCGATCGCCGTCGCCGCGGCGCTCGCGACGATCGTTGTCGGCGGCGCCGCCGTCATCGCCTTCGTCGTCTCGCGGCCGCACCCCTCCACGCCGGCCGCCGCCGCCTCCTCGCCTCCGGAGAGACCGCCTCCGGCGCCGGCGCCGACGCCGACACCGTCGACCGTCATCGAGCCGGACCGCACGGCCCCCGACGCGAGCGCTTCGCCCCCGAAGGTCACGGTCGCGCCCCGAGCGCCGAAGACGCGCTGCCGCTGCGAGCGCAACTTCCAGCGTCGGATCGTGACGCTCTGCCAACGATACGGGCCGCCGTACGCCTGTGTGGAGGGCACGGCGCTTCTCTGCCTGGAATCCGGCAAGGGCCGGGACTGCGCGCGCGCCCTCGCCGATCGCGCGACGCCGGGCGAGGTCTGCGAAGGGTTTCACCGCGACTGGCGACGGCCGGGGCGTTGGACCGCGATCGGCGCGTGCGTCGACTACGACGTCGCCCCTGGAGGGACGTGTTGGGGCCGGCTCGCATGGGATGCGCCACCGACGTCGGGCGACGTCCGATGCGATTGACCCGCGGCCGGCTATCCTCGGTCTCGCATGCTGCACGTCCACGTCGGTGACGTCGTCGGCGGACGGCTCCGCGTCCTCCGCGAGATCGCGCGCGGCGGGATGGGCGTGCTCTTCGAAGCGGAGGACGTCGGCCTCGGTCGGTGCGTCGCGCTCAAGGTGGTGCTCGGCGAGCTGGTGGACGACCCGGCGCAGCGCGAGCGACTCGTCCGCGAGGCGCGTGCGGCCGCGACGCTGACGAGCCGACATGTCACGCGCATCCTCGAGGTCGGCACGACCGACAGCGGCGCGCCCTACGTCGTGATGGAGCTGCTCGAGGGCGAGACGGTGGACGCCGTCGTCGCACGCGAAGGGCTCCTCGACGTCGGGCGCGCACTCGACTGGACGCTCCAGGCCCTCGATGCCGTCGCGGAAGCGCACGCGGCGGGGCTCGTCCATCGCGACCTGAAGCCAGGGAACCTCTTCGTCGCGACGACGAAGGCCGGGCCGATCGTGAAGGTGCTCGACTTCGGGCTCGTGCGCGACACGCGCGAAGCGGTGCGCCTCACCCAGACCGGCGAATCGCTCGGGACGCCGGCGTACATGGCGCCCGAGCAAGTGCTCGGAGCGCGAGACGTCGACGCGCGCGCGGACGTGTGGGCGATCGGGGTCTCGCTCTACGAGATGCTCACCGGGCGCCTCCCCTTCGAGGCAGAGGCGATCCCGAAGCTGTTCCAGCTCGTCACGACCGGGACGCCGATGCCGATCACGAGGTGGCGCCCCGCGCTCGGCGAGCCTCTCGCGAGCGTCGTGATGCGATGTCTCGAGCGCGATCCTGCCTGCCGCTTCCAGGACGCGCGCGAGCTCCGCGACGCGCTCCTGCACGCACGCGATGCGCTCGCGCCCATCCAGACGCCGCCGAAGCCACGTCTCGCTCCGCGGCGCCCGCCGCGCGAGCGGACGAAGAAGCGCGACATGCGCATCGTCGGCGTCGTCGCCGCGGGCACGACGCTGGCGCTCGGGCTCGCGGCGATCCTCTCCGTCCTCGCCCTGCGCAAACGAGCGAGCACGAAGGTGGACGTCGCAGTCCCCGTGGTGTCGGTCGCGCCGCCGCCGGTCGCCCCGATCGCGTCCGAGGCGCCCGTCGCCACGGTCGCGCCGTCCCCCGCGCTTTCACTCGCCGCAGCCCCAGCCGCGCGCGCCAAACCCCCGCGCGCCCCCTGCCACTGCAACGTGAAGGTGCTCGGCAGACCGTTCCCCCTCTGCCGCCGCCGCTTCGGACCATGGACGTGCAAGAGCTCGACGCGACGGATCACGCTCTGCCCCTCGCCGCCCGTCCACGGCCAGTGCACGACCCCGACCGTCCCGAACGGCTCCGAAGGCGCGCCGTGCTCCGGCTACGACCGAAGCGGTGAGTACGACGCGCGCGGGGAGCTCCACGCCGTCGGCAGCTGCGACTACGACTACGGCGACGAATCGCCGGGTGCGCGGTGCTACGGCTTCCACGACGCCGACGCGACGCGACGAACGGGCGTCGTCGAGTGCACGCTCTAGGACGTCACGACGACGTCGACGACGTCGCTCATCGGCCCGCGATTGCCGGCGAGATCGTACGGACGGACCGCGTAGCGGTAGCGTCCGGCCGTGACGCGCGCGTCCTCGTAGCGGGTCGACGCGGCGCGCACGCTCGCGTGGTGGCGGAGGATGCTCCCCTCCCCTTCCGCGCGGAACACCTGGTAGCCGTACATCGCCTCGTTGTCGCTGGCCGCGTGCCAGCGGAGGAGGACGCGGCCATCCTTGTATTCTGCAGTGACAGCCGCACCACTCACCGGCCACGCGGGCGGGACGGTGTCGTCGCTCTCGGGCGCCTGCCCGCTCTTCTTCGGCCAGAGGGTGCAGTCGACGCGCCGGAAGTTCTCGTCGAGCGCCTTGCACACGTTCCCGTAGAGGCAGCGGACGACTTTCTCGTCCTCGCCGCGTGACCACTTCTTCGGCAGGTCCGGATCGGCGAGCAGCGCGCGGGCCATTCCGACCAGGTCGCCCTGCCCGCGGGCGAGCACCTGCTCGGCGAGCGCGCGATCGGAGATCTTCCCGACGGCGACGATCGGCGTCTCGAGCCCGGCGCTCCGCACGGCGGCGCGGACCGCCTCGGGGATGTAGAGGTTCGCGCCGTCCGGGTAGGCGGAGCCCGGCATGCAGCGATCGCCGGAGTACCCCGTGTACGGATAGAGCGGCTCGCCCGGGATGACGCGCGCGTCCTCGAATTTTCCGCCCGCCGAGAGGCTGATCCAGTCGGCGCCGCCGCGCGCGAGCGCGACCGCGATCGGCCCCGCATCGAGCACGGTGTAGCCGTTCCGGACGCACTCCTCGCCGACGAAGCGGACGCCGACGGCGAAGTCCTCGCCCGCCATCTCGCGGACGCGCGCGAGGACGCGGAGCGGGAGGCGGAGCCGGTTCGCGAGCGTGCCGCCGTAGTCGTCCTTGCGCGGGTTCAGCCGCGAGAGGAACGACGACAGCGTGTACGCGTGCGCCATGTGGAGCTCGACGCCGTCCATCCCCGCTTCGCGCGCGCGCACGGCGGCGCGCCCGTAGGCCTCGACGATGTCGTCGAGGTCCGCGAGCGAGAGCATGTCGATCGTCTGGCGCCAGCCCGAGCGCGCGATCTTGAGGAAATGGATGATCTGCGGGACGACCTTCGAAGGGCCGGCGTCGTGGATCCGCGCGCGGAGGTCCGAGAGGCCCGGGACGAACTCGTCCGACGAGATGCGGAGGAGCGGCCCGCTCTTCGCGCCGTGGACGGCCATCGCCTCGAGCACGATCAGCCCGACAGAGCCCTTCGCGAACCGGACGTAGCGCGCGCGGATGTCGTCGTTGACGAAGCCGTCCTCGCCCGAGAGGCGCGTGACCATCGCCGGGAGGACGAGCCGGTTCGGGAGCGTGGTCCCGCGGATGCGCAGCGGCGAGAACAGCACGGGTCAGCTCGAGGCGAGGGCAGAACCGATGATGAGCTTCTGGATCTCCGTCGTCCCCTCGTAGATCCGGAGCGGGCGGATCTCGCGGTAGAGACGCTCGACGACGGCGCGATCGGTCACGCCGAGACCGCCGAAGAGCTGCACCGCGCGATCGATGATGCGCTGCGCGGCCTCGGTCGCGAACATCTTCGCCATCGCGACGCTCGTGCCGGCAGCGCGCATCGCCGCTTCGTCCGCGGCGTTGTCCTTCTCCCACGCGGCGCGGAAGACGAGGAGGCGCGCGGCATCGAGCTCGGTCGCCATGTCGGCGAGCGCGGCCTGCGTGAGCTGCTGCTCGGAGAGCTTCTTGCCGAACTGGACGCGCGTCGTGACGCGGAGGGCGGCTTCGTCGAGCGCACGCCGCGCCATCCCGACCGCGGCGGCGCCGACCGACGTTCGGAAGACGTCGAGCGTGCCGAGCGCGAGGCGAAGGCCCATCCCGACCTCGCCGAGGAGCGCGGACGCGGGGACCTTGCACCCCTTCAGGATCACGCGGCCGAGCGGGTGATCGATGCTCGTCGCGATCGGCTCCGTCGCGAGCCCGGGCGCGTGAGCGTCGACGAGGAACGCGCTGATGCCCTTCTTCCCGCGCTCGGGATCGGCGTTCGCGAAGACGACGTAGTGGTGCGCGACGCCGACGTTCGAGATGAAGACCTTCTCGCCGTCGAGGATCCACGCGTCGCCCTCGCGCCGTGCGACGGTCCGCATCGAGCCGACGTCGCTCCCCGCCTCCGGCTCCGTCAGCCCGAACGCGCAGACGCGCGTGCCGGAGACGACCTCGGCGAGCACGTCGCGACGCTTCTCGGCCTCGCCGGCGAGGATGATCGGATGGGAGCCGAGGCCCTGCACCGCGAACATCGAGTCCGCGAGCGGCGAGTCCCACGCGAGCGCCTCGCGCGCGATGCAGAGCGCGCGCACGTCGACCGATGCGCCGCCGCGCGCCCAGCCGCCGCCGCCGTGGGCGGTCGGGACGAGCAGGCGCGTCAGCCCGAGCTCCGCGAGCCGCGGCATCACGCGGGCGGCATCGTGGAGCGCCGGATCGTGCCCCTCGAGCGCGTCGCACGTCTCTCCGAGCGCGCGGTGAGGCGCCTCGAAGAACATCGGGAGCAGCGACCAGCTCGGGCGCGTCGCGCGACGGGGTTCCATCAGCTCTTCGCCGGCCTTCCGTCCTGGAAGGGACCGCTCGCGCCCTGGAACACGATCGGCTTCTTCGCGACCCACGCGTCGTAGGCGGCGCGAAAATCGGGGTGCTGCATGCAGATCGCCTGCGCCTGCGCCTCGGCCTCGATCGCTTGATCGAGGCCCATCGTGTACTCGCTCTCGAGCATCTGCTTCGTCATCGCATTCGCGAACGCAGGTCCGGAGGCGAGGCGCTCGGCGAGCGCGCGCGCTTCGGCGACGCAGGCCTCGGGCGCGACGACCTTGCTGACGAGCCCGATCCGATGCGCTTCGTCGGCGCCGATCACGTCGCCGAGGAAGAGGAGCTCGCTCGCGCGCCCGAGCCCGACGATGCGCGGGAGGAGGTACGCCGCGCCCATGTCGGCGCCGCAGAGCCCCACCTTCGGGAAGATGAAGCCGAACTTCGCCGTGCTGCTCGCGATCCGGAAGTCGCACGCCGTCGCGATGACCGCGCCGGCGCCGACGGCGGTGCCGTTCACGGCCGCGATCACGGGACGGCGGAGCGCACGGATGTTCCGGATGAGAGCGCCGGTGACGCGCGTGAACGCGACGAGCCCGCGCATGTCGCGCGAGAAGAGCTCGCCGATGATGCTGTTGACGTCGCCACCGGAGCAGAACGCGCGGCCCTGCCCGGTGATGACGACGGCGCGGACGGCCTCGTCGTGGTCGAGCGCCGCGAACGCGTCACGCAGCTCCTCGTAGACGTCGAACGTCAGCGAGTTCAGCGTGTCGGGGCGCGTGAACGTGATCGTGGCGACGCCCGAGGGGGAGAGCTCGTAGGCGAACGTCTTCGGCGACAGCATGGTGGCCTCTTCAGGACGGGAGGACGGCGATGCCCTCGATCTCGACCATCGCGCCCGGCTCGAGGAGCCCCGCGACCTTCACCAGGCTCATCGCCGGGTAGTACTTGCCCATCCGGGCGCGCCAGCCCTCGCCGATGTCACGCGTCGCGGCGCGGTACGCATCGAGGTCGGTCACGAACACGAGCAGCTTGGCGATGTGCTCCGCGCCGCCGCCGGCCTCGCGCACGACCGCGATCACGTTGTCGAGCGCCTGGAGGAACTGCGTCGCGAAGTCCGGGCTGACGATGCGCGCATCCTTGTCCCACGCGATCTGTCCCGAGATGTGGAGCGTGCGACCGCCGTCCACGACGATGCCGTTGACGTACCCGCGCGGCTTCGGGAAGTGCGGAGGCGTGACGACCTTGAAAGCCATGGCGGCCCGGAGGAGTAGGCCCATCCCGGACCGAAGTAAAGCGCCAGACCGGCGGCGGGCGCCCTCCCGGCATGCGCGCTGCACCTCTCGCGTTCGCCATGCGCTCTCTCCGCACGTTCCTCGGGATCTCCGCAACGTTGGCTGCCGTCGTCGTCGCGTGCAGCGACACGTCGTCCGGTGACGGCGAGGCAACTCGCGCCGCCTTTCCGAATCAGCCCACCTCACCGGGTTCGTCGGGCAACCCCGCGACGCCGCCGCCGCAGAACCCGACGAATCCGAACGCGCCCGATCCGGGCAACGGCGAGCAGGCCCAGGTCCCCGTCCCGTACCAGGCCTTCGACATCAACCACGTCCTCTCGACGGGACAGAGCAACTCGGTCGCGCACGAGGGCAAGCCCATCCTTTCCACGGCGCAGCCCTACTCGAACATGAGCTTCGACGTCGGCGTCATGACGAGCGGCGTCTGCGAGCGCGAAGGGTGCCGCGTCTACCAGAAGCCGAACGGCTTCGCGCCGCTCGTGGAGGGCGACACGTTCTGGTACCCGGTCGAGACGATGTCGTCGGGCCTGGCGAACCAGGCCACGAAGCTCGCGAAGGAGAAGTACGGCAAGCCGAGCCACGACATCCTCGTGAGCCTCGCGGGCCGGAACGGCCTCACCTACTGGTGCCTCCGGAAGGGCGGCTGCAACTTCATCGACCCGACCTACCTGAACTCGTTCGAAGAGAGCATGAAGCAGGTCGAGGACGGCAAGCGCCTCGCCGAGGCCGCGAACAAGTCGTACGTCGTCCGCGCGGTCACCCTCATCCACGGCGAGAGCGACGACTTCGCGTACGCGACCAATACGCAGCAGTTCCCGAACGACGGCACCGACGGCAGCTTCCAGTCGGTGAAGGACTACGGCGACGCGCTCGTCGCGTGGCAGAAGGACTTCGAGGACGGCGTGAAGCAGCGCACGGGGCAGACGATCCCCGTGCCGCTCCTCGTCTCGCAGTTCTCCGGCTGGAACGACATCGCCACGAGCGCCGTCACGCAGATGCAGCTCGAGGCGCACATGAAGGCGCCGGGCAAGGTCGTCCTCGTCGCGCCGGCGTACACCCTCGACTGGGACGCGGACTGCCGCCACTACACCGGCAAGGGCGAGCGCACGCTCGGCGCGTACTTCGCGAAGGCGTATGCGCGGATCGTGGTCGAGGGGCTGCCGTGGGAGCCGGTCCGCCCGAAGAAGATCACGCTCGCCGGAAACGTGATCACCGCGAAGTACCACGTCCCCGCACCGCCCCTCGTCCTCGACACCCAGCGCGTGATGGATCCGGGCCACTACGGCTTCTCCGTCATCGACGAGGCCGGCAACGACGTCCCCGTCGCGAGCGTCGCGCTCGCCGGACCGGACAGCGTCGCCGTCACCCTCGCGAGCGCACCGCCCGCCGGCGCGAAGCTGAAGCTCCGCTACGCCTTCACGACGATCCCCCACTCGTGCCCGGGCCCGTTCGTCGGCGCGCGCGGCAACCTCCGCGACTCGGACCAGACGCCGTCGGAATACGGCTACGAGCTGTTCAACTGGGGCGTCCACTTCCAGCTGCCGGTCGAGTGAGTGGATTGAGATTCGTCACCGTCACGTCCTTTACGTGAATCACCGCTTCGTGCGACTCTTCGGTCATTTTCGGCGAGCTCTGTTTCGCGCCGGAATCGAACGAGGAGAACGAACGACATGAAGTGGACTCACGTGACGGGCTTGGCACTGGCTTCGGTCCTCGCGGTCGGGGTGCTCGCACCCCTCCCCGCCTGCTCGAGCGACGATTCGACCTCCGGCAGCAGCTCTTCCGGCGGTGGCACGGTGGGCGAGACGGTCAGTGTGAACGTCTCGGCCGCGGCGGGCGGGACGGTCGCGGACAAGGCAGGGAGCGTGTCGCTCGTCATCCCGCCCGGGGCGCTCGAGAAGGACACGACGATCACCCTCGCCGTCGGCGCCGCCGTGACCGGCACGATCGCGAACGTCTACGACTTCGGCCCGGACGGCCTGAAGTTCACGAAGCCGGTCTCGCTCGAGATCAAGGCGACTGTCCCGGAAGGCAAGCAGGCCGCGGTCGCCTTCGAGTCGGCCGGCGCCTGGAAGCAGCTCTCCGGCTCGACCGTCGACAAGACGAAGGGCACCGTGAAGGCCTCGACCGACCACTTCACGAAGTACAGCGTCGTCGTCGTCGACGGTCAGGCGACCCTTCAACCGCCCGCGACGTGCGCGCAGGCGACGGCCGACTTCACCGCCTGCGGTGGCGACCCGACGGGCACGTGGACCTTCGCCGAGTTCTGCGTCGACGCGAAGAGCGTCGGCGACCCGTTCAAGGGCAAGTGCCCGTCCGGCTCGGCGACGATCGACGTCACCGACGACCGCACCGTCACGATCGATGCGACGACGATCAAGAACGGCGCGGGCACGCAGACGCTGAAGTCGACCTACGACATCCCGGCCGCCTGCCTCTCGGCGAACGGCGTCACGTGCGCGCAGGTGCCCGGCTCGGACGCGTCGCTGACGTGCACGTCGCAGGCGAACGGCGACTGCCAGTGCAACAAGCAGGAGTCGAACGCGAAGGAGCCGTCGACCCAGACCTACACGACGTCGGGCTCGACGATCACGATCACCGATCCCACCGACAACTCGGTCACCAACGGCGAGTTCTGCGTGAAGTCGAACCTTCTCTACTTCCGCGAGGTCGGCGGGGACGGCCTGCTCTACGTGCTGAACCGGAAGTGACGCGTCAGCGAGGCAATGCGCAGGAGGTCACCTGCTTCGTGCCGTTCCGGCACCCGATCGCCTGCGCATCGCATCGCGTGACCTGCCGGTAGCCGCGGAAGCACGTCGTCCCTTGGTACGTGCAGAGGCACTCGCCGAAGGGGCTCACGCAGCACATCGTCCCGTCGTTGCACGTCTCGCCCGCGAACCCGAGGCTGCACGAGCAGCCGCCGCCGCCGGGGCTGTTGCAGTCGCCGGTGTAACACGAGCAGCTCGAGCCCGCGGCGGGCCAATCACTCCCCGCGCAGCAGATGGAGCCGATCCCGACGTTCGCATCGCACGCTTCGTCGTTCGCGGGCGGCGCTCCGGCCTTCGGGATGTCGCAGGAGCAGCCGCTCGCGCCGAGCTTCTCGCAGTGCGTCTTGTTCTTCGCGAGCGTCGCCGCGTCGCCGCCCGCATCGATCGCGCCGCCGGAGGAGCTCGTCGCGCTCGGGCTCGGAGAGGCGCCGGAGGAGCCGGACGAGCTCGACGTGCTCGGCGCCGCGGGATCCGCCGGGTCGCCGGACGACGTGCCGGGCGCGGCCGCGTCGGGCGCGTCCTCGCACGAAGGATCGCCACCACACGGCTCCTTCCGATCGCCGAGGAGGAGCCCGCACCCCGTCACGAGGACGAGGAAGGCAGCCGCGAGTGTCGAGTGGCGCACGGAGACGGGACTATGGCCCATGTCCTCGCACGTGCAAGGTTTCCTCGTAAGATGCCGGGCGTGCGCATGATTCGGCTCGTCAGCGGAGTGCTCGCCCTCGCGATCGCGACGGAGGGCGTCGCGATCGCCGATGGTCCACGTGGCGCCGCGTCGGTCGCCGAAGCGCTCTTCGACGAAGGCGTCGCGCTCCTCGCGGCCGGTGACTACGCGCGCGCGTGTCCGAAGCTCGAGGAGAGCCAGCGGATCGATCCCGGCGGCGGCACGCTCCTGAACCTCGCGAAGTGCTACGAGGGACAGAAGCGCTGGGCGAGCGCATGGGCGACCTACCGCGAAGCGCTCGGCGTCGCGCGGACCGACGGACGCGCCGACCGCGTGAAGGTCGCCGAAGCAGGCCTCGCGTCCGTCGAGCCGAAGCTCGCGCGCGTGGCGCTCGTCTTGAAAGCGAGGCCCGAAGGTCTCGCGATCGCGATCGACGGCGTGACGCTCGGGCCCGCGGCCTGGGATGCGCCGTCGCCGGTCGACCCCGGCGTGCACACCGTCACGGCGCGGGCGCCGGGGCATCGTGAAGCCGCGCTGCAGGTCGAAGCGATCGAAGGAGAGACACGGGACGTGGTCGTCCCGGACCTCGCTCGCGATGCAGCCGGCCCCGTCCCGAGCACGACGACGACGAACGCGACGACGACGAGCACGCGGAGCATCCTCGGGATCGGCCTCGGCGCGACCGGCACCGCCGCGCTCGTGGGCGGCGCGATCCTCGGCGTGCTCGCCCTCGACGCCGACGCGACGGCGGAGAGCGTCTGCCCCGGGACAGCACCCTGCCGCGATCCGCGCGGCCTCGACGCGAGCGATCGCGCGCACGCCTTCGGCACCGGAGCGACGGTGTCCCTCGTCGCCGGGTCGGTGCTCCTCGTCACGGGTCTCGTGCTCTGGCTGACTGCGCCGAGCAGGTGACCTGCTCGAACGACGCACTGCGCCGGAAGGCTGACGGCTCGGTCTCGTGCTGGGGCGCGGACGCTTCTGATAAGCTCCGGCGCGTGTTCGCCGTCGCCGACGTCACGCAGGGAGTCATCCACGCCGTCATCGACATCGCCGCGCCGCCCGAGCGCGTGTTCGCGGCGCTGACCTCGCCCGAGCAGCTCGCGAGCTGGTGGGGCTCGGCCGACACGTACCGGACCCACGACTGGCAGCTCGACGTCCGCCCCGGCGGAGCGTGGAGCTGCTTCGCGACGAACGTGACCGGAGGACCGGCGACGCGGGTCGAGGGCGTCTACACCGTCGTCGACCCGCCGCGTGTCCTCGAGCACACGTGGAAGCCGGCGTGGGAACAGGGCCACGAGACCGTCGTGCGCTACGAGCTCGAGCCGATCAGCACGGGCACGCGCGTGAAGGTCGTCCACCGCGGCTTCGGCGATCGCGTCGACGCGTGCCGCGGCCATGCCGACGGGTGGAACCGCGTGCTCGGCTGGCTCCGCGGTCACTTCGGTTGAAGCAAGACACGCGCCGGCGCTTCGCGCCGTCACGTGTCTTGCTCTCAACCTTCCTTGTCTCGTGGGGCCCTGCGGGCCCCCTCCGCGCTTCGCGCGGAGTCCTCCCCCGCCTCGCCTTCGGCGAACCCGCGCTCCGCGCGGGCGACGAGATCGGCCGCGTTTCGCGGCAGCTCGGTCGTCAGCCGCCGCTCGGCATCGGGAGACCGGCGCCGGTCTCGACGAGCGACTTCATGCTGGAGAGGACGAAGCTCCAGCCGTCGTTCGCAACGTTCTTCGCCGTCGCCGGTGCCTTCTCGAGGTCGTGCACGACGGTGAGCTTCGTGACGGGACCGCGGGGCTCGAGCGTCCAGGTCACGCGGCTGTCCTCGCCGGCGCACGAAGGGTCGTAGTGGACGGCCCACGTCGTGACGAGCCGCTTCGCGGGCTCGATCTCGAGGACCTTGCCGTCCACCGCGACCGAGCCGTCCGGCATCGCGTAGCGGTAGGGCGCGCCGGGCGCGAACGACGATTCGATCGCCGTACCGAAGAAGTACTCGCGCGTTTTCGTGCCGTTCGTGATCGCGTCCCAGACCTTGTCGGCGGGGGCGTTGAAGAAGACGTCGTAGACCTGGTGCGTCGTGCTCATGGGGGGCTCCTCGGAAGCGAACCGGCGCACCGCGCGCCGCCTCGACCCGACACAACATATAACCAATCAGTTACCAGTCAAGCGGATTGCACGTGCTACGCTTTCCACCAGCCTCTCCGAGAGGTCACCCCGAGGTTTCCCGATGTCTCGCATCGCTGCCGCCACCGACGTCTTCCACGCCGTGTCCGATCCGACGCGTCGGGTGATCCTCGACCGCCTCAAGATGGGGACCGCGCCCGTGCACGTGCTCGCGGAGGGGCTCCCGATGAGCCGCCCGGCGGTCTCGAAGCACCTCCGCGTCCTCCGCGACGCGCACCTCGTCCGCGAGCGGAAAGAGGGACGCGAGCGCGTCTACGAGCTGAACCCGCAGCCGCTCCGCGACGTCGCGAGCTGGCTCGAGGGCTACCGCAGCTTCTGGGCGCAGAACCTGGCGAGCTTGAAGGCGTTCGTCGAGGCGGCCGAGGCCGAGGCGAAGAAGAAGTAGATCAGCGACGAGCGGCCCGCGCGAGCCGGTCGCGGACCGCCCACCAGGCCGTGTCGTCGGGGACCGCTTCGATGACGAGCCGCGCGACGCCGGCCGCATCGACGTCGTGGAGCGCGGCGAAGAGCGCGGCGGCATACGCCGTCGGCTCGGCCGGAAGAGCGATCAGTCGAACGGGCCGCCCGAGCGCCGTGACCGCCTCCTTCGCGGCGGCGCTCCACGTGATCGCCGCGAGCGGCGACGACGCCTCCACCTCGGCGAGCGCGGCGGCGACGGCGCGTGCATCGGACGCGAGCACGACGTCGGTGCGCGGCGCGTAGTGCTTCGCCGCGAGTCCCGGCGACGCGCGCGCGGCGTCGTCCGTCTCCGCGACGACGATGCCGCCGTAGGTCACGTCGGGATCGACGCTACGGAGCTCCTCGAGCGACACCGCGCCCGGGCGGAGCACGCGCGTGACGGGGCCCGTCACGTCGACGACGGTCGACTCGATCCCGTGCGCGCACGGCCCGCCGTCGAGCACGAGATCGACCGCATCGCCGAGCGACCGGACGACGTGCGCGGCCGTCGTCGGCGACACGTGCGTGTGCGCGTTCGCGCTCGGCGCCGCGAGCGGCTCGCCGGCGGCGACGATCAGCGCGCTCGCGACGGGATGCGCCGGCGACCGCACGCCGACCGAGTCGAGGCCGCCCGTCACGGCGTCCGGGACGTGCGCCGCGCGCGGCACGACGAGCGTGAGCGGCCCGGGCCAGAAGCGGCGGGCGAGCTGCTCGGCGCGCTCGGACCACGCGCGCGAGAGCTTCGCCGCCATCGCCGCATCCGCGACGTGGAGGATGAGCGGATGCGCCTTCGGCCGGCCCTTCGCGGCGAAGATGCGCGCGACCTCCTCGGGATGGAGCCCGCGCGCGCCGAGGCCGTAGACGGTCTCGGTCGGGAACGCGACGAGACCGCCAGCGGCGAGCACGGACGCGGCTTCGGCGATCACGTTCGGATCGGGACGCTTCGGATCGACGGCGAGGACGCGGGGCACGGCGGCTCGCGAGTCTAGTTCCATTTCCCGCGCTCCGCCGCCTCGCTATGGTGTCGCGCATGCTCCGCGCGAAAACGCTCTCGTCGTCGACCTTCCTGCTGGCTGCTGTCGCGCTGGCGGCGTGCGGTGGCAGCAAGCCGGCGACCGGACCGAGCGGAGCCCCGACCGCGAGTCCGGACGCCGGCGCGCCGGCGTCCTCGAGCGCGAGCCGTCCCCTCCCCGCCCTCGGCCCGCTCCCGCCGATGGCGACGATGCCGCCGCCGGGCGTCGCAGGGTCGAAGAAGGCGAAGACGAAGACGGATGCCGCCCTCGGCACCTGCGCCGGCGCGATCCCGCGCGCGAAGGATCCGGAGGGCCTCGTGAAGAAGGTCGGCGAAGCGTGCGCGTCCGCGTCGAAGGGGGCGAAGCCGAAGCCCCTCGGCGCTCCGTTCAAGGGCCAGCAGGCCGACAGCGCTCCCCATGCCGAGCACAAGCTCCGCGTCGACGCCGGGAAGTGCTATCGCGCGTATTTCGCAACCGACGAGGGCGCCCGCGACGTCGTCGTCGTCGCGCGCGACTCCGCCGGCGACATCATCGCCGAGTCGCCCGGCCCCGCGCTCCCGAGCGACGGCACGATGTGCTTCACGTCGGCGGACGAGATCACGCTCCTCGTCTCGGTCGGCGCGGGAAAGGCATCGTACGTCGTGCAGGCGTGGAGCGACTAGCCCTTCCTCACAAGCAGCACACGGTTCGCGCACCCTGGAACGAGAGCGCGCCCGTGATCGCCGGCTCCTTCGTCACGCTGCACGTTGCGCCGGCCTTGTACTGGACGGAGCGCGAGGCGGCGGTGACCGGCGAGGCCTTGCAGGTGTCGTCGGTCGTCAGCGTGCCGAGCGGGCCCGTGCAGCCGTCGTTCGCGTAGAACGTGAGCTGGCCCTTGCTGCAGCCGGTCGGGTCCGAGGAGCAGGTGCAGCCCGAGCACGCGCGGTCGTCGGTGGGGTTCGTGCCCGTCGACCAGCGCGTCCAGGTCCCGGCCGGACACTCGATCTCGCCTTCGTGCGCGATGCACAGCTTGCTGCCGCGCGAGACGACCGGGACGCAGCTCTCGTCCGAGCGGCACTGGGCGGACGTCGTGACCTCCGCGCCGGCGCAGAGCGCGAGGTCGACCGGCTGCGGGAGCTCCTGCGTGATCTGGGGAGAGCACGTCGTCGCCGCGCCGGTGAGCGGCTTCGCGCGCGCGCTGCCCGCGAGCGCCGCGAGCGTCACCGGCGTGCAGCCGCCGTCGGGCAGCGCGGACACGTCGGCTCCTGCGGCACTGCACTGCCCGTTGCCGTAGTCGATCCGCAGGTCGTTGTCGCACGCGCCGCCGCCGGTCGGCGCGTCGCAACGGCAGGCGCACTTTGCCAGGCCCGTGAGCCCCTTCACCGCCGACTTCTGCGCATACGTCGTCGGGCAGAGCGCGTTCGCGGGCGCCCCCTGGACGAGCACGATCGGCGTCCAGCCGCTCGGAGCCGGGAGGCACACGCGCTGCTCCCCGCAGGAGACGAAGCCCGCATCCGTCTCGGGCGGCTGCTCGACGTCCTTGCCGGCGTCCGCGCTCGGACCTGCCTCGACGATCGTGAGATCGGAGGCTCCGGTGATCGCAGCACAAGCCACGAGCACCGCGGCCGGAAGGGCCATGACCGCGAGCGCGTGAGAACGCATCCGGCTGCAGTCTACCGCATGAGCGACGATCGAGCGCGACGAGGTCGCGGTGATCTCGCCTCCACGATCCGTTCGATCAGCCCGATTTCCTGCCTCGGGCGCGGGCACGGGCGAGATCGAGACGAGAGCAGCTCGCGACGAGCGGGAACGTAGGCCCGCCACAGCCGCAAGGAAGGGGACGGGGTGGAGGCTCGGCGACCGAGCCACAGGCGCGGGCCACGCATACCAGGGCGGAACGAGGTCGCGAGGGTCCGACCTACTCGGGGGCCCCGAACCATGTTCCCAGGTCGGATCGACCTGGCATCGCTCGGCACGACCTCGCCGGTCGA
>JBDHVE010000010.1:0-90667 GCA_039809485.1 Polyangiaceae bacterium | reverse complement strand
CCGCACGTCACCGCGCACGGCGACGAACACGCCGGTCGCCGCGAGCGCGATGAGCGGAACCGCGAGGAGCGCCTTCACGAAGACCGCTGCTGTGTTTCCTTGCTCGACGCGCGGCGGAGCCGGCGGGCTCGGCACGAGCATCGGCTGGGACGTCGGCGCCGAAGGCGGGACGCCGAGCGACTCTCGCCGCGTGGGCGGGAGGCCGCCCGTCGTGCTCGCCTCGCCGAACGACGGGGAGGTCGCTGCGAGACCCGCCGACGCGTGCTGCCGGAGGCAAGCCTCGAGCTCGGCGCAGAGCTGGGCCATCGTCGGGAAGCGCTGGTCGGGGAACACCGCCATCGCGCGACCCACGATGGAAGAGACCCCGAACGGCAGATCCGGGACGAGCGCGTGCAGCGGCGCGGCCGGGCCACGCCAGTCCGCCACGCGGCCGAAGCCAGGGCTCGTGTCGTCCGGGTGACGCCCCGCGAGCGCTTCGTAGGCCATCACCGCCCACGCGAACTGGTCGGCCCGGCCGTCGACGCTGCCGCCGCGCCATTGCTCGGGCGCGATGTACCGCGGCGTCCCGAGGATCTGCCCCGTGCCGGTGCGTGCGAGCGACGGCGGACCGTCCGTCGGAACGTTCGGCGCACGTGCGATCCCGAAGTCGAGGAGCTTGATCGTGCCGTGCGCGGTCACCATCACGTTGTCCGGCTTCACGTCACGATGGACGAAGCCGGCGCCGTGGACCGCCGAGAGAGCGCGCGCGATCTCGAGCAGCCACGCGAGCCGCTGCTGCGCGGGGACGTAGGGGGAGGCGAGCCGGAACGTCCGGCCTTCGACGAGCTCCATCGCGATGTACGTGCGCCCGCCGTCCTCGCCGGCGCCGTAGACCGTGACGACGTTCGGGTGGACGAGCGCGGCGGCGGCGCGGCCTTCGCGGACGAAACGCGCGCGGACGGAAGGGTCGAGGTCCGACTCCGGCGAGAGCACCTTCAGCGCGACGGGACGGAGGAGCGAGCGATCGCGGGCTCGCCACACCTCGCCCATGCCGCCACGCCCGAGGAGCGCCTCGACGACGTAGCCGCCCACGACGGCGCCCGGTGCCAGGCTCGCGACCGCGCTCGGAACGTCCACGTTCCCACGTTAACGTGGGGCTCGTCTCTCGTCGACGCGGAGTCGACTCCGCGCTTCGCTGGACGGTTCAGCCCGCGACGATCGTGTTCTCGAGGCGACCGAGCCCGTCGATCTCGAGGACGACGACGTCGCCGGGCCGGAGCCACTGGTCCTTCGTGATCTTCGAACCGTTGAGCTCGAGGAAGCAGCCCGTCCCGCACGTGCCCGAGCCGATCACGTCACCCGGGTAGAGGGTGACGCCGTAGCTCGCGCGCTCGAGGATCTGCGCGAACGTCCACGTCATGTCCTTCACGTTGCCGGTCGAGACCTGGACGCCGTTCACGAACGCGCGCATCCCGAGGTCGAAGTGCGCTCCGTTCGGCGTCCGCCGGATGTGCGGCTCGAGCTCGTCCATCGTGACGAGCCACGGCCCGAGACCGGTCGCGAAGTCCTTGCCCTTCGCGGGCCCGAGCGAGAGCTTCATCTCGTCCATCTGGAGGACGCGTGCGGAGAAGTCGTTCATGATCGTGAGGCCGAAGATCAGCTCGTCGGCCTTCGCGACCGGCACGTCGTGCGCTTCCTTCGCGACGACGATCGCGGCCTCGAGCTCGAAGTCGAGCCTCTCGAGCTGGCGCGGCATCACCTTCACCGGCCCGGGCCCGACGACTGCCTGGTGGTTCGTGAAGTAGAACACGGGGAACTGATCGAACTCCGGGATCATCTCGAGGCCGCGGTTCCGGCGCGCCGTCTCGACGTGCTGACGGAACGCGTAGCCGTCGCGCATCGACGGGGGACGCGGGATCGGAGCGCGGAGCTCGACGTCGGCCGCGCGCACCGTCGTCGACCCGCCGGCATGCGCCTCGGGGAGCTTCTTCGCCTCGTGGGCCGCGACGAGCTCGCGCGCCGCGTCGAGCCCGCTCGCACCGGCCTGGACGAGGTCGAGCACCGCGGCGCCCGCCGTCGATCGTCCGAGGTACGCGAGCCCGCGACCGAGGTCGACGATGGTCTCGAGATCCTTGCCGACCAGGATGCCTCCGCGGGCGGCGCCGTCGCTCTTCTGCGCGTAGGTGACGAGCTTCATGCGCCCGCTGATAGCACGCGCCCGTCCGCGACGTCTTCCCTCTGGAGCACGGCGCGCACGGTGGAGTAGGGTGCGCGCGTGATCCTCCGCTGGTTGCCCAAGGCTGCGTACGGCATCGTCCACGAGGTCACGCGGCACCTCCTGCACCGGCCCGTCGTCGGGATCTGCGCGGTCGCGAGGACCAAGGACGGCCGTATCCTCCTCGTGCGGCGAGGGGACACGGGCAGCTGGTGCCTCCCGGGAGGAACGCTCGAGTGGGGCGAGACGCTCGTGACCGCCCTCGGCCGTGAGCTCGAGGAAGAGGCGGGCGTCACGTCGTACCAGATGGAGCGCGTCGTCGGCGCCTGGTCGCGGCCCGACCGCGATCCGCGTTTCCACGCCGTCACGATCGGCGTCGTGTGCACGGTCGAGCCGCCGACGAAGCCGCCGATGAATCCGCTGGAGATCCGCGAAGCTCGCTTGTTCGCGGCAGGCGAGCTGCCGACGTCGCTCGCGTTCGGGCAGGAGGACATCCTCGCTGCGGCGAACGGGCCGGAGAAGACCGTCCTCGAGTGACCGTAAGGTCCCGCCCTCCCGCGCGTTCGGGATTCGGTGGGACGGAGAGATCGATCGGCTGCGTCCCGCGTAGACCCCGGCACCCCGTGTGACCGGGGAGCGGAGACGTGATGGACCGCATCGGCGAATACCTCGTGAAGCGTCTCGTCGGCGAAGGCGGGATGGGGAAGGTCTACGAGGCGGAGGAGCGCCTCTCCGGCCGCCGCGTCGCGCTCAAGGTGCTCCGTCCCGAGCTCACGCGGCACGAGGACGGGCGGCGTCTCTTCCTCAACGAGATGCAGATCCTCGCGCACCTCGAGCACCCGGGGCTCGTCCGGAGCCTCGCCTCGCTCGAGATCGACGGCCAGCTCGTGCTCGTCCTCGAGTACCTGCACGGCCGGACGCTCCGCGACGAGCTCGTGGCCCGTCGCGCGCTGCCGTGGCCCGAGGCGGTCGAGAACGTCGTGCGCATCGCGGAGGCGCTCGCGGTCGCACACGAGCAGGAGCCGTCGATCGTGCACCGCGATCTCAAGCCCGAGAACGTGATGCTCACGGTGCCGGAAGGCGCGGCGGTGGACGCGGCCGCGACGCGTCTCGTCGTGATGGACTTCGGCGTCGCGAAGGTCCTCGAGGGGATGTCGGGGCCGAGCACGCAGAGCATCGGGACGCTCCAGTACATGAGCCCGGAGCAGATCGACGCCGGGCAGATCGACGCCCGGAGCGATCTCTACGCGCTCGGCCTCGTCTTCTACGAGATGCTCGCCGGCGAGCCGCCCTTCCGCTCGCCTTCGCCACGCGAGCTCCTGAACCTCCAGTGCACCGCGACCCCGCCTCCGCTCGAGGACGACGTCCGGCGCGGTCTCCCGCGCGGCGTCGAGGAGCTCGTGTTCGCGATGCTCGCGAAGGCGCCGGTCGATCGCCCTGCGTCCGCGCGCGATGTCGTCTCCGCCCTCGCGCCGTTCCGCGCCGCGGTGACGACGACGACCCAGCCGGTCCGTGCGCCGGCGCGCGCGTCGCGTCCTTCCGTCGAGGTGACCCGCGCGCCTCCGCCCGCGAAGAGCGGCACGCTCCACTCCGGCAGCGCGCCTCCGGAGCGCGCCGCGGCGAAGCTCGACACGGCTCTCCTCGTGATGGAGAAGCGCCCCGCGCGCGAGATCCCGACGTGGGTCGCGCTCGCGGCGATCGTCGTCCTGTCGCTCGCGGCAGGGCTCGGGACGTACGCGGCGCGTCTCCGCGCTTCGGGCATCGGAGAGAGCCATGACCCTGCCGTCGCAACGTCCCGCGGCCGGTGAGGAGCGCCCGCGGCTCGGGCGCGCGCGCCGGTTCGCGTGCGACGGAGGCGAGCTCTACGCGCTCGCGCACGAGGACGCGAAGATCGCGCGGCGCCTCCTCGATCTCGGCGCGGTGGGCGTCTCCGGGTTCGTTGCTGCGGGAGAGGACGACGAAGGTCCGTGGCTCTTCCGCGCGAGCCCGGAGAAGAGGCTCGACCAGCTCGCGCCCGGCGAGCGCATCCCCTTCGACCGCGCGCTCGTCCTCGTCCGTGATCTCTCTCGCGCGCTCGCGACCTGCGAAGAACGGGGCATCTTCCCGGGCCCGCTCCGGCCCGAGGAAATCGCGTTCGCGGGCGACCGCGGGTGGATCCTGGCCCAGCGGCTCGTCGCGGCGCTCCTCGGTGAGGTGACGCGCGGTGGCTCGGGTCGGAGCGCGCCGTCGCCTCGATGGACTCCGCCGGAGCAGGCGGACGGCGCACCGTGGGACAACGCCGCGAACCGCTACGTGCTCGGCCTCGTCGCCTACCGGCTCCTCTCCGGCGCGACGCCGTTCGCCGGCGCGTCGATCCGCGACGCCGCGGGCGCTGCGCGCGAAGGTCCGCCGCCGTTCGCGGACGGCCTCGCGCGGACGCTGCGACCCGGCGTGCAGAGCCTCGTGCTCGCGATGCTCGCGCCCGAGCGCGCGCGCCGTCCCGCGTCGGCGGACGCGATCGCGCGGCAGTGCACGGCGCTCCTCGAGGGAGGCTCACTCCGTCTGCGGGTGCCGTCGAAGGAGCGCGCTGCGCCGGCGCGGTCCCCGTCGCCCGTCGTCGCGCGGCGGCGGCTCGGTCTCTCGCTCGTGCCGATCGCCGTCGGCGCGGTCGTGCTCGCAGTGGGCCTCGCCGGCAGCATGGCGGCGCCCGAGCCCGCTCCGGCCCGTCCGTCGATCCGTCCGCGCGAGCCGATCGCCGAGCCGAACGCGAAGACGTGCGCGACGTGTCACCCGCGCCAGGTCGCCGAATGGGAGCGCAGCGTGATGGCGTACGCGTCGCGGAGCCCGCTCTTCGGCGCGCTCGAGAGCGCGATCGAGGAGCAGGCGGGGCGTGACGCGTCGTGCCCGAACGGCGCGGGCGTGCTCCGGCGCGCTGGAGCCGACGTGTGTCGCGACCGCCGGAGCAGCGTGACCGTGACGGGGGCCGGCGGCGAGCACTGGTGCGTGAACTGCCACGCCGCCGGCGACAACCTCGGCTCGCGCGTCCCCGCCTGGGACGCGCGCGGCTTCGCGTCCGCGTCGCGTCGTCCGCTCCGGGATCTGCTCGGCCCCGCTGCGCTCGAAGGGATCTCGTGCGCGGTCTGCCACCAGACGACGGGTCCGGTCCACGCGGCGAGCAACGGCCACGCCTACGAGGGCAACCCGACCTGGACGTCGACCCAGACCGGCGCGCTCTTCGCGATGCGGCCGGAGGATGCTCGCGGGCGGACCGGGATCGCGAACAGCGGCTACCTCCTCGACCCGTCGCGCTTCCTCCGCGAGAAGCTCGGCGCAGGCGGACCGTCCGACCCGATCGTGCACCAGCGCGCGACGGAGGAGACGCGCGCCTACGCGCGGTCGAGCGAAGCGTGCGGCGCATGTCACGACGTGAGGCTCTTCGGCACCGACGCCGTCGGCGTCCGCGAGCGCGGCGAGCACTTCAAGCGGCTCCGGAACGCCTATTCGGAGTGGCGCGCGTGGGCCGACGGCGAGCGCGCCGCCGGGCGGCGCGCCGCGACCTGTCAGGACTGTCACATGAGCCTCTATCCGGGCGTCTGCGTCCCGAGCCCGGCGGCGGCGCGCGACGGAGCGGAGTGCCCGCCCGGCTTCCACTTCGAGGCGCGCGCGCCCGGTGAGCTGCCGCGCGCGCTCGTCGCGACGTCGTCCTCCGACGTGAAGCCGGTGACGACCCACTGGTTCACGAGCGTCGACGTCCCGCTCGCGCGCGACTACCCGGCGGCGTGGGCGGACGACGCCCTCGTCGACGCGAGCGGCGTCCCGATGGGGCTCGAGAAGCGTCGCGTGCAGCTCCTCCGCCACACGTTCCGGTTCGAGCTCGGGAAGGCCACGCTCGCCGGCGCGCGGCTCGAGGTTCCGCTCGAGATCGAGAACGTCGGCGCCGGGCACCGCGTGCCGGCCGGCTTCAGCCAGGAGCGCGAGATCTGGGTCGAGCTGACGGTCACCGATGCGCGCGGCCGCGTCGTCTACGAGGTCGGGCGCGTCGACGGCGACGACGGCGACCTCCGCGACAAGGTCATGACCCGCGTGACGGTGGACGGCGGACGGCAAGACGCGCTCGGCCGCCCGCTCGGCGTCTTCGGCGCGGACGTCGTCGACGGCCCCGACGTGCCGAGGTGGATCCCCGATCCGGCGCGGGGCACGTCCGCCTTCCGCGGCCGCGGGCTCGTGAACCTCCAGAACGGGTTCTATCGGTGCGTCCGGTGCGTCGGCCACGTCGACGCGGAAGGGAAGTGTCAGCCTACCGCGGACCAGGGACGTCACCGCGCCGATCGCTACGCCGACGGCGACTACGACGTCGACACGGGGGAGTGCCGGTCGAACCTGACCGGCGGGAACGCGCTCTTCGAGACGTATTTCCCGATCGGATCGCTCGATGCGGAGCGCGGCGTCCTGAAGGCACCGGACGCGATCATCGACACGCGTTCGGCGCCGCCACGGGTGCCGCTCCGCTACACCTACGAGCTCGACGCCTCCGGCGCCACGCCCCCGGTCCGCGTCCGTGCGAGGCTCCGGTTCCGCGCGTTCCCGCCGTTCCTCCTCCGCGCGTTCGCCGCGTACGAAGCCGCGCAGGCGAGCGCGGGCGCGCGGCCCTCGGGGCCTCAGCTGACGACCGCGAACAGCGAGCGGAACCGGATCGTCGACCTCGCGGTGGTCGACGTCGAGACCGGGGGAGGACCGCGATGAGCGTGCAGACCACGGCGCAACCGCGGTGGCCGCACGCGGCCTGGGACGTCGCGATCCTGCGCGGCCTCGACGAGCGCGCGCGCCTCGAGCTCGAAGGGGCGGGCCGCCTCCGCACGCTCGACGCGGGCGCCGTCGTGTTCTCGCCGGGGGACCCGGCCGATGTCGTCGTCGTCGTCGTCGTCGGCGAGGTCGAGGTGGCCCACGTTCCGCGCGGCGGGCGCACGCCCGAGCTCCAGCGCGTCGCGTCGCGCGGGGAGCTCGTCGGCGAGGAGGCGATCCTGCTCGCGCACGGCTCGCGCTCGTCCTCCGCGCGGGCACGGAGCCGTGCCGTCGTCGCCGAGCTCCCCGTCGCGGTGCTCACCCGTGCGCTCGGCCGCCTCGGCGGCTCGGACGCCGCCGAGCGGGTCCGGCGTTCGCTCGAGCGCCGCGCGGCGCGCGACGTGCTCCGCGTCTCGGCGCTCGGCGCGCCGCTCTCCGAAGCGGAGCTCGATCGCGTCCTCGACGCGCTCCGCCACGTGCACCTCGCGCGCGGCGACGTCCTCTTCCGCGAGGGCGAGCCGGCGGCGGAGGTGTTCGTCGTCGCGAGTGGGCTCCTCCAGGTGCGCCGCGACGAGGGAGGTCGGCCCCGGATCCTCGGCTACGTCGCGCGCGGCGACCTCCTCGGTGAGGACGAGCTCGACCCGCGCGCGCAGCGGCGCGTCACCGTCGGCGCGCCCGCGCCGGCCTGGGTCCTCGCCCTTCCGCGCGAGGTCTTCGTCCGCGTCGCGCGGCCGAGCGCGGACACGCGGCATCACACGCGGCGCCTCCGGATCGTGGACGGGGAGGGGAGACCGGCAGCCGCGACCGCGTTCGCCGACGTCTACCGGCTCCGCGTCGCGCGCTCGATGCTGGTCATCGACCAGGATGCGTGCGTCCGCTGCGGGCACTGCACGTGGAGCTGCGCGAGCACGCACGACGACGGCATCGCGCGGCTCGTGCGTCGCGGCGAGAAGCTCGCCGCTCCGGCGCCGCTCCTCGTCCCGAACAGCTGCCAGCACTGCCGCAACCCGGCATGCATGGTCGACTGCCCGACCGGCGCGATCGCGCGCGACGACGCGGGCGACGTCCACATCCGCGAGGACCTGTGCACCGGGTGCGGGGCGTGCGCGCGCGCGTGTCCGTGGGACAACATCCAGCTCGCCGCGAGCGCGGAGAGGCTCGTGGCGGTGAAGTGCGACCTCTGCGCGACGCGCGTGGGCGGGCCTGCGTGCGTCAGCGCGTGCCCGACCGAGGCGATCGCGCGGATCGATCCGAGTCGCGTGCTCGACGCCGGAGAGCCGCTCGCGCCACGCGCGCGTGCATGGCCGTGGGTGGTCGGCGCGGCGCTCGCGACGGTCGGCCTCCGCACGATCGCCTCGCAGCGCGTCTCGGGGGTCGTGCTCGGCGTCATCGTCGTCGTTCTCGCGGCGGCTATAGCGGCGAGGCGCTTGCCGCGTCTCGCCCTCCACGCCCGCGTCGAGAGGCGGACCGGCGTGCGGGCCGGGCGCGTCGCGCACGTGCTCCACGTCGCGCTCGGCGTGCTGGCGGTCGGCGTCACCGCCGCGCATGTCGGCGCGCCGGTCGTCCCGCGCACCGTCGCGGGCGCGCTCACGGTCGCGTTCGGTGCGGCGGTCCTCACCGGCCTCTTCGGCGCCACCGTCCACGCGCTCGTCCCGCCGCGGGTGACGCGCCTCGAGCGCGTGGTGCGGCTGCCCGAGGACCTCGCGGCGCACGTCCGTGACGTCGACGCGCGCCTCTTCGGCGCGCTCACGGGGCGGAGCGAGGTCGTGAAGGCGCTCTACGCGCGCGTCGTCGCGCCGTACGCGCGCGCACGGCTTGGCGTCGTCCGGCTCGCCCTCTCCGGCCGCGGGCTGAAGGACGAGGAGCGGCGCCTCCTCGCCTCCGCCGAAGCGCTCCTCCGCGGGCACAAGAGCGAGCGGCTCGCCGGACTCGACGAGCTCGTACGGCTCGCCGTCGAACGGCGGGCGACCGGGGCCGTGCGTCTCCTCTCCGCGCTCCTCCGCGGCTGGCTCGTCCCGCACGTCGTCCTCTCTGCGATCGCCGCCGTCCTCCTCGCGGTCCACGTCGCCGCCGTCGTGGGAGGTGGCCGATGAAGAGCCCGTTCGCCTCGAGCGACGTCACGCGGCCGCGCCGCGTCGGAGTTCTCGCGCTCGGCAGCGCGATCGGCGCCGGCGTCGCCGTGGCCGCTTCGGGAGCGCCGCCCGGGGCGACGCATGCCGTCTCGCGTCCGCATGCGGTAGCGGAGGTCGGGTGTGCGACGTGCCACGCACCGGATCGCGACCCTGCCTACGTCCGGACGGCGGCGTGCGAGACGTGCCACGGCCGAGGCGTCCACCGGACGCGGGGCGCGCATGCGTCGCTCTTCGCGTCGGGCGCGCTCACGTGCGCGACGTGCCATCCCGCGCACGAGGGCGCGCAGGGCGTGACGTTCACGAAGGAGGGCGCGCGGAGGTGGTCGACCGGGAGAGACGTGGTCACGGTCGGAGGACCCGCGCTCGCGGAGCGCGCGACCGTGCCGCTCGTACGGGTCTCGGCGTGCGTGTCGTGTCACGATGCGAACGGCGCCTCGGATCCGCTCGCGCGCTGCGTCCCGGCGTCCGGCGATCCGCTCGCGACGACGGCGGTGACGTGCTTCGACGAGCACGCGGCGATGCCGCCGTCGGGGCGTGCGCGATGCGCGTCGCAGCACGCCGCCGATCGCGGGGTCGCGCACGACGCCGCACGCGTCGTCGCAGCGACGTCGTCGTGGGTCACGGACGCGTCGCCGGAGGGAAGCCCCTGGGCGCCTGCGGTGAGCGGGATCGCGACCGCGCTCGGGCTCGGCCTCGTCGCGTCCGGTGTCGGGAGGCTCGGGCGACGCGCTCGCGCGGCGAAGGCGGCGCCGCTCGTCGTGCCGCCCGAGCGCAGGCTCCCGGTCATCGACCCGTCGACCTGCCTCGGCTGTCACGCGTGCGTCGACGCCTGCCCGTTCGACGTCCTCGCCGTCGAACGCTACGTCGCCGTCGTCGCGCGGCCGGAGGAGTGCTGCGGCGTGGTCCTCTGCGCCCAGGTCTGTCCGAACGGCAGCCTGCGGATCGCCGAGGAGGGCGCGCCGGCGAAGAGCCACGCGCCGCCGTACGACGAGCACCTCGAGAGCAGCGACGTCCCCGGCGTCTTCCTCGCCGGCGATCTCACCGGCGTGCCGCTCGTGAAGAATGCGATCCACCAGGGGACCCATGTCGTCGACCGGATCGCTTCGACACTCCCGCGCCGGTCGAAGGCCGACGTCGACGTCGACGTGCTCGTCGTCGGCGCGGGCCCGGCCGGGCTCTCCGCTGCGCTCCGCGCGCGGGAGAAGGGCCTCTCCTGCGTCGTCGTCGAGCGCGCGACGCTCGCGGCGAGCATCAAGAGCTTCCCGCGCGACAAGATCGTGCACGACCCTCCGCTGCATCTCCCCGTCGTCGGAGAGCTGTGGCTGCGCGAAGCGACGAAGGAGGAGCTCGTCGCGCAGTGGACGCGCATCGTGCGGACGCGCGCGCTCGACGTGCGGGAAGGCCGAGAGTTGGTCGCGCTCGAGGGCTCCGGCGACGGGGACGCCCGCGCCCTGACGGCGACGCTCCGGGACGGCGAGCGCACGACGACGCTGCGCGCGCGCCGCGTCGTGCTCGCGATCGGTCGGCGCGGCACGCCGCGCACCATCCCGCTCACGTTGTCCGGGCGCGCGGACGAGCACGTCTTCCATGGGCTCGCCGACGCGCGGAGCTTCGCCGGCAAGCGCGTGGTCGTCGTCGGTCTCGGGGACGCGGCGCTCGAAGCGATCGTCGCGCTCGCCCGTCAGCCGGGGACGAACGTCGTCGCGTCGTACCGCGGACCGTCGTTCCGCCGCGGCAAGACGCGGAACGTCGACGAAGTGAAGTCGCTCGTCGCCCGGGGCGTGGTCGAGATGCGGTGGAGCACGGTGCCGACCGCGTTCGACGGCGCCGAGGTGACGCTCGCGTCCACTGCGGGCGGCGCTGCCGGATCGGTCGCGGCCGACGCGGTGCTCGTCCTCCTCGGCGGCGAGCCCGCGTCGGGCCTCCTCGAACGCCTCGGGCTCCGCGCGCCGCGCGACTCGGATCCGGAACGGAAGGAACAGCCATGAAGCTTCGCACCGCAACCCTCTTCGCGTCCCTCGGCATCGTCCTCTCCTCGGCGGCGGCGTTCGCCGTGCCCCTGTCCCGCGACAAGCCGCTCGCGCGGGAGCCGGTCACGGTCCCGGATGCGCCGGCGGCGCGCGTGAGCGTCGGCGACACCCTCCTCGTCGACGCACGCCTCGGCCACGCCTCGCTCCCGCGCGGGACGACGGGCGAGACGCTCCTCTACGCGCAGGTCACGTCCTCCGACGCCGGTCGCGGCGTGACCGCGCCTCCGATGAGCCTCGCGCTCGTCGTCGACCGGTCGGGGTCGATGAAGGGCGAGCGCATCGCGAAGGCGATCGAGGCGTCGGTCCACGCGCTCGAGCGGATGCGCGACGGCGACCTCATCACGGTGGTCACGTTCGACACCGCCGCGCAGGTCGTCGTCCCGCCGACGCGGGTCGGGGCCGACACGCGCAGTCGGATCGAAGGCGCGATCCGCAACATCCGCCTCGGCGGCGACACGTGCATCTCGTGCGGTCTCGAGGAGGGGATGCGTCAGCTCGCATCGGTCACGCACGTCGGTGACCACGTCGATCGAGTGCTCCTCCTCTCGGACGGCGCGACGAACGCCGGCATCCGCGACGTCCCCGGGCTCCGCGCGATGGCGGGGCGGATGCTCGGCCGCGGCGTCACCGTCTCGACGATCGGCGTCGACGTCGACTTCGACGAGAAGTTGATGGCCGCGATCGCGAGCGAGGCGAACGGACGCCACCACTTCGTCGCAAACGCGAGCGGCCTGCCCGCCGTCTTCGCCGAGGAGTTCGACGACGTCCTCGCCAGCACCGCGCGCGACGCCGAGCTCGTCGTCGAGCTCGCGCCCGGGGTGGAGGTGGCGGAGGTCTTCGACCGGAGCTTCCGGCGCGAGGGCAATCGCCTCGTCGTGCCGTTCGGGACGTTCAGCGCGAAGCAGGAGAAGACGGTGCTCGTCCGCCTGCGGGTCCCGACCGAGGCCGAGGGCACGCGGCCGGTCGCGGAGGTGAAGCTCGCCTATCGCGATCTCGTCAAGAAGAGCGAAGGCGCCTGCCACGGCGCGCTCGCCCTCGGCGTCCGGACCGACGGGACCGAGCAGAAAGAGCTCGACCCGTTCGTCGCGGCGCGCCTCGAACGGAGTCGCACCGCGCAGACGCTCACGGACGCGAACAGGCTCTTCGAGGCGGGACGTGTCGCGGAGGCGCGGGCGCGGCTCGTCCAGCGGAAGGAAGATCTCACGCGGACGCAGGACCGGGCCCTCGCGCTCGCGGCGACCCGCCCGAGCGCCGCGCCGCGGCATGCGGGGAAAGCCCTCGATCGCGACTTCGACGAGCAGATCGGCGCCGTCGCGAAGGCCGAGGCGCAGTTCGCGCAGGCGCCGCCGGCGCCGGTCAGCGCCGCGCCGGGGGGCGGGTTCGCGCCCGCGCCTCCGTCGCAGGAGGGCAAGGCGCAGATCCGCGCAAACCAGGAAGCGGCGACGTCTCTCGGCTTCTGATCCGCTACCCTCGGGGAGTGCCGGACGACACGCGCACGCCGCCCACGCGATCGCTCGAACGGTGGCGTCCGTCCGAGGCGACGGCGCGGGCGGCCGCGCGGCTCCGGCGTGGGCGCGTGACGCCCCGCGCCATCCGCTGGTTCGGGTTCACCGCGTTCTGGGGGCACCTCCGCCACCTGCTCGCCTCCGCGATCGCGACCGACAACATCGACTCGCGCCAGTGGATGATTCCCGAGGCGCCGGACGCGGTCCTCGCGCGCACCCTCGAGGTCCTCGCCGCGCGCGGTGCGAGGCGAGGTGCGCCCACCCTCGCCGAAGGCCTCGGGGGCGAGGTGTGGATCGACTTCGTGGCCGACACGGGCGACGACGTCACCGTCAGCGGGGTCGTCGCCCGTCTCGTGGCGGGACGGTACGAGGTGCCCGATCCGGACGACGCGACGAAGCGCCTCGTCCTCCCGCGCGGCGACGTGCTGTTCCTCGGCGGAGACCTCGCGTACCCCGTCGCGACCGTCCGCGAGATCACGCGCCGGCTCGTCGAGCCGTGGAACGGCGTCCTCGGCGGGAGCGCGGGCGAGCCGCCGCGCGTTCTGATGGGCGTGCCGGGCAATCACGACTGGTACGACGGTCTCGACGGCTTCGCGCGCCTCGTCCAGGCGCCCTGCGCGTTCGAGGACCGGGGGCCGGCCGAGCGCGCCCTCCATCCGGACCCGAACGAGCATCCCGTCCTCGCGTGGGCGGAGGCGTTCGCGCGCGGGGACCAGGTCCGGAAGCCCTCCGCCCTCGCTCTCGCGGGGTATCTGCCCGTGCAGCGCTCGAGCTACTTCCGGCTGCCGCTCGGGCCGGGGCTCGACCTCTTCGCTGTCGACCGACAGCTGAAGCGGATCGATCCGCGCCAGGCGGCCTTCTTCGCGATGCCGTCGGCGCGCGCGCGGTTCGTCGTCGTACCCGATCCCGCGCGCGCCTGGGGCGAGGTGCGGCTCCACGGCAAGGCGACGCTCGACGCGCTCGGGATCGACCCCGCGCGCGAGCCGACGTTCCTCCTCGCCGGCGACATCCATCATTACGAGCGCTCGCACGAGGGACCGAGCGTCCACGTCGTCGCGGGAGGTGGTGGTGCGTTCCTCCACGGAGCGCGCGTCGCGGCCGGTGCGGGCTACCCCATCGCGGCCGAGTTCCCCGATGTCGGCTCGTCTCGCGCCCTCCTCCGGCGTCTTCCTGCGCACTGCACGTTCGGCCGTGCGGGGCTCGTCCTCCCCCTGACGTTTGCGATCGGCGATGCGGTGGCGCTCGCCGCGGCGCTCGAGAAGGGGCCGGTCGCCGGCGTCCCGGCTGCTCTCGTGCTGGCGGCCGTCGTCGCCGTCGGCACGGCTCTGCTCGTGGGGTTCCGGCAGCACCGGGCCGTGCGCGTGGTGCCGTTCGCCACGGTGCTCGGCCTCGCGATCGGCGCGCTTCCCGTCGGGCTCGGGGTGCTCGCGGACGCGATGACGCGTCGCGCGTTGACGCCACTCGGGGCGCTTTCGCCGTCGATCGCGTTCGTCTCGGCGCTCGTCGTGGCGACCCTCGTGAGCAGCTTCTTCTTCGGGGTCATGCTCTGGCTGATCGCCGTCCTCGGGCTCAACCATGCGCAGCCGTACGCGGCGCTCGGCTCGCCGGGCTTCAAGCACATCGTCCGCTTGCGTGTGCGCGCAGCGGGCGCGAGGTCGCAGGTCGACGCCTTCGTCGTCGGCGTCGTGGATCCGGTCGGCGACGAGAGGCCGGTGCTCGTCGACGCGTTCCGTTTCGAGGAGCGCGACGCGAGCGCCGGCTGACATCACCATCTGCGGCTTCGGCCCGCGACGACGGCGTTCGGCATCCCGAGTGCTAGACCGAACAGCATGGGCCGCCTGCCGTACTTCGCGATGCCCTTCCTGCTCCTCGGAGCGACCGCTTGTGCGAGGCCTCCGATTCCGCCGCAGGCCGGCGGCCACTGGGCCTACGACGTCGAAGCTCCAGGTGACGGCTCGCGGACGGTCGTGGTGGAGGCGACGTTCGACAACGCGCGAACGGAGCGGCTCGCGATCGGGAAGGACGTCGCCCCGTACGTGCGCGACGTGCAGGTCCGCCACGGCGACACGTACCGCACCGTCTACAAGCGGGGCACCGACTGGTTCGAGCCTTCGTGCACGTCCCACTGCACGATCCGCTGGCGCGTCGACCTCGGCGAGATGGCGGCGGGCTGCGGCGACGAAGTCGACTGCGCGCGTCGTGTCGGCGACGCCACGCTCTCGCCGGCGCTCGCGTGGATGCTGCATCCTTCGCCGAAGTCCGACGTCCCGGTCCGCGTCCGCGTCCACACCCCGATGGCGACGCGCTTCATGACGGGGATGAACGAGAGCGCCGACCTGGGTGCAGGTTACACGTTCCGCGCGCACGACCTCGACGAGGGCGCCTTCACCGCCTTCGGTCCGATGCGTCGCTACCGGGTCGACACGACCGGCGGGAGCGGCCCCGGATCTGCACGGATCGACGTCTCCGTCGTCGGCGACACGCGCTACGCGATGGGTGACGAGGCGATGAAGACGTGGATCTCCGACGCGGCGAACGTCGTCACGTCGCTCTTCGGGCGCTTCCCGGTCGACAAGGCCTCGCTTTTCGTCGTACCCGCGCCGGGCGAGGACGAGGTCGTCTTCGGGAAGGTGCTCTCGCTGTCGGGGGCGTCGGTCGTCCTCGTCGTCGGCGACCGGATGCCGGCGACGTCACGGCATGCGGACTGGGTCCTCGTCCACGAGATGTTCCACCTCGGGTTCCCGACGTTCCGAGGGGAGGGGCGCTGGCTCGGGGAGGGGCTCGCGACGTACTACGAGCCGATCCTCCGCGCGCGCGCGGGCTGGACGAGCGAGGTGGACGTCTACAAGCAGTTCGCGCGCAACATGCCGCGCGGAGCAGGGAAGGGCTCGCGTGCGCTCCCTCTCGCGCAGCGCGACGACACCGACTCGATCTATTGGGGCGGCGCCCTCTTCTGCCTCGTCGCCGACGTCCGCATCCGCGAGGAGACGCGCGGCCGGCGCTCCCTCGACGACGTGGTACGTGCCTCGCTCGCGCGGGGCGGTGACGCGACGCGCGTCTGGACCGTCGCCGAGGTGGTGAAGCTCGCCGACCAGATCACGGGCACGACCGTCGTGAGCGACATGGTCGACCGCTACGTGCAGCACGGCGATCGGATCGATCTCGAGGGCCTGCTCTTCGCTCTCGGCGTCGAGAAGGACGAATCCGGCCTCGTCGCGCTCGAGGATGCGCGTCCCCTCTCGTGGGTGCGCAAGGGCATCGTCGGCACACCGGCGACCTCGGTGGCGAACTACGCGGGAACCACCGAGAGGCGCGGCACGGCAGAGCCGTGAGGCTCGGGGAATGAGGCCCGCGCGGAGCGTTCGCGATACGATGACGACATGACCCGGAGCCGCAGGTCAGGGAGCCCGCCATGGGTGCTCGCTTCCGTGCTCGTCGCGAGTGGATGTTCGCTCTTCACGTCGCTCGACGATCTCGACGGCGACCCGGTCGTCGAGACCGAGGGTGGCGTCGACGGCGGCGTGACGCCCGAGGCGAGCACGCCGCGCACGGACGGTGAAGCGCCGCGAACGGATGCGAGCGACGCGGCACCCGCGTCGCTCGTCGCGAACGCCGGATTCGAGGAGGAGGGGCCGGTCGGGTGCGGACCGGGATGGGCAGCGGGGATCGGCAGCGCGCGCCGCGTCTCGCCGGGGAGCGGCAGCCCGTCGGCGTGCCGAGTCTGCAACGACACCGGCTACCGCGACCTGTTCTTCGTGCGGAGCGCGACGGCGATCGACGCCGGCCCGGGCAGGTGGCAGGTGCAGTTCGCAGGACGGGTCGAGGCGGACGCCGGTTACAAAGCGCCTTACTTCTCCTGGATGCTGCTGCGGGCGAAGCTCGCGGACGGCGGCGTCGCGACGGACTCGAAGAAGACGACTCCGGACGGTACGTGGCAGCCGACGCTCGGCTCGATCGACGCTCCGCCGGGAACGGTCGGCCTCGAGCTCGAGCTCGGCGGCGACGGCGAGACCGGCTCCTGTTACGCGCTCGACGACGTCGTCGTCGTCCCGCCCTGACCGTCACTTGTTCGGGCCGACGTACTCGAACGTGTGCTTCTGCGGATCGTAGCGGTGCGTGGTCTTCGAGAGGTCCTTCGCGTTCGCGATCCGCTCCTCGTCGCCCGGGAGCAGCGCGGAGACGAACGCGAAGTCACCGGCGTCGACGGCGTAGGTCGCGCCGTCGTAGACCTCGCCCGAGAACTGCGCGTTCGGCACGGTGTAGACGGTGCGCCCGCGTGACATGAGCGTGCCCATCGTCTCGTCGGTGGTGAGGTAGAGGTTCTCCCAGTAGCCGCGATAGCGGTTGCCGCAGGAGTCCTCGTACGTGTCCGAGAGCATCGCGTAGTCGAGGCCGGCGGGCGAGAGACACGGGATCTTCCCCGCGCTGTTCCGGCCGCCGCCCTTCACCTTGCAGACGGGCGACTCGCCGTCGAGCTTCGCGTGGTCGTATCGGCCGTGCGAATAGCGATGGTACTTCTTCAGCGACGACTGCGGATGCGTCGGGTAGAGCGTCTTGTCGGCGCATGCAATCTGCACGCGTTCGACGTCCTTCGGCTTCGGGTCGCTGACGGTCTGGGTGTCGTCGCGCCACCCGACGAACGCGTGGACCTCGGGGACGCGGCTCCGCGGGACCGGCTCGTCCGCCGCCGTACCCGTCGCCGCGGCGCCCGACGTGTCCTCCAGGTCGACGTCTCCGTCCGGCGCCGCGCACGCGGCGAGGGAGAGGAGCGTGCACGAAGCGACGGCGAGGAGGCGGTCGAAGGAGAGCATCGCCTCCGACACCAGCACCGGATGTGCCACCCGGGGAGGGCGCGCGCGGCGCGGGAGTTCCGCTCGCATTCCGTCGCTGTCGCTCGTGGATCATGGATCGGGTGCCCTGCGGTTCCGATTCTGCGCCTGGCGTCCGGTACTGCGCAGATGTATCGTGCTCGGCGATGTCCCTGCGGAAGAGGCTTTCCAGGCTCGACGGCGCGGGGCTCGCGGCCGGCGGCGGACCGAGCGCGACGGAGCTCCCGAAGCTCTTCTCGTCGGTGGCGCGTCCTCCGAGCGCGCCTCTTCCTCCGAAGGCACCCGATCTCGCGCCGCTTCCGGACGTGCCGGGTGCCGGCTCGAGCGTGCTCGAGGATCTCCGCAAGCGGATGGACGCGATTCTCACCCGGACGCGCAGCGAGTCGCCGCGTGCGCTCCCGCGCGTCGACTTCGGTGACCTCCCGTTCTGCGTCGAGCACACGCCGGAGGGACCGCTCCACGTCCGCACCCTTCGCCTCTCCGGCGCGCATCGCGTCGGCCGCGCGCCGGTCACGTTCGCGCGGACGGCGCGCTCCGAGCTCCTCGCGCTCCTCGCGCTCGACCCGCGGCTCGCCGCGTGCGACCCGACCCGTGCGCTCTACCTCGACACGGAGACGACCGGGCTCGGTCCCGGCGCCGGCACGGTCGCGTTCCTCGTCGGGCTCTCGTTCTTCGACGACGAGCCCGGGATGGTCGTCGAGCAGCTCCTCGTCCGTCAGCTCGGGGAGGAGGCGCCGGTCCTCGCGCGCGTCGCCGAGCGCCTCCGCGCGGCTTCGATGCTCGTCACGTACAACGGGAAGAGCTTCGACATGCCGGTCCTCCGGACGCGCTTCGTGATGGCGCGGAAGCCGGCGCCCGAGGAGCCGCCGCACCTCGACCTCGTCCACGTCGCGCGGCGCCTCCACAAAGGCCGCGGGATCGGCTCGACGCTCGGCGCGATGGAGCGCGGCGTCCTCGGCTACGTGCGCGAGGACGACGTCCCGTCGGGCGAGGTCTCCGCCTGCTACTTGCACTTTCTCCGCACCGGCGACGCGCGCGCGCTGATGGGCGTCGTCGACCACAACGCGTGGGACGTCGTCTCGATGGCGGCGCTCGTCGGTCTCTACGGCGAGCCGCTCGACGGCACGCGGCTCGAGCCGCAGGACCTCGTCGGCGTCGCGCGCACGCTCGTCCGTGCGGGCGAGGCGGAGCGCGCCTTCGAGATCGCGGACGAGGCGGCACGACGCGGGGCAGGGGACGCGGCCGTGCGCGCGCGCGGCGAGATCGCGAAGGCCCGCGGCGACAAGGCGCGCGCGCTCGCGGACTTCGAAGCGCTCGCGTCGACCGTCGACGACCCGACGGTCCGCCTCGAGCTCGCGAAGCTCTACGAGCACCACGCGAAGGACGCGGCGCGCGCGCTCGAGATCGTCGCGGCGGGCACCGGGGAGACGGAAGAGAAGCTCCGCAAGCGCGAAGCGCGCCTCCGGAAGAAGGCCGAGAAGGCAGCCGCGCGCGAACACCGCGGCGGTACCGGCAAGCTGTTCTGAACCGTGAGCCGGACGCCCTGGGCCTGTGGTAAATCCGCGGGACCATGGAAGGCGCCGAACGCGAAGCCTACGACCCGTCCGTCCTCGAGCCGAAGTGGCAGCGCCTCTGGGAGGAGCAGAAGACCTTCCGTGCGACGCGCCACGCGGGCAGGCCGAAGCTCTACGTCCTCGACATGTTCCCGTACCCGTCGGGCGCGGGCCTCCACGTCGGGCACCCCGAGGGCTACACGGCGACGGACATCGTCTGCCGCGCGAAGCGCATGCAGGGCTTCGACGTGCTGCACCCGATGGGCTGGGACGCGTTCGGCCTCCCCGCGGAGCAGCACGCGATCAAGACGGGCACCCATCCGCGCACGACGACGCTGAAGAACATCGACAACTTCCGTCGTCAGCTGAAGATGCTCGGCTTCAGCTACGACTGGGATCGGGAGGTCGACACGACCGACCCGGGCTACGTGAAGTGGACGCAGTGGATCTTCCTCCAGCTGTTCCGCCAGGGGCTCGCGTTCCAGCAGTCGGACATGCCGGTGAACTGGTGCCCGCAGCTAGGCACCGTGCTCGCGAACGACGAGGTCACCGCCGACGGTCGCAGCGAGGTCGGAGGCTTTCCGGTCGAGAAGCTCCGCATCCGTCAGTGGTCGCTCCGGATCACGCAGTACGCCGACAAGCTCCTCGAGGGGCTCGAGGGCCTCGACTGGC
Organism: Polyangiaceae bacterium; assembly: GCA_039809485.1. Lineage (GTDB taxonomy): Bacteria > Myxococcota_A > Polyangia > Polyangiales > Polyangiaceae > Labilithrix. Next base: position 70,991 of record JBDHVE010000010.1, on the reverse strand, counting down.
CGGAGACGAAGGCGAAGCAGGCGCACTGGATCGGCCGGAGCGAGGGCGCGAACGTCGACTTCGAGGTCGAAGGCCACTCCGGCGCGAAGATCACCGTCTTCACGACCCGCGTCGACACGCTCCCCGGCGCGACCTACGTGGTGCTCGCGCCCGAGCACCCGCTCGCGGTCCAGATCGCGGGGGACGCGCAGAAGGCGGCGGTGAAGCAGTACGCCGACGAAGCGAACAAGAAGAGCGACGTCGTCCGCTCCGACGCGACGCGCGCGAAGACCGGCGTCCCGACCGGCGCCTTCGCGGTTAACCCGATCAACGGGGACAAGATCCCGGTCTGGGTCGCCGACTACGTGATCGGCAGCTACGGCACCGGCGCCGTCATGGCGGTGCCCGCGCACGACGAGCGTGATCACGCCTTCGCCGTGAAGTACGGCCTGCCGATCGTCCGCGTCGTCGCGAAGCCGGACGGCACGGAGGTGGACGTCGAGAAGCAAGCGTGGACCGACGACGGCGTCGCGAACGAGGCCGCGGCCTCGCGCAGCAGGGCGCCGATCGAGAAGGGGATGCCGAGCCCGAAGGTCCGCCGGACGATCACCGACTGGCTCGCGGCGCAGGGCCGGGGCTCGTCGAAGATCACCTACCGCCTCCGCGACTGGGTCTTCTCGCGCCAGCGCTATTGGGGCGAGCCGATCCCGATCTACTTCCCCGTCACGTGCAGCGGCGACCCGCGTACGCCCGGCGCCGACGTGACGATCCACTACGAGCAGCCGATCCCGGTCGACGAGAGCGAGCTGCCGCTGCTCCTCCCCGACCTCGAGGACTTCAAGCCCGGGCAGGATCCGGCCGGTCCGCTCGCGCGCGCGCTCGACTGGCGGTTCTTCGAGAAGGACGGCAAGTGGTACGCGCGCGAGACCAACACGATGCCGCAGTGGGCGGGCTCGTGCTGGTACTACCTGCGCTTCTGCGACCCGCGGAACGATCGCGAGCCGTGGAGCGAGGAAGCGTACAAGGCGTGGATGCCGGTCGACCTCTACGTCGGCGGCTCGGAGCACGCCGTGCTCCACCTCCTCTACGCGCGCTTCTGGCACAAGGTCCTCTTCGACATGGGGATCGTGAAGGACCCCGAGCCGTTCCAGAAGCTCGTCCACCAGGGCCTGATCCTCGGCACGTCGTTCAAGTACTACGTCGTGCGCGAGACGCAGGCGGTCGTGCCCGGGACCACGAAGGTGTCGCGCAACGAGGAAGGCGAGCTCCGCCTCGCCGAGACCGGCGAGCTCGTCGACGAGCGGCACGCGCGTGAGGACGACGTCGAGCTCCAGGGCAACAAGACGATGCACAAGGGCCTCGGCGTCGAGGTCGTCATGGTCGCCGAGAAGATGTCGAAGTCGCTCGGCAACGTCGTGAACCCGGACGACGTCGTCAAGCGGTACGGCGCCGACGCGCTCCGCCTCTACGAGATGTTCATGGGGCCGCTCGAGCAGGTGAAGCCGTGGCAGACGAGCGGGATCGAGGGCGTCCGCCGCTTCCTCGATCGCGTCTGGAACGTCTGCACCGGCGCGCTGACGGACGCCGCCGCCGCCTACGACCAGGAGACCAAGAAGCTCGTCCACAAGACGATCAAGAAGGTCACCGAGGACATCGACGGCATGCGCTTCAACGTCGCGATCAGCGCGATGATGATCCTCGTCAAGCACCTCGGCGCGATGAAGGCGGTCCCGCGCGACGCCGCGAAGGTGCTCGTCCTGCTCGTCTCGCCGTTCGCGCCCCACGTCGCCGAGGAGCTCTGGCAGCGCCTCGGCGCGAAGGAGACGCTCGCCTACGAGCCGTGGCCGGAGTTCGATCCCGAGCTCGTGAAGGACGACGCGATCGAGATCGGCGTCCAGGTGAACGGCAAGGCACGCGCGAGCGTCCTCCTCGCCGTCGACGCGGACGAGGAGACGGCGAAGAACGCCGCGCTCGCCGACCCGCGGATCCGCCAGTTCACGGATGGCAAGACGGTGAAGAAGGTCATCTACGTGAAGGGCCGCATCCTGAACCTCATCGTGGGATGAGGTTCGCGCTCGCGGCGCTCGTGTTCGCCGCGTGCGGCTATCACTCGGTCCACGGGCCGCGTGATGCCGCCGCGCGCTGCGACGTCGTGCTCTCGCGGTCGGCGGTGCCCGACGGCGTCGTCGCCGACGAGGTCGTCGCCGGCGTACGCGAGGAGCTCGCGCGTGCGGGCGCGCTCGGCGGCAGCGCGCGCTGCCGCGTCGAGGTGCTGCGCGTCGACGAGGCGAGCGAGGGCATCGCGGCGGTGCGCGGTCCCGCCGAGGGCGCGCCGGAAGGAACGCTCCTGCCGGCGAGCCGCGCGACGCGCGTCGGCGTCGTCGGCCGGGCGGAGTGGGCCGCCGGGGCAGGGGACGCGCCGGCGCTCCACGACACGGCGGACGTGCGTGTCTACGAGACCGTCGCCGTCGCGGGTGAAGCGCGCGGCGCCGCGTTCCGTCACACCGACGCGCTTCGTGCGGCCGCGCGCCGGCTCGGGCATCGGCTGGGGCTGCGGCTCCTCGGGCGACCGGCGCCGACCGACGAGTGATCGCTCAGCGCGTGCAGAGACGCGCGCGGACGACGGTGAGCTTCCGCTCGCCCGGCTTCGCGCCGTCGGTCGCGGTCGCGAGTGCGACGTCGATGGTGTCGGCCGCCGCGCGCACGGCCGGTGCGTGGAGGAGCGTCTTGTCGGTGAGCGGCGCCGGGAGCGCGATGTGCTCGTCGCGAACGCGTGCGCCCGATCCGTCGAGGACGAAGACGCGGAGCTCGGACGTCGCACGCGCGACGGCGGCGACGACGAACCCGGTCCCCGACGCGGTCACCGCGACGTCCTCGAGCCCGACGTCCGGCCAGTCCGCCCACGCCGTCTTCACGTCGCCCGAGCGGCCGAGGAAGAGGGACCCGACGTGCTTCTGGCTCGCGTTGTCCGTCCGGGTCGCGACGACGAGCACCTCTCCGTTCGCGGTGCGCGCCGACGCGAGCGAGTCGGTGGTGCCGTAGCTCTTGAACGTCGCGACGGGCGGGGGCGCCTCGGCCGGCGTGAAGCGCGTGCCCGAGCGGACGTGGATCGTCGTGTCGAAGTCGCTCTCGCGCACGCTCCAGATCACCTTCGCGCCTTCGCCGTCGGCGACGCCGGTCCTCGCCGACGTGCGCGTCGGCTGCGCGACCTGCTCGTCCGTCATCGTGGGCTCCCCGTTCGCGTCGAACGCGCGCGCATAGAGGCCGTGCCAGCCGGCGAGGTTCACGTTCATGACGCGCGGCTCCTTCGTGCGCATGTCGTTCCAGACGAGGAGGAAGCCGTCGCCGCGCGGGAGTACGCCGGGCTGGTCCGCGACGACGGTGTCGTCCGTGCCGGAGCGCCCCCAGTCCTCGTTCCCCATCACCGCGTCGCTCGTCTCTCCGGACGGGGACGCCGTGGCGAACATCGTCGACCACGTGCCGCTGGCCTTCGACGTCGCGCTCGTGCGCTCGGTGTACCAGCCGAACCCGAAGCGTGTGCCGTTCGCGGCGAGCGAGGTCGTGACATAGCTCGGGCCGTAGTGGTCGAACTCGACGCGCGCGCCGGGCCAGGTCAACTTCTTCGTCGTGGCACCCTGGAGCTGCAGGGTGGGGATGCCGCTCGTGTCGACGTAGGCGATCCCGAGCCCTCCGCTCGACGCGAAGGCGACCGCGCCGCTGCCGTACACGTTCGCTTCGCTCGAGACGGCCGCCGCTTCGGGCGCGCAGGTCTCGGCGGCGGGCTCGGAGGCGGGCTCGTCCGGAGGAGACGTCGGGCCGGGCGCGTCCTTGTGCACGATCGTCTTCGTCGTGCAGGCGGCGAGGAGGAGGAGGAGAGCCGGTGGAGCGAACCGCGAGTGCATGGCGCGTATGGACGCGCCCCTCGTCCGGTGATTCACGCGGGCCCACAGAAAGTGCGTTGTCCGGTACGCACCGGTGCCCTCGAGACGAGCGATGAATGCGCGATGACGCGCTCCGTCGAAGTGGCGATGCTCGCCATCACTGCAGCTCCGCTCCCGGGCCCGACCGGTGGTCGTCGTCGTTCTCCGACGAGCACGCTTCTCCTCGGCGCCGCCGTGCTCTTCTGGCCCCTGCAGCTCGGGTCCCTCGCGCTCCTGCGCGTCCTCGAGGGCGCCCTTCCGTACGTCTGGCTGGGGATCGGTGCGGCCCAGGTGCTCCTCGCGCTCTCGGCGGTCGTCGCGGTCTTCCTTCCCGCGGCGCGGAGCACGCCGCGCCAGCGCGTCCTCGTCTCCGTCGGCGCGCTGCTGACCACCCTCGCCGCGTGCGCCGTGACGGTGGTGCTCGGGCTCTTCCTCCTCTACGCCGCGATCCTGGTCTCGCGCTGAATCCGCGCTGGAAAACGGGGAAGAGCCACGCTTTCGGCCCGGCGCGCCCATCCGTGCTATCGTGCCGCGCGATGATCACGGTGGGGTGTGCCGGCTTTCCCGTGCCTGCGACGCGGTACTTCAAGGAGTTCCTGTTCGTCGAGGTCCAGGAGACCCACCAGGCGGTGCCTGGGATGGGTACCGTCCGGCGCTGGCGCCGGGAGGCACCTCCGGGCTTCACGTTCGCGATGCTCGCGCCGCGCGAGATCGGCCAGGAGGGCTTCCGCGAGGGCAAGGTCGTGGAGACCGCGCTCGCGACGCTGCTCGAGGTCGGCAAGGAGCTCGACGCGAAGATCGCCGTCTTCGTGTCGCCTCCGGAGTTCACCTCGTCGCGCGCGAACAAGAGCGCGGTGAAGGACTTCCTCCAGAGCGTCCGGCCGAAGTTCGACCGCGTGATCTGGGAGGCGCCGCCGACCTGGGATCCGGACGATGCTGCGAAGATCGCCGAGGACGTGAAGGTCGTCGCCGCGCGCGATCCGCTCGCGCACGGCATGCTCGACACGGACGTGGCCTACTACCGGCTCCCCGGCCCCGCGGGCCACAAGAGCCGCTACGAGGACCCCGCGATCGAGAAGCTCGCCGAGCTCGCGAAGGCGGCGAAGCACGACGACGTCACGTACGTATTCACGAACGTCGACATGTTCGCGGACGCGAAGCGGTTCAAGAAGGCGATGAAGCTGTGAGGGCGTGGCGAGCCTGCTGACGTAGACGTGCGTCTTCCGTCTTCCGCGGCTCGTCGCGACCCCGCTGACGACGAGCGCGAAGCTGAAGACTGACGTCTCGAATGACAGCGAGGCGACCACCTCACGGTGATCGCCTCGGTCACAGACTCGCGAGGAGCTAGCAGCCCGTCACGGGATCTTGCACGCGGCCTTGCAGTTCTGCGAGGCGCACGTGAAGATCTCGTTGAACGCGGGCGGGACCTTCGGGTCCGCGGCGCTGCGGCAGCCGTCGCAGAGCAGGGCGCCGGCGTCGGTGTCCGAAGAGGGCTTCGCCGGATCGAGCTCGCAGCTGTTCTCGTCGACGCACGCCGCGTAGTCGTCGCAGTTCACGGTGCCGTCGCCCGGCGTCACGTTGTAGCAGCCCTTCAGCTGCCCACAGCACGTCGTCTCGAGGCAGAGCTGGCAGGCGTCGTCGATGAGCTGCGCCTTCTGCTGGAGCCCCGAGCAGACCGTCCCGATCGGCGCCGCGTCGGCCGCCGTGCCGGCATCCCCGGCGTCGCTCGCCGTGCCGCTGTCGATCGTGGTGCCGGTGCCGCCGTCGAAGTCGTCGATCTCGCCCGACGTGACCGTACAGCCCGTGTAGACGGCCGCCCCCATTCCGAACGCCGTCGCGGCGAGGAACGAGAGGGTGGACCACTTGGCGTGAAACTTCATTCTCTCCTCCATGGGGCGCAGGCAGGTCGCGCCGCAAAGCCTTCAGTGTCGAGACCGGATTCCGTGAGTCGGGCAATCCGTCAGACGTGGCCGCCTGACAGAAGCTTCAAAACGGCAAAGGTAGGATAAGGCCCTACCTCGCGTCCGGCCAAGCTCGCAAGACCCGAGGCTAGCAGAGTCTCAGGCAGCTGGCGCGGTCGCCGCCGGCCGGCGACGCCGGAACGCAGCGAAGACGATCGCGGCGGACGCGAGCCACCAGGGAACGTCGCCGATCATCTCGTAGACGGTGTGCGCGCGGAGCCAGCGGATCTCGCCCTCCTGCGCGTCGGCGACGAACGTCTTCGTGTTCGTGACGACGCCGCCCATCGGGTCGATGATCGCCGACACGCCGCTGTTCGTGCTGCGGACGAGATAGCGACGGTGCTCGATCGCACGGAACTTCGCGAGCGCGAGGTGCTGCCACGGCTCGAGCGTGTCGCCGAACCAGGCGTCGTTCGTCATGTTCACGAGCAGCTCGGGGTTCGCGTGGGCGACCGCCTTGTTCGTGAACGACGGCAGGATGTCCTCGTAGCAGATGAGGACCGAGACCGGATGCTTCTCCCCCTTGATGTCGAGCATGACCGGGTCGAGCGAGTCGCCCTTCGAGAACCGCCCGCTGTGGGGCGACCACTTGTGGAGGATCGGGAACCAGTCGCTGAAGGGTAGGTACTCGCCGAAGGCGAGGAGGTACTGCTTGTCGTAGCGACCGGTGAACTCGCCACGCGCGTCGGTCGCGATCGCAGTGTTGAACCACTTCTCGTCGTGTGCCTCCGCGCCCGAGCGGAAGAGCACGGCGCCGAAGATCGTCGGCATCCCGAGGCTCGCCGCGAAGCGATCGCGGAAGAAGTTCTTCTTCGTCGCGAGCTCCTCCGGCACGGCGAAGGTGACGCTCGACTCGCTCCAGACGACGAAGTCGACGCCCTTCGCCTTGAGGTCGAGCGAGAGGCGCTTGTGCCGGCGGAGCCCTTCCCCCGGGTCCTCGCGCTTCTGCATGAGCCCCATGTTGCCCTGCACGTAGCCGACCTTCACCGAAGGCGCGGCCGCGACCGTCGCCTTGACCATCGAGGTGCGGATCGCGCCGAAGAGGACCATGAAGGCGAGCGCGAGGACGCCGGCGCCGACGAGGCGCTTGTCGATGCCGCCCTTCGCCGCGAGACGCGCGCGGATCGGCTCCGCCACCGCGAGGTTCACCGCGACGAGCAGGAGGCCGACCAGGATCGGTCCGCCGAGCTCCGCCGTCTGCATGAGGACGGGGACCTTGTGGACCGTCGCGGCGTAGTACCAGGGGAAGAGCAGCGGATAGAGCAGCTCGCTCGCGGCGAAGGCGGCGCCGAACACGAGCGGCGCGGGCCACCCGCGCCATGCCGCGCGGCCGTGGAGCCATCCGAGCAGGGCGAAGCGTCCGGCCTGGTACGAGCAGATGATGACGACGAAGACGAGGCAGATCGGCGTCGGGAAGCCGCTGAACGTGCGGAGCATGTTCAGCAGCCAGTAGAAGCCGCCGAGGTTCATCGCGAGGCCGGCGAGGAAGCCGATCCACGTCGCGCGCTTGGGGGTCTGTCCGAAGAGCGCGAGGTAGAGCGGGACCAGGCACACGAACGTGAGCGGCCAGATGTCGATGCCCGCGAACGCGAGGAAGTAGAGGAAGCCGGAGACGAGCCCCAGCACCGGCGCAAGCTTTGCGGGAACGAGGGCCGGACCGCCTTCGTTCGGTCCGAGCGAGGCGAGGTAGCGCGCCGCCTCGGCGGCCTTCTTCTCCGCTTTCGTCTCGGGCTTCGCGGCGGTCTTCGGCTCCGCGGGCTTGGTCTCCGAGGCCGGCGGCGGCGGCTCGGACGGGGAGGACTTCGGCTCGGCGTCGTCGGGCGCGGTCACGCGGGCCTCACTCGGTGCGTTGGATGACGTGGAACCCGAACGGCGTCTCGACGACGTCCGAGATCTCACCGACCTTCAGCTTGAAGACGGCTTCCTCGAACGCGGGCACCATCGCGCCCTTGCCGAAGCGGCCGAGCGAGCCGCCGCGTCCACCGGCGCCGGGCTCGTCCGAGTACTCGACCGCCAGGCGGGCGACGTCGTCGCCGGCGCGTGCGCGGCGGAGGACCTCTTCCGCGAGCGCGCGGGCCTGGTCGCGCGTGCGCACGATCGAGGCCGGGGCGCGTTGCGAGCCCATGTACATGACGAGGACGTGGCGGGCGGAGATCTTGTCGGGCACGCTCGTCTCGCTCTTCGCCGCGGCGTTCGGATCCTTCGGACCGGGCGAGGTCGGGCTCGGCGAGGTCGTGCTCGGCTGCGCCGCGCCGGCCGTCGGCGGCGGGCGACCCGTCGCCGTCGACAGCGGTGCCGCGGCCGCCGCCGTCGGATCGTTCGTACGCGGCTCGGTCGCGCGCGCGACGGTCGAGGTCGACTCGACGCCAGGAGTTCCGCCGCCGCACGCGGTGACGGCGGCGAGGACGAAGAGAGCGGCGCCGCGCGCCTTCACTTGTTCCCCTTGACCTCGAGGAGCTCGACCTCGAAGTTCAAGGTCGCGTTCGGCGGGATGACGGGCGGAGCGCCGCGCGCGCCGTAGCCGAGGCTCGGCGGGATGACGAGCTTGCGCTTGCCGCCGACCTTCATGCCCGCGACGCCCTGGTCCCAGCCCTTGATGACCTGACCGGCGCCGAGCTTGAAGTCGAACGGCTTGTTGCGGCCGCGCGAGGAGTCGAACTCCTTCCCGTCGGTGAGCGTGCCGACGTAGTGGACGCTGACGGTGTCGCCGGCCTTCGCTTCGGCGCCCTTGCCGACGACGAGGTCCTTCGTCTCGAGCTTGCCCTCGTCCTTCGGCGCCTCCGCCGGGACGAGCTTGCCGTCGGGGCCGAGCTTGACGGTGTCGCCGAGGCGCTCGCCGAGCTGCCCCTTCGCGTCGCCCGGCTTCGCCTCGCCGGGCTTCGCGGCCTGCTTCGCCTCCGCGGTCGCGCCTTCGCCCGCGATCGAGTCCTGCCGAGGGGGCTCCGTCAGGCGCGAGCAGCCGCCCAGCACGGACAGGCTCGCGAGCGAGACGGTCGCGGCAAGCGCGACGGACTTGAAGGACAGGGAAAGGAGCTCCGCCGGGTTCGTCATGGGCCACGCGACCCTAGCTTTTCAGCCGTGAAAGGCAAGAGGGTCAACGGAGCCGGCTCTGCCTGCGCTAGGATGTGCGGGTCTTGGCTCGCGTGCTCCACATCGAGGACGATCCGCGGAACCGTCTGCTCGTCCGAAAGCTGCTCGCGTCGGAGGGGCACGAGGTCATCGACGCCGCCGACGGCCTCGAGGGCGTTCGTCTCGCGATCGCGCAGCGGCCCGACATCGTGCTCGTCGATCTGAACATCCCCGGGCTCGACGGGTTCGAGGTCACGCTGCGCCTCCGCACCGAGGCGTCGCTGAACGGCGTCCCGATCGTCGCGATCACTGCCGAAGGCGATCGCGATACGAGCTTCGCGGTCGGCTGCGACGGGTTCCTCCAGAAGCCGATCGACGCGCGCGGGTTCGCGCGACAGATCGCGGCGTTCCTGGGCGGGAAACGCGAACGCATGATGTCGACGCCGGAGTTCGCCGGCGAGCGCCTCCGGATCCAGAGCGGGCGCATCGTCGCCCATCTCGAGGAGAAGGTCGCGGAGCTCTCCGCCGCGAACGAGCGCCTCCGCGAGCTCGATCGCCTCCGCACCGAGTTCTACCGGAACATCTCCCACGAGCTCGCGACGCCGCTGACGCCGATCGTCGGCTACCTCCGGATGCTGATGGACGAGGAGCTCGGCGATCTGAACAAGGGTCAGCTGAAGGCGATGCGCGCGATGGACGACTGCATCCGTCGTCTCCGCGCGATCCTCGACAACCTGATCGACGTTACCGGTCTCGAGACCGGCAAGATGCGCTTCTTCCACAAGGACTACGATTTTCTCGACACCGTTCGTCGCGCGATCGCGTGGCACGCCGACGCGTTCGCGGAGCGGAAGCTCACGATGCTCGAGGAGTTCCCGCGCGGTCCGCTGCCCGGCTACGGCGACAGCGATCGGCTCGGCCGCGCAATCTCCCAGTTGCTCGACAACGCCGCGAAGTTCACCCCCGAAGGCGGCATCGTCGGCGTCCGCGTGCGTCCGCTCGAGACCACCTACGAGCTCATCGTCGCCGATACGGGCGCGGGCGTTCCGCGCGATCGCGCCGAGCGCATCTTCGACCCGTTCTACCAGGTCGACGGGTCGGTGACGCGGTCGCACGGCGGGACGGGTGTCGGCCTCGCCATCGCGCGGCGCGTGGCGCGCGGGCTCGGCGGCGACGTCCGACTCCTCGAGGAGGGCGCGACGATCGAGGGGATGTACCTCGGCGGGGCCGCGTTCGCGCTCAGCGTCGCGAAGCGCGCGCCGACGGTCGTCGTCGATGCGAGCTGAGAGGCACCGGCAGTCGTGACGGAGAACAGGAAACAGGAAACAGGCAACGGGCAACCGGCAATCGTCGCCGGGCCGCGCGTCGGATCATTCCCTGTTGCCTCTTGCCTGTTCCCTGTTTCCTGTTTCTTCCTCTTCCGGTCGTGAACACGGTGCGCCTCCCTCCGATGCGCGTCTACCTCGACTGGAACGCGACGACGCCGCCGCTCGGCGAAGTGCTCGACGCGATGCGCGCGGCGGCGGAGCAGGGATGGGCGAACCCCGCGAGCATCCATGCGCACGGACGCGCCGCGCGCGCGATCGTGGAAGATGCGCGCGCGGCCGTCGCGTCGCTCGGTGGCGTCGATCCGCGCGACGTCGTGCTCACGTCGGGCGGCACCGAGGCGAACAACCTCGTCCTTCGTTCGGTGCTCGTCACGTCTCCACCCGAGCGGCGCGTCCTCGTCACGAGCCGGCTCGAGCATCCGTCCGTCACGCGCGTCGCCGAGGCGCTCGAAGGGGAAGGCCGCGCCCGCGTGCGATGGGTCCGCGTCCTCCCGGAGGGCGCGATCGACCTCGAGGACCTCGCGCGGGCGCTCGGCGAGGGCGGCGTCGCGCTCGTCGCGCTCCAGGCGGTGAATCACGAGACCGGCGTCGTGCAGCCGGTCGTGCAGGCGGCGGAGCTCACGCGCGCGGCCGGCGTCCACCTCCACGTCGACGCCGTCCAGGCATGGAGCCGGCTCTCCGTCCCGGCGCCGCTCTTCGGCGGCGACAGCGCGAGCCTCGCGGCGCACAAGATGCGGGGACCGAAAGGCATCGGGGCGCTCCTCACGCGCCCCGCCCTGAAGCTCGTCCCCGTCCTCCTCGGCGGCGCGCAGGAGAAGGGGCTCCGGCCCGGCACCGTCGATCCCGTCGCCGCCGCGGGGCTCGGCGCCGCCGCCGCGCGCGCGAAGACGACGCCCGAGCGCTGGCGCGCCGTCCGTGTCCTCCGCGATGCGCTCGAAGGACGGCTCGCGGCGCTCGGAGCGCAGGTCGCGGGCTCGGGAGAGCGCGCGCCTCACGTCACGAACGTGCTCTTCGAGGCGTGGTCGGGCGCCGAGCTCGTCGCCGCGCTCGACCTCGAGGGCGTGAGCGTCTCGAGCGGCGCGGCGTGCAGCGCGGGCACGGTCGAGCCGTCGCCGGTGCTGCGTGCGATGCTCGGTGAAGAGGACGCGAGGCGCGGCGTCCGCATCTCGCTCGGCGAGGACACGACGGAGGCGGACGTCGAAGCCGCCGCCCTCGCGTTCGCACGCGTGCTCGCGCGCTGATCAGCGCGCGGTCGCGACGTTCGGGTTGTCGTGGCCGACCGTGATCGGCAGCCAGAACGCCTTGATCTTGGAGACGCCCTCGTCGTGGTCGTACCCCGCGAGGCCGAAGAGCACGTTCCACCAGTGGCCCGTCGGTGTCTCGCCGAACGAGAGGAGCGGCAGGACGTGGAACTCCCAGTCCTTGCCGCCGCCGGCGCGGCGTCGCTCGCGGTAGAGCGTGTTGCCCGCGACCTGGAGGGTCGTGCCCGCCTCGTTGTCGGCGAAGCGCCAGTAGAGCGGGAACCCGATCGTGGTGCGCGACTTCGGGCTCGCGAAGTCCCAGAACACGGGCGCGAGGACCGTGTGGCTGTCCTGTCCGCTCCGTCCGACGTAGACGAGCGGGTGGATGTCCGTCTCCCAGCCCTTCGTGTCTCGGCTGTAGACGATGTTCGGGAACGCCCAGTACGTGCGCGCGACGTTGTAGCTCTCGAAGCGCGCGAAGAGCGGCGTCCACAGCGCCTCACCGGTCGGGCTGTTCGACCCGTAGTAGAACGGGAAGATGCCGAGCGACTTGAAGCCGATGTCCGTGTCGGTCTTCCGGTAGAAGACCGGCAGGATGGGACCGGCGACGTGGAGCGAGGTCGCGCCGTTGCGTGTCGTCGCGTGCGAGTAGAACGGCGTCAGCATCGTGTCCGCCGTGCGCGTCACGCGGCGGAGGTAGCCGGGGAGGACGAGGAGCTTCTGCTCGGGGCTCTCGCCGTAGTGGAAGAGCGGGAAGAGCGTGAGGTGCGTCTCCTTCACGCCGCCGGTCTCGGGCTTCCCCTTGATGTAGAAGAGGAGCGGCGCCACGTCGAAGACGCTCCGCTTCGGGCTCTCCGTCGAGATGACGGGACCGACGACGGTGAGCGACTCCTGCGAGAGCTCGCGCTTGCGGTTGAAGTAGAGGAGCGGCGGGATGAGCGTGTACGTCTTCCGCGCGTCGACGTCGCCGTTGTCGCCGTGGAAGACGAACGGCGCGACGCCCCAGTCGACATCCGAGCCGGTCCGATCGCGGAAGTACGGCCCCGCGAGCGTGAACGCGCCCTTGTCGTCCCAGTGCGAGGTCGTGAGGAGCACCGGCGAGTGGAAGTACCCGCCGGTCTTCCGCTTGCCCTCGAACACGATCGGCGCGAGCCAGTTGTCGTGCTCGCCCGGCGCCTCCCGGTGCGCGATCGGGCCGAGCGCGAAGACGTGGTTCTCCCGGTCGCGCACGCGCCAGGCGAGCGGGAAGAGGACGTCTGCGTCGAGCTTCGGCGAGCGGCGCTGGTAGAACAGGAGGCCCGCGAGCGACTCGCGGTCGGTGCGGTCGGTGCTGGCGCCCGTCGCCGGGTCGAGGCCGCGCGTGTGCTCGAGGTAGAGCGGCGGGAGGAGGCGCACGCGCGTGTCGCCGGTCCGGGACTCGTAGAGGCCCATGAACCGACGCGTCGTGTAGCCCTCCGCCGGAGGCGGCGTCAGGTCCGAGTCGGTGCCGATCCGGCCCTGCACTGCTTCGGGGACGGCGAGGGGATCGGACGGCGCGCGCGCGGTGGGCTCCGACGTCGGACGCGCCGAGGGCGAGGTCTGATCGTCGTCGTCGCCGCCGGGAGCGCCGCCGCGCTGCGGACCGACGTTACGGCTCCGCGTGGGCGCGCTCTGGGTCGGGCCACCGCCGCGGCCGCCGCCCCCGCCGCCGGGAGGCGCGCCGCCTCCCATCTGCGCGTGCGCTTCGCCGGAAGCGAAGACGGCGAAGAGGAGAGCGAGCGACGCAGCGCCGAGGACGCGGAGCCTCATGCGCTCTCCTTCGCGCTCACCGCCGGAGCCGGCGTCGCGACGATCGCGGCTGCGCGCGCGACGACCTCGGCGCGACCGACGCGTTCCTGCGTCTGGGCAGCGAGGTCCTTCACCTCGACCACGTTCTCGTTCACTTCCCGGTCCCCGAGGATGAGCGCGACGCGTGCCCCGAGCGCGTTCGCGCGACGGAGCATCGCCTTCATCGACGCCTTGCGGGTGTCGACCTCGCAGCGGAGCCCTGCCTTCCGCGCGTCGCGGCCGAGGACGAGCGCGGCGTCGGTCGCGACGTCGCCGATCGGCGTGACGTACACGTCGACGACGCTCGCTTCGCTCTGCACGTCGCTCGCGATGAGGAGGCGCTCGAGCCCCGCCGCGAAGCCGATCGCGGGGATGCTCGGGCCACCGAGGTCCTCGACCATCCCGTCGTAACGACCGCCGCCGACGAGGGTGCTGCCCGCGCCGAGCTTCTCGTAGGCGCCTTTGATCTCGAAGAGCGTGCGCGTGTAGTAGTCGAGGCCGCGGACGAGCTTCGTGTCGACCTGGTACGGCGTCCCGAGCGCGTCGAGGTGGCGCTTCAGCGACTCGAAGTGCGCGCGGTCCTCGTCGGAGAGACAGTCGAGGATCGTCGGCGCGCCTTCGCACGCTTCCTTGTCCTCCGGCGTCTTCGAGTCGAGGATCCGGAGCGGATTCGTCTCGAGCCGGCGCTGCGAGTCGGCCGAGAGCCTCTCCTTCTTGGGAAGCAGGAACCCGACGAGCGCCTCGCGATACCGCGCGCGCGACTGGGCCGACCCGATCGAGTTCAGGAAGACGTCGGGCTTGGCGATCCCGATCTGCTCGAGGAAGGAGACGAGCGCGTCGATCATCTCCGCGTCGGCGCCCGGTCCCGGGTCACCGAAGCACTCGGCACCGACCTGGTTGAACTGGCGGTAGCGTCCGCGCTGCACGTTCTCCGCGCGGAACATCGGACCGATGTAGTACCAGCGCGTGACGGGCTCGTTGTTGTGGACCTTGTGCTCCACGTACGCGCGCACCGCGCCCGCCGTCCCCTCGGGGCGCAGCGTGAGCGCGTCGTGGTGACGCGTGAACGAGTACATCTCCTTCTCGACGATGTCCGTCGCGTCGCCGATCGCGCGCACGAAGAGCGGAGTCGGCTCCACGTACGGGGTGCGGACCTCGCGGTAGCCGAGGCGCTCCATCGCGGTCCGGTAGGCGGCTTCGACGCGATGCCAGCGACCGATCTCGCCGGGCAGGACGTCGTTCATGCCTTTGACGGCGCGCACCTGAGGGGAAGCCATGGAAATCCGCGGGGCTCGGAAGCGTTCCTGGAGGAGACCGCAGGCTTATCGCCCCCGTGGGCGCCGGGGTCAAGCAAGGTTTTGTGGACCCGGGCTGGCCTCGTGGACGACTTCTCGCCGGCCGGGGCGTGAGGTAAACGATCGGGTCCCCGTGGCGAAGGATCCCTCCACGAAGAAGAAGCGTGGGCGCGTCGCTGCCCTCGACCTGGGCGCCGCGCGCGTCGGAGTCGCCGTCGCCGACGACCTCGGCTTCATGGCCCACCCGCGCGGCTTCCTCGCGGCGAAGCCGCGGCCGGCGCTCCTCGAGAAGCTCGTCGAGCTCGTTCGCGAGGAGGGGATCACGCGCTTCGTCGTGGGGCTCCCGCTCGACATGCGCGGGACGGAGGGCGAAGCCGCACGGCGCGCGCGCGACCTCGCGCAGGCGATCTGCGATGCGACCGGCTGCGAGATCGAGCTCTGGGACGAGCGCCTCACGACGGTCCAGGCGCAGCGTCAGCTCACCGCGAGCGGCCTGAAGCGCGAGAAGGCGCGTGCGCGGATCGACGAGGCGTCGGCCGTCACGATCCTCCAGGCCTGGCTCGACCGGGGGGCCGGGTGAGCGAGACCGGCGACGTCCGCCCGAGCACGCGATCACGCTCGTCGCGATCGAGCTCGTCGAGCAGCTCCGGCGTGCCCTCGTCCGAGCGCGGCGAGCGCCGGCGCCGTCGCGTGCGGAAGCGCCGCGAGCCGGAGGAGAACCGAACGAAGTCGATCCTCACGTGGGTCTTCGTCGTGCTCGGCGCGCTCGTCGCGGCAGCCGCGAGCTATCTCCTCGTGGTCTACCCGGCGAGCCCCGGGCCCGGGAAGGGGAGCGACGTCGAGCTCGTCATCGCACCGGAGGCGTCGCGGAGCGACGTCATCGCGCAGCTCGAGTCGCTCGGGCTCGTGAAGTCGCGCCGGCTCTTCGCGTTCTACGCGACGCTCACCGCCGCCAAGTTCGCGCCCGGTCGTCACCTCCTCACCGACGAGGTCTCGCCCGGCGAGCTCGTCCATCGCCTCGAGCGTCTCGAGGGGGGCACGCGCGCGAAGGTCACGATCCCGGAGGGGTGGAACCGCTTCGAGATCGCGAAGCGCCTCCACGCGCTCGGCGTCTGCTCGTCGGCCGCCTTCCTCGAGGCGACGACGGATCCGGTGCTCCTCCGCGAGCTCGCGATCGACGCCGAGACCGCGGAGGGCTGGCTCTTCCCCGCGACGTACGAGCTCGCGAAGGACAGCGATGCGCGCGACGTCGTTCGCCGGCTCAAGGTCGAGATGGACCGCCGCTTCGCTGCGCTCGAGCAAGCGCATCGGCTCGGGCTCGGGCAGCTCGAGAGCTCGCTCGGATGGACGAAGAAGGAGATTTTGACGCTCGCCTCGATGGTCGAGAAGGAGGCCGCCGTCGACGACGAGCGCCCCGTCATCGCGAGCGTGTTCCTGAACCGCCTCCGCGATCCTTCGTTCAAGCGGAAGGTCCTCCAGTGCGATCCGACGGCCGGCTACGGCTGCCTCGCGCTCAAGGACCGGGTGCCCGCATGCGCCGGCTACGCGGGCAAGGTGACGCACGCGATCAACTTCGACCCGATGAACGCCTACAGCACCTACGTCCACGAGGGGCTGCCACCCGGGCCGATCGCGAACCCGGGCACGAAGTCGATCCAGGCCGTGCTCGCGCCGTCGAGCACGAAATACCTCTACTTCGTTGCACGCGAAGGGCGCCGCCACACGTTCAGCGAGTCCCTCGACGACCACAACACGGCCGTGAAGGACCTCCGCGACCGGAAGAACCCGCCGAACTAGGCTTTCCTGAACAATCCCGGCGGAGCCCCGTCCAACGGCGTACCCGTTGTCTCGTCAGCCAAGCCGCGGGTACGCTCGCGCTTCCGAGGTCCCCACCATGAGCTTCCGCATCCGTCCCGCTCTCCTCCTCACGATGCTCTTCGCCCTGTTCGTCGGCTTCGCGCCGTCTGCGCGTGCCGAGGGCTGGATCCACACGGGCGACGCGGTCCGCACCAAGTCGGTCGGCCCCTTCACGGCGAAGGTCTACTCGATCCGCCATGACATGAAGGAGCGCCCCGCCCAGAAGTCGAAGCAGGCGGTCATCGACGCCGACGTCGACAAGAAGTTCACCTGGCGGATGCTCCGCGACGTCGAGAGCTCGAAGATCCAGAAGGCGCTCCGTGAGGCCTTCGCGATGAACGGCTACGGCGACCAGGCGAAGATCAACGCGTTCGTCGGCGCCTTCAACCAGGAAGAGGTGAAGGAGGACTCGGCCGTCGTCATCACCTACAACGCGAGCGCGAAGAGCGTCACGATCTGGGTTCAGAAGGGCACCTCCGCGACGGTCCAGGGCCAGGACTTCATGAAGGCGGTCTGGAGCATCTGGTTCGGCAAGATCGATCAGCCTGCGATGGGCGATCAGCTGATCTCGAAGCTCTGATCCCACGCACGCCCGCGGAGGACGCGCGCGACCTCCGAGCGAGGCGCGCGCGTCGCGCTTTTGTGCCGCTTCCACCGTGACGCGGGGTGGTCTATCCCTCGCGCATGTCCGCTCGGCAGTCCCTGGAGGTTTCGTGAGCCGCGCCCGCACGACGAAGGCCGATGCGCTCGTCGTCGCCGGCGACGTCGGCGGCACCAACGCGCGCTTCGCCCTGTTCTCGCCGGCGCGGAAGCGCGTCGTCCACCAGGAGGTCCTCGAGAGCGGCTCCTTCCGGAGCTTCGAGGCCGCATTCGACCGCTTCCTGGAAGGCGCCGCGGCGGCGATCGGGAAGAAGGTCCAGGCGCGTGCGGCGAGCTTCGGCATCGCCGGCCCCGTCGTCGACCAGCGCGTCCGTACGACGAACCTGCCGTGGGTGATCGACGCGCGGACGGTGTCGCGCTCGTTCCGCATCCCGCACGTCACACTCTTGAACGACCTCGTCGCGGTCGGTCTCGGAGCGCTCGCCGCTCCGCCGTCGAAGCTCGCGGTCGTGCATCTCGGCCGCCCGGAGAAGAAGGGGCGGAACGTCGCCGTCATCGCGGCCGGGACGGGCCTCGGCGAGGCATCGTTCATCTGGGACGGCGCGCGGCACGTCGCGTGTGCGACGGAGGGGTCGCACGTCGACTTCGCGCCGCGCACGCCGCTCGAGATCGAGCTCTTGAAGGAGCTCACCACGGAGCACGGCCACGTCAGCTACGAGCGCGTCGCATCGGGCTCGACGATCGCGACGCTCTACCACTTCGTCGTGCGCACCGATCGCGTGAAGGAGCCGAAGGAGGCGCTCTCGCGTGTCGCGAAGGCGAACGATCCCAACCGCGAAGTGGTCGAGCTCGCGATGACCGGCCGCAGCGTCGCTGCGCGGCGCGCGCTCGATCTCTGGTGCAGCGTGTACGGCGCGGAGGCCGGGAACCTCGCGCTGAAGAGCCTTGCGAGCGGCGGCGTCTACTTGTGCGGCGGCGTCTCGGCCGCTCTCGCGACGGTCTTCGCCGAGGGCTTCCCGACTGCACGCGGTAAGGCGAGGAGCCCGTTCGTCGAAGCGTTCCTCGACAAGGGACGCATGCGGCCGCTCCTCGAGAACATCCCCGTCGCGGTGTGTCTCGAGCCGCTCGCCGGGTTGCTCGGGGCTGCCGCGCACGCGACGAAGAAGGCGACCGTCGACGACTGACGCGTGACGGTTCGCCTCGACGTGACGTCGTGAGCCCACAGCGCACGGCTTCGACCGAGGGCGTGATCCCGCAGGCGGGCGATCTCCGGTTCCGTACCGGAAGCGGCGTCGTTCGTGCAGCGACCGGGGAACATGTTCGCCCTGGCGAGGAAGGCGGTCGCTGCGTACCGGCGCGATCGGCAGCTGCCGGTCGCCGCGCTCGCCGTGAAGATCTACAACAACGCGACGGCCTACGCGCTCGCGCGCGTGCACTTGCGCGCGCTCACCCACGTCGGACCGCGGCCACGCTGCTTCGGCCGGCCGCACGTCGACAACGCCGGCCGTCTCGTGGTCGGCTCGGACTTCGCGGTCGGCTGCGCGTTCGGCACCGTGCACCTCGCGACCGGCCACCGCGGTGCGATCGAGATCGGTGACGCCGTCACCGTGAACTACGGGACGTCGATCTCCGCGTCGACGCGCGTCCGAATCGGGAACCGCGTGAAGATCGGGCCGTACTGCGTGCTCTCCGACACGGACCTCCCGCTGCCGCTCGCGGCGGAAGGGGCCGACGGCGCACGGCCGATCGAGATCGGCGACGACGTCTGGCTCGCCGGTCGCGTCACGGTCCTCCCCGGTGTCCGCGTCGGTCGCGGCGCCGTCGTTGCGGCGGGCAGCGTCGTCACGAGCGACATCCCCGACGGCGCGATCGCGTCCGGCGCCCCCGCCAAGGTGCTCCGTGTCGTCCGCGTGCGCGGAGGCGAGCACGCGCCGGTCGCACCGATGTCCGGCACCCGCCTCGTCCCGAACGCCACGGCGGAGACCGGCGATGCTGCCGTGGAAGCGAGCTGAGCAGCTGCTCCGTGGCGGTCTCGCGACGCTGCGCACGCGCGCCGTCCTCCACGCCTGCGACGTCGTCAAGGACGGCGCCTTCGTCGCCGGCGTCCCGTTCGTCGACAACCGCGGTCGGATCGAGATCGGCGAAGGCTCGTCGATCAGCTCCCTTCCGGTGCGCTCGCATCTCGCGACCCGCCCGGGCGCGTCGCTCGTCATCGGCGACCGCGTCCGGATCGCGCACGGCGCCGCGATCTACGTCGCGAGCGAGGTCGTCGTCGGTGACGACGTCGCGGTCGGCCCGATGAGCATGATCCTCGACGTGGACTTCCACGAGATCGGCGATCGCTCCGCGTCCGGCACGCCGCGGCCGATCCGGATCGGGCGCGGCGTCCGTCTCGCGGTCGGCTGCGTGGTGCTCCGCGGGGTCGTGATCGGGGACGGCGCGCGGATCGGTCCGCACAGCGTCGTCGCGCGCTCGATCCCGCCGGGGGTCTACGCCGAGGGCGTCCCGGCGCGCCCCGTGAACGCGTAGCTCAGCCGAGCTCGCGTGCGGCCTTCACGACGTGCTCGGCCGTGATGCCGAGCTCCTTCATGACGGTCGCGCCCGGCGCGGACATGCCGAAGCGGTCGATGCCGATCGCCACGCCGTCGAGCCCGACGTACCTGCCCCAGGTCGAGGTGACCGACGCCTCGATCGCGACGCGCTTCCGGCACGAGCGCGGGAGCACCGATTCGCGATAGGCCGCGGGCTGCCGATCGAAGCGCTGGAAACACGGCATGCTGACGACGCGCGTGCCCGGTCCGAGCTGCTTCGAAGCCTCGAGCGCGTGCTGGAGCTCGCTGCCCGTCGCCATCAGGATCGTGTCGAGCGCGGCGGTCTCCTTCTTGGCGACGTAGGCGCCGCGGAGAACGCCGTTGCGGCGCTCCTCGAGCGGGATCTCGGAGAGGAGCGGCACGTTCTGACGCGTGAGCGCGAGGAGGGTGGGGCCGTCCGTGCGCTCCAGCGCGGCGACGAACGCGCCGGCGGTCTCTTCCGGATCCGCGGGCCGGATCACGTCGAGGTTCGGGATCACGCGCAGGCCGGGCACGGTCTCGACGGGCTGGTGGGTCGGGCCGTCCTCGCCGACGCCGACGCTGTCGTGCGTGAACACGTAGAGGACGGGGAGGTGGCTCAGCGCCGCGAGTCGGATCGCCGGCCGGAGATAGTCCGCGAAGACGAGGAACGTGGCGCCGCTCGCGCGGAAGATCCCGTGCGCGGTGATGCCGTTCATCATCGCGCCCATCCCGTGCTCGCGGATGCCGAAGCGGATGTTCCGCCCCGTCCGGTGCCCCGGCTCGAAGTCGTCGTCGCCGGCCTTCAGGTCGCCGATGTAGTTCAGCGTCGAGCCGTACAGGTCCGCGCTGCCGCCGACGAGGAGCGGCGTCGCCTTCGCGATCGGCTGGAGCACGTCCTGGCCCGCCTTGCGCGTCGCGATCTTCGTGTCGGCAGGGAAGGGGGGGATCGCGTCGAAGAGCGCCTTCACGTCGAACGTCCGCTTCGCGGTGTCGGCCGCGATCGTGTGCGCGGAGGCGCGCGCGGTCGCGAGCTGCTTCGCGAGCTCCGGATTCGCCGTCTTCCACGCCTCGAAGGTCTTGCACCACGCCTCGAAGCCGGCCTCGAGCTCCTTCTGATGCTCGGCGAAGTACGTCCGCACCTCGGGGAAGACGAAGTAGTGCTCCTCGGGAAGACCGAGGTTCTTGCGCGCCGCGTCCGCGAACTTCGCGCCGCCCTCGCCGTGCGCCTTCTGGGTACCGGCGACCTCCGGGATCCCCTTGCCGATGAGCGTCTTCGCGATGATGAGCTGCGGCTTGCCGCTGCCCGCCTTCTTCGCGCGCGTGAACGCGTTCAGGAAGAGGTCCATGTCGTGACCGTCGACGGTCTCGACCTCGAACCCGAGCGACTCGTAGTGCTTCGCGGTGTCCTCGCTCTGCGTCTCCTTCGCCATCGCGTCGAGCGTGACGTCGTTCGAGTCGTAGATGAGGATCAGGTTGTCGAGGCGCTGGTGGCCCGCGAAGGCGAGGGCCTCGAGCGCGACGCCTTCCTGCATGCAGCCGTCGCCG
The DNA here is from genome assembly GCA_039809485.1 of Polyangiaceae bacterium. GTDB lineage: Bacteria > Myxococcota_A > Polyangia > Polyangiales > Polyangiaceae > Labilithrix. Next base: position 49,838 of record JBDHVE010000010.1, on the reverse strand, counting down.
GCGAGGACCACGATCTTGTGATCGAAGATCGTGTGCTCCTTCGTGTTGAACCGCGCTTCGGCCATCTTCGCCGCGACCGCCATCCCGACGGCGTTCGCGATCCCCTGTCCGAGCGGGCCGGTCGTCGTCTCGATCCCGTTCGGCGCGTGCTCGAGCTCCGGGTGACCCGGCGTCTTCGACCCGAGCTGACGGAAGCGCTTCAGCTCATCCATCGTCATCTCGGGGTAGCCCGCGAGATGGAGCCAGGCGTAGAGGAACATCGACCCGTGCCCGGCCGAGAGGACGAACCGGTCCCGGTTCATCCAGGCGGGGTGCTTCGGGCAGTAGCGCAGGGCGTGGCCGAAGAGGACGGCGCCGATCTCGGCGCACCCGAGCGGCAGGCCGAGGTGGCCGCTCGAGCTGGCGTGGACGGCGTCGATCGCGAGCCCTCGCGCGACGGTGGCAGCCTTGGCGAGGACGTCTTTCGAGAGGGCGGCGGGCATGGGGCGCGTAGATTGCCCATGCGCGCCGCAGCTCGCAAGACGGAAAGGCCCGTCGTCAGTCGTCCTTGCCCTTGGGCTTCTTGTCCTTGTCCTTCGCGGGCGCGGGCGGGGGCGCCGGCTCCGAGGCGGCGGGCTCCGTGCCGACGCCTTCGCCGCTCGGGGCGAGCGCGCCGGGGTTCGAGCCTCCGGTTCCCTCCGGCGCGGGGTCGGGGAGGTCCGACGGCGTGTCGTCGCGCTGGGGGACCTGCTTGACGTCGGGCTCCGCGATGCAGCCTGCGGCCAGCATCGCGAGGACCAGCAACAACGAGCGGATCATGCCCGGTCGAGGTCCACATTTCGTGCCGCCCGCGGAGATCCGCGGAGATCCGGCGTGCGAACGTGCTGCCCCGTCGCGCGAGGTGGTCGTCCGTCGACCCAGCGTCGTGTTCTGTCCCGCGGCTCGGCGCAGCACCGCGGTGTTGGTCTCCCGGCCGCACGTGGGCCGACGTGTGCTCAGGTTCACCGACCAGGCGCACCTGGGGGAGCGGCGTCCATGCTGCACGCGGCGCAACGTCTTTTCCGGGCTCGGCGTGACTTCGTCGAACGGCCGCGGTCGCGGAACGGATCGTGAGGAGGGGATCGCACGATGCGTTTCCGTGCGCTCCGCTTCTCGGTCCCCGCCCTCGGCGGCTTGCTCGTCGCTTCCGCCGTCGCCCTCCTCGGCTGCCAGACCGGCGAGTCCGACGACGACTCCTCCGGGAGCGCTTCGACCGAAGAGTCGGGCGCGAGCCTGTATCGGCCGGGGAACCGGTTCACGCCGCGGGGCGGACCTCACGACACGTACCTCGACGAGGTGCAGCCGATCCTCGGCAAGCGGTGCGTGACCTGCCACGGCTGCTCGACGTCGCCGTGCAACTTGAAGCTCACGTCGTTCGAAGGCGCCGACCGCGGATCGAACGCACAGAACTACTTCGCGCAGACGGTCCGCTCGCACGAGACCGGACCGATGCGGTTGAAGGATGCGACGAGCACCGAGGGGTTCCGGCAGAAGGGCTTCTACTCCGTGACCGACGGCGGACGTGACTCGATCATGTTCAAGCTGCTCGAGCACGGGAAGTCGAACCAAGCGGGCTTCGAGCTGGAGAACGCGTTCAAGCTCTACGAGAGCAACGTCGCGACGATGGACTACCAGTGCGTCGACACGAAGCAGGAGCTCGACGCACGGCTCGCGACCCAGGGCATGGGCATGCCGTTCGGTCTCGCCGCGATCCCCGACGCCGAGTCGCGCGTCCTCGCCGACTGGCTCGCGAACGGCGCGCACGGTCCGAGCGAAGAAGCGCAGGCCGCGCTCGAGGCGCCGCGCGATCCCGCCGCCGTCGCCGAGTGGGAGGCGTTCCTGAACCAGGACTCGCCGAAGGCGAAGCTCGCCGCTCGCTACATCTTCGAGCACGTCTTCTTCGCGCGCCTCCACATCGACGACAGCGCGAAGGGAAAGGGCGACTTCTTCGAGCTCGTGCGCTCCTCGACGAAGACCGGTCCGGTGAAGGAGATCGTGACCGAGCGACCGAGCGACGATCCGAAGGGCCCCTTCACCTACCGCCTGAAGAAGCACACGCAGCTCGTCACCGCGAAGGACCACACCGTCGTCCACCTCGATGCCGACGTGAAGGATCGCTGGCGAGAGCTCCTGCTCGACACGAGCTGGAACGTCGACAGCGTGCCCGGCTACGGCGGCCTGAACCCGTTCGAGTACTTCGAGAAGATCCCCGGGAAGATCCGCTACCAGTTCATGCTCGAGATGAGCCAGCAGCTCATCGAGGCGATGGTGAAGGGCGACGTCTGCAACGGCTCGAGCGCGACCTACGCCATCCGCGACCGCTTCTTCACGCTCTTCCTCAAGCCGGATTCGGATCCCTCCGCGATCGATCCGGGCCTCGGCAGCCGCTTCTTCTGGGCGCTCGACCCGACCTCGTCGTCGCTCTTCAAGGACAGCGCCTTCGAGGAGGCGTTCGAAGCCGGAATCAAGCGCCTCCACCCGAACGGCCTCACCATCGAGGACCTCTGGGACGGCGGCAAGAAGGACAAGAACGCGTGGATCACGGTGTTCCGTCACCACGACAACGCCTCGGCCCACCAGGGCCCGATGGGGCAGTTCCCCGAGACCGCCTGGGTGCTCGACTACGGCAACTTCGAGCGCCTCTACTACGATCTCGTCGTGCTCTACCGGCCCTGGGCCGCGATCACGCACAAGCTGAACACGTGGCGGACGATGAGCCACGTCCGCGCGCACGGCGAGGACCTGTTCCTCCTCTTCCTCCCGGAGGACAAGCGCGATGCGCTCCGCCTCCAGTTCACGCCGGGCCTCGCGCGCTGGACCGAGACGCCGATGCGCGGCACGGGTCTGCCGGGCGGGACGCAGGGCCTCGATCCGCAGCGCCCGATGGAGGACTTCGTCGCGCGCGTCCGGAAGTATCTCGGGTCCGAGATCGCCGGGTTCACGCGTCTCGACGCCGACCCGACGGCGGCCCCGCGCCAGCCGGTGGAGAGCCCCTCGACGCGTGACGAGATCGAGGACGCCCTCGTGACGCTCACGCTCGACCGCGGCAAGATCAGCGACGCGTTCCCCGACGTCACGTGGGTCACGATCGAGGGCGGTGAAAGGCCGCTCGAGTACACCGTGCTCGCGAACCGGATCTACTGGTCGAACACACGCGTCGTCGGCGACTCGCTCCCGGGCCTCGCCCGGCGTCCGGAGCTCGACTCGATGTCCGTCGTGCGCGGCCACATCGGCAGCTTCCCGGAGCTGTTCCTGAAGGTGCCGGTCGAGAAGATGTCCGAGGTCGTCTCGGCCGCGCGCGCGTCGAAGGAGGCGCGCGTCGAGCTCCGCCGCCAGTTCGAGGTGAAGCGGAACACGCCCGACTTCTGGCGCTACCTGGAGAACGAGCACAAGCGGCAGCTCGCGGAGAAGCCCCTCGAGTCGGGCATCCTCGACACGCGCCGCTACGTGTTCCCGCTCGACGTCAACCCGGTGCGCTGAGCTGCTCGTAGAGACGCAAGCCGGCGCCCATCACGCCGGCGACGCTCGGGAACCCTGCGGTGGCGTTCACCATCCAGAGGTTCTCGAGCGGCGTCCGGTAGGGCCCGCGTCCGAAGCCGACGTTCTTCGGCGTGAGCGCGGCGCCGTAGGCGTTCCCCGCCGGCGCGCGGCAGAAGCGCGCGTTGGTCGCCGGCGTCCCCGAGAGCGAGAGCGCGATGTGATCGTGGAGGCCGGGGACGTACTGCGCTTCGAGCACGTCGAGGATGCGCTCGCGGACCTTCTTCTTCTCCTTGTTGTACGCGCGGCGGTCGCCCTTCCGGAGCCGCGCCCAGGTGTCGTGGTCGCAGGAGGTCGCGATCTCGAGGATCTGGTGACCGGGCGGACAGAGCCCCGGCTCGCCCGAGTGCAACGTAGGCGTCGAGAGGAAGAGCCACGGGTCGTCGAGGTTCCCGCGGAGGAGTTGGTCGTCGTAGATCCGATCGATGTCGGCATGCGGGTAGTGCCACGTGTTGTGGCTGCCGAACCCGTGCTCGCGGAGGTCGAGGTCCTTCAGCGCGAGGTAGATCGTGAACGTTCCGCAGGAGTACTCGTAGCGGAGGCGCTCGCGGTGCTTCGCGAAGTGCTGCTCGCCGGCGAGCCGCGCCGTGATCTGCGGGTCGACGTTCGAGATGAAGCGGTCTGCCGTGAAGCGATTGCCGTCCTTGGTCACGACGCCGCGGACGCGCCCGCGGTCGACTTCGATCCGCTCGACCTCGTGCTCGAGGAGCAGGGTCGAGCCCGGCGCGTTCCGCACGTAGTCGGCGATCGCCTCGACGAAGTGGAAGTAGTGCTGCTTCGGGTAGTACGCGCCGCGGTCGTAGTTCACGACGAGCGCGACGTGGAGGAGGAGCGAGACGTCGCGCGGCGGCAGGAGGTAGTCGCCGCACTGGCCGGCGAGGATCGCGCGGACCTGCTCGGGCATCTTCACGTGCTCGAAGAGGTCGCCGAGCGTCCAGCGCAGGTAGCGGACGAGGTGGCGGAACCGATAGAGGCCCTTCGCGATCACGCGTGGGGAGAGCGTTTCGGGCACGTCCCCGAGCTGATCGAGCTCGTCGCCGATCGCGCCGATGACGGCGAAGTACTTCCGGATCGGCTCCGCCGCATGCGGGTGGTAGTGGATGAGGCGCTCGCGGAACTTCGAGAGCCCGCTCGGGATCCGGAACCGCGAGCCGCCGACGACGACGTGATCGAACCCCTCGGGGTCGAGCCGCTCGAACGCGATCCGGTGCGCGAGCCCGAGCCGCACGAGGATGTCGTGGATCGGCTCGCCTTCGCCGCAGTTGAAGATGTAGTGGACCTGCGCGCAGAACTTGAAGCCACGCACGGTGAACGTGTGCGCGTAGCCGCCGGGCTGGTCGTGGGCTTCGAGGACGCAGACGCGCCGGCCGGAGCGCGCGAGGAGCGCGCCGACGGTGAGCCCGCCCATTCCTGCGCCGATGACGATGTCGTCGTAGTGGCTCGTCAAGGCGATCAGCCCATCCCGCCGGCGGCGCGGTCGATGACCCACGTCACCGAGCCACGGAAGCCGCGCACGATGCGCGCCGGTGTCTCCTCGACCGTGCCGTTCACGGCCCAGACGCGCTCGAGCGCGGCGTTCTTCGACGCGCCGAGGACGAGCAGCACGGTCGCGCGCGCGTTCTCGAGGACGGGCACCGTCAGCGTGAGGCGCGCCTCCCGCGACGGCGCCGGCGGCACCGCCGCGACGAGCCGATCGGTGACGTGGACGGTGCGATCGCCCGGGAAGAGCGAAGCGGTGTGACCGTCGTCGCCGACGCCGAGGACGACGAGGTCGAGGGCGGGGAGGCCGCCGAGCTTCGCGGCGACGGTGTCGCGGAGGATGCCGTCGTAGGCCGCCGCGGCCGCCTCGAGATCCGCCGCGCCGCCGTCCAGCGGATGCACGTTCGCCTCCGGCATGTTCGCCTTCTCGACGAACGCCTGGCGGATCGCGCGCACGTTGCTGCGCGGATGGTCCGGCGGGACCGCGCGCTCGTCGACCCAGTAGAGGTGCACGCGCGACCAGTCGATGTTCTCGCGCGCGAGCTGCGCGTAAGCCTCCATCGGGGAGCTGCCTCCCGAGAGCGCGATCGCGGCACGTCCGCGATCGCGCAACGCCTCGCGGATCGCCTTCGCGAAGCGGCCGGCCGCTTCGTGCGCGGCATGTGCCGGATCAGGTGCAGCGATGAGGAGCCCCGGGACCACCTTCGTCGTCATGCGCGTGCCTCCTCGCGAGCCTCAGGCTGCCGTGAGCCCATCGTCGACGATCTGCTCCGCGAACGCGACCGCCTCGTCGAAGGCAGCGTCCTTCGCCTGGCGGTGGAGCGTGCGCTCGAGCCACTTCGCCGCCTTGTTCGTACCGAGGCGCACGCGCTGCTCGGCGACGTGCCCGTTCGGCGACTCGAGCCGCCAGCGCATCACGTCGGCGTCGAGCGTCATCCCGAACGTGGCTTCGCCCTCGGCGGCAGGCGGGATCGAAGCGCCGCTCGCGAGGTCGCGCGTGATGGAGCCGCGCATGAGGCCTCCCGCGTCCGCAGTCGCTTCGACGACGAGCTCCGCGAGCGCGAGCGGCGCGACGCCCTGCGGGCAAGGGACGGCGCCGATCTCGAGCGCGACGGTCCCGCCGTCCGGCCGCTCGAACGCGAGGGTGCCGGAGGCGCGGCGCGCTTTCCAGCCGAGGCGCGTCGCCATCCAGCCGAGCATCAGCGCCGGCTCCGGCCCGAGCCGCGCGCCGTGCTCGGACGCCTGGTGGACCCGGATCTTCGTGACGCGCTCGGCGAGCGGCTGGGTGTCGGCCGGATCGAAGAAGCGCGCGAGCAGCTCCTGCCACGGCGCGAGCCGCGTCCACGCGAGGTCGCCGACGTGGAGCCGCGCCACGTGCTCGCGGGCCCAGCGCGCGACGTGGAGCAGGCTCGCGAGCGACGTGTACTCGCTGTCGAGGAGCACGCGGTCGGCGTTCTCGGCGAGCGCTTCGAAGATCGGGTCGTCGACGTGCACGCGTCCGAGCCACACGAGGGCGGTGGGGATCTCTGGCACGAGGAGGGCTTCGATCGCGCTCGCGACGCGCGCGCTCGCGCTCCCCTTCGCCTCGAGGAGGACGCGCTCGGAGCAGACCTTCTTGCCGTCGTGGAGGTAGCAGACCGCCGTAGCGCTCCCGTCGAGGACGTCGCCCGGCTCGTCCGGCACGACGGCCGAGACGATCGCACGCGCGGGGATGCTCGCGGTGACGTCGTCGACCACGCGCGTGTACTTGTCGCGGGTGTGGAGCGAGCCCGCGACGACGACGAGATTCATCGTGCAGACGCGCGAGACGGGGATCCCGCTCGGGTCGGGCGCCGCCCACACGTCGCGCAGCTCCTTCTCGATCCGCGCGATGAGGTTCGTCGCCAGGCTCACGGCTTCCTCCAGCGCCGCCCGTCGCGCGCGATGAGGTCGTCGGCCTGCTCGGGGCCCCACGATCCCGCGGGGTAGAGGGGCGGGGGAGCGTTCGCGCCCGCACGCCAGGCCTCGAAGACGCGGTCGATGTACTCCCACTGGCCCTCGACCTCGTCACGACGCGTGAAGAGGGTCGCCTCGCCGCGCATCGCGTCGAGGAGGAGCCGCTCGTACGCTTCGGGCGTGTTCGACCCGAACGCGCTGCCGTAGCGGAAGTCCATCGCGACGTCGCGGAGGACCGTGTGCTGGCCCGGCTCCTTCGTCGTGAACCGGAGCGCGATCCCTTCGTCGGGCTGGATCCGCATCGCGAGCACGTTCGGGGAGATGCCGCCGTCCGGCGCGCGGAAGAGCGTGTGCGGCACCTTCTTGAACTGGATCGCGATTTCCGTCACGCGGCGCGCCATTCGCTTGCCCGCTCGCACGTAGAAGGGGACGCCGCCCCAGCGCCAGTTGTCGACGAAGACGCGCATCGCGAGGAACGTCTCGACGCGCGAGTCCTTCGCGACGTCCGGCTCCTCGCGGTAGCCGGGCACCTCCTCGCCACGGACGAAGCCCTTGCCGTACTGGCCGCGGACGACGTTCTCCTGGACGAGCGAGCGCTCCATCGGCCGGAGCGAGCGGAGGACCTTCACCTTCTCGTCGCGGACCGCGTCGGCGGCGAGCGAGATCGGCGGCTCCATCGCGGTCAGGCAGAGGAGCTGCATCAGGTGGTTCTCGACGATGTCCTTCGTCACACCGGTCTGCTCGTAGAACTTCCCGCGCCCCTCGACGCCGATGTCCTCCGCGACGGTGATCTGGACGTGGTCGACGTGCTCGCGGTTCCAGATCGGCTCGAACAAGCTGTTCGCGAAGCGGAAGACGAGCAGGTTCTGCACCGTCTCCTTGCCGAGGTAGTGGTCGATGCGGAAGACCTGCGATTCGTCGAACGCGTCGGCGATCGTGTCGTTCAGCACCTGCGCGCTGGCGAGGTCGTGGCCGAACGGCTTCTCGATCACGACGCGCGTCCACGGGCCGCCTTCGCGGTGAGCGGTGGGCGAGGAGATGAGACCGACCTCGCGGAGGTTCTTCACGATGACGCCGAACTCGGCGGGCGGGACGGCGAGATAGTAGAGGGCGTTGCCGCGCGTGCCGCGCTCCTCGTCGAGCTGCGCGAGGTGGGCCTTGAGGTCCGCGTACGTCTTCGCCTCGTCGAACGCGCCCTGCACGTAGCTGATGCCGCGCTCGAAGTCGGCCCAGACCGCGGGATCGACCGGCTTGCGGCGGGAGAACGAGGCCACGCCCTCGTGCATCTCGGTCTTGAACTGATCGCCCGGCTTCGGCCGGCGCGCGACGCCGACGACCGCGAAGCCGCTCGGGAGCGACCGGCTCACCGCCAGGTTGTAGAGTGCAGGCATCAACTTGCGGCGGGTGAGATCCCCCGACGCGCCGAAGATCACGACCGCGCAGGCGTCGCCCGTCCGGTCCTCGATGAGCCCTCGCCGAAGCGGATTCATGCTCGGTTCTTCTCCTTGACCGCGTGACCACCGAACTCGCGACGGAGGGCGGCGACGACGCGCATCGCGAACGAGCTCTCCTGGCGCGAGGTGAAGCGAGCGAAGAGCGACGCCGCGATGGTCGGGACGGGGACGGCGTGGGCGATCGCCTCGTTGACCGTCCAGCGCCCTTCGCCGGAGTCCTCGACGAAGGCCTTCAACGTCGTGAGCTCGGGGTCGGCGACGAACGCGCGCTCCGCGAGCTCGAGGAGCCAGCTGCGGACGACGCTCCCGCGGTTCCAGAGCTTCGTGATCGCGCGGAGGTCGTAGCCGAACTCCGTTGCGTTCATGAGCTCGAAGCCCTCCGCGTAGGCCTGCATCATCGCGTACTCGATCCCGTTGTGGACCATCTTCGCGAAGTGTCCGGCGCCGGCCTTGCCGAGGTAGGCGACGCCCTCCGGCGGGGCGAGCGTCTCGAGCGCCGGACGCACGTGGTCGTACGCGGAGCGGTCGCCGCCGACCATGAGGCAGTAGCCGACCTCGAGACCCCAGATGCCTCCCGACGTCCCCGCGTCGAGGAAGCGGAGCCCCTTCTGCGCGAGCGCTTCGGCGTGCCGGATCGAGTCGCGGAAGTTCGAGTTGCCGCCGTCGATGACGATGTCGCCCTTCGCGAGGAGGCCGCCGAGCTCGTCGATCGTGCTCGCCGTCGGCTTGCCCGGCGGGATCATCACCCAGACCGCGCGTGGCGCCTCGAGGAGGCTCGCGAGCTCGGCGAGCGACGCGGCGCCCTTCGCGCCCTCCGCGACGACACGCGCGACGGCGGCAGGATCTCGGTCGTACGCGACGACGGAGTGTCCGCCGCGGAGCAGCCGGCGAACCATGTTGCCACCCATCTTGCCGAGCCCAACCAGCGCGATCTGCATCGTCGTCCTCCGAGCCCCGCACGACCATGAGCTCGTCCGAGGGCCGCCGAGGATACACGGCAGGACTCGCGAAGAAATGGGCGTGAAAAATGGCCCCGCATATGCACGAACGCCTGCGGCGCAAGGGTTGCCAGGGCTCTGCCGGTGCTTAGGTTCTGGGTCATGCAAAACGGAGCCCAGAACCAAACGTCCCTCCAGGGCCGCCTGCTCGGCTTCGTTCGCGTCGTCGTGGGCGGCAAAGCCTTCGACCTGCCGATCCAAGCCGTCACGTTCGAGAAGGACACGGCGGACGATCATCAGGCCGGCGGCTTCTTCGCCGACGGCGGCGAGCTCGGAATCCTCGTCGACGAAGCCGCACCCGACTCCGTCGTCCAGGCTCAGATCGCGCAGGCGACCGCGGAAGCGGTGCGGCACTTGTCCCGCCGCCTCCTGAACTAGCCCGTCTGCGTCGGGCGAGCGGCCCTCGTCCTCGACGCAGAACGGACACACCGCGCGACTCCTGTCGCGCTCCACGCATCGGAACAAACAGGAAGGCTCGCGCGTCTTCCCACCGAGAGAGCGGACGACCTCGTCTGCTCGAGGCCGGGCTCCATGCTCTTCGTCGACCCGTCCCGGACGGCGTCGGAGCGCACGGGGTTCTTCGGGGGGAAGCGCTCGCGCGCCGACACCGAGGAGTCGTTACGTCATGAACCCGTTCGATCAGAATTCCACCGAACCCAAGAACCCCGAAACGTCCGAGTCGTCGGCGCCGGAGGTCACCCCGCCGCCCGCGACGGAGACCCCGAAGCCCCGCCGTCCGCGCGGCTTCGCTGCCATGGACCGCTCCAAGGTCAGCGAGATCGCCAGCAAGGGAGGGAAGGCTGCGCACGCAGCCGGTACCGCCCACCAGTTCACGAGTGACGAAGCTCGCGCCGCCGGCCACAAGGGTGGCGTCGCTCCCCACGTTCGTCGTGGTCGCGGACCACGCACGCCGAAGCCTGCGCCCGCGGCAGCGCCGGAGTCCTCGGAGTCCCCGAAGACGACCTGAATCGCGGACCTCCAAACCTCACGACGGAGGATCCCGTGAGCCAGAACGCCCGTGCCCGGGCCGCGCCGAGAGGCGGGGCCCGGGCTTTTCTGTGTCGGCGGCCGCGGGCGCCAAACTTTGCTTTCGGTCGATTCGAGGCTACGACGCGAGCATGAGCGCGCTCCCGCCCGTCCAGGTCCACCATCCGCATGTCGAGGTGCGTGACGATCTGCTCGCCGGGAGCCCCGTCGTGAAAGGCACGAAGGTTCCCGTCCGCAGGCTCTGGGCATGGCACCGCAAGGGCGTCACGGTCGAGACGCTCGTGAAGCGCTACCCGACGCTGGGGTGGGCGAAGGTGCTCGGCGCGCTTGCGTTCGCCTACGACAACCAGGACCTCGTCGAGGCCGATCTCGCGCGCGAGGCGGCCCTGCTCGAACAGAGCGAAGCCGAGAAGGTCCCCGGCCGGATGCAGCAGGAACGGCTGCCGTTCGGCTCGAAATAGCCAGCCTTTCCCGCGAGGCCGGGAGGGTGCGGGCGGGAGACCGCTCCGGCTCAGATCTTTTCGTATCCGTGGCCGTAGAACCGCGATGTCATGGGGACACACGCGGAGCGGGCGGTGGGGGAGCACGAAGAGAAGGCCGGCGTAGGGGCTCACCTGCGCGAGCACGGACCGCTTCTCGCGCGTGTCGCGATGGCGTTCCTCGGCGAGCAAGCCGCGGTCGAGCGCGCGCTCGAGCAGGTCGCGCGCGAAGCGGCGAAGAGCCCGCGTCGCGACGCGGACGCGAGCGCGACGCGCGTATGGCTGCTCGGGCTCGTCCGGACCGCGTGCGCTGCCGAGAGCACGCGTGGCGCGCGGCGCACGTCGCGCGGGATCGGGGAGGAGACCGGTCCGCAGACGCGCCGTGACCCCGTCGCGGACGCCGTGCTCGCGCGGCGCACGCTCGCGCGCCTGAAGCCGACCGAGCGCGAGGCCCTCGTGCTCCACCTCGTCGGCGGTCTCGACGCACGAGGCGTCGCCGCCGCGTGCAGCATCGGCGAGGAGGTCGCGCGAGGCCGCATCGCGAGCGCCGTGTCCCAGTTGCTCGAGGAGGAAGGACGATGAGCGGCACGCGTTGTCTCCGCCTGCAGGAAGACTTGGTCGGGCTCCTCGAGGGCTCTGCGAGCGAAGGGCTCACCGCGCACGTCGCGTCGTGCGACACATGCCGTGACGGGCAGTTCGAGCTCGAACGGCTCGCCGAGGGTCTCGCGCATGCCGGCGACGACGTCGCGTTCGACGACGTGCTGTCCCACCGGCTCGTGAGCGCCGCGGCCGATGCGGCGCTCGCTTCGCCCCGCATCGTGCCGAGCGCCGAAGCCGTCGCCGCGTCGGGCGAGGACACGCGCACGAGCGAGACGCGTCTCCGCGCGAGCGAGAAGGCTCCCGTCGCGCCGGTCCCGATGCCTTCGCCGCTCACGTTCGGGGGCCGCGGCAAGCGTGGGACGTGGCTGCTCCTCGGGGCGCTCGCGAGCGTCGCGGTGAGCGCCGCGGTCGGCTTCTCGCTCGCGTCGAAGAAGGCCGCGCCGGTCGATGTCGCTTCGCGCGCATGGCACGGCAAGGTCGCGAAGATCGCCCGTGCGGGCGCGGACAAGACCGGCGGCCTCTCGGTCAACGGCAAGAGCGGCGAGTCGGCTCTCGCCGAAGGCGCCGAGATCAAGGCCGGGATGGAGCTCGTCACCGACGGGCGGACGCGTGCGCGCCTCGAGCTCGACGACGGCAGCGTCGTCGTCCTCGACCGCGCGACGAAGCTCGTCATCGGCGACAAGCCGCGCACCGTGTCGCTCGAGGACGGCGCGATCCTCGCCGACGTCGAGCACGTCGAAGCCGCGCCTGCCGCGCGGATCGAGACGCCGTCCGGCGCGGTCCGTGTGCTCGGGACGAAGATCTCCGTCACGAGCGCGACCGATCGCACGAACGTCGAGGTCCTGCGCGGCGAGGTCGAGGTCGAGACGCCGAGCGGCAAGCGGGAGAAGATCTCCGCGGGCCAGGAGGGCGTCGCGTTCAAGGACGGCCGCGTCGACGTCGCACCGGCGAACGACCTCGCGCAGCGCGCCGCGTTCGGCTCCGAGCTCGTCTCGACCCACAACGAAGACGGCGAGGCGCCGGCGAGCGGCCTCGGCGAGCTCCGCGCGAAGCGGCCGGGCAAGACCGACGAGAAGGACCACGCGGTCCACCTCGCCAAGCACGCGGTGAAGGTCCGGATCGCGGGCAACGTCGCCCGCACGGAGATCGACGAAGAGTTCCGGAACGACACCGACGACGAGCTCGAGGGCATCTACCGTTTCCCGCTCCCGCCCGGCGCGCAGATCGAGCGCCTCGCGCTCGAGGTCGACGGCAAGCTCGTCGACGGCGAGTTCATCGACAAGGCGAAGGCGTCCGCGATCTGGCGCGGCGCGATCCAGAACGCCGCGCCGAAGGCTCCGAAGCCGAAGGAGGAGATCGTCTGGGTCCCCGGGCCGTGGCACGACCCGGCGCTGCTCGAATGGCAGCGCGGCGGACGCTTCGAGCTCCGGATCTTCCCGATCCCGAAGCGCGGCTCGCGCCGCGTCGTGATCGCGTACACCGAGACCGTTGCGCCGGTCGTCTCGGGTTCGCGGAGGTACGTCTACCCGCTGCCGCAGGGCGCTTCGAGCAAGCTCACGATCGACGACTTCCAGGTCGACGCGCAGGTCCTCGGCCACGATCCGAAGACCCCGGTTCGCGTCCGCGGCTACGAGCTCGAGCACGCCCTCGAAGGCAACGCGGAACGGATGAAGACGAAGGTGTCGTCGTTCACGCCGTCGGGCGACCTCGCGATCGAGTACGCGCTCGAGGACCGCAAGTCGGACCTCAGCACCTGGGCCTACGTGCCGGGCGAGACGACGAGCGCGCCGGTCGCGAAGGCCGCGCCGCCGAACGGAAAGGACGGCGCGGTCGGCAAGGACCCGGTCGGGGACGACGCGTTCGTCGCGCTCGCGATCCGGCCGAAGCTGCCGAAGTGGGCCGACGTGAAACCGCGCGACCAGGTAATCGTCGTCGACGCCGGGCGCGCGATGTTCGGCGAGCGCTTCGCCCGCGCGAAGCGCCTCGCGCAGCAGATGGCGCAGGAGATGGACCGGCGGGATCGGATCACCGTCCTCGCGTGCGACATCAGCTGCAAGGCGATGCCGGGCGGCTTCGCGGCGCCGGGCGCCCCCGCGGCGTACGACGTCGACGCGTTCCTCGCCGGCGTCACGCCGGACGGCGCGAGCGACCTCGTGAACGCGGTGCGTTCGGCGGCGCATCTGAGCGGTCGCGACAAGGCCCGCGACCTCCGCGTCGTCGTCGTGAGCGACGGCGTCGCGACGGCGGGCTACCGGTCCGCCGACCGCGTCGCGACGGGCGTGGCCGACGCGCTCGACGATCCGCGCGCCCAGGTCGTCACCGTGCCGCTCGGCGCGGACGCCGACACGAAGCTTCTCGGCGAAATCGCGCGGGGAGGGGGAGGCGTCGTCGTCCCTTACCAGCCGGGCCAGCGCCTCGAGTCGACGGCGCTCGAAGTCCTCGCCGCGAGCTACGGCACGACGCTCCGCGACGTCGCGCTGACGCTCCCGGACGACCTCCACGACATCGCGCCGGCGGTGCTCCCGCCGATCCGGGCGGGCGCGGAGGCGATCGTGACCGCGCGCGTGCGCCGCGGCGCGCTCCCGAAGGGCGACGTCGTGCTCAAGGGCAAGGTCGGCGGCGAGCCCTTCGAGGCCCATTATCCGATCGAGGTGAAGCTCTCGTCGGACGAAGGCAACGCCTTCGTCCCGCGGCTCTACGCAGCCTCGCGGATCGCCGATCGCGAGCGCGCACCCGGGGACGGCGCACGCGCCGAGCTCGTCGCGCTGTCGCGCCGGTACGCGGTGCCGTCGCGGTACACGTCGCTCCTCGTCCTCGAGAGCGAGGCGATGTTCAAGGCGTTCGGGATCGAGCGCGCCGCGCACGCGCCGTCGTGGACCGGCGAGGTCGCCGCGGCGGGCACCGTCGTCGCGACGAAGGAACCGGCGCCGAACGACTCGGCCGACGACGAGATCTTCGCCGAGAAGGCGAAGAAGGACGCGCCCGGTGACGGGCTCCTCGGAAACGCGTTCGGCTCCGGGTTCGGTGGCGGCGGTCGCGCGGCCGAGTCGTCGGTCTCGCCGGCGCCCGCGCCGGCGAAGCCCGCGGCTACGATGGGGCCGCGTGCGTTCGCCGACGAGGAAGCTCCCCGGACGGCGCCCGCGGCTCGTCGCGCTGCACCGCCGCCCTCGTGGCGTCCGCCGCCGCGCGGCGGGCAGTTCATGAAGAAGATCTGGGTCCGGAAGGCCACGATCTCGACCGACGCGGCCCCCGCAGTCGCATCGGACAAGGTCGCGAAGGCGCGTGCCGCCGTCCAGGCCGCGCCCGACGAGCGCGGCAAGCATCGCGACCTCGCGCGCGTGCTCGCCCTCTCGGGACAGCTCGAGGAGCTCGGTGAGGTCCTCGAGAAGTGGTCGCAGCGCGACCCGCTCGACCAGGACGTGATCCTCGCGCGTGCCGACCTCGCCGCGCGCCGCGGCGACCGCGAGACGTCGCTCCGCATCCTCGGTGGCGCGCTCGCGGCGAGCGCGCTCTCGGGCAAGGAGGCGGTCGTCCTCGCGACCGCGATCGCGCGGAGCTACGAGCGGGCGGGCCGTCCCGAGGCATGCGCGTTCCACGTGGCGGCCGCGGAGATCGACCCGTCCGACGCGGACGCGACGGCCCGCGCCGTGGCATGCGAGCGGAGCGCGGGGCGCGACAAGAGCGCGGAGCGGTGGCTCGCCGGCATCGACGGTGCGCGCCGCAAGGCGGTCGACTCCGCGCTCGCGAAGGTCGGCAAGCCGGAGACGGCGACCGGCGACGTCGTCGTCAGCGCGACGTGGGACGCGGGCGTCGACCTCGACCTCGCGCTCGTCGACCCGAGCGGGCGCCGCGCCGGCGCGGTGTCACGGCTGAAGGGCGCCCGCGTCGTCGACGCGGCGTCGCGTGACCGTGAGACCGTCGCGCTCGCGACGAGCGAAGCGGGCTCGTTCGTGGTGGAGGTCTCGCGCGTGAACGCGGGCGAGACGCGTCCGGTCTCGGGACGCGTCACGATCAAGGCGTTCGGCGAGACGCGCGAGGTCCCGTTCACGTTGTCCGGCGCGCGCCAGCAGGTCGGCCGCGTCGACGTGCGCTGGGAGCCGCAGCTCGTCGCGCTCGACGGGACCGAGACCGTGCCGTGGAACGGCAACACGGGCGGCCTCGCTCCGTTCGACCGCAGCGCAGCCGCGAGCGCGCTCGCGCGGGTGTCGGTCGCGCACTGCGCGAGCGACGCGTCCGGGCCGGGGCACGTCTCGGTCACGTTCGCGCCGAGCGGCGCCGTCTCGAGCGCCGTCGTCGACGGGGGCCCTTACCCGGGAACGGGCTCGGGGCGCTGCGTCCAGGTCGCGTTCCAGAACGCGCGCGTGCCCGCCTTCGCCGGCACGGCCGTCACGGTCGGCCGTAGCTTCGTCGTGCCGTCGGGGCGGCGGTTCGAGGGCGATCTGTGATGCTCCGTCGCTGACCGTCGCCTTCCGTCTTCTCTCGCAGCGGGGAGACGTTTCGTCTTCCGTCTTCCGTCTTCCCGCGCTCGGCGAGGCCGTCGCCCGTCAGCGCGGCTTCTCGCCTTCGATCACGCGGACGAGCACTTCGAGCGCGTCGATGACGCGCGCGCGCTCCGCGCGCGGCACCTTGTCGAGGATCGACGCGAACGCCGACGCGGCGCCGTTCGTCACGCTCTGGGCCGCACGGCGACCACGCGGCGAGAGGCGGACGTCGGTCTGCCGGCCGTCCTCCGAGCCCTTCTGGCGAGTGATGTAGCCCACTCGCTCGAGGCCCGACAGGTTACGGCTGGCGGTCGACGGATCGATGCCGAGCATCTCCGCGAGAGTCGAGGTCGAGAGCGCGCCGCGCTCGGCGATGAGCTGCAGCGTCTCCGCCTGCTGCGGGGTCACGTCGCCGGCTCGCGCACGCTCCCGAGCGATGCGTCCGAGCCCACGAGCTACCGCGACGAGTGCACGCGCAAACCTGTCCTGGTCGGCCATGGGAGGGACCCTGTACTCTACAAGTCTCGGCGCCGCGTCAAGGGTCGATTGCGACGAACGAAACATTCCATGGTCCGGACGCGCTCCTCCGACGCGTCCGCAACGCGTCCACGTCGCGGGATTCTCGGCACTTCACGGCGGGAGAGGAAGCTCGTCACTCCTCGTTCGCGTTCGCCCCGCGTCACGGCCGCGGCACGGGACGAACGCAGCCACGGAGGGCTCCGGTCCGGGTCGCGCGGCATTCGCGCGTCGGTTTTCGCGCATCGCGGCGGCGCGGCGCGCGCGCGCGAACGAGCTCGCGAAGGTCCTGCGCCACGTCACCGCGCACCGGCACCGGTTGCGGGAATCCGAGAGACGGCAGCCCGGGCAAGCGCATCCGAGGTCTCGGGCGTCGCGCGACCGCGTTCGGCGCCGCAAAAAAGCTCGAGCGGGGTTGCGCGCACCTGATTTGCACTCTAGCGTGAGCGCGACTCGAGGCCGGGAGCAGTGACCGTGAGCGAGACGATGGAGCGAAGCAAGCGTCCCGAGACGTGTCGGATGTTCGAGAACGACTTCCTCGAGAAGTTCTCGCGCATCCACCCGTCGACGCCGTTCGTCGTCTGGATTCCGGTCGTGCTCTTCGTGCTCTACCGGAGCTCGGCGCGATACGAGCTGAGTGTGTCGAGCATCGCCGCGACATTCGTGGCGGGCGTGCTCGCGTGGACGTTCGCCGAGTATGTCCTGCACCGTTGGGTCTTCCACTGGACCAACGACACGGCCTGGGGGAAGCGCATCCACTTCCTCCTCCACGGCGTGCATCACGACTTCCCGAACGACAAGGACCGCCTCGTGATGCCGCTCCTCACGAGCGTCCCCCTTGCGGTCATCTTCTTCTCGCTCTTCACCGCCGTGGTGGGCCTCCGCTTCGCGCACCCGCTCTTCGCGGGCTTCGCCGTCGGGTACCTCTGCTACGACGGGACGCACTACGCCGTGCACCACTTCAAGCAGACCTCCCGCTTCGGGAAGTTCTTGAAGCGGCACCACATGCTGCACCACCACGCCGATCACGACGGCGGCTTCGGTGTCTCCTCGCCGCTGTGGGACCTCGTCTTCCGCACGATGCCGGAAGTGAAGAAGCTCGGCGCGACCGCGGCGAAGCGTCCCGCCTGAGGCGTTCCGGTCGGGCTTCCGAGGTTGCGCCGGATCACGCGGGCCGAGGGCGTGTGCCCTCGATCGCGGACGGCAGTCCTCAGCACGTCAACGTACGTGCGTGTGCACCGGGGAGCTGACGGGGCTCGCGAGGAGGGGCATCGGCACGCGCGCGACCGACACGGCCATCACGCGACCGTTCAGCGCGCTTCCCGCGCGTGCGCCCAGGAAGAAGGCCACAGCGGCCCCCGAGAGCGCGATCGCGAGAAGGGTCGAGCGTGACGCCACTTTGCTTCGCATGTCGGCCTCCGATCACAGGGAGAAAGCGAAGCACGTTCCATCAAGCGCGACCGTTCTGTCGCAGCGACCGCGCCGCGGGCAGGAAGGCCGTGTCCCACCGGCAACCCCGAACAGAGCGGGAGCGGGCGGCAACTTGGAGAGAGGATACGGAAGAAGCCCGAGGGCGGTACAGGAGAGTTGCCGCACCTGCACGTTTGGTCGGGGGTCCACCCCCATACCCCACCCTCGAAGGAATGCTACGGCTCGGCGGCGGTTCTCTGCCCCGAGACGTGCCGGAGGCGATCATTTCAGGCGTCTTCGCGCCTTTGCCTGTCGCCCACCTCGGCGGGCAGGCCGACAAACTGTCCTACATCGCCGTGCATCTCGCACCTCGGGATGCTAACGTTGCGGTTCGATTCGCGCGCGGAGAGGCGCTTCTCTCTGTCAGCGCGGCACGCGTCACCTGTTAGTCTTCTGGAACACGAGCGATGTCGCAGGGGCAGAAGCCGCCCAAGAGCGGAGAGGACGCGAAGAAGTCCGAGATCGGGACCGTCCTCGCGAACCGCTACGAGGTGCTCCGCGAGCTCGGCCGCGGCGGCATGGGCGTCGTGTATCTCTGCAAGGATCTCGTCAGCCACGAGCGCGTCGCGCTGAAGCGGCTGCGTCCGCCGGAGGAGAGCAAGGCGACGCGCTCGGAGGAGAGCTGGTGGTTCCAGCAGGAAGCGCGCGCCGTCGCCGCGCTCGAGCATCCTGCGATCGTTCGCGCGCGTGACTTCGGGACGCTCGCGGACGGAAGCCCCTACCTCGTGATGGACGCCCTTCCGGGGCGCAGCGTCCACGAGTGGATGCACACCACCACGATGCCGTGGTCGGTGATCTGGGCGCTCGTCGATCAAGTGCTCGCCGGCCTCGGACACGCGCACGCGCGACACATCATCCACGGCGATCTGAAGCCGTCGAACGTGATGCTCGATCTCGCGGGCGCCGGTCGCGGCCCGCGCGCGTACATCCTCGATCTCGGTCTCGCGTGGTTGCGCGAGTCGCGCCACGACTCGCGTCTCGACGGCGCACCCGAGCCCGAGCTCGCGGTGCACGCAGGCGCCGGCACCGTCGGGTGGGTCGCGCCCGAACAGATCCGGAAGCAGGCGACGCTCGTCGGGCCGGCGACGGACCTCTACGCGCTCGGCTGCGTCCTCTATCGCGTGCTCACGGGCAAGGAAGTGTTCGAGGGCAACGCGCAGGAAGTGCTCCGCGCACACAAGCGCCAGCCGGTGCCCGCGCCCGCGCTGCCGGAAGGCGTGCCTCCGCAGGTCGGCCCGTTCATCCAGCGCCTCCTCGCCAAGAAGCCGTGGCACCGGTTCGATCTCGCGGCCGACGCGCGGCGCGTCTGGGCGCAGTTCCGTCCGCGCCACGCGCCCACGCTCGAGGAGACCGTCGCGAGCGCACCCGCGCCGCCGCCGGAGCCGTCGAGCACGCCCGACATGGGCCGCGCCGTCGCCGCCGCGCGCTCGCTCGCGCCGGGCCTCCTCTCGCTCCGTCCTTCGCCGATGGTCGCGCGCGAGCCGGAGCGCCAGGAGCTGATGGACTACGTGCTTTCCGTCTGCGCCGGGCACCCGCCGCAGCACCGGATGGTCGCGATGATCGGCGAGGCCGGCGTCGGCAAGAGCCGACTTGCCGAGTGGGTCTGCGAGCAGGTCCACGAGCGCGGTCTGATGTGGCCGATGCGTGCCCGCTACGGTCGCACGCCGTCACCGCTCGACGGCCTCACCGGCGCGGTCAACTCGTTCTACGGGCTCCAGGGCGCCGACCGCGACACGGTCGAGCAGACGCTCCTCGATCGCTGGGAGGTCGACAAGGGCGACAGCGAAGAGCTCGCCTGGGTCGCCGCGACGGCGGAGTGGCTGCGGCCGACGCCGCCCGGGGCGGTCACGCCCGTCGGCCCGACCGGCAAGCGCTTCGTCCTCGACACGCCGGAGCTCCGCTTCGCGGTCACGCGGCGCGTCCTCGAGCGCGTCGGCAGCGATCGGCCGCTCCTGATCTGGTTCGACGATCTCCACCTCACGAGCGCGAACACGTTCGAGATGCTCTCGCGGCTCCGTCGCGACTGCCCGAAGCTGCGCCTCCTCATCATCGCGACGGCGCGGAGCGAAGCGCTCGAGACCGATCTCGACGCGGCGGTCCGGATGGAAGCGCTCCGCGCGGACTGGGGCGGGAAGGTGATCGACCTGAAGCCGCTCGGCGTCGAGGAGACCGAGGTCCTCCTCCGCGCGACCCTCCCGCTGACGGAGAACGCCGTCACGGCTGCCGTCGCGCAGAGCCGGGGCAACCCGCTCTTCGCCCTCCAGCTGCTCCACGCGTGGGCGGGCGGCGGCTATCTCACGCTCGAGGGCGGCAGGTACCGCGTCCCGGAGGACGCGCTGCACGGCCGCGCGATCACGACCGCGGACCTCTGGGACGAGCGCCTCCGCGCCGTGCCGACCGATCTCCGGCTCGCCGCCTACGCCGCCGCCGCGCTCGGCGACGACGTGCGCGGTGCCGTGATCAAGACGCTCGTCGCGTCGCTCGGGATGGACCCGCGCGACGCGCTCGTCGCGCTCACGCGCGCGCAGATCCTCCTCGCCTCCGGCAACGACCAGTTCCGCTGGCCGCACGCGCTCCTCCAGGAGCACCTCCTCGGACGCCTCCACGAGCGCAACGACGCGCCGGCGATCTTCCGTCTCGCCGCGAACGCGCTCGCGAAGCATCCCGAGGTCGGCTCGCGCCGCATCATGAAGCACCGCGTGCGGAACCTGCTCCGGGCAGGGGACGACGACGTCGCGGCCCGCCTCATGTTCTCCTTCATCGAAGGCGCCTGGTCGCGCGGCCGCGACACGGCCGCGACGCTGAAGGACCTCGCGATGCTCGAGGGACGCGTCATCGGCAGCGCCGCGGCGGAGTACGCGTTCTGGCGCGCCGAAGCGTTGCGCCACATCGGCAAGCTCGAAGAAGCGCGCGAGCAGGGCGAGCGCGCGCGGAAGGCTTTCGAGCAGGCCGGTGACAAGACGAAGGAAGCGCACGCGCTCCGTCTCCTCGGCCACCTCGCGAGCGACATGGGTGCGCCCGCGCAGGCTCGCCTCCAGGTGGCGCTCGCGATCAGCCGATTCGAGGAGCTGAAGGACGATCGCGGCCTCGCGGCGGCGCTCGTCGTGCTCGGCGAGATCGACTACCTCCTCGGCGAGCACGCTCGCGCGCGCGAGGTGCTGCTCGAGGCGAGCAAGCACTGCGAAGCGGCGAAGGACATGCTCGGCGGGGCGCAGTGCTTCATCCTGCTCGCGATGATCGAGACGGCGGTGGGCGGCTATCGCCGCGCGCGCGATCTGCTCGTCCACGCGCGGAGCGCCTTCGACGCGATCGGCTATCGGCTCGGCATCGCCCAGTGCGACGTCGTCCTCGGTCATGCCGACCACCGTGCCGGTGAGATGGACGCGGCGCGCGCCCGTGCGCTCTCGGCGCGGGCCGCGTTCCGCGAGCTGATGAATCCGCGCGGCGAGGCAGCCTGCGAGCGCCTCCTCGCGCTCATCGCGATCGACACGGACGACTTCGCCGCCGGCGGCGCGCACGCCTCCGTCGCAGCGAAGATCTTCGAGCGACTGCAGGACCCCTGGGGCGACCTCGAGGCGCGACTCCTCCTCACCCAGGTCGCGCTCGCGAAGAACGATCCCCAGGCCAAGCAGCTCGCCGCCGACTGCGAGAAGATCGTCCTCGACGAGGCCGAGCCCCGCCAGCACCGTCACCTCACGCTCGCCTGGCTCGCGCAGACGGAAGGCCGCTGGGCGGATGCCGCGAACGAGATCGACCGCGCCCGCGCCGCGTTCGGGGACAAGGCGCGTTGTGGTGACCACACCCCGCAGCTGCTCCGGCGGTTCGCGCGGATGTCTTGGCAAGGCCCCGCTCAGGGGAAGGTCGAGGCCTGGCTCGAGATCATCGACGGCGCGAACCCCGACGAGTCGGTGTCCTCGCGGTGGCCGGTCTCGCCTCACAAGCCGTGAGGGATCGACGATCGGTCGGCTTTGCGTTATAGGGTGCGACCATCATGTCGACCCCCCAGGATTCCCCGAAGCGCAGGAAGCAGAAGGCTCGTCGCACCAAGCAGCTCGCCGAGTGGCGCCTCAAGAAGGCTGCGGCGGGCGGCGAGGCGAAGGCGGCCCCCAAGAAGACGGCTGCCAAGAAGACCGCCGCCAAGAAGACGGCTGCCAAGAAGTGACCGATTGCGTCGCCCGCGTGGCGCGCGAGTTTGGTCGCCGACCCGACCTCACGTAGACTGGACGCCGGATGGAGCGATACGACCTCACGCAGGCGTTCCTCGTCATCGGTGCCGTCTACGAGGCGCGCCGCTCGGGCACGCACGACGTGCTCTACACCGTACGCGGTGAGCTCATGTCGACGACGCCGACGTTCCGGCTCGTCGACGCTGCCGGTGGAGCGGAGCTCGCGACGCTCGAGGGCAACTTCCTGAAGACCCGCTACGACGTGGTCATCGGGGGGAAGTCCGTCGCGTCGATCTCGTTCCCGGCCGTGACGCTGAAGAAGAAGCTCACGCTCTCGCTCGAGAGCGGCGACGTCTACGAAGCCGACGGCGGCGTCCTCAGCGGCGTGTTCCGCTGCAAGAGCCAGGACGGCGAGCCGGTGCTCGAGATCGGCAAGAAGCTCGCGCTCCGCGACACGTTCACCGTCGCGCGTGCCGACAAGATGCCGGTCGCCGTCGCGCTCCTCGCCGCGGTGGCGATCCACTCGCGGTTCTACGACGTCGTCTGACGACGGACGAAGTCAGCGGCGCTTCGCTCGCGACGCCGACTTCGCGGCATGCGCGGTCGAGACGTTCGCGGCGCGCGAGGCCTTGGCGAGCGTGCCGCTCGAGAGCGATTCGACCGACGGCGCGCGGCTCGTCGGCGTCGAGACGGCGACCTTGCCCGCACGCGGCGCGGCAGAGGCCTCGCCCGACGTCGCGGTCGCGACGAGCGCCGCGACGCAGAGGGCGACGCAGCCGCCGAGCGTCGCCTTCACGATGCGCGTGAGGCGCTGGCGGCGCTCCGCGATGCGCGGTTGGAGCTTCTGGCCGAGGATCGGGTCCGTCGGCAGGAGGATGCTCTCGAGCGTCGGACGCGGCGGCCCGAGGCGCGCCGCGCGCTCGAGCAGGTCCTGCGTCGACGGGCTCGCGGGCTCCTCTGCAACCACCACCGGAACCGCGCCGCCGACGGCGAAGGCGCCTGGAACCGTCGCTGCCGTCGCGAAGGGGTTCACGGTCGCGGGCTTCGCCGACATGTCGGGAGCCTGGCCCTTTTGCGGATGGGAAGGTTGCACGCTCCGGACTTCTGCAAACGGCTGACCAGCGCGAGGGCCGGTCGTGACGGAGGCGCGACGGAGACGCCGCCCGTGATTTCCGGGAAATCCGTGAGGGCGTGCGCGTCGGGGGGTGGATCGCTGCACCCCCGGGCGCGGTCCACAGACGGCAATGATCAGTGCGGAGGCCCCGCTTTTCAGCGGCGATGGCCGCTCCGGCGACCAGTCCGTTGGCGCCCGTGCCCCCGCTCGTCGCGCTTCAGCGCTGCTCGGCCTGCACCCACGCGTTGATGCCCTGGATGACCGGGTCGGTCGGCGCGAGCGCCTTCATCGGATGGTTCGGGTTCCCGGTCCCCTGCGGGTTGAGCAGGATCGCGCTCTTCGACTTGTCCTCGAAGTTGATGCGCGCGCGCGCCTGCCCGCACGCCTTCGCGAGATCGCTGTCGTAGCCGCGGAGGTCCATCGCCGACACCGCCGTGCTCGGGCCTTCGCCGGCCGGCGGTTCCTTCGCGTGGCAGCCGAGGCAGGAGCCCTTGCCGATCACGGTCCCGTTCGGCACGCCGCCGTCCTCGTCGTCGCCGGTGACGTCCACCTGCGTGCTCATCGCGGGGAGCGCCTTGTTCTTGAAGTCGTCGAGCGCGGTACAGCCCTGGTTCGCGCCCTGGCCCGGCGTCGAAGAGAGCTCGCCGAAGACGAGCTTCAGCTGGCCGGCGGCGTCCCAGCGCAGGATGATCATCTTACCGTTGAAGAGATCGCGCGTCGTCCCGGCGTCGACGGTCATCTCCTGGTTCGGCCATCCGTTCGCCGTCGGGTCGGCGTTCACCTTGCCGCTCCGCGGGTGAATGACGAAGAAGGGCGACTTCACCGTGAGGTTCGCCGTGTTCGGCGCCTGGATGCGCACCGCCGACATCGAGAGGACGTTGTTCGCCTGGGTCGCGAGAAAGGTGAGCCGCGCGCCGGCGAGCCCGGAGCCGAGCGTCCCGAGCTCGACGACGTTGAACCCGTCCTGGACGGAGAACTTCGGCGTCGCGGGGAGCGGCGGCTTCGGCAGCTCGGCCTGGATCCAGGAGGCGACGCGATCGTAGAGACCCGGGAAGCGCCGGAGGGAAGGGCCGACGTGGTCGACCTGCGTGAGCAGGATGCTGTCGCTCGAGTCCCGCGTGAACGGGAGGATCCCGCGGTAGCTCTTCGCCGACTGGTAGGGGTCAGGGTCGGCAAGCCAGCGCGGTGCCTGCGTCCCGCGGACGTGGCAGCTGCCGTTCGCACCACCGCAGCTCGTCACGAGGTCTTGTTGGAGGCCTCGGAACAAGGTCTCCGGATCGGGGCCTTCACCGCCCTCGGGGGAGCCCTCCGGATCGGACGAACAAGCAAGCGAGCCGATGGTGCCGACCAGCACGGCAGCTGCCGCGACGGCGAGCGCCCGAAAGCGAAAATCAACCATGTGCCCACGATCGTGCCGTGGGTGCCGCATTCGCGCAAGCCGTCAGCGCTTCGCCTTCGTCCGGACCCCGTGGGCCATGGCCACGTGGCCCCCCTCGAGCGCGTGTGGCTCGCGGATCTCCGGGCTCCCCGCCGCGGAAGCCCGCGAGAGGGCGGTCACGCCGGCGAACGCCGTGAGCGCGAAGACGACGGCCCCGATCACGGCCGCCCGGAGCAGGTCGCCGGCGCTCCAGTCCCACGCCGACATCAGCGCGCGGCAGCGTGCGAGCGTGAACGCGGTGCGCGCCACGACGGCCCGAACGACCTCGGGCGGCTGGATGCCGAAGAGCGTCGCGGGAGGCGTGAACGAGCCGACCTGGTCGGCCGTGTCGGCCCACGCTTCGAACACCTCACCGATCGCGCCGCGGATGCCGCGACGCGGTCGCGTCGACACCGGGAACGCCATCGGCGTGCAGGACGTCCCGGGAGGCGTCACCACGAACGGCGTGCTCGCGGGCGGCACCTCGAGGTCGTTCGCCACGACCGTGTCCGCGAACGCGAAGTCGGCTCCTGCCGGCGTTCCGACGCGGGTCGGGAGCTCGTCGTCGCCCTCGAGCGGCTCGAGCACGTCCGCGAGGCTCGCGACAGGGCGCGAGCGCGGCGGGGTGCCGGGCAGTTGCGGAGGACGCATCATGGCCGAGAAGAGTCGAGCAAGGCGCGGACCAACGCGAACGCGATCGAGCCCGCACGGCAAGCGCACGATTTCAGGCTGCGGGCTCCCGACTGCTGCCGCTGGCCCGCGACAACGGTGGATCGTCCGTCCCCCGGAGACGGAGTCGGATCATCGTCGACAGCGTGGTTTTCCAGGGCCGAGCGCATCGATCCCGCGTCGTGCGGCGCGAGGCACGCGCGGTGCACAGCAAAGCGCCCGATGGATCATCGCGCCCACATCCGCGGAGCCGCGTTCGCGGCTCTGGCGGCGATCTCCGCGCTGGAGATCGGGTGCAGTGGTCCGACACCCGAGACGCGCGTCGCGTTCGCAATCGAGGCGACGGGCGGGAAGTCGACGGCGGCTTCGCCGCTCGGGGCCGGAGCGCTCCTCACGCGCGAGACGTCGCGCGAGCGCTACGAGAGCCTCGGCGAAGGCTCGTGCCCGCCCGACATGGTGTCGATCGAAGGCCGCTTCTGCATCGACAAGTACGAGGCGAGCCTCGTCGAGGTCCTGCCCGACGGCGGCGAGCAGCTGCTCTCGCCGTTCGGCCCGGCGACCGGCAAGCGCGTCCGTGCGGTCAGCCGACAGGGCGTGTTCCCCCAGGGCTACATCAGCGCGAACGAGGCGCAGGCGGCGTGCGAGGCCTCGGGCAAGCGGCTCTGCAAGGCCCCGGAGTGGACGAAGGCGTGTCGCGGGCCGGATCAGCGCCAATGGGGCTACGCCGACCGGCGGAAGCCCGGGACGTGCAACGACCGCGGCCGCAATCCCGTCATCGCGAAGTACGGCTTCGGTCGGTGGACGTGGAACAACATGAACGACGGTCAGCTGAACCAGCTCGGTCAGACGCTCGCGAAGACGGGGCTCCACGAGTCCTGCACGAACGGTTACGGCGTCTACGACATGGTCGGCAACCTCCACGAGTGGGTCGCCGATCACGACGGCACGTTCTACGGCGGCTACTACGCGGACGTGTCGAGCGTCGGTCACGGCGAAGGCTGCGGGTACGTCACGACCGCGCACGAAGCGCGTTACCACGACTACTCGACGGGGTTCCGCTGCTGCGCGGAGCCGAACCGCGGCGGCGAGTACTGAAGCGCACGCGGACCGTAATCGTCGCGTTCTTGGCCCTACACCAGCGCCGGCCCCTACGATCCGCCCATGCGGTTCGTGAGGAAGAACGAGCGACGCGAGATGCGCCGGGCCGTGAGGCTCGATTGCCAGGTGGTGCGTGAGCGTGACTTCCGCCTCGTCGCACGGCGAGCGCTGGACGTCTCGCCGGACGGGATGCTCGTCGCCGTCGACGACGAGATCGAGCCCGGTGAACGGCTGATCGTGTCGTTCCGCGCGCCGTTCGTCGCGTTCGCGCGGAACGCGGCGGCGCCGCGGCTCGAGCACCCCGGCTTCTGGTTCGACACGGAAGCCGAGGTCGCGCGCGTGGTCCACGGGCGCCGGGCAGGGGACGAGGGGAAGGCTGCCGGCCTCGTCTTCTCGACCCTCCCCAACGTGCACCGCTTCATCCTCCGCAATCACCTTCGTCGTGTTCCACCCCCGATCCCGCGGCGCTCGCAGCGCATCGACTGGACGGCCAGCATCAGGAGCCAGGCATGAGCGCCATCGCACGCGTCGCCACCGGAAGCGCCCCCTCGGTCATGCCGCCGCGCCCGTCGCGGCGCGCTTCGACCCGCCGCGCCGTCGAGATCCCCTGCCAGGTCGTGCGCGAGCGCGGCTTCGTGCTGCTCGCGGACCGCACCCTCGACCTCTCCGTCGACGGGATGCTCGTCCCGCTCGGGGCGGCGGTCGACGGCGGCGAGCCGATCATCGCGTCCTTCGAGATCCCCGGGATGTGGATCGACGTCGAGGCGGTCGTCACGCGCATCGTGCACGGACGCCGCCCGTACGACGAGGCACCGGCGGTCGGGATCGCGTTCAAGAGCATCTCGCCGTCGCAGCGGGCTGCGCTCGCCGGTTACCTCCACGGTCGACCGCCGCCGATCCCGCGCCGGGGTCCGTTCGCACGGCTCCGCCGCGGCGAGGGGCTCCCGCAGCTCGCCGACGAGACGGCGATGCGCGCCGAGCTCCTCCCGCGTCCGCCGCGTCCGACGCTGAATCTCGAGCTCGACGACGAGCTCGTCGCCGAGGACGACGGCGGCATCCTGCTCCTCGACGACGCCGACCTCGTCGAGGCGGGAGAGACCCCGGCGCCGGACTTCGGCCTCGGCGTGCTCGTCGAGCTCGCGGCGGCGTGGCGGAAGCTCGGAGACGAGTGACGACAAAACGAAGCGCCTCGTCCGCTCGACGCGGACGAGGCGCTTTCCTTTCACGCGTTCGGGATCAGCGGAGGTAGACCGAGCCACCCGTCGCCGACGGCACGCTGCACGCGCACTTGCCGTAGTCGATCAGGTCGTCGGGCTGGCCGCCGCCGCAGTTCGGACCCGAGCAGTCCGTCGCTTCCGGCGGGCAGATCTCGGGGGTGTCCTCCTCGCCCTGGCAGACGTCCGGGATGCTGTCGTCGCCGCCCGTGCCCGTGCCGCCGCTCGACGAGGTCGTCCCGTCGGGGTTGCCGCTCGACGTGCCGCCCGACGCCGTGGCGCCGCTCGAGCCCGTCGTGCCGTCGCCGCTGCCGTCGCCGCTCGACGTGCCGCCCGACGCGGTGCCGCCGCCCGTGCCGGTGCCGCCCGAGGTCGTGCCGTCGCCGCTCGAGGAGCCCGTCGGCGTGCCGGAGGAGCCCGACGTGCCCGAGGAGCCCGAGGACCCCGACGAACCGTCCGCGCCGCCCGACGAGCTCGTCGTGCCGTCGCCGCCCGAGGAGCCGTTCGTGCCGCCCGAGCTCGAGCCGCCCGAGCCGTCGCCGCCGGCGCCGTCGCAGCTGCCGCTGCAGATGCCGCCGCCGTCGTCACACGTCTCCCAGCCCGGTCCGCCCGAGGAGCCCGACGAGCCTTCGCCGCCGGACGACGTGGTGCCGTCACCGCCCGAGGAGCCCGAGGTACCGGAGGAGCCCGACGTCCCCGAGGAGCCCGACGTACCAGAGGAGCCCGACGTGCCCGAGGAGCCCGAGGTCCCCGAGGTACCCGACGAGCCGGAGGAGCCCGAGGTGCCCGCGTCCTCGCAGCCGGGCTTCGGCGGCGGGGTGCCGTACGTGCGGGTCGTCAGCGTCGAGGCCGCGATCTTCGAGCCGCCGCCACACTGCACCTTCGGCGAGAGCCAGGAGAGGACGCGGTCGACGCGCGAGACGTACAGCTTGCCGGTCGTGAGACCACGACCCGTGACGAGACCGACGATCTCGAAGTTCTCGTTGACGACGGCTCCGCCGGTGAGGAGCGTCTCGGTGGTCGGGATCGTGGTGACGTACGCGTTGGGGAACGACTTGATGCGCTCGAGCTTCGCGGAGGTGGTCGCGAAGCCGGTCTCGATCTTACGAACGCGCGTCGCCTCGGTGCCCGACTTCACGCGCTGCGCGGCGAGCTTCGGGTAGGCCGGGAGATCGATGGCCTTGTCGAGGTAGATGACGGCGACGTCGTTCTTGCGCGGGTGCGCCTTCATGCTGTCGTAGACGCGCCAGTCCTTCGTCATCCCGCGAACACCGGTGGCGACCTTTCCGTCCGCCGTCCGGATCGTCCACTTCGACTTGCCGGCGACGAGATGCGCCGACGTGAGGACGATGCGCGGGCCGATGAGGACGCCGGCGCCTTCGCCGACGGCCGTGCCGCTCGCATCGTGGAGTGTGATGGCCACGTTCGCCGATCGGAGCGTCTCCGCGGCGTCGGCCTTGCCCTGATCCGAGCCGCTACACGCGGCCAGGATGCCGAGGAAGCTCACCAGCACGCCTGCTCCCGCAACACCCAGAAGTCGCTTTCCGATCATGACCACCGCACCTCCGCGTTCGCCGTTTAGCGCTACGAAACCGATCCCCGTGGTTCGTCGCGCCGTGTTTCGCCGACGCCGACCACCAGTGCACGTGGAAGGCCAACGAGCGAAATCGGGTTTTCTCGGGGTTTTTCGACAAATCGGCTGTCGGCTCGCTGCGTCTGGCAGACCTCACGATGGATCCAGGATTCACCCCTGATCGATCCATCTTGGAGTGCGAGAATGACTCACGCTTTTGCGTACACGGTGGAGGATTCCAGTGACACCGTGTCTTCGACAGGGTGAGATCGGTCAGCCTCACGTCTCCGGACCCGAGGTCGGCGTGGCGTCTTTCGTGCAGCGAGGGCGGACATGGGTAAGGGAGCAGGTGTGTTCGTGGCTTCGTTGGTTGCGATGACGTTCACGGCCTTGGTCGCGTGCAAGGGAGACGACGACCAGAGCACGTTCGAGGAGAAGTTTCCGACGACCGATGCCGAGCCGCCCGGCTCCACGTTCTCTCCCGACTCCGGCAAGGGCGACACCGGCGGCCAGGTCGGGCCGACGTCGTGCGCGCCGAAGATCCCGGACCCCTTCAACCCGACATACACCGCTCCGGCGAAGGTGGAGGCCTGCGACGACACGGAGCTCGCCGGTTACTACGACGCCTGTCTCCTCAATCCCGGCGACGCGACCGCCGATCAGAAGTGCAAGGACTGGCGCGCGGCGCACGACACCTGCACGAAGTGCATCGAGCCCGACACGAAGACGGGGCCGATCCAGTGGAGCCTCGATCGCAAGCTCCTCAACCTGAACGTCGCCGGGTGCGTGGGGCTCGTCTCGCTCGCCGACGGCGGAACGAGCGACTGCGCGGAGGCCTACGACAAGGCCGTCCAGTGCACGCGTCAGGCGTGCGAGTGGTGCATCGAAGCGGGCGGCGCGTACACCGCGTACCAGACCTGCCAGACGACCGCGCGCGGGACGGGCGTCTGCGCGACGCTCGAGACGGCGCGGCAGTCCAAGTGCGCGGGCATCACCGGCACGAGCGGGTCGGCGAAGATCTGCTTCCCGGCCCAGGGCGAGACGGAGAAGGACCACTATGTCCGGGTCGAGGGGATCTTCTGCGGGAAGTCGCAGCAGTGAGGATGGCGTTCATGTTGCGTGACGTGATGCTGGTGGGCGCGGGCGCGGTGGCACTCGCGCTCGGCGGGTGCTCGTCGGATGCGGCGGAGGCACCGACGGGCGATCCGCCGGCGGCGCTCGCGCGCGCCGGCGAGATCCGCGGGCGCGACACGTGGAAGAACGGCGTCACGCTCACGGGCACGGTCTCGATCGCGCCCGGGGCGGTCGTCGAGATCGCGCCCGGCGCGACGATCAAGTGCGCCGACGGCGCGGCGATCCTCGTCGGCGGCGAGCTCCGCGCGCGCGCGGCGGACAAGCCGGCGAAGATCACGTGCGAGTCGTGGAACGGGATCCTGGTCGCCAACGGCGGCAAGCTGGACTTCGAGGGCGTCACGCTCGAGAACGCAAAGGCGGGGATCACGACGACGGAGGGAGCGCTCGAGTCGCGCTTCGTCTCGGGCGCGATCACGAGCTCGCTCCATCCGCTCCAGGTGGCGAAGAAGTCGGTCCTCGTCATCGAGAAGGTGAAGGCGTCGGCTCCGGCGAAGGTCACCGCCGCCGAGGTCTCGATGTCCGAGATCCGCGGATCGCTGAAGGCGAGCCATCTCGACTACGACGCCGGCGCGAACGAAGCGCTCTCGGTGAAGGACGGCGGCGAGCTCGTGCTCGAGGACTCGATCATCCACGGGACCGGCGGAGGCGACATGGTCGCCGCCTACGACGCGAAGAGCATCGCCGTGCGCTACACGACGCTGAAGGGAGCGCACTGCGGTCCTCACATCCAGGGCGTCGACTCGCTCGAGATCGACCACGTCACGAGCGAGGACAACATCTATGGGATCACGATGTACAAGACGGGCGCCGGCCCGAACGTGATCAAGGACTCGAACATCAACGGCGGCGCGGCCTGGCTCGACTTCCAGGGCGACCACGGTCCGGTGACGATGCAGAACGTCTACGCATCGGGCGGCAACGAGATCCTCAAGGGCGGACCGGCGCCGACGATCACGAAGGCGACCGCGCCGATCGCGAACGCCCGCCCGCGCGACTGAGCCGGGGCGGGTCGCCGCTGACCCGCTTTCTTGGCCGCCATCTCCATGCACGATACAAATGTGCGTGGAGGTAGGTGTGATCACGCTGGCAGCCGAGTTCCCGAACGACAACCCGTGCCTGCATCGCGGCGCGTGCTGGGTCTGCGAGACCACGACGGGGCCGGCGATCGCGGTCCAGCCTCCGCCGCCCGTCACCGACGCGCGTCCGGAGCCGTTCCCCGCGGAGGTCGCCGTCGAGGTGCCCGCGCCGCGTGAGAGCGGCGTGGTGCGCGCCGTGGAGGAGCGGCCGGCCGAGAGCCTCGACGATCTCGCGGCCGCCATCTTCGACGTGGTCGAGGACGTCGAGGGCGAGGTCGTCGTCGAAGAGCTCGAGCCCGTCGAGGAGGTGGTCGTCGAGGGCGAGCCGCTCGTCGTCGTCGCGCCCGTCGTCGAGGAGCCCGTCGCGGAGGTCGCGCCGTCGTTGCCGCCTCCGCCGGAGGACCCGTTCCGGGTGTTCGTGAACACGCTGGTCGACGCGGCGCTCGCCGCCGATGCGCCCGCCGCCGCCGCGTGGATCGTCGCGCTCCTCGACGGCACGGTCCCCGAAGCGCTCTCTGCCGACGTCGCCGCGCTCCTCGCGGCAGGACGCATCCTCGAAGGGGGAGCGCTCGCACCGAGCTTCGAGAAGGCGCGCGTCGCGTGGTCCGCGATCCTGCGCGGCACGAGCGAGGACTTCGAGGCGTGCGGCTCCGCGATGCTCGACGACTTCGCGTCCGATCTCCTCGGCCGCCTCCTCGGCGACGTCGCGAAGGCGCCGGCGCTCCGCCGCGACCTCCGCTCGCGCGGGATCGCCGCGTTCGGCCTCCTCGCGGCGTGAGCGGCGCGCTCAGCGCGCGAGCAGCGTCCGCAGGCGAGGGACGATGTTCGCGACGGCCCCGTCGCCCTTCACGCCGCCTTCGAAGCGCTTGTCCGTCGCGCGGCCGCTCTCGTCCGGCAGCACGAAGAGCGGGATGAGCTGCGAGCGATAACCGGCGGCGACGAGGCGGTCGCGGTCCTCGTCGAGATCGAACTCGAGGAGCGTGAGGTTCGGGAACGCGTCGTCGAGCGCGCCGGCCTGCGCCGCCTTGTGGAACCGCTGGCACGGCTCGCACCAGGTCGCGCCGACGTAGACGACGAGGTCACGGCCGATCGCGCGCGCGTCCTCGCGCTGCTTCTTGATCACGGCGGCGAGGTCCTCGCCGCGCGAGGGCTTCTCGAACCGGATTCCGCGCGCGAGCACGGCCGGCATCGCGGGCACCGCGGCCGGCTTCGCCTCTGGATCCTTCTTCGGCTCCGGCGGGCTGTGATCGCAGCCGGCGAGGAGCAGGGCGAGGAGGGCGAGGGACGTGCGCTTCATCGTCATCCCCGCGGCGGCTCGGACCAACGGCTCGCGATCTCCTCCCACGTCGGCTGCACCTCGTCGGTCGACGTGTGGAGCACGCGGATGCGCACGATCATGCGCTCGACCGCGGACGTGTAGCCGTGCTTCCTGCCCTTCATGAACATCGCTTCCATCCCCGGAAGCGGGAGCGGGTAGCTGAAGCGGACGGTGTCCTTCTCGCGGAGGCGACCGCCGCCGAGCCGGGCGCCGAGCATGTCGTGCCCGCTCTCGGGGCGCCCCGTCGTCCGGTCGAGGATCTCGAAGCACTTGAAGGTCGAGTCGAGACCGTAGACGCGCCGCTTCGTCCAGACCTCGGCGGCGCGCCACACGCGCTTCTCGGTCCCCGGGAGCTGCGTCTCGTCGACGACGAGCAGCTCGACGCCGCGGCCTCCGCGCTGGAACGTGGGGAGGATGCTCTTCGGCGCCTCCGGCATCCGCACGGTGCGCGGCGGGTCCTGCTCCCGTTCCCAGCGCTCGGACGGCGGAGGCGGCGGCATCACCTGCGTGCTCTCGGCGTCCGCGTTACGACGTCCCTTCTTCGGATCCGCCATCACCCCTGATCCTACCAAGGGAGGAGGCGTCGTCGCCATGGAACGAAGAAGGCCGCGTCGCGCAGAGCACGCCGCGGCCTTCGTCGGTCTCACGCCGTCAGCTCAGTGGAACTGGGCCTTCTCGGTCGACTCCTCGAGGGCGAGGGTCGAGGCCTTGCCGCCGGAGATGACCTGCGCGACCTCGTCGAAGTAGCCGGTGCCGACCTCGCGCTGGTGGCGCGTCGCGGTGTAGCCGTTCACTTCCGAGGCGAACTCGGCCTCCTGGAACTCGCTGTAGGCCGCCATCCCGCGGTCCTTGTACTTCCGAGCGAGCTCGAACATGCCGTGGTTCAGCGAGTGGAAGCCGGCGAGGGTGACGAACTGGAACTTGTAGCCCATCGCTGCGAGCTCGCGCTGGAACTTGGCGATCGTCGCGTCGTCGAGGTTCTTCTTCCAGTTGAACGACGGCGAGCAGTTGTACGCGAGCATCTTGTTCGGGAACTCCTTGCGGATCCCTTCGGCGAACTTCTTCGCCTGCGCGAGGTCGGGGGTCGACGTCTCGCACCAGACGAGATCCGCGTACGGCGCGTACGCGAGGCCGCGCGCGATGGCGGGCTCGACGCCGCTCTTCACGCGGAAGAAGCCCTCCGGCGTGCGCTCGTTCGACAGGATGAACTGGCGGTCGCGCTCGTCGACGTCGGTCGTGAGGAGCTTCGCGCTGTCGGCGTCCGTGCGCGCGACGAGGATCGTCGGGACGTCGAGGACGTCGGCGGCGAGGCGCGCCGCGGTCAGCGTGCGGATGAACTGGCTCGAGGGGACGAGCACCTTGCCGCCGAGGTGGCCGCACTTCTTCTCGCTCGCGAGCTGGTCCTCGAAGTGGACGCCCGCCGCGCCCGCCTCGATCATCGCCTTCATCAGCTCGAATGCGTTGAGGGGGCCTCCGAAGCCGGCCTCCGCGTCCGCCATGATCGGCGCGAGCCAGTAGCGCTCACGCTTGCCCTCGGCGTGCTCGATCTGATCGGCGCGGAGGAGCGCCTGGTTGATCTTCTTCACGACGGCGGGGACGCTGTCGACGGGGTAGAGGCTCTGGTCCGGGTACATCTGCCCGGCGCTGTTCGCGTCGGCGGCGACCTGCCAGCCCGAGAGGTAGATCGCCTTGAGGCCGGCGCGGACCTGCTGGACCGCCATGTTGCCGGTGAGCGCACCGAGCGCGGGGACGAAGTCGTCCGTGTGGAGGAGCTCCCACAGACGCTTCGCGCCGAGCGTCGCGATCGTGTGCTCGATCTTGAAGGAGCCGCGCAGACGCTCGACGTCGGCCTTCGAGTAGGGACGGACGATGCCGTCGAAACGCTTGGCATGCAGCAGCGAGGTGTCGAGGGCGTCGGTGACGCGGGCAGCGCTCATGATTCTCTCCTCAGGTCTTCGTTCGATTCGTGGTCGTTGTTTCCGCTCAGGCCTTCACGGACTCTGCCGTGACGAGGTCGTAGGCGGGGAGGGTGAGGAACTCCTCGAACCGAGGAGCGAGGGAGAGGCGCTCGAACAGAGCGCGCGCCTCGGGGAACTTGCCGCCTCCGAAGCGGGCGGTGCCCACCTCGGTCTCGAGCCGGCTCATCTCTTCCGCGACGACGCTGCGGAAGCGGTCGGGCGTGACGACGGACCCGTCGGCGAGCGGGGCGGCGTGGAAGATCCACTGCCAGACCTGCGCGCGGGAGATCTCGGCGGTCGCCGCGTCTTCCATGAGGTTGTAGATCGGGACGCAGCCCAGGCCGCGGAGCCAGGACTCGAGGTACTGGATGCCGACCCGTACGTTGTGGCGGAGGCCTTCCTCCGTGCGCGTGCCCTCGTGCGGGCGGAGGAGGTCTTCGGCGGTGACCTTCACGTCCTCGCGCATCACCGAGAGCTGGTTCCGGCCCTTCATGTGCGCGTCGAACACGTCGCGCGCGATCGGCACGAGGCCGGGATGCGCGACCCAGGTGCCGTCGTGACCATTCGTCACCTCGCGGAGCTTGTCGGCGCGGACCTTCGCGAGGGCTTCCTCGTTCTTCTTCGGGTCGTCCTTGATCGGGATCTGCGCAGCCATCCCGCCCATCGCGTGGACGCCGCGGCGATGGCACGTCTGGATGAGGAGCTGCACGTAGGCGTTCAAGAACGCCTTGTCCATCGTGACCTGCCCGCGGTCCGGGAGGAGCGCGCCCTTGTCCATCGCGCGCTTCTTGATGAACGAGAAGATGTAGTCCCAGCGCCCGCAGTTGAGGCCTGCCGAGTGCTCGCGCAGCTCGTGGAGGATCTCGTGCATCTCGAACGCGGCCGGCAGCGTCTCGATCAGCACCGTCGCCTTGATCGAGCCGCGCGGGATCCCGAGCTTGTCCTGGGCGCGGACGAAGACGTCGTTCCAGAGCCGCGCCTCGAGGTGACTCTCCATCTTCGGCAGGTAGAAGAAGGGACCCGCGCCGCGCGCGATCTGCTCCTTCGCGTTGTGGAAGAAGAAGAGGCCGAAGTCGAAGAGCGCGCCGGGAGCGATCTCGCCGTCGACGAGGACGTGCTTCTCGGGGAGGTGCCAGCCGCGCGGACGCACGAAGAGCACGGCGGTCTTGTCGGCGAGCGCGTACTTCTTCTCGCCCTGCTCGAAGGAGATCGTCCGACGGACGGCGTCGAAGAGGTTCTTCTGGCCCTCGATCAAGTTCGTCCACGTCGGCGTGGTCGCGTCCTCGCAGTCCGCCATGAAGACGTTCGCGCCCGAGTTGAGCGCGTTGATGATCATCTTGCGGTCGATCGGACCGGTGATCTCGACGCGCCGGTCGAGGAGGACGTCGGGGACGGGAGCGCAGGTCCAGCGCCCTTCGCGAACGTCTTTCGTCTGCGGGAGGAAGTCGGGACGCTCACCGGCGTCGAACCGCTTCTGGCGCTCGGCGCGCGCGGCGAGCAGCTCCTTCACGCGCGGGCGGAACGTACGAACGAGATCGGCGACGAAGGCGAGAGCGTCCGGCGTCAGGACGAGGGCTTCGCTCTCCGATCGGGCGCGGGCGAGGAGCGTGATTCCGTCGTTCGGCATCGGTGGTCTTCCTGAGTTCTACCGCTCGGGTGCGTACGGCGAGAGCGTGATTGATGCGTCGCAGCACAGCATGCGGTGAGGGGTGTCATTCGTCAACGATTAGAATGCTAGGCCTGAGAAACCGAGGTCTAGACTTGTCAATGACGGCGTGTCATGCTGTCAAGCATGTCAATGACACGGCCGGGGAAGGACACGGGAAGGGGCACCTCTGACGCACTTCCGGGAGGCTCTTCCGTGCGATCTGCAGCCGT
The DNA here is from genome assembly GCA_039809485.1 of Polyangiaceae bacterium. Taxonomy (GTDB): domain Bacteria; phylum Myxococcota_A; class Polyangia; order Polyangiales; family Polyangiaceae; genus Labilithrix. Next base: position 13,269 of record JBDHVE010000010.1, on the reverse strand, counting down.
CCAGAGACGGGAGGCTCCCGCTGCCAGAGCCGCGACCGACGCGCCGAGGTTCGGGGCGAAGGTGCGTGCGCTCCGGCGTCGCGAGAACCTCAGCCAAGTGCAACTCGCGGACCGACTCGGCATCTCCCCGAGCTACCTGAACCTGATCGAGAACAACCGGCGTCCTCTTCCGGCAAACCTTCTCATCAAGCTCGCGCAGATCTTCGACATCGACGTCCACGCATTTGCCACAGATGAGGACAGTCGCCTCGTCGCCGACCTCACCGAGGCGTTCGCGGACCCTCTCTTCGAGGAACAGGACCTCACGTCCGTCGACGTGCGCGAGATGGCGTCCGCGAGCCCTTCGGCGGCGCGCGCGGTCCTCGCGATGTACCGCGCGTACCAGTCCACGCGTGCGACCGCAGACGAGCTCTCGTCGCGACTCACGGAAGGCGAAGAGGCCGCCGAGATGACGTCGTCGGCGCAGACGCGCGCGTTCCTGCCGAGCGAAGAGGTGAGCGATCTCGTCCAGCGCCACTCGAACCACTTCCCGGAGCTCGAGGCGGCTGCCGAAGACCTCGCGCGGCGCGCGGCGCTCGGAACGGACGACGTCTACGGTGGCCTCGTCCGCTACCTCGAACGCGAGCACGGCATCCGCGTCGAGATCGCGCGCTGGGGCTCCGACCGCGGCGTGCTGCGGCGGTTCGACCCTGGGTCTCGACGGCTCGTCCTCTCCGAGCTCCTGCCGACGCGCAGCCGGACGTTCCAGCTCGCGCACCAGGTCGGCCTGCTCGCGTACGGCGACGTCATCGATCGCATCGTCTCGGACGCGCGGCTCACCCTCGAGGACTCGCGTGCGCTCGGGCGCGTCGCCCTCGCGAACTACTTCGCGGGCGCGGTCCTCATGCCGTACGCGGCGTTCCTCCAGGCGGCGAAGCAGGAACGTTACGACATCGACGTCCTCGGCCGGCGATTCCGCGTCGGCTTCGAGCAGGTCTGCCATCGCCTGACGACGCTCCGGCGACCGGGCGCCGAAGGCGTGCCGTTCCACATGATCCGGATCGACGTCGCCGGGAACATCTCGAAGCGCTTCAGCGCCTCCGGGATCCGCTTCGCACGCTTCTCGGGCGCGTGCCCGCGCTGGAACATCTTCAGCGCGTTCCTCACGCCGGGCATGATCCGCATCCAGGTCTCGCGGATGCCGGACGGCATCGCCTACTTCTGCATCGCGCGGACGATCCAGAAGGACGCGGGCGGCTACCACGCGCAGCACCCGGTCCAGGCGATCGGTCTCGGCTGCCAGCTGCAGCACGCCCGCGAGCTCGTCTACTCCGACGGGATCGACCTCGAGAATCCGGACACGTGCGTCCCCGTCGGCGTCACGTGTCGCCTCTGCGAGCGCACCGACTGCGAGCAGCGCGCGCTTCCCTCACTCCGCGTGCCGCTCCGCGTCGACCAGAACGTCCGCGGTGTCTCGCTCTATGCGGCGCCGGGCGGGGGCGCGGGAGGACCCGGCGGCGGGAGCATGCCTCCGACGAAGCCGAACGGCGGCGGCGGCGGAGGAACGGGGCAAACGCAATAGCTCTGGCGTCGGGCCCTCGTCAATTGTGGAAAGCCGTCGCGAAAGGCTTGCAGTGAACGGGCGGCCCGTCGATCATTCGAGCAAACATGTCCGCGCGTAGCTCGGCCGCCAAGGTCGCCAAATGGCTCGTGTCGCGTGAAAGGCGCGACGACGCGGTCTCACTCCTCTGCGCGTACGCGGCGAGCGGCGGGAACAACCCCGAGGGCCAGGAGCTCCTCGCAGAAGCTTTCCGCCTCGACCCCGGCTCGCAGCTCGCCCAGCTCGCGTTCGAGCGGATGGAGAACCTCGCCGCGAAGGACCACGGGCCGCTCGACGAAGCGATCGCCCGCTGGACGCCGGAAGAGGTCGCGAAGCTCGAGAAGCAGATCGCCCGCCCGAACTTCATGCGGGCGCAGGTCGGCTTCAACAACAACATCAAGTACAGCGGCCTCGTCTTCCACATCCAGACGGAGGACTCCGGCCTCGACCGCCCGCACATCATCACGCACCTCTTCGCGGACGGCGGCCGCATCATCAAGAGCCACAAGCGCTCGTACGCGTCCGAAGTGCAACGTGACGACGTCGCCATGTACGTCCGCGCCCTGATGAAGGGCCAGCACATGGAGATGGCGATCATGCTCCGCGAGGGGCGCTTCGACGAAGTGATCGCCGGGCGGGCGATGGGCGGGATGGAAGTCCTCGACACCCCGCCGCGCCTCGAGGTGCAGAAGCTCGCGACGAAGGGCGGCGAGCGCGTCGAGGCCGCGCCGGCTTCGCGCTCGCAGCCTCCGCCGCCGATGGCGGCCGCGCCCCCACCGCAGCCCCTCCCCGCGCCCGTGTCGCCTCCGCCGCCGTCCTCGCAGCGGCAGCCCCCTCCGAGCCAGCCGCAGCAGGGCGCCTCGATCGCGAAGCTCGTCGGCAAGCCCGTCCAGCGCGATCAGCCCGCGCGCTTCCGCCTCCACGTCGTGCGGAGCCTCGGCGGCGGTCCGCCGTTCTACCAGCCGAACGGAGACGCGGCGATCATCGGCGCCGACGGCGCGATCGCCCTCGCGAACGAGCGCTTCTGTCATCCGCGCGAGGCGCAGATCCGTTGGGTGAAGGGACGCATCTGGCTCGTCGACCTCGAGGCGGGCAACGGCGTCTTCCTCCGCGTGCGTCAGCCGGTCGAGCTCGAGGTCGGTGACGAGTTCATGGTCGGCGACCAGGTGCTCGTCATCGAGCGCAATCCGGAGCCGAACGACGGCCCCGGGCCCGGCCCGACGTACTTCTACTCGTCGCCGAAGTGGCCTTCGTCCTTCCGCGTCGTGCAGCTGTTCGAGGGCGGCGCGAAGGGCGCATGCGTCGTCGCGCGCGGGACGACGATGCAGATCGGCTCTGCGATCGGCGACTTCGTCTTCACCGGCGACCCGCTCGTCGACGATCAGCACTGCCTCGTCGAGGAGCAGGCCGGATCGATCGTCCTCTCCGACCTCGGCTCGCGCACCGGCGTGTTCGTCCGGATCAAGGGCGAGCAGGAGCTCGTGCACGGCGACGAGATCATCGTCGGCCGCACCCGGCTACAGTTGGAAGCGCTCGCCTGACGGGGCCGGTCAGCCGATCCTCCGCATCATGAAGCGCCCGAGTCGCTCCGGCACCACGGCCTGGAGGAGCTCGGCGAGGCGCATCTCGGGGCCGACGAACCAGTGCATGCGCTTGCCGTTCGCGGCCTTCCACACGACCTCGGCGACGTCCTCGGCCGTGAGCTTCACGCCGAGGGTCTCCATCGTGCGAGCGCGGTACGTCTGCGAGCGCACCATCGGCGTGTCGACGTAGCTCGGCATCACGTCGCAGACGCGGATCCCGCGATCGCGGAGCTCGACGTCGAGGGCCTCCGTGAGCGCACGGACCGCGAACTTCGAGGCGGAGTACACGGCGAGCTCGGGCTGGCCGTAGATCGCCGACGCGCTCGACATCGTGACGATCGCGCTGTTCGGCGTGCGCGTGAGCATCGGGAGCGCCGCGCGGATCCCGAGCACGACGCCCATCACGTTCACCTCGAGCTCCGCGCGGCACTCGGCCGTCGGGATGTCCTCGAAGCGTCCCGTGCGGAGGATGCCGGCGGACAGGAAGAGGACGTCGAGGGTGCCGCCACCGGCCGCCCCGAAATCGGCGATCGCCGTCTTCCACGACTCTTCGTTCGTGACGTCGAGCCGCCCGTGGGTCGCGTGCTGGCCGATCTCCGTCGCGACGGCGCGCGCGCCGTCGACGTCGACGTCGTAACAGCCCACGAAGAAGCCCCGCCGCGCGAACAAGTGCGCCGACGCACGACCGATGCCCGACGCTGCGCCCGACACGAAGATCGTCTTCATCGGCCCGCACTCTACGCCCGGACGTCCTCTGCGTGGTAGGGTCCAGGCCATGGCCGGTCGTTACGGGATGTCGTTCGCGAAGAAGCACATCGAGGAAGGCGACTACGAGGACGCAGTCGCTGCGGCCACGCAGGCGATCGAGGCGGGGGACCGCGGGCCGGAGCCGCTCTTCGACCGCGCGACCGCGTACGAGCTGCTCGAGCGCTACGAAGAAGCGGCAGCGGACTTCGAGGCCGCGATCGCGACGAACCGCGCGGTGAAGGAGCTCGACCCCTTCGTGCTCGACGACGCGTACTTCAGCGCGCTCGTCGCGGGGGCGAAGGTGCTCTCGGGCGCGGCCGCCGCCGCCCACCTCGACCGCTACGCGAAGACGTGCCCCGAAGGCGCGCACCTCGCCGACGCGCGCGACTGGCAGAAGCGCGTTCGCGGCGAGATGCCGAGCCTACTGGACAAGACGAAGCCGATCGACGCGGCCTGAGACGTCCGCCTCCGGTCTGGCCGGCTCGGCCGGTCCCGCCTTCGGCGCGACGAGCCGGAGCAGCGGCGGCAGGACGACGAGCGCCGCGGTCATGCAGGCGACCTCGCCGAGGACGGCGAGGCGACCGAACGTCGCGAGCGACTGGAAGTCGGAGAGCAGGAGCGAGCCGTAGCCGACGATCGTCGTGAAGCTGCAGAGGAGGACGGCGCCTCCCGAGCGGACCACGGCGGCGCGGGCGTCGCCGGCGAGGAGCCTCGCACGGTCGGCCACGTTGAACGGGTACTCGCAGCCGATCCCGAACGTGATCGGCAGCGCGATGAAGCTGACGTGACCGAGCCGTTCGCCGAGGAGCGCGGCGGTCCCGAGGAACCAGACGACGCCCATCCCGAGCGCGGCGAGGACCGGCAAGGCGACCCGCCGACTGCGCGAGAGGAGGACGACGACGAGCGCGACGGCGCCGAGCGAGACCGCCGTGAGCCTCGGTCCGTCGCGACGAAGGCTCGCGAGGAGCTCCGCGAAGAGCGTCGAGCGACTCGCCGTTCGCACGATCGTCCCGTCCGCGAGGCGGATGTTGTCCGTCGTCTTCGACATCCGGAGGTGGACGCGCCCGTCGGCGAAGACGACGTCCTCCCGCGGCTTCACGTAGAAGACCGTGCCGACGACGCCGTCGCGATCGGTGAACTTGCGGCGGACGAAGAGCGGGAGATCGCCTGGGCGGAGCACGTGCAGGTTCTCCGGCGGCTTCGCTTCGAGCGCCGTCCGCCGGTCGTCGGGGTCGAGCGACTCGAGCACCTTCGGCGTGAGTCGCTCGCGGATGCGCTCGAGGACGGCGAGCTTCCGGGCCTGGAGCGCAGGGTCTCCGGGGAGGGCATCGTCCACCGTCACGACGTCGGCGACGAGCTTCCCCTGCGGGTCGTGCGCGTCGTTCTCGCGGATCTTCGCGGCGACCTCGGGGACCTGCTCCGGATGATCGGCGACCATCATCGCCCCGGCGATGTTCGCCTTTCCGCCGAAGACCTCGTTCGCCTTGTCCGACCAGTCGCCGGCGCCGCTCACGTCGCTCGAGCGCGAGCCGAGCTTGCCGAGGTCGTACTCCCAAGGATCGGCGAGCCAGCGGACGGCGGGGTAGGCGAGGGCGACGGTGAGGAGCACGCCGGCGGTGACGACCGTCCGCGGCCGCGCGGTGACCAGGAGCGCGAACCGCTCCAGCGCGACGCGGGCGCGCGAGGGCCGGTGCGTGAACGTCGCGCCCGCGCGTTCGACCAGCGTGACGAGGGCAGGGACGAGCGGCACGATCGACGCCCACACGAGCAGCATGCCGACGAACCCGACGAGCCCGAACTGGCGGAAGCCGCGGAACTCGGTGAGCGAGAGCGAGCCGTACGCGATCGCGGCGACGCACGCGCCGACGAGCTCGGCGCGGAGGGCGTTCACCACTGCCGTCCGACGCGCTTCGTCGGCGGGCATCCCGTTCGTGCGGAAGTCCTGGTACCGAGCGAGCAGCACGATCGGATAGTTGATGCCGTTCCCGACGATGATCGCGCCGAGGAAGGCGCCGGCCGCGTTCACGTGGCCGAAGGCGACCTTCGCGAACGCATAGGCCGACGCGACGCCGACCGCGACGGGGATGCCGATCACGAGGAGCGACCACGGCGTCCGGAAGAAGACGACGATCGACGCGAGCACGACGACGATGGCGATCCCCGTCGCGACCGCGGCCTCGTCGAGGAGCGCGCGCTTCTCGCCGGCGGCGCTCGCGACGTCGCCGGTGAAGCCGACCTGCAGCGACGGCGGGAAGCCGCCGCGGGCGCGGATCTCGTCGACGATGCGGTGCACCTCGCCGAGGAGGACGTCGCCGGCTGGACCGCCGAGCGCGACGCGGCTCGCGATCCGGACGCCGAACAGGGTGCCGTTCCTCGCCTCGAACCAGCCGGTCGGATACGGGTCGCGCGTGTCCGCGCGCTCGCGCCAGCGCGCGAGCCGCTCGCGAAGGCCGAGGCTGTCGTGCGGGGCGGGAGCGGCGGAAGAAGACGGCTTCGGTGCGTGGTCCCCGAGGTCCTCGACGAGCCCGCTCTCCTGCGCGATCCGGCGTTCGAGCTCCTCGTCGGTCTCCTCGAGCTCGCCGAGATCGGCGTAGAGCCACTTGTTCCCCGCATAGAACGCGCGGGCTTCGCGCGTGCCCTCCTCGACGTGGGCGACGAGATCGGGACGGCGCGCGGCGAGCTTCCCGAGCTCGTCGCCCAGCGCCTCGACGAAGCGCACGTTGGCATCGCGTTCCGGCGACGCGACGATCAGGATGAGGCTCGAGGAGCCCCCGGCGCGTGCGCTCTGGTGCACGAGGGCCTGGAACCCCGGGCTGTCCTTCGGGAGGAGCTCGGCGAGGTCGGCACGGAGCTCGAGCCCGCGCGCGACGAAGCCGAGGGTCGCGAGGAGGGCGACGGCGGCCGCGAGCACGGCCCAGGGCCGCGACGCGGCCAGATCGACGATGCGCTCGACGGTGCGCTGCGCCTTCATGCGACGCTCCGCGCGGGATCCGCGCCGGCGAGCTTTCTTGCGCGGGAGAGGGCGCGCGAGGCGATCGCGACGCCGACGATCGCGAACAGGAGCGCGAGCGGCGCGACGCGGAACGCGTGGAACTGCCGGTGCGCGCCGAAGAACCCGAGCCAGCCCTGCATCGAGGGCTCCGGCAGGGCGAAGAAGGGGCCGGGGGCGATCGCACAGAGGAGGACGAGCGCGACCCGCGGCTTCGTGACCTTGCCCGATGCGAGCCAGATCCCGGCGCCCATCGCCGGGAGCACGAACGAGGTCGCCTCCGCGCGATGGTTGAAGAGCACCGCGAACGCGAGGACGGCGGCGGCGACGAGCCGGCGCGTCGCGGCGTCGGCGGTGCGGGCGGCGAGGACGACCGGACCGCCGAGGAGCACCGCGCCGGCGAGCTGCGTGTCGAGCGCGCGCGCCCCGAACGTGTCCCGCGCCACCGTGACGAGCGACCATCCGCGATTCGCGTGGTCCGCCGCGAGGAGGCGTGCCCACGAGGCGTATTCGGCGCCGAGCTCGTGCGGAGCGAGGACGACGAGAGGGAGGACGAGGCACACGAGCGCGGCGAAGAGGACGCGCGAGAGGCTCCGCTCGCGATCGGGGAAGAGCAGCGCGAAGAGGACGCCGACGACCGGGAAGAGCTTCACGCTCGTCGCGAGGACGATCGCAGCCGCGGCCCAGCCGCTCCGGCCTCGCTCGTACGCCGCGAGCGCGAGGAGGAGGAGGCCGCCGACGAGGAGGTTCGCCTGGTCTCCGTCGGTCGCGAGGAGGATCCCGGGCAGCGCGGCGAGGAGGGCCGTGCGCCGCTCGGACGCGTCCGGGAGGATGCTCGCGATTCCCGCCGCGGCGACGCCGAAGTTGAGCGCGCCCCACAGGGCGGCGGCGAGCCACGCGGGCGCGAGCGCGAACGGCACGAAGAGGAGGGCGAACGTCGGGCTGTACTTGAACCAGTCGACCGACGCACCGACGTAGAGATCGCGATGCGCGAGCAGGTCGTGCGCGGCGTCGCGGTAGACGACGAGGTTCCGCGATTGATCGAGGGCGAGCGAGATCCCGCCGGCGACGGCGCCGGCGAGGACGTAGAGGCCGACGAGCCAGCGCGCATGGCGCGCGGCACGACGAAGCGAAGCATCCATGTCATGGTCGTGCGTCCGCGTGGGCCCTCGCTCAAATGAGCGCGCCTGACACGGCCTGACGCGAGCCGTGGGAAGGAAGAAGAAGCGCATGCCGCGGGCCGAGCACGCGGCGTGCCCCGCGACGTTGCGCGGGAATCCGTCGCGGACGCGTGCAGGTGGCTTCACACCTGCGCAGCCCCCTGCGCGTCAGCTCACGGGACGACGACGCGCCTTGTACACGTTCACGAGGCCGTTCGTGCTCGCGTCGTGCGACGTCACCTCGCCCGGGCTCGTGAGCTCGGGGAGGATCTTGTTCGCGAGCTGCTTTCCGAGCTCCACGCCCCACTGATCGAAGCTGTAGATGTCCCAGACGATCCCCTGGACGAAGATCTTGTGCTCGTAGAGCGCGACGAGCGCGCCGAGCGTCCGCGGCGTGAGCTCCTGGACGAGGATCGACGTCGTCGGCCGGTTCCCCGGGAAGACCTTGTGCGGGAGGAGCGCTGCGATCTGCTCGGCGGGCATCTTGGTCGCCTCGAGCTCCGCGCGCGCCTCCGCCGGGGTCTTCCCGCGCATGAGCGCTTCGGTCTGCGCGAAGAAGTTGGCGAGGAGGATCTCGTGGTGCCGGCCGCCCGCGATCGGGTTGTGGGTCTGGATCGGCGCGATGAAGTCGCACGGGACGAGCCGCGTCCCCTGGTGGATCAGTTGGTAGAACGCGTGCTGACCGTTCGTGCCGGGCTCGCCCCACACGATCGGGCCGGTCGTGTAGTCGGTGATCGTCTCGCCCTCACGCGTCACGCGCTTGCCGTTCGACTCCATGTCGCCCTGCTGGAAGTAGGCGGGGAAGCGATGGAGGTACTGGTCGTAGGGGAGGATCGCGTGCGTCTCGGCGCCGAAGAAGTTCGAATACCAGATGCCGAGCATCGCGAGGAGGACGGGCAGGTTCTTCTCGAGCGGCGTCGTGCGGAAGTGCTCGTCCATCTCGTGCGCGCCGGTGAGGAGCTCCTCGAACGCATCCATCCCGACGACGCACGCGATCGGCAGCCCGATCGCGCTCCAGAGCGAATACCGGCCGCCGACCCAGTCCCAGAACTCGAACATGTTCGCGGTGTCGATCCCGAACGCGGCGACCTCCTTCGCGTTCGTCGAGAGCGCGACGAAGTGCTTCGCGACCGCGTCCTCCTTCGCGGAGAGCTTCTCGAGCAGCCAGGCCCGCGCGCTCTTCGCGTTCGTGAGGGTCTCCTGCGTCGTGAACGTCTTCGATGCGACGATGAAGAGCGTGCGCTCGGGATCGACCCGCTTCAGCGTCTCGGCGAGATGCGTCCCGTCGACGTTGGAGACGAAGTGGACGCGCATCCCGTCCTTCCAGTACGGGCGGAGCGCTTCGGTCACCATCACCGGGCCGAGGTCGGAGCCGCCGATCCCGATGTTCACGACGTCGGTGATCGTCTTCCCGGTGTAACCCTTCCAGGCGCCGCTCCGGAGGCGATCGGTGAAGTCGCGCATCTTCGCGAGCACCGCGTTCACCGTCGGCATGACGTCCTGCCCGTCGACCTCGATCGGGCGATTCGACCGATTCCGGAGCGCGACATGGAGCACGGCGCGCTTCTCCGTGCCGTTGATCTTGTCGCCGCGGAACATCGCGTCGCGCCACCGCTCGACGCCCTGCTGGCGAGCGAGGTCGACGAGCAGGCGCAACGTCTCGTCCGTGACGCGATGCTTCGACGCGTCGACGAAGAGCCCGCACGCTTCGTGGGACATCCGCGCGAAGCGCTCGGGGTCCCGCGCGAAGAGATCGCGCATGTGCAGGGGCTCGAGAATCGCGAAGTGCTGCGCGAGGGCCTGCCACGCAGGCGAAGCGGTGAGGGTCGACATGGGCGGCCGAGGATACGGCGCGTGCCGTCCTACGTCGACGCGCTCAGTCGGCGCGCGGGAGCGTCGGGTCTTCCGTCGGGACCGGCTTCGGCACCGGGGCGGCGGGGGTCTCGGGCTTCGGGGCCGCGGGCGCTTCCGCCTTCGGTGTCTCGGTCTTCGGCGTCTCGGTCTTCGGCGCGTCCGACGTGGGCGGCGTTGCCGCACCGCCCGATGACGAGCCGGACGAGCCGGAGGAGCCCGACGGCTCCGTGCTCGCCGGCTCCGCCGTCGAGGTCGGCGCCGACGTGGCGCTCGCCGAGGGCGGAGGCGCGGCGCGGCGCGGCGTGGGACGCGGCCGCGGCGCCGGCGCATGTGTCGGCGCCACCGTGGCGCTCGCGACGGTGACGGCGGCGACGGGCGCAGGAGGCGGCTCGGTGACGGTCGACGAAGCAGCCGCGGCCGCGGACGGGATCGCCGCGACGGACGCCGAGGGCGTGGCCGATGCTGCGCTCGGCGCCTCCGTCGGGCGCGGCGTCTCGACGACCGCTGCACCCTGCGCCGGCCCGCGCTGCTGCCGGACGACGACGACGGTGCCCGCCGCGAGGACCGCGAGGCCGATCGCGATCGTGCCCGCCGCCCGCGCGGTGCTCCCGCGCGACGGCTCGACGAGACCCTTCAACACCGGCCCGGGCGCGACGCTGTTCGGAGCGGGAGGCTCCTGGGGCGTCTGCGTCGTCGCGAGGCCGGACGGTGCCGACGAGGCGAGGGGAGGCGTCGACCCGAAGCCGGGCGGCGGCGACGACGACGCTTGCGGCGGCGACGACGCGAGCGCGCGTGCCATCTCCGGCGGCACGCTCGCCGACTTCATCGTCGGCCCGGGTGCGGCGGCGGCGGGCGGTCGCGCGCTCCCGCTCGCGGCCACGTGCGGCATCACGACCGTGTGCGGTGCCGGCGCGTCGGACGGCGAGCGGGCGGGCGCGCCGGCGGCGGGACGCACGACCGGCGTGCCCATCGGGACCGTCCGGGTCGCCTCGCTCCGCACGCGCTGGAGCAGGAGCGGGCGGGTCTCCTCGGCGGCCGTCATCGGCGGCTCGAGCGGCATCGACGCGAGGGCGTCGGGCTCGGACACGTTCGCGGCGCGGAGCTGCGGCTCGGTCGTGGCGCCGATCTCGGGATCACTGTCCTCTTCGCCCTTGCCGCGGCGGAGCGAGAACACGGGTCCGCTCGTCGTGGGGCCGGAGGCGATCTCCGCGGACGCCGGTACCTCGCGCGTGATCGAAGGCGCGCTCGTGATGACGTCGCGCTCCTCCTCGCTGTACGCACGGGCGAGCGTCGGCTCGTCCTCCTCGCTCGCCTCGTCCGTCGGCGAGAAGCCGCGGCGCGTGACCTCCTCGTGGTAGCCGCCGCGCGTCGTGCTCGGCGGCCCCGGGTAGAGCGACGGGCGGCGATGGAGCTCGCCTTCGTTCGACGAATCGAGCGCGAACGCGTCGAGCGACCGGCGCGCCCAGCGGAGCGCTTCCCGCATCGCGAGCGCGTCCGGCCAGCGATCGCGCTTCTCGAAGGCGAGCGCGCGGTCGACGACGGCGGCGACCCCGCGCGGGACGTAGGGCGCCACTTCCTGGAGCTTCCGCGCGGCCTGGCGTGCGGTCGCGATGAGCCGCGCCTTCGCGTCGCCGCCGGTGTGCACGGTCTGGCCGGTGATGACGACGAAGAGCGTCGCGCCGACCGCCCAGATGTCGCTCTGCGCGTCGACCGACTCGCGGCGGCCGAGCGCCTGCTCCGGCGGCATGTACGCCGGCGTTCCGACCACCATCCCGGCCGCCGTCATGTCGCTCGAGCTCTTGCCGTCGTCCCACCGCGCGACGCCGAAGTCGAGGAGCTTCACCTCCCCGGCGAACGTGATGAACACGTTGTCCGGCTTCAGGTCGCGATGAAGGATCTTCTTCTCGTGCGCCGCGGCGAGGACCTCGAGGACCGAGTCGGCGACGGTCAACACGAACGTGAGCGGCAGCTTGCCCCCCATCCGGAGCCGGCGCTGCTCGAGCGTCTCGCCCTCGAGCAGCTCCATGACGATGAACGCGCAGCCGTCCTCGGTGTCGTCGTCGTCGATCGCCCGCGGGACGCCCGGGTGCTCGATCGTGTTCGCGAAGTAGCCCTCGCGGCGGAACCGCTCGCGCATCGCCGGGTCGCGGGCGAGGTGCGGATGGAGGACCTTCAGCGCGACGCGGCTCGCGTTCCGGTGGGTCGCGGAATACACGCAGGCCATCGAGCCCGTCGCGAGGAGGCTCTCGATCCGGTACTTGCCCCGGATGACGGTGCCTATCCGGGCACGTGCCCGCTGTTCCGCAGCGTCCGCCACGTCCTGTCCTCGGCCAAGGAGCGTATCATGCGAGCGCCCCATGCGCCTCCACGTGATCGACGGGACGTTCGAGCTCTTTCGGGCCCACTTTTCGCCTCGCCCCGGGAAGGTGGCCCAGGTCGACGGCAAGCGTGTCGACGTGAAGGCGACCGTTGGGCTCATGGGCTCCATGCTGAGCCTCTTCGAGGACCCGACCGAGGGCGTCACCCACCTCGCCATCGCGTTCGACAACCCCATCCGCTCCTTCCGGAACGATCTCTTCGAGAGCTACAAGTCGGACGAGGGGGTCCCGCCCGAGCTCCACGCGCAGTTCGCGATCGCAGAGGAAGCGGCGCGTGCCCTCGGGATCGTCGTGTGGTCGATGGACCGCTGGGAGGCCGACGACGCGCTCGCGACTGCGGTCGCGAAGTATGGCGACGACGTGGACCAGGTCCGGATCCTGTCGCCGGACAAGGATCTCGGGCAGTGCCTCGACGGCGACCATGTCGTCCAGGTCGATCGGATCCGGAAGAAGGTGATCGACGAGGACGCGATGCGGGCCGTACGTGGCGTGGCGCCGGCGAGCATCCCGGACCTCCTCGCCCTCACCGGCGACGCCGCCGACGGCGTGCCGGGGCTGCCGGGCTTCGGCGCGAAGTCTGCGGCCGCGCTTCTCGCGCGATGGGGGACGATCGAGGCGATTCCAGACGACGAGCGGCTCTGGGACGCGAAGGTCACCGGCGCGCCGAGGCTCGGCGCGACGCTGCGTGAGCGGCGCGCGGACGCGCTCCTCTACAAGCGGCTCACGACGCTCGTGAAGGACGTGCCGCTCGCGGAGTCGCTCGAGGACCTCGCGTTCCGTGGCGTGCCGCGCGCCGCGTTCCAGGGCGTGTGCGACTTCCTCCAGGTCCGCGATCTGCGCGAACGGCCGCGGCGCTGGCTCGACTAGGGTGTGTCCCTGAATCCAGGGCTCCGCTCCTTCTCGCCCGTGCCCGTGCCCGGCGGTCTGGGGTGCTGCGAGAGCGGAACTTGCTGTTGGTCGTAGCGCCGCTTGTCGCCTT
>JBDHVE010000009.1:0-90789 GCA_039809485.1 Polyangiaceae bacterium | reverse complement strand
GGGGTTTGTTCTTCTTCCGCACGCATCCCGTCGCCGCGAGGACGAGGAGCACGGCGAGCGCGAGCCGCTTCACGGCATGCCGTGCGCCGCGAGGACCGACGCCATGACGAGCTTCGCGCAGTGCACGAAGATGATGATCCCGAGCACGTCGACGAGGCTCGCGATGAACGGCGTCGAGCTCGTCGCGGGGTCGAGACCGAGCTTCTTGAGCCCGATCGGCAGGAGCGCGCCGACGGTGCAGCCGCACATCACGATCCCGACGAGCGTCGCGGCGACCGTGAAGGCGAAGTTCACGTGCTGCTCGGGATACATGAGGACGCGCCCGAAGCCGACGATCGCGAGACCGAGGCCGAGGACGAACCCCATCGCGAGCTCGCGGACGAGGATGCGCGGCCAGTCGCGCGCGCGGATTTCGCCGATCGCGAGCCCCCGGATGATGAGGGTCGAGGACTGCGAGCCCGAGTTGCCGCCGGCGGAGATGAGGAGCGGGACGTAGTACGCCGCGCCGTGGATCGCCTCGAAGACCGGGTCGTAGTGGCGGAGCGCGGTCTGGGTGAAGAACTCGCCGAAGAAGAGGGCGAGGAGCCACACGCCGCGCTTCTTGATGAAGGAGACGAAGCTCGTCTGGAAGTACGGCACGTCGAGCGGCTCGACGGCGCCGAGCTTCTGGACGTCCTCCGTCTGCTCCTGGGTGAGGACGTCGATGATGTCGTCGATCGTGATGACGCCGAGGATGACGCCGCGGTCGTCGACGACCGGCATGACGTTGAGGTCGTACTTCGCCATCCGGCGCGCGACCTCCTCCTGATCGAGCTTCGGATCGACGGTGATGATGTTCGTCGTCAGGATCTCGGTGATCGGCTGGTTCGGCGCCGCGAGGAGGAGATCACGGAGCGAGGCGATGCCGACGAGCTTCTCCGACGTGTCGAGCGCGTAGACGTTGTAGACGTTCTCGTGGTGGTTCAAGGCGTGCGCGCGCACGGCCTCGATCGCGGTCCCGACCGAGACCTGCGGCGGGACCGAGACGTACGACGTCGTCATGAGGTGACCGGCGCTCGTCTCCGGCCACTTCTCGATCTCGCGGACGTCCTCCGCCGCCTCGGGGTCGACCCTCTCGAGGCGCTCGAGGATGACCTCGCCCATCGCGGGCGGGAGAGCGCTGAAGAGGTCGGCGCGGTCGTCCGGCGCCATCTCGCTCGCGATCTGCGCCACGCTCTCGGGCGGCATCAGCTCGACGATCTCTTCCTGCTCGTGCTCCTCGAGGCGCTCGAAGATCGGCGCCGCGCCCTCGGCCGGCATCCGCGCGAGGAGGGCGGCGGCTTCGTCCGGTCCGAGCTCCGCGATCAGGTCGGCGAGGTCCTCGGCATGCATCTCGTCGAGCAGCTCCCCGATCTGATCGGGATCCTCCTTGAGGAGCTGCTTGACGTCGGGGCCGAGGAGGGACGCGAGGCGCATGAGGACACGGGCTCGGAAGGCCGGCGCACCTTACCCAAAGGCGACGGCGATCGCTACGTGCCTTCCATGCGATCGAAGGGCCGTGTCAGTTCGACCCGCTCGTCGCCCCCGACCCGTGCGCGTAGCCCCACTCGCGGAGGAGCCGCGCCATCTCCTCGGCGCCTTCGTCGGCCTCGCCGGGCATGTCCTTCGCTTCCCCGCGGCGCTCGCGGACGACGAAGAGGCCCGCGTCGCGGCGGGGATCGAGCGGCGGGAGCATCGGCGACTGCGCGGCGAAGCGCGACTCGTCGGTGAGGAGCCCACGCCGGAGGCCGGGCGCGACGAGGCCGTAGGGCCCGCCGAAGACGAGCTCGTCGGGCCAGGACTTCTCGTCCAGGTACAGGTCCCACGCGATCGGCGCCGTCGGCGGGTCGACGGTGAGGTCGAAGCCCGGCGTCGTCGTCCCCGTCAGCGTGAAGGACACCTCGACGCGGCCGCCCTCGTGCACCTTGAACGCGTCACGGCCGAGGTCGACGGGCGCGACGTCCACGTTCTTCGGGCGGAGGCGCGCGTCGCCCACCGTCAGGGTCCCCGAGACGCGACGCGCGCGCCCCGCCGAGGCGAAGCGGAGATGGACGACGGGCGCGCCCTGCGACTGCGCATCGGGCGGCGCGACCGCGACCGGGCTACCGGCGACCGGCGCGTGCGCGAGCGCGGCGACGAGCCGGGCGCGCATCTCGGCGACGAGCTCCGGTCTCGTCTTCGCCAGGTCGCGCCGCTCACCGGGATCGTCGAGGAGGTCGTAGAGCTCCTCGTTCGCGGTGACGGCCTTGTCGCCGACGTACGTGGTGCGCGCCGCCCCTTCGCGCACGAGGAGCCGATGGCGCCCGTAGAGGATCGCCCGCGTCCCCCTGCCCTCGCTGACGACGACGCGCTCCTCGGGCTCCTTCCCGCCCTTCGCGAGCGCGACGAGCGACTTGCCCGTCATCCGCGGGTTGGCTTCGAGACCGAGCAGCTCGAGGATCGTCGGCGCGAGGTCGACGTTCCGGACGCGCTCCTTCACCTCACGGCCTTCGGGCAGGAGCCCGGGCGCGACGACGAGGATCGGGATCCGGGTCGTCTCCTCGTAGTTGCTGACCGCGTGGTGGTAGCGGATCGGCATCTTGTCGAGGCCGGACGTCCCGGCGTGCGCCTTCGACAGCGTCTCGCCGTGATCGGCCGTGACGACGACGATCGTGCGCTCGCGGAGCCCGCTCTCCTCGAGCGTCTTCAGGAGGACGCCGATCGCCTCGTCGTCCTTCGCGGCCTCGGCCATGTAGAGGCGCGTGATCGCGTCGCTCGGCCCGGCCGGCGGCGGAGGCACGCGCTTCTCGAGCTCCTTCGGCGGCTCGTAGGGCTCGTGCGGCGAGTTGTAGTTCACGAACGCGAAGAAGCGCGTGTCCTTGTGCGCGCGGAGGAAGCGCGTCGCGTCCTCCGTCACCTCGAGCGTGTCGCGCGTCCGATAGCGGTGATCGGCCGCGCGCTCGAACCCCATCTCGACGCCGACGCGCGCGTAGCCGACCATGAAGTAGTTGTTCACGAACGCGGCCGACACCATCCCCTGCCGGCGGAGGAGGAGCGGGAGCAACGGCGGGTCGGACGCGTAGAACCGCGCGACGTCCGGGACCTGGAGCACCCAGCTCATCGTGTCGACGCCGAGCTCGCTCGAGCGCATCCCCGCGAGCATCGAGAGCGTGCCCGGGCGCGTCCACGAGCCGCCCGAGTACGCGTGGGTGAAGCGGACGCCCTTCGTCGTGAGCTCGTCGATCACCGGCGTGAGCCCGGGGATCTTCGGGAGCGCGGCTTCGAGCGGCTCGTTCGGCGCCGCCTTCTTCGCGGCGTCCTCCGCGTCGTCGTGGAAGCTCGCGAGCACGTCGGGGCGGAGCGCGTCGACGACGATCCAGAGCACGTTGTACGGCACGCGCGGCTGCGTCCGCGCGAGGAGCGTCGGGTTCGCCCACAGCGCGACGGGCGGCGACGGCTGCGCGAGGAGGTCGGCCGGAGGGACGCCCGCGTCGCCGACGGTCGCGACGGGGGCCGGCGCCTCGGGGTCGACCGGCTTCGTCTTCACCTTCCGCGGCGCGGCCGGGACGAACGCCACCGGACGCGCGGGCACCTTGCTCTCCTCCGGCGTCGGCGGGACCGCCTCCGTGACGAGCCGGAGCTCCACGGCCTGCCCGGCGAACGCGGCGAGATCGACGCTCTTCTCCGTCCACAGCCGCGCACGCGACGGCGGGAGCCGGTCGCGCAGGAGCTCGTGCGCTTCGCCCTTCGCATCGACGACCGTGACGACGAACACGGTCGTGTCGCGCGTCGCGTTCACGGTCCCCTCCGCGAAGGCGAGGCGCCCTCCCTGCGGGACCGTGACCTTGAACGAGAACGACGACGGCGTCGGCGCGACGAGCGCCTCACGCTGGTCGAAGCTGCCCTCGTTCATGTTCCAGATCCGCGCGTCGGGCGCCCACTGCTTGCCCGCCGAGGCGGGCATCGCCCACTGCGTCTCGGAGCTGCTCGTCCGGAGCGCGATGCTCGTCACCCACCGCGCGGCGTCGTTCGGGAGCGGGACGAAGGCCGGGCGCATCTTCCGCCAGTGGAGGCCGAGCGCGCGGTTCGCGTTCGCGAGGTTTCCGTCGACGCGCGCCTCCTTCAGCGCCTCGATCAGACGGAGCGACACCTCGTAGCCGATCGGGCCGCCGGTCGCGGCCGGCGCCGGAGACGACGTCGACGGAGCGCTGCCCGCAGGCGCCGCCGCCGGTCGCGGCGGCGGCGACGCAGCCTCGGCGCCGCCGCCCGATTTCCAGGCGAGCGCGCCCGCGCCGAGCGCGAGGCCGAGGACGACGACGCGTCCGGCCGCACGGAAGACGACGTTCACGGCGTCCCTCCCGCGCGCGCGACGCTCCGCCCCGGGTCGCGCGGAACGAGGAAGCCGTCCCGCTTCTCCATCGCGACGTCCTCGAGCATCCAGCGCCAGAGCTCGGCGGAGAGCCGCTCGACGTCGGCAGGGCGCTCGGCCGCGATGTCCTTCGTCTCGCCGGGGTCGGCGACGGTGTCGAAGAGCATGTAGCGTGCACCGTTCCGGGTCGGCACGTAGACGAGCTTCAGCGTCTCGTTCCGGACCATCCGGTGCCGTGCCATCCGCGTGATCGGCATCATGTCGCGACGCATGACGATCTCCGCGTTGTGGCGCGCGTCGAGCTCGGTCAGCGCCATGATCCCGGGGTACGGGATCCGGAGCTCGGAGGAGAGCCCCGGGATCTCCTCCGTGAACCAGAGCTCGGTCTCCGCGAACGCGAGACGCGGGTCGAGCGGCTCGCCGCGGAGCGCCGGCGCGAGCGAACGGCCGTCGAGATCCGCCGGCGGCGCGATCCCGGTGAGCGCGTAGAGCGTCGGGGCGAGGTCGACGTCGCGGACGATCCGCGTCTCGCGCCGTTTCGCGCCGCTCGGCCCGACGCGCGGATCGACGACGACGAACGGCACGTGCGTTCCCTCGTCGCCGAAGAGGTGATCGCCGTGCCCCTGCCCGTGGCCGTGGTCGTAGAGCGTCTCGCCGTGGTCGGCGGTGACGACGACGATCGTGCGGTCCGCGATACCGTCGGCCTCGAGCTGCGCGAGGACGCTCGCGACCGCGTCGTCGATCGCGGAGACCGCGCCGTCGTAGAGCGCGCGCACCTGGCGGATGTCGGCCTCGTCGGGGGCGTCCTCGCCGCCGAGCCCGACCGGCTTGTGGTACTTGAAGCGACCGCGGTAGCCCGGATCCGTGTACTTCGCATAGAACGGCGCCGGCGCCGCGTACGGGAAGTGCGCGGTCGAGAAGAAGACCGTCAGGAAGAACGGCTTGTCCTTCAGCGCGTGGATCCGGTTCGTCACGTCGCCGGCGAGCAGACGCGGGTCGGCCGCCGCGTTGAGCTCGCGCATGACCGGGAAGATGCGCCGCCCGACGCGCGAGTGGAGGAACGGCAGGAGCGGCGTCTCGCGCTCGAGCGCGCGCTGGCGGATGAGCTGGCGGAAGTCGAACGACGGCGTCTCGACCGTCCCGAACCCGAGGTCGACCCGCCCGAAGATGTCGCCGGCGTAGTCGCTGACGACGCCCGTCGCGTAGCCGGCGCGCGCGAGGCGTGCGGGCAGCGCGTCGAAGTCCTTCGCGCGCTCCTCCCACGTCGGGAACATCGAACGCACGCCGTGGTGGTGGGCATGACGTCCGGTCAGGATCGTGACCCACGACGGGAACGTGCGCGGGATCGACACGTAGGCGCGCTCGAAGCGCGTGCCGCGATCGGCGAGCCGCGAGAGGTTCGGCGCGATCTTCGGGTCGAGCCTATCGGCGCGGAGCGAGTCGGCGGCGAGGAGGAGGATGTTCGGCCGCGCCGGCGCAGGCGCAGGAGGAGCGGCCTCCGCGTCCGGCGGCGCGGCCGAGCGCGCGAGCCCGCCCGCCGCGAAGAGCGCGACGAGCGCGCTCGCGCCGGTGCCGAGCCGACGCGCGTAGCGACGGAGGAAGGCGCCGGCGCCGGAGGCGCCGAACGCGTCCCGCGCGCGCGTCGCGAGCACGGCGAGCGGCGCCGGGCGTGCGTAGACGAGCACGGCGAGGAGCGCGACGGCGGCGACACCGCCCGGCCCGAGGACGTCGGTCGCGACGATCTGGACGAGACGCGGGAGCCCGCCGCGCGCATACCAGCGCGCCGCGTAGAGCTGGGGGCTGTCGGCCATCGCCCAGAGCACGGTGACGGCGTGGACGAGCGCGACGGCGACGACGGACTCCACGAGGAGGCGGACCGTGGACTTCGCCGGCGCGGCTCCGCGATGACGCTGCTCGTACTCGCGCCAGCGGAGGACGAGATCGGCGACGAGGCCGACGAGGAGCCCGGTCGCGATCGCGGTCGCGACGATCGCGAGCTTCATCCGGCCTATCTCGGACGAAAACCGCTTCTCGATGAAGCTCGCCATCGCATCGGCGCGGCGGACGTCGCCGAGGTCGGCGTCGTCGACGCCACCACGCTGGCCGGCCCATGCGGCGAGCCCGAGCACGTACACGGCGCCGACGAACGGCGCCGACGTGAGGACGTCACGGATCAGGGCGAGAGGAGACCTTCGAGCCATCGCGATACACGTCGGGCGCGCAGCAGCGATTATCGCATGTACGAGGCGTTTCCCAGGCCGGCGTCTCGGCCGATCGGAAGAGACGATCGAGGGGATCGCTTCACTTCTTCCGACCCACCCAGCTCTCCGTCGCGCGCGAGAGCGGCCTCGGGCCCGGGTCCTCGGGAACGAAACGTGCGGAGACGTCGGCGACGCGCCGCGAGAGCGCCTGGATCTCGCGACGCGGAAGGGCGCGGGCGTCCTCGCCGGCGGGGCCGCGCGCGCGCTCGCAGAAGAACGTCCGGCACCCGAACGGCCGCGCGTCGTAGGCGAGGCAGCGGCCTTCGTCCGAGAGCAGCGCGCAGCGCCGTTCGCTCGCGACGGGCAAGCTCCTCCGCTTCGGGATCCCCCCTCGCGCGCGGACCGCGTGCTCCAGGTACGCGAGCTCGACCGGCGTCGGGTACGGCTCGCGTCCGGTCACCCCGAAGCGGCAGCAATCGGTGCTCGCGTCGCACCCGAACCCGTGGGTCAGGCCCTCGACATCGGCGTAGATCGCGCGCAGCTCCTCGAACGCCTCCGCAGGGAGGCTCCGCGTCGAAGGTACGGTCGAGCTCGGTCGTCGTGCAGGTCCTCGGGCCACGCGCCGCATCTCCTACGCCCGGAGCGCGACCAGGGCAAACGTCTCCCGCCCGTGCCGAGCAGGACTATCCTTCCCAGGTGGCCACGGCTTCCTCCCGTCCTCGCCTGCGCCCCGTCGAATCCATCGTCGTCCCGGACCGCCGCCTCGGACGCGCGCTCGTCCTCCGGGACACCCAGGGCGTCGCCCGGACGCACGCCGTCGTGCCGCTCGATCTCGTGCCGATCGTGAGCCGCTTCACCGGGTCTCGCACGTGCGAGCAGATCGCGCGCGAGGTCTCGCGCGAGGTCGGAGCGGCGGTGTCGGTCGGTCTCGTCGTGGAGCTCGCGACCGAGCTCGAAGAGTCCCTCTTCGTGGACGGGGAGCCGTACCGACGCGAGCGCGCCCGGATCGAGCGCGAGTTCGCCGACGCGGACGTGCGCCCCGCGTCGCACGCCGGCGGCGCGTACCACGGCGATCGCCTCGAGCTGACGAAGTACCTCGACGAGAGCTGCCTCGGCACCGCGACGTCGAACGGCGGTCCGGGCGGCACGCTCGTCGGGCTCGTCGCGCCGCACATCGATCCCTGGCGCGGCGCGCGCTCCTACGGCGAGGCCTACACCGCGCTCCGCCACGCGCTGCCGGCGGACGCCGACACGTTCGTCCTCTTCGGGACCTCGCACGCCCCGATGCGCGAGTCGTTCGCGCTGTGCCGGAAGGCGTTCGACACGCCGCTCGGGAAGGTCGAAGCGGACCTCGAGGCGATCGACACGATCGCCGCCGCCTGTGACTTCGATCCGTACGCCGACCAGTTCAACCACAAGCGCGAGCACTCGCTCGAGTTCCAGGCGGTCTTCCTCCGGCACCTGCTCGGCAAGCGGAAGGCACGCATCATCCCCGTCCTCGCCGGCCTCGGCGAGGAGCAGTCGAGCGGCAAGAGCCCGGCGAAGAAGCGGAGCGTCGAGAGGTTCTTCGAGGCGGTGCGGGAGGTCGTCGCGTCGCGGAACGCCGTCGTCATCGCCGGCGCGGATCTCGCCCACGTCGGCCCGCGCTTCGGCGATCCGAAGCCGTACGACGACCGCGCACGAAGGCGGCTCGACGACATCGATCGCGCGTCACTCGCCCACGCGAGCGATCTCGACGCAGAGGGCTTCTGGTCGCACGTCGCGAGCGACCTCGATTCGCGTCGCGTCTGCGGGCTCGGACCCATCTATTCTCTGCTCCGGACCGTCGACCCGAACGCCAAGGGCGAGCTCCGACACTACGAGCAAACCGTCGACCCCGAGGAGGGTTCCATCGTGAGTCACGCTGCGCTGGGGTTCTATCGATGACGTTGATCCCGGAGCTGCCGCCGCCGAAGAGCCCGGCAGAGAGCGAGTGGGGCATCGCCGACGTGCTGCCCCGGTACGAGGACATCACCCAGGACGGACGCGTCGTCCTCACGTCCCTCATGCAAGGCCTCGGTGCTGCGGTGTGGCGCGGGATGCTCGACAAGCAGCCCGCGATCAACCACCTGCGAAACCAGGGCGTCCTGCCGATCCTGAGGCGCGTCGCCGTCGTCGGCGAGCCCGGGCCCTTCTCCGCCGCGGAGCCGATCCGCTATCGCGGAACGTGGCGGCTCGCGCGCGAGGAGAGCGGCGAGCGCCTGTTCCTCAACATGTGGCTCGAGGCGTGGGCGCGCTCCGGCTCGACCTTCGCGCCGCCGGCGCCCGATGCGCCTCCCGCGCTCGCGGGCCGCGTCTTCGCCGAGCACGTCGTGACGAAGCCGTTCGCCTCGAAGGAGGAGCGGAAGGTGACGCGTCTCGAGGCGCCCGGGATCCCGCCGCTCCCCGAGGCGGTGCACCACTTCGAGGCGACCGAGGACCTCCTCGCCCTCGCGGGTGGCGCGAAGCTCACCGAAGCCGACGAGGTCGCCTTCGGCTTGATGCACACCGACTCGAACCAGCACGTGAACTCGCTCGTCTACCCGCGCCTCTTCGAAGAGGCCGTGATCGAGCGCCTCGATCGGAGCGGCGCGCCCGATGCCGGACGCCTCCTCGTGCGCGGGCTCGAGATGCGCTGGCGGAAGCCGTGCTTCGCCGGCGACCGCGTGAAGATCCCGCTCGCGATCGTGCGCGACGGCGGAGAGCTCGGGCGTGTCCCGGGCGCCCGCGCGCTCGCCGTCGGAGCCTTCGGGGACGTCGACGCCCCGCACTGCACCCTCGCGGCCTGGTTCGGATGAGCTCCGATCGATCTTCCTGTTGACGGACCCGAAATCGCGGACTATCAAAGCCATCCGTTCGACGGCGAAAGCCGACCGAACAGGTTGCGGGAGTAACTCAGTGGTAGAGTGCCACCTTGCCAAGGTGGACGTCGAGGGTTCAAATCCCTTCTCCCGCTCCACAAAGCCGCTGAAAAAGCGGCGTCCGGCGACGAGGGCGTTACCGACGGTGACGCCCCGTTTCCGCCAAGTGGTGGGAGACGGCCGGGCCTGTTGGTCGGCGTCTTCCTCCTCAGCCTCGTCACCGGATGCGCCTCCGACGTGCTCGGGATCGTCGGTCCGGCTCCCGAGGGCCCGCTCCCGTGCTCGGTCTCGTCGGCGTTCGCCACTGCGGAACGAGCCGAGCTAGACCGCGCGGCGACCGACCTCCGGACGTTCACCGGCGGGGGGCTCGACATCGTGCTCGTCGGCGATGGCGACGCGCACGACGTGACCATCGAGCGTGGGCCGGCCGGTGAGCGGTTCGGGTTCTACTCGCGACCCGAGAAGCGGATCCGCATCGATGCTGACGGCATGTATGCCGCCGGCTTCGACGCGCGTTCGGGCGTGAGGGCCATGGCGTTGAACCTCGCGGGTCAGCTCGCGGGGATCCATCCGCACGACGGACGCGGCGCGTTCGGCGCCGAGGACGTGACCCCCGACTTCACCGACGCGGACCGAGCCGCATGCACGGCGGCGAACGTCTGCCGCTGACCACGCCCGTCGAACCCTGACGACGCGCTGTCGTCAGCAACGGAGCCCCGGCCCTCGTCGAGAGGTGCCGGGGCTTCGCCGTTCAAGCGCGCCGACGCGCCTTCGCTCGACGACGACCACGCATCGGAGGCATGGACCGCGCGGTCGCTGCCGAGACCTCGGCGAGCGGCGCGGAGCGAAGGGCCGCGATGATGTCGGCGGCGAACTTGGTCGCGAGCGCGTCGAGCTTGGCCTTGAGGGTCATGGCGCGCGAACGCATCGCCTAGCTAGGTCGAGATGTCGAGAGCGAATCTGCGGGACCCGCGGGAACCTCGACGGTGTAACGCGGCGCTAGATCGGGCAGACTCGACATCGCGTCGATGAAAAAGCGCGTCTATCCCGACACGAACGTGGCGTTGCACTTCAAGCGCTTCGACGAGATCGATTGGCTCACGCTCGTCGACGCTACCGAAGTCGACCTCGTCGTTGCTCTCGTAGTCATGGAGGAACTCGACAGCAAGAAGTGGGAAGGCGCCCGCGGCATCAAGCAACGCGCGCGCGAACTCTACGGCTGGCTTGGAAAGCTTGCGAACGGCGCGGAGATCCGTCGGGGAGTTCGGATCTACTTCGAGCCCCACGCGCCGGAACTGAGCATCGACTTTCGTGCCGAGCATCTCAACGATCGAAGCGAGGACGACCGATTACTCGCGTGCATCCTCGCCGCCACGCGCGCCGACACGTCCACACCGGTCGTCGCCGTCACGGCCGACCTCGCGATGATGCACAAGCTTAGAGGACGAGGCCTCACCGTCGCAGAGCCCGCGGAGAAGGACCAACGCCAAGTCGAACGCGACGAGGTTGCCGAGGAGAACCGTCGGCTCAAGGCCGTCGTCACTCAGATGCAAGCGGCCACAGCGGCGCTGCAATTGACGTTCGAGGACGGGACCACCAAGCGCGGGTTCTGTAAGGATCCGGGGTCGCGTGGTCGACGGACGGGGAGCCCGCATCGGGTCGCTCTCGTCGGGCGATGGCGTCCGGGTCGGGGCCGAGCTGCGGTTCGACGTCGAGCACGCGGCCTCTGGCGTGACCGTTTACTGGCAGGTCACGAACACGGGACCCGGTGCGCGCCGCGCGAACAATCTTCGCGGCGGTTTCGAGCCCTCACACGGCACGAAGCAGGAGACGGCGCGATACCGTGGCACGCACTTCATCGAGTGTTTCCTCGTTCGCCATGGCGTATGCGTGGCGCGGAGCGGCGCTTTCACGGTGAACGTCGGCTGACGGCAGCCGAGTTCTCCGGCTGGCCTTGGCGGAAACAAAACCTCGGCATATATTGTCATCTGCCGATGTCTCGTTCCGTTCCACAGCCGCCAAGGAAGGCCCCGCCCGGCGTCATCCGCGCGCGCGACGCCGCAGAGCACGGCCTTTCTCGCAAGCGGCTTTCGGAGCTGACTCGCGCAGGAAAGCTCGAACGTGTGGCGCGGGGGCTATACACGGCCGCCGACGCGGAGGTCACCGAGCACCACACTCTCGTCGAGGCCGCCGCCAGCGTACCCCACGGTGTCATCTGCCTTCTGTCGGCCCTGCGCTTCCACGAGCTCGGCACGCAGCAGCCTCACGAGGTCTGGGTCGCGATCGGCAGGAAAGCGTGGAAGCCCCGCCTAGATTGGCCGCCTGTTCACGTCGTGCGCTTCTCGGGTGAGGCGCTCGACTTCGGTGTCGAGGAGCACCTCCTCGAGAACGTCTCCGTCAGGATCACGTCGCGCGAGAAGACCGTCGCGGACTGCTTCAAGTACCGAAACAAGATCGGCCTCGACGTCGCGCTCGAGGCGCTCCGCGAGTACCTACGCTCTCGGAAGCGGTCCGTGGACGATCTCGTGCGGGCGGCGCGAGTGTGTCGCGTAGCCCGCATCATGCAGCCCTATCTCGAGTCGATGGCATGAAACGACCACCGACGAACATCGCTCACTCCGTTCGCGCGCGACTGCTCAAAGCAGCCAAGGAGAGCGGCGAGGAGTTCAACTACGCGCTGACACGGTACGCCCACGAGCGACTGCTCGTGCGCCTCGCCGCGTCGCCGCACGCGGACAAGTTCGTCCTCAAAGGAGCCATGCTCTTCCGCGTTTGGTCGTCGACGATCCATCGCCCGACGAAGGACCTCGACCTGCTCGGAAACGGAGCACCGGATCTCGACCGACTTGCGAAGGTCTTTGCGGATGTCGGTACGACGAGCGTCGACGACGATGGCATCGCCTTCGACCCGAAGACCGTCCGCGCCGCGCGTATCAAAGAAGATGCCGACTACGAGGGCGTCCGCGTCACCATGCGCGGAATGCTCGGCACTGCACGTCTCGACGTGCAGATCGACATCGGCTTCGGCGACGCCATCACGCCCGGCCCGATCGAGGTCGACTTCCCCACCATGCTTGCGATGCCGGCGCCACGCCTCCGGGCGTACCCGAAGGAGACCGTCGTCGCCGAGAAGCTCGAGGCGATGGTCCACCTCGGGATGGCGAACAGCCGCATGAAGGACTTCTTCGACCTTGCGTTCCTCGCGCGGACGTTCGCCTTCGATGGGCCGACGCTCGCGAAGGCGATCGCGGCCACCTTCGAGCGCCGGAAGACGGCGCTGCCGGCGGAGCTTCCCATCGGTCTCACCGCCGAGTTCTATGGGGACGATGCCAAGCGGAAGCAGTGGAAGGCGTTCATCTCGCGCATCGGGGCGATGGACGCCTCCCTCGAGGACGTCGTGAGGGTCCTCGCCGGCTTCCTTGGCCCGGTCCTCGCGCGCGCCTCCGAGCCCGAGCGGTTCGAGATGGAATGGCCGCCTGTTGGGCCGTGGACGGCGAGGCTCCGTGCATGATGCACGCTCCTCCCCACCTGCCGCCCGCTCCCTCCCCACTCCCCTCCCCACCTTGGCCGAAACGGACCGTAACGAGTGGAACGCTCAGGTCACGCCGGTCTCGGGTTTCCTGCGGCCTCGTCACGGCCCGTCACGCCGCGAAACGGGTGGGCCGCCCTTGCCAAGGTGGACGTCGACGGTTCAAATCCCTTCTCCCGCTCTACACTCAGGGGCGAGACCTTCGGTCTCGCCCCTTCGTCGTTCAGGGCTTCTGTCTTCCCCGCACTCGTCCGGCTCCGTGGACTACGTCCACTCCGCCCGGACTCGTGCAGAGAAGAGCAAATCCCTTCTCCCGCGAGGAGCCCACTCGGCGTCAGTGATTGGGCTTCCCGAAGCCCCACGACTTGCGCCCGAAGAACGCGCAGGCGGGAGCGCCTTCCTTCGCCGCGTAGACGAGGACCACGAGCCCGTGCGGCGACGGGCTCGCCGACAGCCTGCTCGGGCAACCGTCGATCTCGAGATCGTAGAGCCTCGGCACGAGGTCGCTCCGTCGGGCCTCACCCCGAAGGGCGTCTCCTTCTCGGCGCTCGATCGTGAGAGTCATCTTCTCGTCCGCCGCCGCTCCGCTCACTTCGGCGAGCGTCAGCGAGACGACCCCCGCTCGATCCGCCACGCCCTCGGCGGCGTACTTGCCGAGGAGCGCGTCGGCGCGGCGCTTGCGGTACGTGCCGACCGCGGGGCCCGTTCCCTTGACCTCGATCGCGTCACCGCGCGGAACGAGCTCGAGCTCGTCGCCTTCGTACGTCGTGACCGTCGCCTTCCGACCGACGATCGCCACGTCGAGCGTCTCGACGCCGACCGAGGTCGAGAAGTCGACCTCCTGGGATCCGAGGCTCGACTTGAGGGAGAGGGTCTTGTCTTCCGCGTCGTAGACGCCGTCCGCGAGCGGCGTGATGAAGCTGCTCCCGACCTTCACCGCCGAGTCGGAGTCCTCGACGTCGTCCTCTGCAGCGACGCCGCAGCCGAGCGGGCCGAGAGCCATGAGCAGAACACCAACCAGCCGGAGCATCCCCACCTTGTTCATGAGGTTTCGACTCCGCAAGCGGCGGACCAGGCCTCCGCGGTACCCATGCTTCCGGGGCCACGCGGATTCGGCACGTTGCGCCGTTCGAAACATGGGCCACCGGGCGAGGATCATCGGGATCGCGGAGCGCAGGGACGTGCTCCGAGGGGCCCCCCGTGCTCGTCTCTCGCGCGCGAAGCGCGCAGCGCCGAAGGGCGAAACGCGAGTCAGAGCGCGAGGCCGACGCGGAAGCCGATCTCGTGGAGGACGCTCGCGCCGAGGTCCTTCGTCGTCGCGCGCGCACCCGGGGCAGCGGCTTGGTTCGTCGCGCCGCCCGGCGTGCCGGGCGGGTCGCCCGGGAACGAGTAGAGCGAGTACTCCGCCGTCAGGCGGACGTGCTTCGTCGCCCAGTAGTTCGCGCCGAGCGACATCGCGTTCACGCGGATGTGGGTCGTGTCGGCCGAGAGCTGGCTGTCGGGCAGCAGCTCGGTCCGGCCGTTGCCGGCGTACGAGAGGTGCATCGTCTCGACGCGCGCGACGAGCTGGAGCCCGAACGGATGCTCGTTGCCGCGGTCCTTCGGCGGCCGGACGCCGAAGTAGCGTCCCGCGGGATGGCCGTTCACGCGCGAATTGCCGAGCGGCCAGTACGACGCCTGGAGGTAGCCGCCGAAGCCCTGGAGCGAGCCCTTCCGGAGCGTCGTCTTGCGGTCGGTCGCCGGAGCCTCCCGGCGCTGGTCGTTCACGTAGACGAATTCGCCCTTCACGTCGAACCTCTCGAACGGCACGTAGAGCTCCGCGCCCGCGGCGACCTGGTTGCCGGACGGGATCACGTGGACCTCGGTCTTGTCCGCCGTCGTGTAGGTCGGCGACCAGAACGCATAGCCGCCCGGCGTCGAGAGCGTCGGCGCGTCGTACATGACGTACGCATCGTCGCGTGAGCCGAAGCGCGAGCTCGCACCGATGTGGAGACGCTGCGTGACGTCCTTGCGCGACGTCGCGAGCGGACGGAAGACGACGCGCGCCATGCCGTCGACGCGGTTGTCCACGTTTGGCCGGTTCATCCCGTCGCCGCCGAAGACGCCGAGCTGGTACTCGAGCGGCGCCACGCCCTCGCGGGTCGCGCCCCAGTACGTGATGCCGATCTCCTTGTTCGTCGGCGCCGCGACGGTGCGCACGACGAGCGCGCGCTCCATCAAGTCGAGCCAGCGCGAGCTCGTGACGTTCTCCATCGTCACCGGCGCGTTGTACTCGCCGACGTAGATCTGGTGGTGCGGGTCGGCCTGGTAGCCGACGAACCCGTCGTAGACGTTCGCGGTGCTCGTCGTCGATTGGCTGCCGTCGATCGACGTCGGCGCGAAATTGCCGCCGATCCAGAAGAACCAGTGCTTGCGGACGAGGCCGCCCGACTCGAGGACGAAGCGGCGGAAGAAGAGGTTCGGGACGAGGCCGGTGCCGTTGCTGCGGTGGTAGTCGCTGACCGAGGGCCCGGCGAACGCGTAGGTGTCGAAGTGGACGCGCCCGCCCGTGTTGAGGACGAGGTTGTCGTCGGCGCTCCGGAGGAAGAAGGTCCCGTCGGAGTAGTCGAGGTACGCGCGCGGTGAGCCGAGCGGCGCGGGTGCCGGCGCCGGCATCGTCGGCGCGCCGCCGGAAGGGCCCTCGAGCGGCAGCACGGCCGGCGTGCTCGGCGGGGGCGCCGCCGGCGGTGGAGGCGCCGCCGTGTCGACCTGAGCCTGGCCGGGCGGCGCCGTGGAACGATCGTCGGCCGGATCGTGCGGTTGCGCCGGAAGCGCCGGCAGCGGAGCTTGCGCGGACGCGCGACCGGCGACGAGCATCGCGGCGATCGCGAGCGTCGCGCCGGAGGTGAACGAGAGACGGCAACCGGAAGCACGGTTTCGAATCACGCTCGTCACATAACGAACCTCGAGCGACGTGGGTGCGTTTTGTGCGTGACGCTTCGGTGTCAGCGACACCGGAGTGGCACATGCGTGCCGCCTCGCGACAACGAGCCCGGCCAGGGGTCACGCGATTGTCACGGAGAGGACACGCGCTCCCCTCGCCGATGGAGGAAGGTGCTCCCCGTGCATGCCGTTTCCGACGCTCTCCCCCTGTCCGCCGTGACCGACGTCGCGAGACACGAGGCGACCATGAACGACGCGACGCCCCGGATGCGAGCGTCCGAGCTGACCGTTCGTTACGGAGAAAAGGTTGCGGTCGACCGCGTCTCGCTCGACGTCGAGAACCACGAAGTGCTCGCGCTGATCGGCCCGAGCGGCTGCGGCAAGAGCACGTTCCTCCGCTCGCTCAACCGCATGAACGAGACGATCGACGGCGTCTCGACGACCGGCCGGGTCGAGCTCGACGGGCACGACATCTACGCGAGCGACGTCGACCCCGTGCTCGTCCGTCGCCGCGTCGGGATGGTGTTCCAGAGGTCGAACCCCTTCCCGAAGAGCATCTTCGAGAACGTCGCCTACGGGCTGCGCATCGCGGGGGTGCGCGACGGCAAGCGGGTCGCCGAGCAGGTCGAGCGCGCGCTCCGCCAGGCTGCGCTCTGGGACGAGGTGAAGGACCGCCTCGAAGACTCCGGGCTCCGCCTCTCCGGCGGACAGCAGCAGCGCCTCTGCATCGCACGGGCGCTCGCGGTCGAGCCCCAGGTCCTCTTGATGGACGAGCCCGCGAGCGCGCTCGACCCGATCGCGACGGCGCGGATCGAGGACCTCGTCGCCGAGCTCCGGAGCTCGCTCTCGATCGTGATCGTCACGCACAACATGCAGCAGGCGGCGCGCGTCTCGCAGCGAACCGCCTTCTTCTTCATGGGCCGCCTCGTCGAGGTGGCCGAGACCTCGACGCTCTTCACCCGGCCGAAGGAGCGCGAGACCGAGGACTACATCACCGGCCGCTTCGGCTGAGGAGGCTCTCATGCGTTCCATGTCCCCGATCGCTCTCGCCGTCGTCGCCCTCGCGGGATCGGCGTGCACCCGTACGTCGACCGACAACGCGGCCCCTGCCGGGAGCTCGACGACGTCCTCGGCCAAGACGACCGACACGAAGACGAGCGTCGCGCTCAAGGGCTCCGACACGATGGTCATCCTCGGCCAGCGTTGGGCCGAGCGCTTCATGAAGGAGAACCCCGGCATCACGGTCCAGGTGACGGGCGGCGGATCCGGCACCGGCATCGCCGCGCTCGTGAACGGGACGACCGACATCTGCCAGGCGAGCCGTCCGATGAAGGACAAGGAGAAGGCCGACGTCCAGGCGAAGCGCGGTGCGCCCGCCGTCGAGAAGAAGGTCGCGCTCGACGCGCTCGCCGTCTACGTGAGCGAGAAGAGCCCGCTCCAGGAGATCTCGCTCCCCGCGCTCGCGAAGATCTACAAGGGCGAGGCGAAGAGCTGGAAGGACGTCGGCGGCCCCGACAAGAAGATCGTGCTCTACGGGCGCGAGAACAACTCGGGCACGTACAGCTACTTCAAGGAGCACGTCCTCGAGAACAAGGACTTCGCTCCCCAGGTCCAGACCCTCGCCGGGACCGCCGCGGTCGTGAGCGCGGTGAAGAACGACGAGCTCGGGATCGGCTACGGCGGCATCGCGTACCACACCGGCGTCCGCGCGCTGAAGGTCAAGAAGACCGACGACGCGCCGGCGATCACGCCCTCGCTCGCGACGGCGCAGGACGGCTCCTACCCGCTCTCGCGCTTCCTCTACTTCTACACGGCCGGTGAGCCCACCGGCGCGACGAAGAAGCTCGTCGACTGGGTCACGTCGCCTTCCGGCCAGAGCGTGATCGAGGACGTCGGCTACTACCCGCTCCCGAAGTGATCGCCATGACGACGCGTGCCGCCTCGATGAAGCCCTCTCCCCTCGTGGGACGCCCGCGCCCGGTCGAGCGCATCGTCGAGCTCCTCATCGCGCTCGTCGCGCTCGTGTCGATCGCCGGCGTCGTCCTCATCCTCGTCTTCGTCGGCAAGGAGGCGCTCCCGCTCCTGACGAGCAGCGAGGTGCACCGCGAGGTGACGCTCGCCGGGATGCTGTCCGGCGAAGCCGCCTGGCAGCCGATCAGCGAGACGCCGCGCTACAGCCTCTGGCCCCTCGTCGTCGGGACGCTGAAGGTCACGGCGGTCGCCTTGGCGGTCGCGGTGCCGCTCAGCGTCGCCGCCGCGGTCTACGTCGCCGAGCTCGCCGGGCCCCGCACGCGCGAGATCGTGAAACCCGCGATCGAGCTCCTCGCCGGCGTCCCGTCCGTCGTCGTCGGCTTCTTCGCGCTCGTCGTGCTCGCGACCTGGGTGCAGCACGTCTTCGGGACCGAGCACCGCCTCAACGCGATCGTCGCCGGCGTCGGCCTCGCATTCGCGATCTGTCCCATCGTCTTCTCCGTCTCGGAGGACGCGTTCCGCGCGGTGCCTTCGAGCTACCGCGCGGCGGCGACCGCGCTCGGCTCGACGCGCGCGCAGGTGCTCCTCCGCGTCGTGATCCCCGCCGCCTCGCCGGGAATCGCCGCGGCGGTCGTGCTCGGCTTCGGCCGCGCGGTGGGCGAGACGATGATCGTCGTCCTCGCGTCCGGCAACGCGGCGCTCCTCGACGGCGACCTCGGCCACGCGACGCGGACGATCACCGCCACGATCGCGCAGGAGCTCGGGGAGGTCGTCGTCGGCAGCCCGCACTACCACGTGCTCTTCGCGCTCGGCGCGATCCTCTTCATTGCGACGTTCGTCGTGAACGTGGCGGGCGTCCAGGTCGTCACCGCGATGCGGCGTCGCCTCGGGGTGTCGTCGTGAGCGCCGTCGCACGCGACTTCGGGACGAGGCCGCGGACGCGGCTCGGCGACGCCGCCCTCACCGGCCTCACCGCCGCCGCGTGCGCCGTCGTGCTCGCGATGCTGGGCGTCATCCTCCTCGACGTCGTCCGTGGCGGCGCCGCCGTCCTCTCGTGGAGCTTCCTCTCCGAAGCGCCGCGGGACGGGATGACCGCGGGAGGCATCTTCCCCGCCATCTTCGGGACCGCTGCCTCGACGCTGCTGATGACGGTGGCGGCCGTGCCCGCCGGCGTGATCACGGCCGTGTGGCTCACCGAGTACGCCTCGCCGACGTCCCGGATCGCGCGCCTCGTCCGCGTGTCGATCGCGAACCTCGCCGGCGTGCCCTCGATCGTGTTCGGGCTCTTCGGGCTCGGCTTCTTCGTCTCCACCGTCGGGAAGGGGATCGACGCCGCCGCGTTCGGCGGCGCGACGACCTACGGCAAGCCCTCGCTCGTCTGGGCGTCCGCGACGCTCGCGCTCCTCACCCTCCCCGTCGTCGTCGTCGCGACGGAGGAAGCGCTCCGCTCCGTTCCGCGCGAGCTCCGCGACGCGAGCCTCGCGCTCGGCGCGACGAAGCTCGAGACGATCGTCCGGGTCGTCCTCCCCGAAGCGCTCGGCGGGATCCTGACCGGCGCGATCCTCGCCGTCAGCCGCGGCGCGGGCGAGGTCGCGCCGATCATGTTCACCGGCGCGGCCTACTTCCTCCCCGAGCTGCCGACCCACGCGAACGATCCGTTCATGAACCTCGGCTATCACGTGTACGTCCTCGCGACGCAGTCGCCGGACGTCGACAAGACGAAGCCGCTCCTCTACGGCACCGTCCTCGTGCTGCTCGGGCTCACGTTCCTTCTCAACCTCCTCGCCGTCGGGATCCGGGCTCGCGTCCGGAGCCGCGCACGCGCGATGCACTGACGGACGACATCATGCCGGCCAGCCACACCAGTCGCGATTTCGAAGCCGAGCTCCGGGAGCTGCGCGCCCACGCGCTCGCGATGGGCGCGCGTTGTGAGCGCATCCTCCAGCTCGCGCTCGACGCGTTCTGGGGATCGTCGGTCGAGGCGTGCGACGACATCGAGAAGCTCGATCAGCAGATCGACCGCGACGAGATGGACATCGACGCGCTCGTCCTCCGGATCCTCGCGCGCCGGCAGCCCGTCGCGTACGACCTCCGCTTCCTCGCCGCCGCGCTCAAGCTCGTCACCGATCTCGAGCGGATCGGCGACGAAGCGGTCAACATCGCCGAGCGCACGCGCGAAGGTCCCGGCGCCGCGCGCGACCGCGTCCGGGAGGACCTCCGCGAGATGTCGACCGTCGCGCAGCAGATGCTCCGCGAGGCGCTCGACGCGTTCGTCCAGTCCGACGTGACGCTCGCCGAGCGCGTCCTCGGACGGGACGACGTCGTCGACGAGCGGTACGGCCACGTCCTCCGCGCGATCACCGAGATGATGGCGACGCAACCGGCGGAGGTCGCGGCGGGGATCCGCGTGATCCACGTCGCGAAGTACCTCGAACGCGTCGCCGACCACGCGACGAACATCGCCGAGGAGACGATCTTCGTCGTCCGCGGCGAGGACGTGCGTCACCTCCGCACGCATCCGCCGCCTCCTGTCGCGTGACGCGGGATGCCGCCGTCGTGCGGCCCCGTTTCTGCAACGTCGGCACCCCATGCGTATCCGTCGTCTCGCATGGACGAGCTCCGTCCTCTCCGGCCTCGCCCTCGCCGTGGCGTGCAGCGGCTCCTCGGAGAGCTCGAGCACGTCGGAGGCGACCGTCCCCGCACCCGCCGTCACGACGCCGCCGCCGGGGGCCGCTCCGAGCCCGACCGCACCGGCCGGCGAGACGCCTGCTCCCCTCGCCGACGGTGGACTCGACCGACCGCCGCTCCCGCCGGCCGGACCGCCCGTCGAGACACGTCCACCGAACGGCGCCGGACAACAGCCCGCGTTCGAGAACCAGACGCGCGCGCCGTCGCGGAAGGCCGGCGTCGCGTTCACGACGCGGCTCGTCGCCTCCGGCCTCGAGAATCCGTGGTCGATGGCATTCCTCCCCGACGGCGCGCTGCTCGTGACGGAGCGCCCCGGCCGGATCCGGATCGTCGCGAACGGGACCGTGGGCCCGGCGATCGAGGGTGTGCCGCCGGTCGATGCGGTGGGCCAGGGCGGGCTCTTCGATCTCGCCCTCGATCCGTCGTTCGCCACGAGCGGCGTCCTCTACGTGAGCTACGCGGAGCCGCGCGCGGGCGGCAACGGGACCGCGGTCGCGCGCGCACGGCTCGTGCGCGACGCGGCGGGCGCACGCCTCGCAGACGTGACGACGATCTGGCGGCAGATGCCGACGATCCCGTCCGACGTCCACTTCGGCGGCCGGATCGTGATCGCGCGCGACGGCAACCTCTTCGTCACGCTCGGTGAGCGTGGCAGCCAGCGACCCGCCGCGCGCGAGCTCTCGAGCACGCTCGGCAAGGTGGTTCGGATCCGTCCCGACGGATCGGCGCCTGCCGACAACCCGTTCGTCGGGCGCGCGGGCGCGATGGCGGAGATCTGGTCCTTCGGCCACCGCAACGTGCAGGGCGCAGCGCTGAATCCCCTGACCGGCGAGCTCTGGACGATCGAGCACGGCGCGAAGGGCGGCGACGAGGTGAACGTCGCGCGCACCGGCAAGGACTACGGCTGGGCGAAGGTGACCTACGGGATCGACTACGACGGCACGCCGATCGGCGAAGGCACCGCCGCGCCCGGGGTCGAGCAGCCGGTCTACTACTGGGATCCGTCGATCGCGCCCTCCGGCGCCGCGTTCTACGAAGCGGACCTCTTCCCGGCGTGGAGGGGCAGCCTCTTCGTCGGTGCGCTCGCGGGCAAGCACCTCGTCCGGCTCACGATCGAGGGCGACCGCGTCGTCGGCGAGGAGCGCCTGCTCGAGGACGAAGGACGCATCCGTGACGTCCGCGTGTCGCCGAGCGGGAGCGTCTACGTCGCGAACGAGTCGCGCGGCTGGATCGTCGAGCTCGTGCCGCTGTGACGGGTATCCTGGTGGGCGATGGCTGCCTCGTTCACCCGCCGCTTCGTCCCCGCCCTCGGGCGCGAAGTGCACCGCCTCGGCCTCGCCTGCAACTACGGCGTCGGCGCGGCCGGCTTCGACGCCGCGATGGATCGCGGCCTCGACTACGTGTTCTGGACGAGCATGCGGACCGGCAAGGTGAAGCCGGCGTTGAAGCGCGCGCTCGCGACGAAGCGCGAACGTGTCGTCCTCGCCTCCGGCGCGAGCATCGGGTGGTTCGGGGTCACCGTCCGGCGCGCGGCCGAGAGCCTGCTCCGTGCGCTCGGCACCGACTACCTCGACGTGTTCCACATCTTCTGGGTCGGCACCGCGGGATCCTGGACGGACGCGACGCTGGAGGCGATCCACGAGCTGAAGGCCGCCGGGAAGATCCGCGCGTTCGGAGTCTCGATCCACGACCGCCCGCGCGCCGGGCTGCTCGCGCGCGATCCGCGCCTCGATCTGATGATGCTCCGCTACAACGCCGCGCACCCCGGTGCCGAGCGCGACGTCTTCCCTCACCTCGGGGAGCGCTCCGCGAATCCGCCGGCCGTCGTCGCGTACACGGCCACGTCGTGGCGCCGGCTCCTCGCGCGCCCCCGCGGCTGGCAGGGCGAGGCGATGACGGCCGGGGACTGCTACCGCTTCTGCCTCTCGAGCCCGCACGTCGACCTCGTCCTCACCGGACCGAAGAACGAGAAAGAGCTCGAAGAGAACCTCGCCGCGCTCGACCGCGGACCGCTCACGCCCGACGAGGACGCGTGGATGCGGGACTTCGGTCGTCACGTCCACGGCTGATCGGAGGAGACCTACCTTCCTCTCGTTCGGGTTCCGCGGCGGAAAACGGTCGCTTTGCAGCGCGTGGGCGACGGCCTACGTAGCTCGGCCATGAGGACCACCAACGTCCGCGCGCGCCGCGCGCTCGCATCGCTGCTCGCCATGGTGATGATCGCGCTCGTGGTCGTCGGCTGTTCGGGGGACCTCGCGCCCTCGAAGGACGACGTCCGGCGCGTGCAGATCGAGCTCCGCTCCGAGAAGAAGAACGGCAAGGAGGTCGGCCTGCCGTGGCTCGATCCCGCGATCGCGCGTCCGGAGGCGGAGACGATGCGGAAGAACTTCGACTGGTCGAAGACGACGCCGCTCCGTGAGCTCGACGCCGACGGATCGCCTGCCCTCTACTACGCCGCGATCTACCTCGCGAGCCGCGAGCAGCGCGTGATGCTCGATCAGGCGCAGATCCACCACTCGTTCATGCCGCTCTTCTCCCACGAGCAGGACAAGTGGCACGGCAAGCGCGGAAAGATGAGCGCTTCCACCGACGGCAAGGGCGCGTTCGTCTTCACCGTCGTGCCGGGGCGCATCTACAACCTGATCCGCCAGTTCGCGCTGGACGGCGACCCGCTCTTCCCCGCCGTCGTCCTCCGGCAGATCCCGAAGCCGCTCCAGAACGCGCAAGGCTCGCTCTCCTACGACCGCCTCGTCGAGGCGCGCTTTCGCTATCGCGGGATGGAGCCGATCCGCCCCTCGGCGGAGCCGACGGGTCAGGCCCAGCAGCCGCTCGTCATCCTCACCGCCCGCCTCGCCCTGAAGGCGGTCGCCGAAGCCGCGATCGAGGTCGTCCGCGCGATCGCGATCGCGCTCGGAAACCGTGATCGAAACGGTGCGATCTTCGGCTGGGGCGCGGCCGGCACCGTGAACCTGCGCCTCACGCTCGACGTGAAGGACACCGATCCGGCGTTCGGAGGCGCGTCGATGCGCCGTGCCTGGGGAAAGGACGCGGGCACGCCCGTCATGCTGCCCGGCGTCCGCGTGAGCGTCTGGTCGCGCGGCGACGGCACCGTCCTCTGGCTCCCGACGCTCTTCGAGGCGACGACGAACGCGCAGAGCATGGCGACGATCAAGATGGCGAAGGACCGCGACGTCCGTCAGCTCTGCATCGCGACGGAGAACGACGCCGCGGAAATCACCGATCTGCTCACCGAGGTCGAGGTCTGTGACTTCGAGAGCTCGGTCGACCAGAACATCGACCACTTGAAGTACGACACGTGGGCGAACGTCTCGATCTCGGACCCCTACTTCAACATCCTCGCCCAGGCGACGGAGGGGCACGCGTACCTGAAGGACGTCGCCGGGTACGACGCCCACAAGGCGGTCGTGAACGTCGGCTGGATCGCGGACGCGATGGGCGCCGCCGGCACCGGCGCGCCGTTCACCCCGTGCCTCGGGTTCCCGAACGTCTCCGCCGACCTCCTCGTGCTCGACATCCTCGGCCTCATCGCGTCGATCCCGATCGCCGGGCCGCCGATCGCCGCCACCCTCGCGGCCGCGACGCCGCTCCTCGCGGTCGACATGTTCTTCCCCGACTCCGACGCGCTCCTCTCGCGCGGCGTGCCCACGCACGAGTACGGCCACTTCGCGATGTGCAGCATGCTCTACGACGCGAGCGTCACGTACATCTCGACGTCGTACACGGACGCGGCCGCGGCGCGGATCGCGAGCGGCGCGATCCCGCCGCCGACGGAGTCGCGCGCCTACGACCTCGAAGCGTTCGCCGACTTCTTCGCGGGGCAGGCCGCGGGCGGCACGAACTACTTCTCGCTCGGCTCGCTCTTCAGCCTCTCGATGAGCTACTGCGACGTGAACGCGGCGAACCCGGCGGCGTGCCTCGACACGAACGCGAGCAGCGAGTCGAGCTTCCACGAGCAGGTGAAGCGCGTCGCGACGACGCTCCACGACGCCTTCGACGGCGACCGGTTCAACTCGACGTTCGTGAACCAGCCGGGCAATGGCAACGTCTGGACGACGGGCGCGTCGGGTTGGGTCTACGACGGCGCGCGCAACGGCGACGCCTACGACGAGCCGGTCCTCCTGCCCGGCTCGGCGATTCGCACGTTCGTCGGCAAGCTGAGCTCGATGGACGACACGAAGTTCATGACGTCCCTCGCCGACACGATCAAGGAGAACGGCTACGACTGGTGTCAGACCTGCCGCGTGTTCTCCCTCCACGAGGGCGTCGCGGCGAGCGCTTCGCCCGCCGACCACTACGCGGCGTGCGCGGCGTCGCCGGTGTCGACCTGGGTCGGTCCCGCGCCGGACGCGACGTCGCCGACGTCCTGCAACTTCACCCAGTGCCCCTACCCGCTCGTCCAGGTCGGCCTCACGTGCCAGCCGTGCGCGGCGAGCCAGATCTCGGTGAACGGCACGACCTGCGTGACGTGCCCGCCGGAGGCGCAGGTCGTGAACAACCAGTGCGTCCAGTGCAATGCGGGCGGGCAGTGCCAGCCCTACTGCCCGGAGCGGCAGCACATGGTGAACGGCGCGTGCCAGGACTGCCCCTGGGCCGAGATCTCGGTCAACGGCGCCTGCCAGCCCTGCCCCGCCGGCCAGTACCGCTACAACAACACGTGCGTCGACACGTGTCCGCCGGAGCTCGACACCACCATCATCGTCGACGGCGTCTGCACGTACACGCTGCTCTGACCGTCAGCGCTCGTCGAGGCGCGCGAGCACGTCGACGACGGCTTCGGCCTTCACCGGCTTCGTCAGGTGGAGGTCGAAGCCGGCTTCGCGCGTCTTCACGCGGTCCTCGTCGCTCCCCCACCCCGTGAGCGCGACGATGACCGCGCGCGCGGTGCGCGGGTCGGCGCGGAGCCGGCGCGCCACTTCGTACCCGTCGATCCCGGGGAGACCGAGATCGAGGAAGATCACTTCGGGCTCGATCTCCCGCGCTCGCTCGAGCGCGACGAAGCCGTCCTCCGCCGTCGTCGCGACGTGGCCGGAGAGCTCGAGCAACATCGCGAGGCTCTCGGCGCCGTCGATGTTGTCGTCGACGACGAGGACGCGCCGGCCCGTACGCGGATCGGCCGTTGCGCTCGCTTCGATCACTTCCGCGGCGCGCGACGCGACCGCGAGCGGCAGCCGAACCGTGAACGTGCTCCCCTTCCCCTTGCCCTGGCTCGCCGCTTCGATCGTCCCGCCGTGCAGCGCGACGAGCCGGTGCGCGAGCGAGAGACCTATCCCGAGCCCGCCCTGGGCGAGCTCGCGCGAGCTGCCGACCTGCGCGAACAGCTCGAAGACGCGCGGGAGCGCCTCGGCCGAGATGCCGACGCCGTCGTCGGACACGCGGATCACCGCGCGGCCGTCGTCCGTGCGCAAGGAGAGCGTGATGTGCCCGCCGGGAGGCGTGTACTTCGCTGCATTGTGCAGCAAGTTCGCGACGACCTGCGCGAGGCGCGTCAGGTCGCCGACGACTTCGATCGGGGCCGCCGGCACGTCGACGACGAGGCGGTGCCCGCCCGCCTCGATCGCGGGCTGGCTCGTCTCGACCGCGTGCTCGAGGACCGACTGGAGGACGAGCCGCTCGCGCGTGAGCTCCACCGCCCCGCGGCGGATCCGCGACACGTCGAGGAGGTCGTCGACGAGCCGCACGAGATGGTGGAGCTGCCGATCCATCATCGCCTGCACCTTCGCGACGACAGCGGCATAGGGATCGGCGCGACGGAGGACGTCGAGCCCGTTCCGCAGCGGTGCGAGCGGGTTCCGGAGCTCGTGCGCGAGCGTCGCGAGGAACTCGTCTTTGCGGCGATCGGCCTCCTCGAGCACGCGCTGGGCACGCCGCTGCTCGGTGACGTCGTGCGTCACGCCGAGCGCGTACTGCACCCTGCCGTCGGGGCCCGTCTCGGGGACGAACCGTGCCGCGTAGTGGCGGACGCCCTCGCGCGTCTCGAACTCGAACTCGATCGTCTGCGGCGCCGCGTCGTCGAAGACCGCGCGGAGGAGCTGTTCCCATCGCGCGCAGAGCGCCTCCGGCATCCCGAGCTCGCGATTCGTCCTGCCGACGAGCTGCTCCGGTCTCAATCCGGTCGCCCTCTCGACCGCCGCGCTCACGAAGACGTGACGGAGCTCGCGGTCGAAGCGCGTGATGATGTCCGGCGAGTTGTCGGTGAGGCTCTGGAGCTCGCGTTCGCGCGCGACGATCGCAGCCGCCGCTCGCTTCGAGTCATCGATGTCGATCGCGGTGCCGAACCACCGGACGACGCCGCCGTCCGCGTCCCGCATCGGCCGCGCGCGGACCTTGAACCACACATGGACGCCGTCGGTCCGCCGGATGCGGTACTCGGTGTCGAAGTCTCCGCCGCTGTCGACGGCAGCGCGCCACGCCGCGAAGGCGCGTGGTCGGTCTTCGGGATGGAGGAGCTCGACCCAGCCGGCGCCGAGCTGCTCCGCGGCGGGCACTCCGGTGAACGCCACCCACTGCTCGCTGACGAACTCGCACGCGCCGTCCGGCGTGTTCGTGAAGACCATCCCGGGGATCGCGCCGATCGTCTGGCGGAAGAAGGACTCCCGCTCACGGAGGGTCTGCTCGACCCGGGTGCGCTCCGTGATGTCGTACGAGAGCGCGAGGACCGCGTGGATCCCACCTCCCGCATCCCGCAGCGGGACACCGAGTGTGACGTAGGAACGACCGTGGCTCGTGTGCTCGTGCTCGAACGAGCAGCCTTC
The DNA here is from genome assembly GCA_039809485.1 of Polyangiaceae bacterium. GTDB lineage: Bacteria > Myxococcota_A > Polyangia > Polyangiales > Polyangiaceae > Labilithrix. Next base: position 63,460 of record JBDHVE010000009.1, on the reverse strand, counting down.
CAGCGCCGCTCGGTAACGCGGCTCGTAGCTCGCGACGAGCGCGGGGGGGAGCACTTCGGCGAGCGTGCGACCCTCGAAGTCCGAGGAGGTGTAGCCGGCCGCGGCGAGCGCCTTGCCGTGCGCCATCCGGTACCGGAGGTCGCGATCGACGATGAAGGCAGCCCCGTTCGGCAGCTGCTCGGCGAGCGAGCGATACAGCGTCTCGGAGCCGGACGCCTCGAGCGCGAGGCGGAGTCGGTTCTCGCTCGCGTCCCGAGCCTCCCCGAGCGCGACATCCTCTGGCTTCCGAGCGGTGGTCATCGCCGAGCTCCGATCGAGTGGAGGGCCGCTGCCGAATCCGCCCTCGTGCGGTGCTACTCCCCGGACGCGACCGGTTCAACGTGCCGATGCGCCGCAGCGGAGGGGGAAGAGGCGAGTCGCCGCACCCCGCCCGCGTGCCCTGGTGCTAGACGAAAACCGTGCGACGTCGTCCGGTTGCGCTCCGATGGATCCTGTTCGGGCTCGCGCTCGGGCTGCTCCTTCCGGTCGTCGTCTTCGCAAGCGTCCTCGTGCTCCGCATCGCCGCGCAGGACCGCGCGCGTGCGGAGGACCGCCTCCTCCACCGCGCGCGCACGCTCGCCGATGCGATCGACGCCGAGATGGGCGCTTCCGTCCGTGCGCTCGAAGCGCTCGCCGCGTCCGAAGAGCTCGACGCGCACGGCGATCTCGCACGGTTCTACACCGAAGCGAAGCGCGTCCATGCGACGCAGCCGCTCTGGCTCTCCGTCGTCCTCGTCTCCGCGGACGGCATCCCGCTCGAGGACACGAGCCGTCCGCTCGGGCAGCCGCGGACGCGTCCGCTCGACGAGAGCTCCGTCCGCCGCGCGCTCGCGACGCGCGCACCGGCCTTCGGCGAGCTCACGCGGCACCCCGACGGCGACCTCGCGTTCGCGATCCGCGTTCCCGTCGTGCGCGACGACGCCGTGAAGTTCGTCCTCTCCGCGCTCGTGCGCCCCGACGCGATCGGCCACGTGCTCACGCACGGCGGCTCCGCGCCGGAGGACTGGACGCGCGTGGTCACGGACTCGGCGAACACGGTCGTCGCGCGCACCCGCTCGCCGGCGGAGTACGTCGGCCGACAGGCGACCGACACGTTCAAGCGGAACACCGCGCGAGGTCTCGAAGGGCTCTTCGCTAGCACGACGCTCGAAGGCAAGCTGTCCTACGTCGGGTACCACCGGACCGAGCTCGCGGGGTGGATCACCACCGTCGTCGTCCTCCGCGACGAGATCGACGGGCCGGTCTGGCGCTCGGCCGTGCTCGTGACGGCGTCCGGCCTCGTCCTGCTCGTCCTCGGCGCCGGCGGCGCATTCCTCCTCGGCCGCAAGCTCTCGCGCGAGATCTCGTCGGCGCGCGATGCCGCCGAGGCGCTCGCCCACGGCCGCGAGCCGCCGCACGTCGCGTCCTCGATCGCGGAGATCGCACGGCTCGACGCAGCGCTCGCGCGCTCGTCGGAGCTGATCCGTGCGCACGAACGACAGCGCGAAGCGCATCTCCGCGAGGCCGAGAGCGCCCGTGCGTTCGCGGAGGAGGCGAGCCACGCGAAGGACGAGTTCATGGCGATGCTCGGCCACGAGCTCCGGAACCCGCTCTCGCCGATCCTGGCGGCGCTCGAGGTCGAGAAGCTCCGCTCGGGCCGCCTCGGTCGCGAGCTCGCGATCGTCGAGCGCCAGGTTCGTCACCTCACCCGCCTCGTCGAGGACCTCGTCGACATCTCGCGGATCACACGCGGGAAGATCGTCCTCCGTCGGAGCACGCTCGAGATCGCCTCGGTCGTCGATCGCGCCGTCGAGATGACGAAGCCGCTCTTCGCGGAGCGCTCCCATACGCTCACCGTCGACGTGCCTGTCCACGGCCTCGCCGTGGACGGCGATGCCGACCGGCTCACGCAGATCCTCGGCAACCTCCTCACCAACGCAGCGAAGTACACGCCCGACAAGGGCCATGTCGCGGTGCGGGCGAGCGCGAAGGAGGACCACGTCGAGATCGCGCTCTCCGACGACGGCAACGGGATCGATCCGGACCTCCTCCCCCGCATCTTCGATCCCTTCGTCCAGGGGAGGCGCTCACCGGCGAGGCAGGAGGGCGGCCTCGGGATCGGCCTCACGCTCGTGCGGCGGCTCGTCGAAGCGCACGGAGGCACGGTGACGGCGGAGAGCCCGGGCGTCGGACGCGGCTCGACGTTCCGGGTCGTGCTGCCGCTCGCGGAGGCCGCCGCGATCGGTGTCGACGGGCCGAAGGAGAGCGCGAAGACGGTCGCGCGTCCGGCGAGCGTGCTCGTCGTCGACGACAACGAGGACGCGGCCGATCTGCTGGGCGAGCTCCTCGCGAGCGCCGGTCACGACGTCCGCTGCGCGCACGATGCGTTCGAGGCGCTCGAGCTCCTCGAAGAGCAGGCACCCGAAGTCGCGATCCTCGACATCGGTCTGCCCGGGATGGACGGCTTCGAGCTCGCGGCGCGAATCCGCCAGCTCTACGGCGAGCGCGCACCCGTCCTCGTCGCCCTCACCGGCTACGGGCAGCCGGCCGACCGGGCGCGCAGCGTCGAGGCGGGCTTCCGGTTCCACCTCGTGAAGCCGCCGGACCATGCCGAGCTGCTCCGCCTCGTCGCGCGTCTCGTCGAGAGCGATGCGCGCGAGGTCGTCGCCGAATGATCAGAACTGCCGGAGCGGGGGCCGCCGGCGCGTGAAGGCGCGGATCTTCGCCTCGAGCGCGGCGCTCGCGTCGACGAGCTCGACGCCGAGCCCCGGCTCGACCGCCGCCGCCGCCGAGCGCGTCCAGCGCACGATCCCGAGCGCACGATGGGAGGCCGAGCCCTCGATCCGGAGCTCCACGACGACGCGCTCGTCGACCCGACGTTGCGCATAGGTCGCGACGAAGACGCCACCGACCGGACCGCCGTCGGTGAACCCCTCCCAGAACATCGAGGGCGACGAGAGGTCGATCACGACGTCGATCGGGCGCCGCGAGGCGGGCACGACGACCTCGGGCGAGGGCGGCGCCTTCTGGCGGCTCCACGCGGCGAGCGAGCGCTCGGCGTCCTTCTCGCCACGACCGGAGCGGACGTGGCTCGTGATCGCCTCGAGCAGCTCGGGCCACGCGCGCTGGATGTTGTCGCGGACCGTGCGCTCGTGCGCGCCCTCCGACCAGGTCACGCTCCGCTCGCACGCGAGCGCGGCATTCCGCGCGGCGACCGCGAGGCGATGCGCGTCGTGCTCCGAGAGCCGATCGGGCTGCGCCGCCGAAGCCTCGGCGGCGAGCTTCGCGACGATGCGGAGGTCGTACGAGAGCCAGCGCGTGTCGCCCGACCGGATCGAGTCGCCGAGGAGCGCGACCCATGCCGCCGAAGGCGCATCGCCCGCGAGCAGCGGACGGAGGACCTCCACGACCTGGTCGCGGAAACGGACCGAGTCGACGACGCTGCGCACGTCGGGGACCGGCGCCGACGACAGCCAGGCGCCGCCGAGCAGATCGAGCGCGCTGAGGAGCGTGCGCGCCTGAATCTGCAGCTCTTCCGTCCCCTGCCCGCGCTGCTCGGCGACGAGGAGCGCTGCGAGCGCGGCGTGGCGCGGGTCGATCGTGGGACCGTCCGGCGCGTCCGGGGTCTCGTTCAGCGCGGGCGGGAACGCGCTCGCAGGCGCGAGCGTGCGGCTGTTCGGCAGACGCTCGACGAGCGGCTCGATGTCGACCAAGAGCACGCCAGAACAAGAGCAGACTTCGGGCGGAGACGGAACACGAAAGGTCCGCTCGCGCTACAGTGCCGTCTCGTGACCTCACGTCTCGCCGCGTTCGCCGCGCTCTTGCTGCTCGCATGCGGCTCCTCGCGTGCGACGACGACTCCGAGCCCTTCCATGGCAAAGCCCTCGCCTCCGCCTCTTCCGCCGATCGTCCAGACCGGAGCGCCCGTGCTCCGCGCGCGCGCCGCCGACGTCGCTGCCGAGCGAATCGCGACGAAGGAGATGCAGGATCTCTTCGCGAAGATGATCGCGACGATGCGCGCCGCGCCCGGCGTCGGGCTCGCCGCGCCGCAGATCGGCGTCCCGCTCCGCGTCATCGTCCTCGAGGACCGCGAGGAGCTCCTCGCGAAGCTCACGCCTGCCGAGCGCGCCGAGCGCGAGCGCATCCCGTTCCCGACGCGCGTCTTCGTGAACCCGGTGCTCACGCCGGTGGGCACCGAGCGCGCGACGTTCTTCGAAGGGTGCCTCAGCGTGAGCGGGTTCGTCGCGCTCGTCGAGCGCGCGGCCGAGGTCGAGGTGTCGGGGCTCGACGAGCACGGCGCACCGCAGACCTGGCGCGTCCGCGGATGGCCGGCGCGCATCCTCCAGCACGAGGTCGACCACGTCGACGGCACGCTTTACATCGACCGGATGCACACGCGCTCGTTCGCGACCGCCGAGCACGCCCGCACGCTCTACGCCGGGAAGCCGATCGCCGAGGTGCGGAAGATGCTCGGGCTCTAGCGATCCGCCGCGTACGTCACGACGTCGTCCTTCTTCTCGGGCGCCGGCCACTCGTCGAGCAGCCGCGTGACCCAGCCCTTCAGGATGTCGCGCTCGCGAATCGACGCGTACTCGGACGTGACGTCCTTGCCGAGCGCAGCGAGGCGACGCGCGCGCGCGAGGTCGAGCGCGGCGCGCTCTTCGGCGTCGATCCGATGCGCGTTCGGCGGCTCGATCCCCTCGACCACGTACGCGATGGCCTCGGGTGCGGGCAACGCGAAGCCGCGCGCCGCGTCGAACAGCTTCGTCGCGAGCGCGACGTCGCCACGACGAGCTGCTTCGCCGCCGACGACGAGGAGGAGCGGTGCCGGGATGGTCGACGTCGCATCGCCGAGACGCGCGAACGCGTCGAGCGCGCTGGCGGGGCCGTTCAGCGCCTTCCGGGCGGCGCCGATCGGCGCCGCGAGGTAGTCGGTCGTCTCGAGCTTCTCGGTCCCGCTCCGCGCGAGCGTCCCGATCTCGAGCGCGACCAGCGCGTGCTGGCGCCCGAGGTTCTCCTTGCCGGCGAGCTTGTCGAGGCTCCGCTCGGGCGAGGCCTTTCCGCTCGCGTGATGGATTCGCGCGAGCATGAGCGCCGCGCTCCAGCCGATCCCGCTCTGGGACACGGAAGCCGGCTCGAGCAGCGCGGTCGCTTCGGAAGCGCGCCCGGCGCCGAAGAGGCAGAGCGCGCGGTCCGCGACGCGGTAGGACGGAAACGCCATCCCGAGCCGCGCGTGGCGGGCGGCGCAGTCCTCCCATCGTCCGGTCGAGGCCGCGCGCCACGCGACGACGCGCTGCACCTCGGGATCGTCCGGCATCGCGCGCGCGAGCTCGGCGAGCTTCTCGTCGTGCTCGGCCTTCGGCTTCGTCCGCAGGTCGGCGAGGGTCGTCGCGGTCGCGTCGAGACCGCGCGCCGCCGCGAAGAGCTTGCGCGCGCGTTCGCACATCCCGAGCCGGCACGCCTCCCACACGACGGAGGACGTCACGTAGCTCTTACCGTCGCCGCGCGCGGAGCCTTCGTGGAGGAGCCCCGCGAGCAGCGGGAGCGAGCCGCCCTCGCCGAAGGCGGCCGACGCGGTCCGATCCGCGTAGCCCACCGCGCGTAGAGGGTCGGGCGAGACGGACGCGACGCGACGCACGATCTCGAACGCCTCCTCCGCCTTCCCCTTCTGGAGGAGGTAGCCGACGGTGGACGTCCAGTCCCCACGCCCTTCGAGACCGGCGTAGAGCAGCGCGGTCTTGTGGACGTCCCCGTGGGACTTCGTCGACACGCTCTGCGGCGGCCGCTCGAACACGTAGTTTGCGCTCCGGACGTCGTGGACGCGCGCGCCGGCGAGGAGCGTGACCTTCGGCTCCGACGACCTCGCGATCGCGGTGTACACGATGTCGGCGAGGAGCACCGGGGCGGCGCCGAGCACGTTGTAGACGACGACGTCGGAGTGCGGATCGGCGTGGACGGACACGGTCTCGACGACGCGCCCGTCGACCCACGTCGTCGCGCGAACGATCCCGGGCGAGACGGAGATCGGCGTCGGCGTCGCGGATGGCACCGTCACCTTCCTGCCGTCGATCTCGACCTCGACCGGGACGTCGAGCGCGTTGACGACGTGGACCTTCACCGACTGCGCACGACCGAGCACGACCGACGCGATCGCGATCGCGAGGAGCGCCACGAAGGCGACGACGACGCGATCACGCGTCGAGGCGTTCTGCCTGATCTTCGCGAGCGTGCTCACTGCACCACCTCCGGCGAGATCCGCGCCTTCGGACCGAGGAGGCCGAGCGCCCCGATCGCGGCATCGAGCGCCGCCTCGCGTCCGATCGCGACGGCGTTCCGCGCCGCGTGCGAAGGGCTCTCGGCCGGCGCGTAGGACGTCGTCACCGGGCTCGTCCGTACCTTCTCGACGAAGGGGGGCGCGCCGGGCACCTCGACGGAGACCTCGACGTCGTACGCGGGCGCAAGGACGGAGTGAGGAGGCTCGCTCGTCGCCTTGCCGGTCACCCCACCGACGAGCAGGAGCTGCGCCGACGGCTTCGGGACGTTCGCGGAGCTCGGCGACGGTCGGTGGACGAGCTCGCGGCCGCCACCGCGCGTGATCCGCACCGAGACCTTCACCTGGCCCGTGTCGGAGAGGAGCTCGCGGAGCCCCGCCGCGGCGAGCGCGCGCTCGACGAGCGCCTTCGCGCTGGCGTCGTCGGAATCGAGGACCGTCGCCTTCACCGCGATCCCGCCGCCCTCCTTCCGAACGTGCTCGATCGCGCGCGTGAACGCCACGCGGGCGGGATCGCCTTCGGGCGCGATCGCGAACGCCGAAGCGAGCCGCGCGGCGCGGAGCGCGAGGGCTTCGCGCGCCACCTCTGCGTGGCGGCTCTTCGGGTGCGCGGCGAGATAGGCCTGGTAGCCGCGGAGGGTGTCGTCGTGGGCGGCCTGGGCGAACGTCTCGTCCTCGCCGGCGCGGAGGGCGGAGGTCGCGGTGACGGGTACCATCACGGACGCGAACACGGCTGCCGCGATCAGCGGCTTCACGAGCGCGCGCTTGTTCTGTGCACCTGCGCGCGGGAGCTTCCAGAGGGCGCCCGGCGGCAACGTGTCGACGAGCGGCTCGGCCTCGAGCGCGCCTTCGGCCAGGAGCTCCAGCGCGCGGCCGCGCACGGATGCGAGGGCGTCGACCCAGCGCTGCGCCGCGTCCTTGCCGTAGATCGAGAAGTGGAGCTGCTTGCGATCCTCCGAGCCGCCGAAGAGGAGCGTGATCGACGTCCCCGAGTAGACCCCGTTCGTGTGCTGGTGCACGCCGCGGACGTCGTCGAGGGCGAAGAGCGGGAAGAGCTTCACGCGCGAAGGCGTCGCGTGGATCACGTAGAGCGGGTGGAGCGTCGTCACGGCGCGGAGCGGCGTCGCGAGCAGCTGCACGATCCAGCGGGCGGAGAGGACGGCACCCATCGCGGGGAGCGCGAGGAGGAGGAACGTCCCGACGACGTGGCCGACGCCGACCGAAGCCGCCGGTGACCGCGCGAACTGGATCGCGAAGGCGAGCGCCGTCGTCGACGCGAGGAACGCGAGCGAGGGAAGGAACCAGACCCGGCCGCGGAGCACGAAGCCGTTGTCCTTGTCGCGCGCGGTGGTCTCGAGCCAGTCGCGGAACGCGGGCGGGAGATCCTCCGGACGCGCCTCCGTCTCGATCGGCACCGGGCGGACGATCTCCGACGACGGGTCGAAGGTCTCGCACCAGCGGAGCAGGTTGTTCGCCGCCGCCGAGCGCGACGACGCGAAGAGCTTGGCCGCGACCGACGCGATCTGGGCCGCGACGAACGGCGAGAGCTCCGGGTCGTCCGACTTCGCGACGAGCGCCTTGAGCTCTTCGATCGCGCTCTCCGCCGTGCGCGTGTCGCCGTCGAGCGCGCAGATCTCGACCTTGCGGAGGACGAGGATGAACACCGGCGGCGCGCCGGCCGGCACGGTGGGGAGGATCTCGTCGATGACGCGGAGCGCATCGAGCTTGCGACCGTGCGCAGCGAAGAAGTCGCTCATCGCGAGCGCGATCCGGACGTCCTTCGGATCGAGCTCGCGCGCGGCGCGGAGGGCGGCTTCGACCTGCGGCGTGCGTTCGAGGCGCGAGAGCGCGAAGGCGCGATGGAGCTGGTGACGCGCGTTCTCCGGCTCTTTCTCCGCGAGCACGTCGAAGGCCGCGAGCGCACGCTCGTGCTCGCCCGCGTTCAGGTACGCGAAGGCGAGCTTCTCGCGGACGACGGCGACGTCGGGCGCCTTCGACGCGACCTCCTCGAGGATCTCGCGCGCGAGCTCCGGGTTGCGCTGCGAGAGCGCCTCGTCGGCGTCGGCGATCCGCTTGGCGACGTCCTCGCCGTACTCCGCGTAACCCTTCTCGCCGTCGTCGAAGCGCTTCTTGGCGTCCTCGTCCGAGAGCAGCTCGTAGGCGGCGCGGATCTTCTTGAACTCCTCCGGATGGGACTCCGGCGAGAACTTCCGGATCAGCGCGACGTAGGCCTTCTTGATCGCGCGCGCGTCCGCCGTGCGCTCGACAGCCAGGACCTTGTACGGGTTCTCCTCCGCGGTGCTCATCCGTCCCCTCCCGGAGCCGCGTGGGCTCCCGGCGTCGCAGACTTTCTCGCGCGCTCGCTAGCGTGGCGCCGCCGACGGGGGAATCCCGAACGCGAGCTCGAGCGCTTCGGCGACGGAGTCGACGCCGTGAATGGTCGTCCTCCGCCGCACTTCGGCGGGGAGCGCGCGGAGATCGAGCATGTTCTTGCGCGGGACGAGCACGAGGGTCATGCCGGCGAGGGTCGCGGCCACGAGCTTCTCGTGGAGGCCGGCAACAGGTCGTACGGCGCCGGTGGGGGTGATCTCCCCCGTCGCGGCGAGGCGCGGGACGAGATCCTCGTCCCGCAGCGCAGAGAGGATCGCGAGGCAGAGCGCGAGGCCGGACGACGCGCCGTCCTTCGCGATCTCCGTGTCGGAGAAGTGGACGTGGACGTCACGCGACACGAGGCCGAGCTCGGCGACCTTCGCCTTCGCGCACGCGAACGCGACCTGCGCCGCCTCGCGTCCGCTCGTCCCGACGTTGCCGGTGAAGACCAGCTCGCCCTTCCCCGGCACCGCGACGGCTTCGACCGGCGAGACGCGTCCTCCGCGGCCGTTCCAGCCGAGGACGCCGATCCGCGGCGCGGGCTGGGTCGGTCCGTGCTTGCGGCGGGCGCGGAGCGCGGCCGCCTTCGCGCCGGCAGGGCTCGTCGGATCGATTTTCGCGGCGCGCGCGTAGGCCTCCTCCGCCGCGCGGAGATCGCCGCCCTCGGCGCACGCGTCCCCGAGCGCTTCGTAGACGTCGAGGTCGACGGGCGTGCCCTTCGGCGCGGACTCGAGCACGCGTCGCGCTCCGGCGGCGTCCCGGCGGTGACGCGCGATCTCCGCGAGCCGCAGCTTCACGCGCGCATCGAGCTCGGGCCGCTCGGCGTGGAGCTCGCCGAGGACGCGGGCGGCGAGATCGAGGTCGCCGGAGACGAGCGCCACCTCCGCACGGAGCCACGCGAAGCCGGGCCCGCGCTCGGTGGCGGTGACGAGCGCGCGCTTCGCGGCGGTGAGGTCGCCTCCGCGGAGCGCGGTCACGACGGCCGCGAGTGGGCGCGCCTCGGCAGGGAGCTCGGCGAGGGCGCGGCCGAGGAGGAAGTCCTTCCCGCGCTCGAGCGCCGGGACGGTGGCACCGACGAGATCGCCGAGCGCGGTGGCGAGCTCTCGTCTCACCCCGGCGAGGTCACGGTCGTCGGGTGCGATCCGAGCCGCGGCGTCGACCTCCTCGCGCGCGCGCTCGACGAGCCCGAGCGCGAGGAGCCCGGCGGCGACCTTCACCCGGCGCGACACGTCGTTCGGATCGAGGCGCACCGCCGACACGCGCCAGAGGAGCGCGTCGTCCTCGCGGCCGAGCCGCGTCAGGATCTCCGCGAGCGCGTCCGCCGACGCGGCGTCGCCGGCTTCGGCGGCGGGGACGAGGAGCTTCTCGGCTGCGGTGAAGCGCTCCGTCGCGACGTACGCGCGCGCGAGCATGCGCCGCGCGTTTTCGTGCGACGGCGCGAGCGCCAGGCACTTCTCGAGCTGCTCGGCGGCGGCCTCGGTCTGCCCTTCGAGGAGCAGCGCCTCGCCGAGCCGGAAGCGCGCGTCCGGATCGTCGGGGCGGAGGACGACGGCTCGCTTCAGCTCCGTGATCATGCGTCGAGCGCGAAGAGCGCCTCGGTGAGCGCGGCGTCGAGCTCCGCGATCCGCGCGCGGTCGCCGCCGGCCAGCGCGCGCTCGGCGTCGGCGACGAGCGACGCGACCTGCGCGTTCTTCTTCCCGGCGAGCTTCTCCTTCGCGACGGCGACCAGCGAAGAGAGGCCTTCCGCGGCTTCGTTCGTCGGCTTCGAGGGCGCGGCTCCGAGGCCGCCCCACTCGCGATCGAGCCGCTCGCGTGCGGCGACGCGCTCGCCGTCGGACATCCGTCGCGGCGACTTGTCGATGACGAGCTTCGCCTTCTTCCCCGTCGACACGATCTCGGTCGTGACGTCGAGGATCCCGTTGATGTCGTAGGTGAACGTGATCGCGACCGACTCGCGCCCCGCGAGCGAGGGAGGCACGCCGTCGATCGTGTACTCGTCGAGGAAGACGTTGTTCTTCGTGTAGCGCGACTCGCCCTGGAAGACGCGGACGGTGACCGCTTTCTGCCCGTCCGACGTCGTCGAGAAGCGCTCCGTGCGCGAGACCGGCACGGTCGAGTTCCGCGGGATGATCGGCGCGAACACGCCGTAGACGATCTGCGAGCCTGCCTTGCTCTGGGTCTCGACCCCGAGCGTGAACGGCGCGACGTCCGTGATCATGATCCCGGTCTCGGCGCTGATCCCGCCCGTCTTGAGACCGACCTGGATCGCCGCGCCGAGCGCGACCGCCTCGTCCGGGTTCACGTGCGTGCGCGGGTCCTTCCCGAAGTACTCGGCGACGCGCTGGCGGACGAGCGGGACGCGCGAGGAGCCGCCGACGAGGACGATCTCGGAGACGCTCGCCTTCGCGATCTTCGCGTCGGCTATCGCGGCGTCGAGGCACGTCAGGGTCGAGCGCACGAGCTCCTCGACGAGCGCGTCGAACGTCTCGCGCTTCACCTCGGTCTGGAAGCTCACGTCCTTCACGAGGAGGGGTAGATCGACGACCGCCGTGCGCGCTTCGGAGAGCTCCATCTTCGCGCGCTCGGCCGCCGCGACGAGCCGCGCCATCGCACGCGCGTCGCTCCGGACGTCGACCCCGTGTCTCCGCAAAACCTCCGCGCGGAGGTGCTCGGCGAGGAGCCGGTCGAAGTCGCCGCCGCCGAGGCGGTTGTTCCCCGCCGTCGCCTTCACGTCGAGGACGCCGCCGAACATCTCGAGGACGGACACGTCGAACGTCCCGCCGCCGAGGTCGTAGACGACGACGTGCTCCTCCGCGTCGAGCCGGTTGATCCCGTAGGCGAGCGCGGCCGCGGTCGGCTCGTTCAGGATCCGCTCGACGCGGAGCCCGGCCAGCTCGCCGGCGTCCTTCGTCGCCTGCCGCTGCGCATCGGTGAAGTAGGCCGGGACGGTGACGACGGCTTCCTCGACGGTGTCGCCGAGGGCGCGCTCGGCGTCGGCCACGAGCGCGCGGAGGATGATCCCGCTCACTTCGGTCGGCGAGTACGTGCGGTCCCCGAGCCGGACGCGCTCCGACGTCCCCATCGCGCGCTTCACCTCCGCGATCGTGCGATCGGGATCCGTGACGAGCTGCGCGCGCGCGCTCGCGCCGGCGTGGAGCCGCCCGCTCGCGTCGAGGCCGACGACCGACGGGGTCGACCGCGCGCCGAGCGCGTTCGGCACGATGCGCGGCTGTCCGCTCTCGAGGCGGGCGACGAGCGAGTTCGTGGTGCCGAGGTCGATTCCGATCGGGACTGCCATGCCGGACCGCACCTTACGAAGCCGAGGCACCTCGTGCCAGCCCCCGATCCCGATGTCGTGCCTGGGGTGCCGGAGTGGGCCTCCGAACCATCGGCCGACGACCCTCACCCCTGCGATTCCCGCGCGTTCCACGGGCAACGGAGAGGGGTACGCCCGGGCACGCTCGTTGCGTACGGCTCTGGACCATGTCGCTTCGCTCCGTCCGCTCCTTCCTCGTCGGCCTTCCGATCGTGACGCTCGCGGCGCTCGGCTTCGCCGTCTCCGCCCAGACCGGCTGTCTCCCGCAGGCCGACGACGACGACGGGATCGCGGAGGACCAGGGCGCGCTCTGCAGCGCGGGGTACGGCGGCTACGGACCGTGCCCGAAGCGCGGCTACTACGGGTACTACGGCTATCGTCGCTGACGATGTCCGTCCTCCGGTGGCTCGAGAGCCGCCGCGCCTTCCATCTCGCCGTCGCGATCTCCGTGGCGGCGATCGCGTGCGCGCTCCTCGCGCCGAAGTACGTCCCGTTCACCGACGCGCCGGAGCACGCCGCCGTGATGGCGACGCTCCGGCACTGGGGTGATCCGGCCTTCTCGGGTCCGTATCGCTTCGAGCCGCTCCGCAGCCAGTACCTCCTCTATCACCTCGTCGGTGCCCTCGTGACGGTCGTCACCGGCGACGCGGGCGTCGCGAACAAGGTGCTGCTCGCGGGCGTCGCCGCGCTCTTCCCGCTCTCGTTCCGCGCCCTCCTCCGCGCGGCCGGTCGCGACGAGCGGCTCGCGCTGTTCGCGTGCCTCCCCTTCTACAGCCGCGCGCTCGCGATCGGGTTCCTCCCGTTCGTCGCGTCGATGCCCGTCCTCTTCTACGGGCTCGCGCTCGTGTTCCGACAGGTGTCGCCGCGGACTCGGTCGCCGCGCCGGTGGCTCGCGCTCGCCGTGCTCGCGTTCGCGCTGTTCTACGTCCACGTGAGCGCGTGGGTGCTCTTCGTGACGGCGGCGGCCGGGATCGTCGTCCTCGCCAGCATCTCGCGTGACGTCGGTGTGTCGACGATCGCGCGACGCGCCGCCTCGTGCCTCCTCTGGCTCGTGCCGAGCGGGATCGCCGCGGGCGTGTGGTTCCGCGCCGGTCGGCTCACGCTCGAGGGCTCGCTCTCCGACGCCGGCGAGATCGGCCACATGCGCCTGACGCGATCGCTCCGCGCGCTGCCGATGTGGGTCTTCGACGTGTGGCACGCGCACGGGGACGAAGCCGCGGCGATCGCATGGTGGACCGGCTTCGCGATCGTCGCCGCCGTCTCGGTCCGGCGCGGCCTCGGTCGTCTCCCGCTCGGCGCCGTCGCGCTCCGCTACGTGCCGTTCGCCGCTGCCCTCGTGACCTTCCTCGTCACGCCCTATCGCGTCGGCGCCGCCGCGATGCTGAACGTGCGCCTCGCGCCGGCGCTCGTGCTCTTCGCGCTCCTCCCGCTGCGGCTCCCGAAGAAGCTGCCGAGCGTGCTCGTCCTCGTCACCGTCCTCGTCGCGAACGTCACCGGTGCGGTGACGGCGCTCGTCGAGTCACGCCGCACGATCGACGAAGAGCTCGGGGACCTCGAGGGCGTGCTCGCGCACGTGCCACGTGGCGGCAGGTTGATGACGCTGAACTTCGACCTCACGACGAACGTCGCGCACGTGATGCCCTGGCTCCACGCGGGCTCGTACCACCGCGTCGAGAACGGCGGTGTCGCCACCTTCTCGTTCAGCGAGCTGCCGCACTGGCCGCTCCACTTCGAGGCGAGCGCGCGACCGCCGCGGAAGCCCGTCATCTGGTGGGAGCTCGACCCGTGCGTCTATCGGAACGCGGTCGACGGCGCGTACTACGACGCCGTCCTCGTCCGCGGTGCCGAGAATCCGTTCCGCGACGAGCCGCCGGGCCCCGTCTTCCGCGAGGTCGCGCGCACGAATGCACTCGTCCTCTACGTGCGCGACCCGGGCGGCGCGACGTGGCCTGCCTGGAGCGCCCCGGACCAGGGCCCGTGCGTCCCGCGCGAGAAGGCGGAGGAAACCGCTCCGGAGTGATCCGAAGCCTCGACGCCGCAGGGTGCACTTGCCTCTCGACGGGCGGCTCGTGTCGGCCGAGAGTGCCTCTGCCATGGACTTCACGCCGAGCCCGAAGACCGCCGCTCTCCAGCCGAGGATCCGTCGCTTCATCGACGAGAACATCACGCCGATCGAGCACGCGTATTGGACCGAGGTCCGCGCGATGAACCCGGACGGCAACTGGCGCGCGTGGAAGATCCATCCGAAGGTCGAGGAGCTGAAGGCGAAGGCGCGCGCGGAGGGTCTGTGGAACCTGTTCCTCCCCGACGCGAAGCTCGGGGGCGGCCTCACGACGCTCGAGTACGCCCCGCTCGCGGAGGAGATGGGGCGGAGCTTCCTCGCGCCCGAGGTCTTCAACTGCAACGCGCCGGACACGGGCAACATGGAAGTCCTCTTCCGGTACGGGTCGGAGGAGCAGAAGACCGAGTGGCTCGTGCCGCTCCTCGCGGGCGAGATCCGCTCCGTCTTCTGCATGACCGAGCCGGACGTCGCGTCGTCCGACGCGACCAACATGCAGGCGACCGCGCTGCTCGACGGCGACACCGTCGTCCTGAACGGCAAGAAGTGGTGGTCGAGCGGAATCGGCGATCCGCGCGCGAAGATCGCCATCTTCATGGCGAAGACGCCGGACGAGTCGAAGGGCCGCCACTTCCAGCACAGCATGGTCCTCGTCCCGCTCGACACGAAGGGGGTCGAGATCAAGCGGATGCTCCCGGTCTTCGGCAGCTACGACGCGCCGCACGGCCACGGCGAAGTGCACTTCACGAACGTGCGCGTCCCGCGCGCCAACGTCATCGCGGGGCTCGGGCAGGGCTTCGAGATCGCGCAGGGCCGCCTCGGTCCGGGTCGGATCCATCACTGCATGCGCTGCATCGGCGCGGCCGAGCGTTCGCTCGAGCTGATGATCGATCGCGGGATGTCCCGCACCGCCTTCCACAAGCCGATCCTGAACCTCGGCGGCAACCGCGAGCGGCTCGCGGAGGCGCGGATCGCGATCGACCAGGCGCGCCTCCTCACCCTCTTCGCGGCGTGGAAGATCGATCAGGTCGGCGCGCTCGCGGCGATGACGGAGATCTCCGCGATCAAGGTCGTCGCGCCGAACGTGCTCCAGCGCGTCGTCGACGACGCGATGCAGATCCACGGCGGCGCCGGCGTCTCGGACGACACGCCGCTCTCCGGCTTCTTCGCGCAGGCGCGCACGCTGCGTCTCGCCGACGGACCGGACGAGGTCCACAAGGGTCTCATCGCGCGGATCGAGCTCGCGAAGCGCGGTCACGGCCACGCGAGGGGCGCGTGAGCCGCCGCGTCTTCGTCACCGGCGCAGCGAGCGGGCTCGGCAGGGCCGTCGCCGAGCGCTTCGGGCGCGCCGGCGCGCGCGTGTGCGTGGCGGACGTGGACGAGCCGAACGGGCGTGCCGTCGTCGCGGCGCTCGAGGCTTCCGGCGTCAGCGCCTTCTTCCAGAAGTGCGACGTGACGCGCGACGAGGACTTCGAGGCCGCGCGCGACGAGCTCGAGCGGCGATGGGGAGGCGTCGACGTGGTCGTCAACAACGCGGGCGTCGCGCAAGCGGGCCCGATCGACACCGTGCCGATGGAGGACTGGCGCTGGATCGTCGACATCAACCTGCTCGGCGTCGTCCGCGGGTGCCGAACCTTCACGCCCGTCTTCAAGAAGCAGGGCAGCGGCCACATCGTGAACGTCGCGTCGATGGCGGGCCTCCTCGATGTCCCCTTCATGAGCAGCTACAACGCGACGAAGGCGGCGGTCGTATCGCTCTCCGAGACGCTCCAGAACGAGCTCGAGGAGAGCGGGATCCGGGTCTCGGTCGTGTGCCCGTCGTTCTTCAAGACGAACATCGCCTCCAGCATGCGGACCGCGGAGCCGGGGCTCCGCGTGGTGACGGAGAAGCTCCTCGCCCGCTCGAAGCTGACGGCGGCGGATGTCGCGAACGACGTCTTCGAAGCGGTCGAGCGCAACCGCTTCTACGTGCTCTCGCACAAGGACGGCCGCGCGGCGTGGATGATGAAGCGCCTCCTGCCGCGCCGCCTCTACGCGTCGGTGATGAAGAAGCAGAGCCGTGCGATGCGCCGTGCGGGCGGCGCGGGCTGAAGGTGAGAACCTCTTCGGCGTCTCGCTGGCTCTGACGAGCATGACGACCCAGCCGAGCGAAGTGGCTCCCGAGGTGCCCGATGGCGCCGAGGTGGATGCCGGAGCAGCGGAGCGGAAGGACGCGAACGCGATGATGGCCACCGGCGCCGGCATCGCGGTGATCGGGATCGCGGGCGCCGTGATCGGCGGCGCGGCGTGCCCGATATGCGTGGTCGCGGCACCGGCGCTGCTGGGCATCGGCGCGGTGCGGAGGCTGCGGGCGAGGAAACGCCGATAGCCTGCGCGTCGTCGCGCCCGCGGCCTTGCGATCCAGGTTCCGGTTTCGGTTCCGACTCCGTGGTCCGATTCCGGTCCTCACCCCGGGGGTGGTTGGCTCGGTCTCCGCACCGACGCCGGCGGATGCTCCCCGCGGACGGCGACCATCCGATCCCGCCCACCGCGCTTCGCCTGGTAGAGCGCCCCATCCGCGAGATCGACGATCTCCCCGCGCGTCCACGCGCCGACCACGCTCGCGACCCCGACGCTCACCGTCACCGTCCCGCGTCCGTCGTTGTCGTCGTGCTGGATCCCTAGCGCACGCACGGCGGCGACGACCGCATCGGCCACCCGGATCGCGCCCTCTTCCGTCGTCTCCGGCAGCACGATCGCGAGCTCCTCGCCGCCGTACCGCGCGACGAGGTCCGCGGGCCTCCGCGCCGCCTCGAGCAGCGCGCGCGCGACCGCCGCGAGGCAGGCGTCGCCCTGACCGTGGCCGTAGGCGTCGTTGTAGCGCTTGAAGTGATCGACGTCGCAGAGCAGGAGCGACAGCGGCTCGCCCGTTCGGCCCGCGCGCGCGAGCTCGGCGTCGAGGACCTCGTCGAGCTTCCGTCGGTTCGCGAGGCCCGTCAGCGCGTCGGTCGTCGCGTGCCGTTCGAGCTCGCGCTGCATCTCGATCCGGTCGGTGACGTCGACCGCGAACCCGCAGACGCCGACCGCTCCGCCGTCCGGCCCCGGAATCGGGAACCGCACGCCGGCGAAGTGGCGAGGGCCGCCGATCACCGGGATCGCGTACGAGTCCTCCTTCACGGTGTGGCCGGCGAGGATCCGCGCGTCGCTCGCTTCGAAGCGCGCGGCGAGCTCCGGCGGGAAGATCTCGCGGTCGGTGCGCCCGAACACCTTCGTCGGGTCGACGCCGAACTGCGCGAACCCGTGCGGGCTGCCGTACTGGTAACGGCCGTCGCGGTCCTTCACGTAGAAGACCGCGGGGATGTTCTTGAAGATGGCCTCGATCCGCGCGCGCTCGCGTTCGAGCTCGGCTTCGAGCTCGCGGACTCGCTCGCGCAGACGCGCGAGCTCTTCGTCCTCGCTCACTCGCAGGGCGACCAGGGCTGCTTCATGTCGCCGAGGCGCATGTGGCCCTTGCCGTCGCGACGCGTGACGGTGGCGGTGTGGACGAGGAGGTCGGTCTCGGCCTTCACGTCGTCGGCGAAGATGATCTCGCCTTCGCGCTCGGCGCGGACACGCTGCTCGTGCTCCATGCCGCTCGCCGCGAGCTGGCGGAGCACGCCGGTGCCCTCCTTGCCCTTCCAGTCGATGTAGAGCTCGGAGGTCGTGCCGTACGCGTCCTTCACGCGGCAGACCAGCTGGCCCACCGGCTTGTCGGTGTCGGCCGCCTTCTCCGTCTTCTCGCTCTTGTCCGCGTCGGGCGTCGCCTCACGCGCGGCCGGCGCGGCGGCCGACTCGGGCTCGCTCGAACGAGCGACGTCCGACGCGGAGCTGGTCGTCGTGACGCCGGCGCGTGACGACGCGCAGCCGACGAGGGCGAGGGTGGCGACGAAGGCGAGGACCGAAGAAGTGGCGAGCGGGAGCTTCACGATGTTCCGGTAGCACGCGGACTACGATCGTCCAGGTCGCGATCGCGTCACGAGCAGGGAAAAATGGGCGGATCGTCGTCGATCCACGAACCGCCCGTTCGGGTTCAGAGACCGCACGAGGCCGCGTCGCGGCCGCTGCGGAGCGCGTCGAGGACGCACGCCTTGTTCGCGCAGAACGACGCCGGGAGCTCACCGCCGGAGCGGGCGGCGAACGCCTCGAGGTTCTTCAGGTCCGCCTTCGGGACCGAGCAGACCATGTCCGGGCGGACGTGCTCGCCGAACACGTACCACGCGCCGGAGACGCCGCCTTCCCACTTCATGTCCGGCGGGAGGTCGCGGCCGTCGGGCGTCTCGGACGCGAGCCACGAGCCGAACATCTCGACGCGGCCCTGGCCATAGAGCTTCCCGGGGCGGACGGCGCCCGTCGACGTCGGGTAGTCGACGTCGACGAGCTTGCCGTCGAACGTGTCGTAGTCGGCGACGACGCGGACCTTCGGCGACGGGCGGACGTTGTAGAACTTGTTCGGTCCGTACACCTTGCGCATGTTCACGCCGACGACGTGCGCGAGCTCGACGACGTGCTCGCCCATCATCCGGTTGCAGCCCCCGGAGACCTGGCCGCGCTCGAGGTACCAGACGCCCATGTCGTTCGCCGACTTGTTGTCGCGATCGGTGATCGGGCCGTGGAGCGCGATGCCGTTGTTGTAGTGGAGGAACGGGAAGCCGCCCCACGGCACGTCGTGCCAGCCCTCTTCGCGCGTGAGCGCGGGGCCGTTCGGGCGATACGGCTTCGCCTCGCTCATCCAGTACGTGCCGGGCGTCGAGTTGCTCTTCCCCGGGCGCGCGGTCGCGATCGGGTAGACGAGGTCGACGCGCAGGCGGCCGCCTTCGAGCGCCGTCCGCATGTGCGGCATGTCCGGGAGCTCGGTGCCCGCCGGGAGGTACCCCGTCGCGCGGACGGTGTGGCCCGCGAGCGAGACGGTCAGGGTGACGTTCGACAGGGTCGGGAGGGGACCGCCGTAGAACCAGGCGTCGTCGGCGCGCGCGGCGAGCGCGTCTTCGGACGATCCGACGTCGTTCGTGGGCTCGCCTCCGGGCGCCGCGCAGGCGGCTCCGAGAGCGACGAGCGAGGCGAGACAAGCGGCGCGGACGGAAACGGACTGGAACAGCATCGCGCGAGCTCCCTCCGGCGCAGGGCCGGGTTATCGGGAAAGGTGCGCTTGTCTACGACATAAAACTTTCCGGTCAAGGCGGATCCGTCATCCCGGCAACACGATTTCATCGGGCGTTCCGCGTGGCGGACGGCCCGCGTCGATGCCGCACCGCTCGGCCGCGCGGTCCCCCCGAGACCACCCTATCTTCGCCCGTGATGTCGCCCCACCCGCCCGAGCCCCCTGCCGTGGGTGATCGCCGGCAGCGGCTCTGGCGAATCATCTTCCTCTCCGACACGACCGCGGGCCGGCTCTTCGACGCCGTCCTCCTCGTCCTCGTCGCCGCCAGCGTCCTCGTCGTGGCGCTCGAGAGCGTCGCCGAGCTCCAGCCCCGCTGGGGCCTGACGATGGCGCGCGCGGAGTGGGTGTTCACGATCCTCTTCACGCTCGAGTACGTCGCGCGGCTCGCGGTCGTGCGTCGGAGGTGGCGCTACGCGACGAGCTTCTTCGGCTTCGTCGACCTCGTCTCGATCCTCCCTTCCTACCTGGGGATCTTCTTCGCCGACACGCACTACCTGCTCATCCTCCGGGTCTTCCGGCTCCTCCGCGTCTTCCGCGTCTTCAAGCTCGCGGAGCACGTCACCGAAGGCGCCGTGCTGCTCTCCGCCCTCCGGGCGAGCCGCAACAAGATCACCGTCTTCCTCGTGAGCGTGCTCGCGGTCGTGACCGTCGAGGGCACGTTCATCTACATCCTCGAGAGCGAGCACAACCCGCGCTTTTCGAACATCCCGCAGTCGATCTACTGGGCCGTCGTGACGCTCACGACGGTCGGCTACGGCGACATCACGCCCGTCACCGTGCCGGGGAAGATGATGGCGACGGTGATCATGCTGACGGGCTTCTCCATCATCGCGGTGCCGACCGGCGTCGTCACCGCGGAGCTCGGTCGCGAGATGGCGCGTGTCCGCCGGCGCGACGTGCGCTGCGCGTCGTGCGGATGGGACGAGCACGACGCACGAGCGCTCCACTGCCAGCACTGCGGCGCGCGCCTGCCCTAGCGCGTCACTTCGGCTTCCGCATCTCCCGCCACAACGCAGCGCCCGCGAGCACCAGCATCGCGCTCGCGAGACACGTGAGCTCGCCGGCGACGGCGACGACGCCGAGGCTGCGGATCGCCTGGTTCATCGAGCCGACGAGGGCGAGGTAGCCGAACACCGTCGTGAGGCTGCAGAGGACGACGGCGCCCCCGGTCGTGCGCATCGCGGAGAGGATCGAGCGCTCCTCGCCGTCGGCGAAATAGCGCTGCATCAGGTTCACCGCGTAGTCGACGCCGATCCCGAACGTGATCGGCAGCGCGATGAAGTTGAAGAAGTTGATCTTCACGTGGACGAGCTGGAGATAGACCGCGAGGCCGGCGATGCCGACCGCGAACGAGGCGAGGACGGCGACCGCGAAGCGGCCCTGGCGGAAGGTGAGGACGACGGCGATGATCGTGAGGACGAGCGCCGCCGAGATCGCGCGCGGCATGTCCCGCTGCACGGCAGCGAGCATGTCCGCGAAGATGACGGCGCGTCCCGAGCCGCGGACGACGGTGCCGTCGGGCAGCTTCGTCTCGCGGAAGGAGTCCGCGTAGCGAAGGAGGTAGCGGAGATCGGTGTCGCTCTTCCCCGCCGCGGGCTCGACGAGGACGAGCCGACCGCGGGTGCCGTCCTTCTCGGTGAACGGACGGGCGAGCTCCTCGGGGAGGTCTCCGATCGCGAACGACTTCAGGTCCTCGGGCGGGACGAGCGGTTCGATGTCCTTCCAGTCCTTGTCCGTGATCATCCCGCGCTCGTGCGCACGGCGCATCCGCTCGCCGAGCGGCTCGAGGAGCTCGAGCTTCTCGTCCTGCTGATCGGGCACGAAGTCGAGGAGCGTGTGGACGGCCTCGAGCGGCTTGTCGCCGGCGGGAGCCTTGTCGCGACGCTCCTCCAGGATCTGCTTGAGCGGCTTCACCTGGTCGACCTTGTCGACGAGGACGACCATGCTGGAGTCGATCTTCGCGCCGAGGACGTCGTCGCAGATGCGGACCACGCGATAGAGGTCCGACACCGCGCCCATGTCGTTCTTCAGCTTGCGGATGTCGTACTCCATCGGGTCGGAGCGGACGTAGACGACCGCCATCACGACACCGAGCACCAGCGTCACGGCACCCGAGACCGCCAGCGCGCGCGGCGCACGCTTCACCGCCTCGACGAAGGGCCACTGGAACTCGACCCCGCCCCGGCGCATCCGCGAGAGGAAGTCGTTCCCGGTCGGGAACGACGCGGGCGACGCCTGGTCGAAGAGGACGACGAGGCACGGGAGGAGCACCATCGTGCAGAGCCACGAGAGGACCATCCCCGCCCCGCCGATGACGGCGAAGTGCTTGAAGGCGCGGAAGTCGGTCAGGAGCATCGAGCCGTACGCGGCGGTCGAGGCGAGCGCGGCGACGAGCGTGGGCACGCTCGTCTCCTTCTGCGCGATCCCGATCGCCTCGTCGACGGCGACGCCCTTCCGGCGCTCCTCGTAGAAGCGCTGGAGCCAGACGATCCCGGTATTGATCCCGTTGCCCGCGATGATGCTGATGAGGAAGCTCGTCGCGATGTTGAGGTGCCCGATCGTCAGCTCGGTGAGTCCGAAGGTCCACGCGATGGCGGTGAGGATCGTGATCCCGAGGACGAGGAGCGCGCGCACGCGTCCGAAGAACAGGAACACGACCATGAGCACGAGGAACACGCCGAGCGCGCCGACCTGGGTGAGGTCGCGGAGCGCGGCGCCGTACTCGACGAGGCCGGTCACGAGGTCGCCCGCGTAGCTCACCTTGATCCCCGGCGCGTGCGGGGCCTTGTCGACGACCGCTTTCACGCGATCGAGCGTCGCCTGCGCGCGGCCGACGTCGCCGGCCGCGACCGGCGTCGCGACGAGCGCGATGACGGCCTTGCCGTCCTTGCTCTGGAAATACCCGTCGGGGTACTCGGTCTCCGACGAGCGGCCCTTCTTCCCCTCGAAGCGCTTCTTCAGCTCCTCGGCGGTGAGCGGCGGCGGCGGCTCGCCTTCGTCGAGGAGCGAGCCCTCCGCCTTCGCGACCTCCCAGTCCCAGCGCGCGTCGACGTCGGACTTCAGCTTCGCGAGCTCGTCGTAGGTCTGGAAGAGCCCCGCGCGACGCATGAGGAAGTCGCGCGCGCGCTGGACGCCGCTCGACGCGCTCGACACGTTCTCCGGTCCGAGATCGCGGAGCGGCTGCAGCACCGCGTCGGCGTAGGCGCGGAGCGCCATCGTGTCCTCGCCCTCGAACACCACGTAGATGTTCGTCGCCATGCTCGTCTTCGCCTGGACCCGGCGGAGCTCGACGACGGAGGGCTGCGAGTCGGGGAGGAGCTGGTCGAAGCGCGTCCGGAGCTCGAGGTGCCGGGCCTGGAGGACGGCGAGCACGCCGAGCGCCAGGCAGACCAGCAAGGGCAGCCAGGGACGCCGTGCCTGGAAGGCCCCGAGCCGCTGCATCCAGCCGGAGAGTCTCATCGCCGCGCCTCTATACACCATCGGCGGGCGGATGCCGGGCTATACCCGCGCGCTCACCTCGGCCACGCAGGCGCGGAGCCACGCGTGTCCCGGATCGGCGTCGAGCCGCTCGTGCCAGACCTGGCCGACGGTGCTCTTCGGCAGCGCGATCGGCGGACGGAACGTGACGAGACCGAGCGCTTTCGCGTAGGGCACCGCGATCCGGCGGCTGAGCGAGGCGACGTAGTCGGTCCTCGCGACGATGCTCGGCACGATCGCGAAGTGCGAGACGCGCACGCCCACCTCGCGCCGGAGGCCGCGCGCCGCGAGGGCGCGATCGACGCCGGTCGTGCTCCCGGGCTTCTGCGAGACGAGCACGTGCGGGACCGAAATCCACGCCTTCAGGGAAGGCTTCGCCGAGACGCTCGGATGCCGGCGGCGCACGATCCCGACGTACTCCTCGCTGAACAGGGCGCGCTCACGGTGCCCGGGCGGGATCTTGCCGTAGTAGCCGAGCATCAGGTCGACCTCGCCGCGCGCGAGCGACGGCGGCACCTCGTGGAGGCCCCACGGAATGACCTCGAGCCGGATCTTCGGCGCCTCGCGCGACAGGCGCTCGAGGAGCGGAGGGAGGAGGACGAGCTCGACGTAGTCGCTCGCGGCGAGGACGAAGGTGCGCTCGGCGCTCCGCGGATCGAACACCGCCGGCGCGAGGGCGGCGCCGAACGCGGCGAGACCACGCCGGACCGGCTCGGCGAGAGCGAGCGCGCGCGGCGTCGGCTCGACGCCGGCGGACCGGCGGAGAAAGAGCGGGTCGTCGAAGACGACGCGAAGCTGGCGGAGCGCGTTCGACACCGCCGACTGCGTGAGCCCGAGCCGCCGCGCCGCGCGCGTCACGTTCCGCTCGGCGAGGAGCGCGTCGAAGGCGACGAACAGGTTCAGGT
Source organism: Polyangiaceae bacterium (assembly GCA_039809485.1). Classification (GTDB taxonomy): domain Bacteria; phylum Myxococcota_A; class Polyangia; order Polyangiales; family Polyangiaceae; genus Labilithrix. The sequence continues at coordinate 39,868 of JBDHVE010000009.1, read as the reverse complement.
TCACCGAGGTGATATTCACGCTGCTGATATCTATCATGCAGACAACGCGTTGGCTGAATCTCTCCTCCGGGCGCACGCTACCGCTCGAAGGAGACATTCCCCATGACGACGAACATCCGCACGATCGAGCGTGACGAGCTCGCACGACGCATCGCTTCGAGCACGCCGCCCGCTCTCTTCGAGGTCCTCCCCGCGCGGTACTGGGCCTCCGGGCACCTCCCCTCCGCGCGCGCGATGCCGCCCGACCTGGTCGCCGAGCTGGCGGCGCAGCATCTTCCGGACAAGGACGCGGAGGTCGTCCTCTACTGCTCGAACCGCAGCTGCGGGAACTCCCATGCGGCGGCGGCGAGGCTCGTCGCGCTCGGCTACACGAACGTGCGCGTCTACGCGGGCGGCAAGGCGGACTGGGCAGAAGCCGGCCTCTCGCTCGAAGAGGTGGGCTCGTGAGCGCCGTCGCCCTCCCCGCGCCCCTCCGCGACGCAGTCACCGCGCACGTCCTCGCGACGCGCGACGACCGGGTGCTCCTCGGCCTCCGGCTCGTCCTCGCCGGCGTGATGTTCCCGCACGGCGCGCAGCACGCGCTCGGCTGGTTCGGCGGCTTCGGGTTCGCCGGCACCTACGGCTGGATGACGGGCACGGTCGGGATCCCGGGACCGCTCGCGGCGCTCGCGATCGGGACCGAGCTCGTCGCGCCGCTCCTCCTCGTCGTCGGGCTCGGGGGACGGGTCGCCGCCGCGATGCTCGGCGCCGTCCTCGCCGTCGCCGCGACGACGCACGTCGGCAACGGCTTCTTCATGAACTGGCTCGGGCGCCAGGCGGGCGAAGGCTTCGAGTACCACCTCCTCGGCGTCGCGATCGCGGCCGCGATCGCCGTCCGGGGGAGCGGCGCGCTCTCGCTCGATCGCAGGCTCGCGCGCTGAGACGCCCATCGCAGCGGGAAATGGGGCGGACGGCCGCGCGCCGGTCGATCGTCCGTCCGCCTGGTCCGCCGAGCCGGTACGCTCGTGAGGTGGACATCCTCAGCGCCGCGCGAGCGCTCCGGCACCCGGCCGTCTTCCGCTCCCCGGAGGACTTCGGGGCGCTCGCCGTCTCGGCGCGCGCGATCATCGGCGACGGCTTCACCGCCGCCCTCGTCGCGAGCGACGGCGCGATCGACTGGCTCTGCCTCCCGCGCTTCGACAGCCCGAGCGTCTTCGCGCGCGTGCTCGATACGCACCGCGGCGGCTCGATGGCGATAAGGCCCGCGACCTTCCCGTTCGACAGCGTCCAGCGCTACGACACCGACACGAACGTCCTCGAGACGCTGTTCACCGCGCCGGGCAAGGGCGCCGTCCGCGTCCTCGACCTCATGCCGTGGGCGGACGATCCGCGGGCGACGATCCACGAGGTCCACCGCCGGATCGACTGCCCGGAGGGCGACGTCGAGGTCGAGATCCTGTTCGATCCGCGCTTCGACTACGGCCGCGACGTGCCGCGGGTCACGCCGGGCGAGCACGGCGTCCTCGCCGAGGGCGCGAACGGCGAGCTGCTCTCGCTCTCGGTCGGGGAGAAGGTCACCTGGACGATGCTCCCCGGTGGCGGTGCACGCGCGACGCTCCGGATGCACGCGAACATGCAGGTGTGGTGCGTCCTCGCGTGGGGGCGAAAGGACATCGCCCACATCCGATCGCATCGGCCGTTCGAGCACCTCCGCTCGACGCGCCGCAAGTGGCGCGCGTGGGCCTCGCAGCTCGAGTACGACGGCCCGTTCCGCCACGACGTCCTCCGCTCCGCGCTCACGCTGAAGCTCCTCATGTACGCGCCGACCGGCGCCGTCGTCGCGGCGCCGACGACGTCACTCCCCGAGTGGCCCGGCGGTCAGCGCAACTGGGACTACCGCTACGCGTGGGCACGCGACTCGGCGATGGCGATCCGCGCCGCGAACCTGATCGGCTACCGCGCCGAGGCGCGCGACTTCTACCACTTCCTCCGGGACGCGGTGGACCTCGGGGCCGGGCTCCAGCTGATGTACACCGTCGACGGCCGCGCGGTGCCGGAGGAGGAGACGCTCGGTCATCTCCGCGGCGCGCTCGGCGCGAGCCCGGTGCGGATCGGCAACGGCGCGCGCGACCAACTCCAGCTCGATACGACCGGTGCGGTCGTCGACGCGGCGAACCTCTTCGAGCGCTTCGGCGGCTCGCTCACCCTCCGCGCCTGGGACACGCTCTCGGCGATCCTGATGCGGGCGGAGGACTCGTGGCAGCTGCCGGATCACGGGATCTGGGAGCCGCGCACCGGCAAGCGTCACCACGTCCACTCGAAGCTGATGAACTGGCTCGCGATGGATCGCGGCGCGCAGCTCGCGCTGTCCTTCGGGCGCAGCGACCTCTGCGAGCAGTGGACGAACGTCGCGAACACGATTCACGCCGACATCTGCGAGAAAGCGATGATCGGCAACGGCGACGGTCACTTCGTCAGCGTCTACGGTGGCGGCGAAGAGGACGCCGACGCGACCCTCCTCCTCCTCGCCGTCCATGGCTTCCTCCCCGACAGCGACGAGCGGCTCCGGCGGACGGTCCGGTTCGTCCGAGACCGCCTCGGCGCAGGGCCCTTTCTCTACCGGTACAAGGAGCACGACGGGGTCGGCGGTCCGGAGGGCGCATTCCTCTTGTGCGGCTTCTGGCTCGCCGAGGCGCTCGCGCTCCAGGGCGATCTCGACGACGCGCTCGACGTGTTCGTCGCGCATGCCGAGGCGTCCAACCACGTCGGGCTCCTCGCCGAGGAGATCGACCCGACGTCGAAGCACCTCCTCGGCAACATCCCGCAGGCGTTCAGCCACCTCGGGCTGATCAACGCCGCGCTCCGCATCGATCGCGCGCTCCGTCTGCGCGACGAAGGGTCGACGGCGTCGCCGCACCTCGTCGGTCCGCTTCCGCGGAAGGTGTAGCTACGGGCAGCCGGTCAGGCCGCTGATCCAGCCGTCGATCACCTTGCCGACGAGCGGGTCCTCGAGGGAGCGCCCGACCGGCGGCATCGTCTTCGGTCCCGTCGCGTGCTGGCGGAGCGAGAGGATCGAGAGCGCGGGGTTGCCGGGCGTGACGAGCTTCGCGCCCGCGACGCCGAGGTCGTCGTCGATCGCGGAGGCCTGGTTGCACGTCTTCGTGGCTTCGAACGGCGTGGTGAAGCGGAGGTCCATCGTCGACCGCGCCGCGCCGCCGCTCGGGCGGTGACAGTACGAGCAGTTCGCGTGGAGGTAGGAGCGTGCGCGCGCGTCCATCGGACCGTCCGCAGCCGGCGTCGGATAGGCGGGCAGCTCGGCGGGCGCCTTGCCGAGCGGCGCCGCGAAGATGCCGATGTGATCGAGCGTCTTCAGCTGGTTCGACTTCCGGTTCGTCGACGGATACACGTGGTCGCCGTTCAGCTGCGCGAGCTCGAGGCCGAGCGTGCGGCCGGCGGCCTGGGTGTGGCAGCGGATGCAGTCGATCCGGCTCGGGAACGTCCAGACCTGTGCGCCGACCGGCTTGGTCTTGCCGCCCGGGAGGAGGACGGCGTCGGTTTGCTCGTCGTTCCACTCGTAGGTGTAGCCGGCCCACTCGCCGTCGTCGTGACGGACGAGGAGGCGCGTCTCGACGTGCTTGCCGCCGAGCGAGAAGTTCTTCACGAGGACGCTGCCGATCGGGAGATCGAGGTCGCCGTCCTCTTTTACGGTGATCGTCGCACCGTCGGGGAGCGCGAACCAGCGCTCCTTCTCCGCGCCGTCGCTCCAGAGCGGCGAGTTCACGCCGTACGGGATGAGGCCGCTCGCGGGCTTCTTCGGATCGGCGGGGTCGACGCAGCCCGTCTTCGAGAGGAGGTCGGGGAACGGCGGTCCCTGCGGGGTGCCGCCTTCGTCGGCCGACACGAGCTTGAAGATCGTGTCCTGGAAGAGCGCGAGCGCGTAGATCTCGCCGTCGAGGTCCTCCGCGAAGTCCGAGAAGCCGGCCTGCGGCCCGTTCGGGTTGATGATCTCGCTCTTCGGCTCGGTGGTGACCGGGTCGAACGTGAGCGCGCGGAGCTCGAGCCGGATGAAGTCCGCGTAGACGTACGTCCCCTGGAAGCCGGGGATCGCAGTGCCGCGGTAGACGATGCCGCCGGTCACGCTCCGCGAGTTCGGCGTCGGTGCGTGCGGGTGCTCGACGAGCGGGTCGATGAGACCGAACTTGCTCGGGCACTTCTCCGGGTTCGTGACGTAGGGCGTGTCGTGGAAGCCTTCGCGGCACGGCCAGCCGTAGTTGCCGCCCTTCACGACGCGGTTCACTTCCTCGTACGAGCTGTCGCCGACGTCGCCGAGCCAGAGGTCGCCCGTCGCGCGGTCGATCGAGATCCGGTACGGGTTGCGGAAGCCCCAGGCGAAGGTCGCCGGCTCGCCCCCGCCGTTCGCGAAGGGGTTGTCCTTCGGGATGCCGTAGGTCTTACCGGGGGGCACGTTGTCGACGTCGATTCGGACGATCTTGCCGAAGAACGTCTCCTTGACCTGACCGTAGGTCCCGTCGAGCGCGCCGTCGCCGAAGGAGAGATAGAGATAGCCGTCCTTGCCGAAGGCGACGCCGCCGCCGTTGTGCTCGACCTTCGGACGCGAGAACGCGAGGACGCGCGAGTAGGACGTGAACGACGCGCCGTTGTCGGTGCTCTCGATGTAGCCGACCTCGGATTGGAGACCGCCCGCATCGCCGCTCGTCGTGAAGGAGACGTAGATGCGCGGCACCTGCGGCCACTTCGGGTGGAACGCGAAGCCGAGGAAGCCGCCCTCGAAATCCTCGAGCACGGGCTTGCCGGAGAGCGCGGGGACGCTGCCGATCTGCGTCGGCGTGCCGGTCGGATTCGCGGCGGGGAAAGAGAAGAAGATGCCGCTCCGATTCGCCATCACCCAGCGCGACTTGTCGCCGGGCGGCTGCTGGAGGCCCTTCGGGCGAACGGTGGTGAGGTTCGGGAACGCGGTGACGAGCTTCACGCCGGCCGCCGGCGGCGGACGCGACGGCGCCTTGCAGGTGGTGTTCGCCGGACGCGAATCCAGCCCGAGCTCCGCGACGACGGGCCCACCGGCTTCGCCGGCGCCGTTCGGTCCGCCGTCGCCGTCACCGGGCGCGGTGGGTCCGACGGACGACGCGTTGTCGTCGCTCGACGAGCACGCCGCGAGCGAGCCACCCGTCCCGCAGAGGACGAGACCGAAGATCGCGAGCACCACGCCTGAGGTCGGCCGCATGAGCGCGCGGACGAGCAGGAAGCTCGCCAAGCACGGGATGCGTGGAGACACGCCGCACGTGCGGCGAGCGGGAGGCACCTGGCCCCGGGGGGCGCGTCGCAAGCCGTCACACGTGGGCGAGAGCGCTCGCGCAGGGAGAGGCAAAGGGGCCACGCCAGGCGGAGGGATCGGGAGGGCACGAGGCGGACGCCAGGGGGACGAGAGAGAGGAGAGAGATCGGGTGCGGGTGCGGGTGCGGGTGCGGGTGCGGGTGCGGAGACGCGGACGCGAGCGCGAGCGCCGACGCGACGCGAACGCGCTCCTCGCGCCGATGCCGTTCCCGCGCGGTCCCCCGAAGAGTGCCGATTCAATCCGGCCTGGTCTGCCGCCGCGCTGCGAAGCCGCTCGTCGCCGACGACGGAGGCGGACGCGAAGCGAACGCGAACGCGAACACGAACGCGAACACGATCGATTGAGTCGACACATCTGCGTCTGCGCTGCTCCCGCTCGAGCGGCGGCGCGAGGAGGAAACGGCCTCTTCGCAGGCTGGTCGCGGTCCGCACCTTCTTCTTGGTGCGCACCGCCACCAGTCTGCGAGGGGAGCTTCCAACGAGCGTCCCTCGGTCGGATCCGGTGGCGTCCGTCGAAAGAGTGCCGATTCAATCGGGGCCATCGACGGCGAAGAAATCGTCGCCGGTGGTGCGGTTGGGATCGGGTGCGGATCCATGATGGGCGCATGCAGCTCGCCCTCCCGCTCCGGCAGCGCAGCACCCGCGGTGGTCGGCGGCCGAACGCAGGACGGAAGCCCGCAAACCCCGCGCGCCGAAGGGTCGCGCACGTCACTCGGCCGAAGCACGCGCGTGCGAATCCGGTCCACGTGACGATGCGCGCGCGACGCGAGGCAGCCTTTCTCCGGAGCGAGCACGTGTTTGCACGCGTCCGCAGCGCGATCCGCGCGGGGCAGCGGGCCGACTGCCGCGTCGTCCACTTCTCGGTCCAGGGCGACCACGTACACCTGCTCGTCGAGGCCGAAGATCGTGAGAGGCTCCGCTCCGGCATGGAGGGCCTCGCGACGCGACTCGCGCGCGCGATCAACACTGCGCTCCGCCGGCGTGGGAAGGTCTGGGCGGACCGGCATCATCGCCGCGAGCTCACGAAGCCGCGTGAGGTGCGGAACGCGCTCGCCTACGTCCTCCTGAACCATCGCAAGCACGGCATCCGTGTGGCTGCGCCCGTCGACCCGTGCTCGTCGTCGCTGTTCTTCGACGGCTGGTCGCCGCGCGCGCTCCCCCTCCTCGCCTCGCGAAGAACGGAGGAGGAGCTCGCCGGGCGCCCCGTTCCCGCCCCACGCACGTGGCTTCTCCGGGTGGGGTGGCGGAAGTACGGGCTCGTCGACCTGGCCGAGGTTCCCGGCGGGAAGCGGCGGCGCTGACATGCCCGCCTCGGTTCGCGCTACGGTCGTGTGGGCATGACCGCGATCGACGACGCCAAGAAGGCCGCGGCCATCGCGGCGCTCGCGGAGATCCCGGACGAAGGCGTCCTCGGGCTCGGCACCGGCTCGACGACGAAGTTCTTCCTCGAAGCGCTCGCGGAGCGCGTCCGCGCGGGCGCGCGCTACCTCGGCGTCCCCACGTCGGAAGCATCGCGCGCGTACGCGACGGCGCTCGGGATCCCGCTCGCGGACGACGAAGGGCCGTGGGAGATCGCGGTCACGGTCGACGGCGCGGACGAGGTCAGCGAAGCGCTCGACCTCGTGAAGGGCGGCGGCGGCGCGCACACACGCGAGAAGATCGTGAACCAGGCGTCGCGCCGCAACGTGATCGTCGTCGACGCGAGCAAGCTGTCCCGCAAGCTCGGCGAGAAGCGCGCGATCCCGATCGAGGTGCTCCCGTTCGGCCACGCGACCACGATGCGTGCGCTCGAAGCTTTCGGCGCCGTCACGCTCCGCCCGCACCCGACCGACGGCCAGAACTACCTCGTCGACGTCGCGACTGGCCCGATCGACGACCCCACCGCGCTCGACCGCGCCCTTCACGCGATCCCGGGCGTCGTCGAGACGGGCCTCTTCGTCGGCCGCGTGGACGTGGTGCTCGTCGCCGGCAACGGCGGCCTACGGAGGCTCGTCCGCCGCTGAACGCCCGCCTCAGCCGCCCGCGAGCAGCCCGCGCACCACTTGGCGCGCGATCGGGTGATACCGCCCGGAGAACCGCGCGAACAGCTCGTGCGCGCGCGCACGCGTGTCGTCCCGCTCCGCCAGCGCGCGGTAGAGCGGCTTGAGGTATTTCATCCGACCGACGCGGCCGAGCACGTCCTCGATCCGCGGCAAGACCGGCGCGTAGCCGGACGCGCACGCGAGGACGAGCCACGAGACGAGCACCTCGTCGTTCGTCGCGCGCGTGAGCGCGTAGGCGTCGTCGAGCGCCGCGCACACGGCCTGCGAGGCGGGCTTCGGCACCGTCTCGAGATAGAGCTGCCACTCGGCGGGCGTCCACGTCCGCGTCTCGTCCGCGCTCGGCACGCGACCGGCGAATGCCACCTCGCGGACGGCGGCGAGCCGCGGCGAAGACGGCTTCCACGACGACGCGGGGAGGCCTTCCCCGTCGATCCACGCGGCGACGTCGACGCGCGCGAGGAGGCCGGGCGCGCTCTCTTCGACCACGCGGAGGAAGTCGTCCGTCGTGACCGCGCCGAACCGATGGGTGGAGAGCCACGTCCCGAGGAGCGCGTCGAAGGCCTCGCGTCCAGCGGCGGCCTCTAGCGTCTTCAGGAAGAGGTAGCCCTTCTCGTACGGCACGACGCTGAACGCTTCGTCCGGATCGATCCCCGCGAGATGGGTCCGCAGCTTGGTGAGCGCGGGCTGCGACGCGAGGAGGGCGAACGTCTGTTCGAGCTTCTCGTAGCCGATCGCCGCGTGCAGCGTTGCGATCTCTTCCCCCTCGAGCGCTTCGAGGATGCGCCGCTCCGCGAAGACGGTGAACCCCTCGTTCAACCAGAAGTGCTCCGCGTGCGCGTTCGTGACGAGGTTCCCCGTCCACGAGTGCGCGAGCTCGTGCGCGACGACGTTGACGAGGCTCCGGTCGCCGGCAATCAGCGTCGGCGTGAGGAACGTGAGTCGCGGGTTCTCCATCCCGCCGTACGGGAACGACGGCGGCATCACGAGCAGATCGAACCGCTCCCAGTCGTACGGACCGAAGAGCGCTTCGGCCGCGCGCAGGTAGCCCTCGACGTCGGCGAACTCCCATGCCGCCGCGTCGAGCGTCGCCGGCTCGGCCCAGACCCGCGAGCGGGGGGACAGGTCCCGCGCCGCGAGATCGCCGACCGCGAACGCGAAGAGGTAGGGCGGGATCGGCTGCTCTATCGCGAAGCGCTCGAGCGCGCGGCCCTCGCGCTCCTCGCGCGCGCCGGCGGAGGCGGCGGCCATCACCGCGCGCAGCTCGACCGGCACGTCGACGGACGCGGTGAACGTCTGGCGGAGGCTCGGCGTGTCCTGGACCGGGAGAACGCTCCGCGCGTGGATCGCCTGGCACTGCGAGAAGAGGAACGGGGCCTTCTTCCCGAGCGTCTGCTCGGCCTCGAGCCACTGGAGCGCCGAGGCCTCCGGTGACGTGCGGTACGCGATCCGCACGGACGTCGCGTTCGCCGGCACGGCGATCTCGAGGCGGCGGCCGAGGATCGGCTCCTCTGGATGGAGCGTGTGCGCGAGCGGCGCGCCGTCTCCGCCCCGGACCGCGTCGATCGTGAGCGCGCGCGTGTCGAGGTCGAGCGGCCCTCCCCGCGCCGGCTCGGCGAAGTGGAGCGTGATCTCCGCGTGGATCGTCCGCGTCTCGAAGTCGACCCGGGCGTTCCAGTCGAAGCTCTTCGTGCGCGGATGCGTGTCGTCGGCATACGAGTGGGGGTCGAGACGTGCCACGGCCGATACCCTCTCACGACGACGAAGGCGACGCGATCGGTTCGTCAGGGCGGCCCCGGAAGCGCGGCCGTGGACGTCAGAATTCCTGCGACCGACGCCCGCCCGCCGGCTCCTCTCCCCGTGAACGCCCTCTCCTTCCCGCAAGACGACGACATCAAAGCCGTCGAAGTGCCCTTCGCCGCGAAGGGCGGGGGTTTCGCGCGCTCCGCGGGAGCCACGGCGCGACCGTGCTCGCGATGGGCGTCGCCGGCGTCGGGGCGCTCGGCTTCGGCGCGTGGGCGATCGTCCTCCTCGCGAGCGGCGTCGTCTCGCTCCTCGGCTTCGCGAGCGTACCGACGGCGCTCCTCTCCGCGCTCGCGAACGGCCTCGCGCTCGAGCCGGCACGGAAGCTCGGCGAAGCGCGCCGTCGGCTGAAGGAGCAGGCCTTCGACCTCGGGCTCTGACGCCCGAGAGTGGCCTCGTGCTAACCTCGTTCGTGGTGAAGAGGCTCGTGTGGACCACGCCCGAGGCCGCTGCGCGCGACGAGGCTCGCTACTGGGCGCGCCGCTCGGTCGCCGCACGCGTCGCCGCGGTCGAAGAGCTGCGCCGCCGAAGCCCTGGAATCTACCCTGATGGACCTCCCCCCCGACTGGAGCGAGTTTTTGAGCTTGTTGAGCTCGAACCGCGTGAGGTTCCTCGTCGTCGACGCGCACGCGCTGGCGGCGAACGGTCGTCCGCGCGCGACGGCTGATCTCGATCTGCTCGTCGACCCGACGCCGAAGAACGCACGTGCGCTCGCCTCTGCGCTCCAGGCCTTCGGCTTCGCCGCCCTCGCGGACGAGATCGACGCCTTCGCCACGCCGGATCGGATGGCGACGCTCGGAAGCCCGCCGCTGCGCATCGACATCATGACGAGCATCACCGGGCTCTCGTTCGCCGAAGCGTGGCGAACGCGCAAGCCGGGGAAGATGGGACCACACCGCGTCTTCTTTCTCGGACGCGAAGCGCTCATCCGCAACAAGCGCGCGAGCGGCCGCGCGAAGGACTTGCTCGACATCGCGCTCCTCGAGGAGGCCGACGCCCCGCTCGTCACGAAAGCGCCGTCACGTCCGCGCAAGCGAAGCGCGAGGCGGTGACCTTCGACGGTCGCCGGGTCACGGCCGGACCGTCACGCGCGTCGTGAACGTGTCGTCGACGAAGGGGGCGACCTTCGCCTTCGTCAGCGCCGCGCGGATGCAGCCGTCGACCGGCTTGTCTCCCTGGAGCGCGATCTGCGCGACCGAGCCGTCCGACTTGAACACGATCGAGCCCGCGCGGATCGGATCATCCGGGCCGAGGCACGCGCGCGCTTCGGGAAGCACCGCATTGATCGCGCCGACGACCGCGCCCGGCGAAGGACGCACCTGACGCGCTCCCGGCGCGCCGTGCGTCTCTTCCGCCGTCTTCGCGCTCGCTTCGCGCGGACCGACCGCGCCGCGCATCGCGTCACCGAGGTCGCCGCCCGCCGGGGACGGCGGCAGCACGATCGGCGCAGGCTCGTCGGCCGCTTTCTCCGCGCGCGGCGCCGTCGTCGCGACGTGACGCGCGGTCTTCGGCGCCGGAGTCGCCGACGCCTGCGGAGCCGCCACGAGCTCGGCCGCCGAGAGGGCCGCGGGGGAGGACGGCGGGGCCTCGGGCACCGCGGTCGCCGTCGGCGCGGCCGGCACGCTCGCCGTCATCGGCCGCGTCGCCATCGCGCTCGTCGGCGCGGGCGCCGACGCGTTCGCATCCGCCCCACGACCGGAGACGAACCACGCTCCCGCCGCGACGGCGAGGAGCGCGACGCCACCGAGCATCATGATCCGCACGCGCGGGGTCGGTGCGTCGCCCGCCTTGGGCCGGAGGCCCTCCGGCCGGGTGGGCCGTTCGCTGACCGGCGGCGGCGGTGGAGAGATGATCTCCGGCTCGGGTTTCGGAGGACTCGGCTCGCGGGTCGTCGTGACGACCGCCTCGAGCGAATCCTCCGCGCGCGGCGGAGGTCGGGGGGGGGATCCTGCCGCCGCGCGCGAAGGGTTGGTGGGAAGCGCGGGCTCGCTCGGCGCCGCCGCCGCGACCTCGGAGAGGTCGGGCTGGCTCGCCTCGCGCATCAACGCGTCGAGATCGATGAGACCGCTGTTCTCGTTTCGCGACCGGTGTTCGCCCATGCTGCTTCCGTCTTCTTGTCGCTCGCGCGACGAAAACGGGTCACGGGCGCGGGACGAATCCGGTCAGGGTGCCACCGTCACTTCGAGCGTCGGCACGCCCGTCGCGCCGTCGAGACCGTCGACGAAGAGGAACACCTCCTCGTTCGCAGCCACCGCGAAGGTCACGGTGTCGTGGACCACGCTCGGGCACGTGCTGTAGGGAGACTTCGCGATCTCGCTCGACGGATCGGTACAGACCCGTCGCGCATACACCGTCGCACCGGCCATCCCCTTCGCGACCGCCTTCAGGGTGCCCGCGATCGGGGCGACGACGCGGACGACGCCGTCCTTCGCGTTGCCGCCGCAGAGGCCGGCGTAGTCGGCGTTCAGCGCGGCCGTGGAGAACGTCATCGTCCCCTTCTTCGTCTCCTGCCCCGCGAGCGTCAGCGTGACGCCCGGGCACGTGTCGACGCCGGCCTTCGGTTCGAGCGTGCACGTCGAGGAGCAGCCGTCGCCGTTCGCGACATTGCCGTCATCGCATTCCTCGCCCGGGCCAGGGACGAAGAAGCCGTCGCCGCAGCCCGAGGGCGAGACCGAGACGTCGAGCGTGAAGCGGCCGTACTCGGTCGCGACCTTCCCGTCGACCGCGATCCAGACCGTCTCGCCGGCCGTCACCGGCGTCGCGAGCGACTCGGTCCCGCCGAGCGGCGTGTCGTTCGCGCACATGAACGGCACGCCCGTCAGCGCACAGGTCGGCTTCCGGAACCCGAGGACGGCGTCGAACTGCGTCGACTTCACCGACGCGCGGAGGACGCCGGCGACCGGTGCGATGACCGAGAACATCGCGTTCCGACCAGGCGCCGAGCAGGCCGCCGACGTCGACGTCGCGAGGTCGCCGTTCGCGAGGAGGTTCGTCGTCCCGCGCGCGAGCGCGGCCACGAAGGTGTCCCCCGCTGCCGTGAGCGTGATCGCTTCGGCGTTCGCGCACGTGCTCCGCGACGTGACCGCCTCGAGCTGGCAGGTCGCCGAGCAGCCGTCGTCCGCGTCGGTCGCGCCGTCGTCGCACTGCTCGCCGCCCTCGAGGACGCCATTCCCGCAGACGGACGGCGTGACCTTGAGGTCGACGGTGAACGTGCCCGCTCCCGCATTGCCGCTCGACACCGCGCTGTCGACGACGACGTAGTACGTCGTGCCGGCGACCACCGGTGCCGTCACCCGCTTCGGCATGCTGCCGAGGCCGTCGATCCCCATCGGATCGCTCGTGGCGTTGCCCTTCCAGCTGCACGCCATCACCGACGCAGGCGCGCCGACCGGCGCCGCGCACGACGAGAGGACGGAGAGGATCGTGTTGAAGGGACCGCGGACGCGCGCCTCGAGGAGGCCGTCGATGTCCGGCGTGATGGCGTAGATCGCGTCGCTCGACGTACCGGCCGCGGTGTTGCAGGAAGCGACCGTGTTCGCGTTCCCCACCGTCGTTCCGGACACGACACCTGCACGTGTCCCGTCCGGCTTCGCCGCGAGGGCCACCGCGCGACCGGGGCACGCGTTCGTGCCGGTCTGCGCCTCGAGGGTGCACGTCGCGGAGCACCCGTCGCCGTCGTCGAGGTTTCCGTCGTCACACGTCTCGTTGCCGTCGAGCGCGCCGTTGCCACAGGCCGACGGCGTGACCTTCACGTCGAGGCTGTAGGGTCCCGCGTAGTCCTTCGTGCTCGTCTTGTGGCCGTCGACGAACAAGTAGAACCACTGCCCGGCCTTCACCGGGAACTCGAGCGCCTGCGTGCCGGGCGCCTCGACCTGCGAGCAGCCGAGCTGGTACGTGTTCGCGCCGCACTCGGAGCGCGCGTGGAGGTTCGCCTTCGTGTAGCCCGAGTGGAGCTCGGCCTTCACGGCGCCGTTCACGTCGCTCTTCACCGCGTAGACGGTGTTGCTGCCGGACCAGTAGAAGCACCCGATCGAGCCCTGCGTCTGTGCGCCGGAGGTCGCGGTGTTCCCGGCGAAGCTGATCGACCGCACTGCGGCGGGCGCGCCAGACAGCTCGAACGGCTGCCCCGGGCACTGCGAGATCACGCCGCCCGCTTCGAGCGTGCACGTCGACGAGCAGCCGTCGCCGTTCACGAGGTTGCCGTCGTCGCACGCCTCCGGGAGCTCGGCGACGCCGTTCCCGCACTTCGCGGTCGAGACCTCGACCGAGAGCGTGAAAGTGCCGGTCGCGCCGCCGTAGCCGTCGACGACGAGGAAGACCGGCGTGTTCGCGAAGACCGGCAGCTCGATCGTCTTCGATCCGCCGGTCGCGGCCGCAATGTCACCGCAACCGACCTCACTGGACGCCTCCGAACAGTCGGATCGCGCCGACACGATGCCGGCGAAGTCGGCGTCGAGCGTGACCTTCGCCTTGCCCGACGTCGGCGAGCTCAGAGTGTAGACGACGTCCTTGCCCGAGCCGCCACCGCAGCCGCTCGAGTACTGGTTGTATGCGCCCACCGTCGTGCCGGTCGCCGAGCCGCGGAGGAGCGTGCCGTCGGGCGCGAGGGTGAGCGTCTTGCCCGGGCAGGTGTCGCCCTCGAACGCGGACTCGAGCGCGCACGTCGGCGAGCAGCCGTCGGACGCGGCCTTGTTGCCGTCGTCGCAGGCCTCGCCCTCCTCGCGCTTGCCGTTGCCGCAGACGGGACCGACGACGACGGTCCCGCTGTCGACCGTGGGCGTCGCCGCATCCGGAGCCGCCCCGGAATCGGGGATCGGCGTCGACGTCGTCGGCTCTTCCAGCACGCCGTCGACCTCACCCTCCGAGCACGCGGCGAGCACGGCGATGCCGAGACCGAGCGCGGCGCACGCCGCGTGGAGACGAGAACGAGCACTCATGGCGTCACCGTGATCTGGAGCTTCGCGACGCCCGAGGCGCCGTTCATGCCGTCGACGAAGACGTAGACGGGCGTGTTCTTCGTGACCTGCGCGCTCACGCTCGTGAGGGACGAACCCGAGCAGCTCGACTTCGTGATCTCGGTGCTCGGGTCGGCACACGTCGTTCGTGCATAGAGGAGCGCGGCATACCCCGCCGACGCCTTCACGTTGAGGACGCCGTCGATGTCGGAGATGATCGCGACGACGCCCTCCGGCCCGCTGCCGCCGCACGTGCTGCCGGTCTTGCTCGCGAGCGGCGTCGTGTCGACGGTGATCACCCCGCGGCGGACGTCCGTGCCCAGCCCCGTGAGCGCGAGCGCTTTGCCCGGGCAGGACCCGATCCCCGCGAGCGCTTCAACCGTGCAGGTCGCCGAGCAGCCGTCGCCGCTCTGGGTGTTGCCGTCGTCGCACGCTTCCGGCGCGGAGACGACGGTGTCGCCGCAGCCGGTCGGCACGAGCGAGACGTCCATCGTGAAGCGTCCGTACTGCGTCGTGCCGCTGACGAATCCGCCGCCGACCTGGAGGTAGTAGGTGCTGCCCTCCGTGACGGAGAACACGATCTCCTGACCGCCCTTGCTGTTCGCGTCGTCGCAGGTGAGCTGCGTGCCGGGGCAGCCGTTCTTGACGCCGATCGTCGAGCGGAACGTCGCCGAAGTGATCCGCGCTGTGACGACGCCGCTGATCGGCGCGACGAACGGATAGAACCCGTCCGGCCCCGTGCTCGAGCACGGCGACATCGAGTGCGTCGCGGTCCCGGTCTTGGTCAGGTTCGTCGTACCGGACACGACCGTCGCGCCGTAGGTGCCGCCCGCCTTCGCCTCGAGCGCGAAGCTCGTCGCAGTCGCGCACTCGTCGCGCGACTTGTCGGCTTCGAGCGCGCACGTCGCCGAGCAGCCGTCGCCGTCCGCCGTCGCGCCGTCGTCGCAGGTCTCGCCGCCTTCGACGACGCCGTTCCCGCAGACCGAGGGCTTCACCTCGAGCTCGAGCTCGAACGCGCCACTCGCACCGGCGAGCGCGCCGTCGACCGCGACGAAGTAGTCCTTGTCCTTGTCGATCGCGGCCGAGAGCACTTCCTGCCCGTTCCCGCCCGCCGCCTTCGCGCAGGCGAGGTCGGTCGTGCCGGGGCACGCGTCGCGGAGCTGGAGGGTCGCGTTGAACGCGCCTTTCACCTTCGCGGTGAGCCAGCCGTCGATGTCGCTCGACACCTTGTAGAGGACGTCGGGCGCGTCCTTGCTCCCGCACGTCGAGAGCTTGCTCGCGGGCTCGCCGCCCGCGGACGCGGTCGTGCCGACGACCTTCGCGGTGCGCGGCCCCGCCATCGCCGACGCGAGGCGGACGTCCTTCCCCGGGCACGTGTACGTCGCCGGGTCGCGCTCGACCGCGCAGGTCGCCGAGCAGCCGTCGCCGTCAGCCTTGTTGCCGTCGTCGCACTCCTCGCCGGAGTCGAGCTTGCCGTTGCCGCAAGCGGCGGCGGTGAGCGTCGCGTCGAGGACGTAGAGGCCCTTGTTGCTCGCCCCTGAGGAGTCGACGTAGACGTAGACCGTCTGCTCGGCGGTGACCGGGATCTCGGCCGCGAGCGGCGTCCGCGCCGCCGTCGCGCCGCGGCAGTCGGCCGAGGACGTCGCGTCGGCGCACTCGCGCTGGACGCGGAGGAGCGCGCCTTCGTAGTCCGCGACGAGGCGGAGCGCGAGGCTGCCGCTCACCGTCGGCGTGATCGCGTAGATCGCGTTCGGTCCGCTTCCGGTGCTGTCGCAGCCGGTGGCGTTCGGACCGCCGTTCGCGAGCGTCGCGGTGTCGGCGGCGAAGCTCGCCTTCCCTGCCCCGAGCCGGTAGCCCATGCCCGGGCACGCCGACGGGGTCGCGGTGTCCTCGAGCGCGCACGTCGCGGAGCAGCCGTCGCCCGAGGTCGTGTTCCCGTCGTCGCACGCTTCGGGGGACTCGGCCGCGCCGTTCCCGCAGATCGCCGTCTGCACGTCGATGTCGAGCGCGAACTCGCCGCTCGTGCCGCCGTAGCCGTCGACGAAGAGGAACGTCTTCTTCCCCGCGAACACGGGGAAACCCACCTCGGTTGGAGGCGGCGCGCCGCCGTCGGGGAGGAGGAGGCCGGAGGCGTCGACGCAGGCGAGCTCGGTCTTCGCGTCCTCGCACCCGGTCCGGGCGGAGACGAGCGCCGGAAAGCCCGCCGAGATGCGCACCGTCGCGCGGCCCGTCTTCGGCGGGTCGATCGCGTAGACCGCGTCGGGGGCCGAGCCGCCGCCGCAGCTCGCGCCGTAGTGATCGAAGAGGCCCTTCGTCGTACCGGTGATCCTCGCCGCGAAACGCGTCGACGTCCCGACCTGCGTGAGCGCGACGGGCGCGCCGTCGCAGACGTCGTTCGGACCAGCGCTCTCGCGCTTGCAGGAGGACGAGCAGCCGTCACCGTCGGCGCGGTTGCCGTCGTCGCACTCCTCGCCCTTGTCGAGCTTCTTGTTGCCGCACGCGGACACCACGGGGGTGCCCGCGTCGGGCTGCGGCTCGACGTAGCCCGCGTCGGGCTGCGAGGTCGTCTCGACCGCGGGGACGTCGTCGCCCTCGCCGGTCGAGCAGGCGGCGACGGCCACGACCGCGCCGAGCATCGTCATCACGAGCGCGCGCATCAGTTCGCTCCCTGGATGCAGCCGAAGACGAGATCGAGCTTCGCCTCGACCGGCGCGCCGCGCACCTGCTGGCAGGACGCCGGGCAGAGCACGACGCGCGACGGGTTCGCCGGATCGTCGTAGTAGAAGCCGCCGGTGGTGCCGCCGCAGCCGCTCGCGTCCGCGACGCGGCGGATCCGGACCTCGGGATCGTTCGCGCCGGGGTTGAACTTCACCTCGACGCTGTCGAGATCGAGCTTGCCCTTCTCCGGAGGCGGGAGCGGAAGGACGAGCTCGCAACCGATCGCGCTCATCCGCACCTTGTCGAGCGCGGCGAGGAGCGCATCGCCCGCGTTCGCGCCGCTCACGTCGAACGCCTTCGGGTCGCCGCCGCCGGACGCGGCGATCTGATCGAGGTTCGAGAACGTCGCGCCCGCCATCCCGACCGCGAACGTGCGGACGCGCTGGGCGCCGGACGGCGGATTCGCGCCGCTCGCCGCGACGGAGGCGACGTTCGCCACGTTCCCGCAGCTCGTCGGATCGCCGTCGGTGACGAGGATGACGACGCCCTCGTGGGGCGACGACTTCGCGAGGAAGTCCTGCATCGCGGCGATCGAGCCCTCGAGGCCGGCGCGCATCGGCGTCCCGCCGCTCACCGTCGCGGACGTGAGCTTCTGGTTGATCGCGAGGACGTTGTCGGGGAGCTTCGCGATCGGGACGGCGAGGTTCTTGTACCCGGACGCGTTGCACTCGTCGGCGCCCGCGAGCGGCGGGAAGAACTGCACGCCCATCTGCATCCCGACGACCTCGGCGCGATCGGCGAAGGAGCGGATCGCCTTCGTCGCCGACGTCCACTTGTCGCCGTCCATCGAGCCGGAGCGGTCGAGGAGCACGATCATCGCGAGCGGCACGGTCTCGGCCTTCACGATCTCCGAGAGGCACGCGCCGCCCTCCGGCGCGGGCCCTGCGTCGGCCGACGTGAACTCCTGCGGCCCCGCCTGCTCTTCGTCGCCGAACGAGCGGCGCGCGCTCCCGCACGCGGTCGTGAGGACCGCGCCGATGGCGAAGGCGCCGAGGGAGAGCTTCATTCCGTGCTTCATGGCGTCACCGTCAAGCTGAGGGTCGCGGGGCCGGCACCCTGGCCGATCCCGTCGACGAAGAGGTACGTCGGCGCGTTCGCGACGACCGGGAACGTGAGCTCGCGCGTCGTCTCGTTCGGCTTCGTCGCGTCGTAGGCCTTGCAGGAGAGCTCGGTCGAGGAGTCGTTGCAGGTCGTCCGCGCGTAGAGCACCGAGGGCCAGCTCGCGAAGAGCTGCGCGATGAGCGTGCCGGCGATGTCGGAGGTCACGGCGACGACGCCGTCGCGACCGCTGCCACCGCAGCTTCCGCCGTAGCTCGACGAGAGCGCGGTCGTGGAGAGCGAGACGACCTTGCTCCGCGTCGCGGTGCCCATCCCGGTCAGCGACACCGCCGTCCCGGGGCACGCGTCGACGCCGGCGAGCGGCTCCAGCGTGCACGTCGCAGAACAGCCGTCACCCGCCGTCGTGTTGCCGTCGTCGCACTGCTCGGTGCCGCTGACGAGGCCGTCGCCGCACGAGGCGTCCTTCAGCGCGACGTCCATCGTGAAGCGGCCGAGGTCCTTCGTGCCGGGCGCGTCGACGATGATCCAGTAGGTGGTGTTCGCCGTCGCCGCGAAGGCGATGCTCTCGCCGCCCGGGCCCGCGGAGCGGTTCGAGCAGGTCAGGAACCCGGAGCTCGTGTTCGGCGGGCACGAGGGCCGGACGCCGAGCGAGATGTTGTAGGTTGCATCCACCTTGGCGGTGACGACGCCGTCGATCGCCGGCGTGATCGTGAAGTACGCTTCCTTGCCGGCCGCCGCGCAGGGCGCGGTGAAGTAGCCGCCCCCGGGGAGGTTCCAGTTCCCGCCGGTCACCTTGGTCGTGAAGACGCCCGGCGCGGACTCGGTGAGGACGAGCGCTTCCGCCGTCGCACACGTCGTCCGCGTCGAAGGCACCGGCTCGATCTGGCAGCTCGCGTCGCAGCCGTCGCCGCCGTCGAGCGCGCCGTCGTCGCACGTCTCGCCGCCTTCGATGATGCCGTTGCCACACACCGAGCGGCGGATCTCGCCTTCGACCGTGAACGGGCCTTCGAGGTTCGTCGCCGAGAACGGGCCGTCGATGATGACGTAGTAGGTCTGGCCGGCGGCGATCGGCCCCGCGATCGTCTCCTCGTCGTCGCCCTGCATCTTGCTCCCGCACGCGCCGACGCTGCCGGTGCTCTGCGCGGTCGCCGACTCGAGGACGCAGTTCGAGCGCACGTCGAGGGAGAGGTTGAAGGTGCCCTTCGCCTTCGCGCTGATCCAGCCGTCGTAGGGCGCGACGAACGAGTAGACCGCGTCCTTGCGGTTCGTCTGGCCGACGCAGCTCCGGACCGCGGCCGTGAGCGGCGTCGTGCTCGCGGTCGTGCGGAACGTCCGCGTGTCGTCGGGGCCGGTCGAGAGCGTGAGCGGGGCGCCGGGGCACGTGTCGATCCCCGCCGGGAACGGCTCGAGCGCGCACGTCGCGGAGCAGCCGTCGCCGTCGGCGGTGTTACCGTCGTCACACGTCTCCGGCGTCTCGAGCTCGCCGTTCCCGCACTTGGCGGGCGCGAGGGTCACGTCTAGCCGATAGGCGCCGCTCGCGAGGGCCTTCGTCGTGTCCGTGTCGACGAAGACGAAGTACGTGCTCTGCGCCGTGACAGGGAACGTCGTCTTGACCGGCTTGTCGGCAAGGGGCTGCTCCTTGCAGTCGAGCTCGGTGCCGCTCGAGAAGCACTCCCCGCGCACGTGGAGGACGGCTTCGCCGTACGTCGCGACGAGCTGCACCGTGATCGCGCCCGATGTGGTCGGCGTCAGCGCGTAGACCTGGTCGGGCCCGAGCGCGCCGCTGCACCCGAAGGCGCCCATCGTGTTCGCGAGCTGCGAGACGTCGCCGGCGAAGCTCACCGTCTTCGGGCCGTTCGGATCCCCGACGATCGTGTACGGCTGGCCGGGGCACTTCCCTGCCCCCGCGCCCACGGCCTCGAGCTGACAGGACGGCGAGCACCCGTCGCCCGCGACGGTGTTGCCGTCGTCGCACTGCTCGGGGACGGCGGCGACGCCGTCTCCGCAGCTCGTCTCGCCGATCGTCACGTCGAGCTGGTAGGTGCCGGCCTTGCCCTGCGCGCCGTCGACGACGACGAACGTCGTCTGGCCCTTCTTCACGGCCACCGCGATCTCGGTCGTGCCCGCGCCGCTCGGCGTCGCCTTGCAGCGGATCTCGCTCGCCGCGTCCGCGCAGGCGGAGCGCGCCGAGACGATCGCGTCGAACGTCGACTGGACCTTGATCGTCGCGACGCCGTCGAGGTCGGACGTGAAGGAGTACGCCGCGTCCTTCCCGCCCTTGCCTCCGCACGTGGCGCTCTCGAAGGACGACCCGCTCGACGACGTGTTGCCTGTCACGCTCGCCGTGCGCTTCGTCGCACTCGGGGAGGCCAGCGTCAGGGCGGTGCCGGGACAGGAGCCGGCGCTCGCCCCTTCGCTCTTGCAGCTCGCGCTGCAGCCGTCGCCGTCCTTCGTGTTGCCGTCGTCGCACTCCTCGCCGTCGTCGAGGCGGCGGTCACCGCACTTCGGCGACGTGGTCGAGCTCGCGTCGGGGACGAGGGTGAGCCCCGCGTCGGGCGCGGGCTCCTCGATGGCGAGGATCATGTCGTCGGTCGCGCAGCCGGAGCCGCCGAGTGAGACGCCGAACGCGAGAGCGGTCGCGGCGACGAGGAGCGAGGAAGTAGGATGCTTCATGGTTCGCACGCGCGGGTCGTGCTCTCGTCGTCATGACCTGCGAAAACGGGTCACGAGGCGTCACGGAAATGTGATGCCGGCGAGCACGAATGGACGCGCGACCCACGGCTCGAAGAGCACGAGGGGCTCCGTTTCCCGGGACAGAACGTACCGAGTGTTACGGAGCGGAACGTCCAGGCCGGCTCCGACGAAGGTCCCGAGGAGCGGCCACGCGTGACGGTAGCGCACGAGCGCGCGGAGCGTCGGGCTCACGGCCTCGACGTCGTCGATGAATCGCACTCCCGCGCCGGGTGTGCCCTCCGCCGAGGCGCGCTCGAGCTGGACGCCGAGCCCCAACGCGAGCGCGAGGGTATCCCGCGGGGAGAGCGCGAGCTTCCCGTCCGCGAGGAGGAAGGCGTTGCCGCCCGTGAGACGAACCGTCGCATTCCGGCCGTCGGCGTGGGAGGGGAGGAGGACCTGGCCCATCGCGTCGCCGCCCAGGGAAAAGCGGCCGATCGCATGATGGACGTCGAGGACGAGCCCGGGACCCGATGCGAGCTCGAGCGCTCCGCTGTACGCCGTCGCGCCCCAGAACGCGCCGACCTGCGCGCGCGCGACGGGCTCTTCGGCGACGGCGCGGGGCTCCTCGAGCGGGCGATCGAGGTTCTCGCGCGGCGCGGGCGCGGCGATCGCGAACGGCCCCTCGCGTGGCTCGGTGATCGCGAGGTCGGCGCGCGCGACGTCGCGCTCGACGCCGATCCGCTCGCCCGCCGCGAGCGCCGACACCGCGAGCTCGACGATGTGTCCGATCTCCTCGAAGGCGACCTCGGGGTTCGCGCGCCGCGCGAGGTGCCGGACGAGGACGCGCTCCCAGGCACCGTCGACGATGTAGACCGTGTAGCGGCGGTCCCCGCGGAGATCGACCCAGATGCGCGCGAGCTCGTCCTGGGTCGTCTCGCCCGGCGTCACGACGGCGGCGGGGTCGACGATCGGGATCCGGTCGAACCGGCCCTGGATCGGGACGGGCACGTCGGCGAGCCGCTCGCGGAGGACGCCCTCGAGCGCATCGAGCAACGCGCCATCGCCTGCAAGATGCACGTCGACGAGCTTCGCGCCCGCGGGCGCGACCGTCGCGCGCGCGCCTTCGGCCGCGTCGGCGACGACGGGCGCGAACGCGGTGACGACGACCGTCGCCACGGCAGCGCATCGATGACGGGACCAAGAGGAGTGCACGGGCCTGCTCGCGCAGACATTGCATCACTCCTCGGCCCGTCGATGCCAGTCCTCCGTGCTCGCCCCGATACGCGCGGCGCGCCCGCGGTCCGCGGCGGCAAACGCCCCGGCCGCGTGGATCGGGGCCGTTACTCGCCCAGCGCTTCGATCCGCGCACGCGCGCGATCGGCGAAGAGGCTCGACGGGTGCTTCGCGAGGAGCTCCTTCCACGCGCGGAGCTCGTCGGACGTACGCCCGAGCTTCTGGAGCGCCTGTGCGCGGCCGATCCGCGCTTCTTCGTCGAGCGCACCACCTGCCGCGCCCTGGAGATACGCGTCGAACTCCGCGAGCGCGCTGCTCGCGTCGCCACCGCGATCGAGCAGGAGCCGCCCGAGGCTCACGTGCGAGGCCGCCGTCTCGGCCGCACCTGGATGTCGCGATTGCAGCGCACGGTAGAGCTCCGTCGCCTTCCCGACGTCGCCCGCACGGCGCGCGGCATTCGCATCGCGGAAGAGCTCGGCGGCCGTGCCCTGCGCCTCGGGCGCATGCGCGGCGCGGCCCGACGGCACGCTCGGCAGATCCGACACCGAGAACGACGGCGCTTCGGCGGCAGGGGCCTGGTTTGTCCCCACGGGACGCTCCACCGGCGGAGGTGCGGGGGCCTCGATCTTCGGCTCCACCGGTGCGGGCCGCGGCTCGCGACGCGTCACCGAGTAGATCGCGGCGAATGCCACCGAAGCGGCGAAGGCGGCCGCGAGCGGCACGACGAAGCGGACCACACGCGCACGCGGGGGCGTGCTGCGGAGCCGCGCGACGGCGGCGAGCTTCTCGGCCGGCGCCGACTTCGGCGCGGCCTCGGGCGCAGGCGCGGCTTCGGGCGCCGCCGCCACTTTGTTCATGGCCGCTTCCACCGCGCGCGCAATCCGCGCATCGTCCTCGGGACGAGGGGCGAGGTCGTCCTCGAGGGCCTCGCGGAGGAGCGCGGCGACGGGATCACGCGACGTCTTCATCGTCCGTCTCCGACAGCTCGAGCAGGGTGGGATCGTTCACGATGCGGCCGCGAAGCGTATTCTTCGCGAGACGCAGACGGCTGCGCACCGTCTCGAGCGGCGAACCGGTCGCGACCGCGATCTCCTCGACCGAGTGGCCGAGCAAGACGCGCATCGCGAAGGCTTCGCCCTGCTCGGGTCGCAGCTCTTCGATCAAGGTACGGAAAGCTTCGCGTCTCGCGTTCGCGAGGGCGCTCGCCGCCGGCGTCGGTCCGCCTTCGTCGAGCATGTTCTCTTCGTCGATCGACACCTGCGGCCCGCGACGCGCGCGAGACCGCCGATGATCGAGCGCGCGCCGCAGCGCGACCGACCTCGCGAACGTGAGGACGGACGAGTCGCCGCGGAACGTCGGCAGCGCCTGGACCACGCCGACGAGGGCGTCCTGGAGGACGTCCTCGAGGTCGCGGTCGGCGGGGCCGAGGAGCGCCCGGAGCACGCCGAGCATCGCGGGCGAGACCGCGACGAGCAGCGCGCGCGTCTTGGCCGTGTCGCCCGCGAGGGCGGCCTGGACCAAGGGGCGGAGCGGATCCTCGTCCACGCGCCCTGGGTAGCAGAGAGGCTCGGCCTCGCGCACCACGAGCCGCACCCCGGACGCCGGAGGGGCGCTCGAGCTGGGCGGCAGGGTGGGCTGGGCGGGAGAGCGCAACACGGCGGAAACTTTGAGGACGCACCGCGGGGTGCGGGCGTCTCGGTGCTCTTGTCGTCCGCCGCCGGAGAACGGGTCACGAGAAATGTGAAATTCCCGGACGTCGCCGGAAGCGCGGCCTTGTCTGCCGTCGACTTCCCTTCTCCTTTCTTCTTCTTCCTCGTGCCCGTCCCGCTCGCGCGTGGCTGCCGGGAGGCTCCCTCACGCCATGGAACGGTGCGCACCGAGATTCGGTGCAGATCGTTCCATTCTGCGCGGAAGGCCCCCCTTCCCGCCCCGTGCTCGATGCCGCAGCGCCCTCACCGGCGTGAGCGGACGCGAGCAAAACGCGGAGCGCCGACCCAAGGAGCGGCCCGCCGCTCTCACGGCGCGATCGGGTTCCAGCCGCCCACGTCCTCCACGAGACGGTCCGCCTCGTGCGGCCCCCACGACCCCTGGTCGTATTCGTAGAGCGCGCTCGGGCCGTGGATGATGGGGTCGACGATCGCCCACGCGGCCTCGACCACGTCCTGCCGCGCGAAGAGGGTCGCGTCGCCGAGCATCGCGTCGCCGAGGAGCCGCTCGTAGGCCTCCATCCGGCCGCCCGCGCCCTGCTCCGGCTCCTCTGCCACCGACAGCTCGGTGGGCTCTCCGATCATCGCCTCTCCCGGCGTCTTCGCGCGCGCGCCGAGCGCGATCATGACGCGCGGGCTCAAGCGAAAGCGGAGGTAGTTGCCCATCCTCGGGACCGGCTCCTTGAAGACGACCTGCGGCGGGTTCTTGAGCTCGACCATCACCTCGGTGCACGTCATCGCGAGCGACTTGCCCGCGCGGACGAAGAACGGGACCCCGTCCCAGCGCCACGAGTCGACGTGGAGCCGGAGCGCCGCGTACGTCGCCATGTACGAGTCCTTCGCGACGCCGGGCTCGTCGCGATACCCGCGGAACTGCCCGCGCACCATGTTCTCCGGGCTCATCGGGCGGATCGTGCGGAGCACCTTCGCCTGCTCGTCGCGGATTGCCTCCGCGTAGGTGCTCGAGGGCGCTTCCATCGCGAGGTAGCTGATCACCTGGAGGAGGTGGTTCTGGATGACGTCGCGGATGACGCCTGTCTCCTCGTAGAACTTGCCGCGGCCCTTCACGCCGAAGGACTCCGCCATCGTGATCTGCACGTTCTCGACGTACTGCCGGTTCAGGATCGGCTCGAGGAACGCGTTCGCGAAGCGGAAGTAGAGGATGTTCTGCACCGCCTCCTTCCCGAGGTAGTGATCGATCCGGAAGATGCACGACTCGGGGAACACCTCGAGCAGCGTCTTGTTCAACGCGCGCGCGGACGCGAGGTCACGACCGAACGGCTTCTCGACGACGACGCGCGATCCCCGATTGCAGCACCCTGCCGTCGCGAGCTGCTGCACGACGACGGGGAACATGCTCGGCGGGATCGCGAGGTAGTGCGTCGGCCGCTTCGCCGAGCCGAGCTCGCGGTAGATCTGCTTGAACGTCTCCGGGTCGTTGTAGTCGCCGTCGACGTAGCGGAGGTGCGATGAGAGCTTCGCGAACGCCGCCTCGTCGAGCTTCCCGTGCGTCGTGATGCTCTCCCGTGCGCGCGCGCGGAGCTGCTCGAGCCCCCAGCCCGACTTCGCGACGCCGACGATCGGCACGTCGAGCCGACCACGCTTCACGAGCGACTGGAGCGCGGGGAAGATCTTCTTGAAGGCGAGGTCGCCGGTGGCGCCGAAGAACACGAGCGCGTCGGACGGCTCGGCTCCGCGCTCGGGGATGACGGAAGGATGCTCGCTCACGATGTCGCCTCCTCGGAAGAGTCCACCGTATCGTGGCTTCGGGATCCACGACGACCTCGAAGAGCATCCCATGCTGCCGGAGAGCATGGTGGCTCGTCTCCGCGACGATCCGCGTGCGGCGCGCCGATTCCCGTCCGGTGCACGATGGCACGGTCGATGCGAACCGTCGGCGCATGCTCTCGACGCGTTCGTCGCTCGCGCTCGTCCTCTTCGTCGTCGGCTGCGGTGCCGACGCCTACGACCCGGCCCAGGGCGGACCGATCGCGCCCGGCGGCGGAGATCCGACGCCCGGCACCGCCGAGCCCTCGCCGTCCACGCCGCCGGCCGACGCGCCCTCCGCGCCCTCCGCGCCTCCGCGCCGGACCGGACCTCCCGCCCCGAAGCTCGTCACCGTCCTCCAAGGCCAGTCGAACGCGGTCTTCCTCCAAGACGGGAACGGCGGGTACTGGAACGTCTACGCGCCGCTCGTGAAGGACCTCACCGGGATCCCCGAGCACGACGCGCAGGCGGTGCGGAGCGACTTCACGACCGCGGAAAAGGGCTACACGCTCGCGTCCGGCACGCCGACGTACTCGTTCGCCGACGACCACGATCAGCTGTGGCTCGACGCGAAGGCGGCGGGCGCGAAGGCGGACGACCCGTCGACATGGCCGGTCGGCACCCACGGCAAGGCGTTCCAGAATCATCTCGCCGCGAACGTCGCCGGCAAGGCGCCCGACGGCGTCCCCGTCGTCGTCCTCCGGTTCCACAGCGAGTACGACAGCAAGAAGCAGGGCGACGAAGCCAAGGTGTATGGTGCAGCCAATCGCCGGTTCGTCTCGCTCGTCCGCGAGTGGATCGGCAAGCCCGCGGCCGAGGTCCCCGTGTTCCTCGGGATGCCCGGCTACTGGATGAACACCCGGCCCGAAGCGCTCGACGCGATCCGCGACGCCTGGCGGACCGACATCGCCGACGCGAACGCGAACTGCCACTGGATGTTCGGGAACGCCTACGACGGCGCCGATCGCGGCGACGGCTCGCACATGGACGAGGCGACGACGCGGCGCGCGGCCGGACGCGCCGCGCTCGCCGTCTCGCGCTGGCTCTTCGACAACGGCTACGCCCATCGCGATCTCTCGTGGCTGCCTCGGCTCGGCCCGCGCTTCGTCGCGGTGAGACGCGTCGCCGGGATGCCGAACGCGATCGACGCCGTCGTCGCGCACGACAAGGGAAAGGACCTCGTGATGCCGTCGATGCCGAGCCTCGATCCCGTCGAGGTCACGAGCGCCGGCGAGCGGATCGACGCCGTCGCGGTCGCGAAGATCTCCCCCACCGTGCTCCGCTTCACGCTCGACCGCGCGATCGCCTCCGACGACGCGAAGGTCACCTTCGACTACGCGCTGTGGCCCGGGTACTACGGCGCAGGACGGCTCGTCGCCGACGACTGGTCGGCCGCGCGAGACGCGCCGCCCGGGACGAACGTGACGCCGGAGCTCGCGAGTGTGAGCCTCCCGATTCGCCGGCTCGATCGGCCGCTCGTGCTCGGCGCACCGGCGGTCGCCGATCCCGCGTCGCCCTAGCTCGAGCGCCGTCCAGCTGGAGCGGCTCTCCGTCGGGCGCTACGTTTCGAGTGTGCCCCCGCTCGCTCGTCGTGCCGCCGTTCTCTCGCTGTCGCTCGCTCTCGCGGGCCTCGCGGTTCCGGCGCAGGCGACCGCCGACGAGGCGCCGCCGCCCCCGACGCGGCTCGCGTGGGCCGAGTCCTTCAACGGCGCGAGCCCCGGCTGGGGCGACCCTTCGGGGCACTCGGCCGATCAGCTCGCGAAGGTCTACTCCGTCCAGCGCGACGGCACCTCGTCGTGGCTCCACGCGCGTCACGACGCGCAGGGGGGCAAGGTCCCGGCGATGCACTACGGACGCGCGCTCGCGAACGCGTCGATCCCGCTCGACAAGGTCCGCGCGGTGAAGTGGCGCTGGCGCGTGACGCAGCACCCGCGCGCCTCTGACGACGCGTGGCTCGATCTCGGCGCGAGCGTCTACGTCGTCTTCGAGAAGCCCGGCCTCTTCTCCGGCGGCAAGGGCCTCAAGCTCGGATGGACCGCGAAGCCCGCGCCGCGCGGCACGCACCAGCGCGGCATCCTCCAGGTCCCGCTCCGCGCCGACCCGGCCGGGCCGACCTGGCAGAGCGAGAGCGTCGACGTCTGCGCGCTCTACCGCGCCGAGTACGGCGGGAGCTGCGCCGGGCAGAAGGTGATCTACATCGGCGTCGTCACCGACGCGGACGGCACGAAGTCGGTCGCCGAGGCGGACTACGACGACTTCGAGCTCGTGCTCGCCCCCTAGCGGGAACGTAGGCCCCTCACAGCCGCCACGAAGGGGACGGGGTGGAGGCTCGGCGACCGAGCATTCAGGCGCGGGCCACGCATCCCAGGGCGGATCGACCTCTCGAGGGTCCGACCTACTCGGGGGCCCCGAACCATGTTCCCAGCTGGGATGGAGCCAGCATCGCTCGGCACGACCTCGCGGGTCGAATCGGTTGGTTCGGGGGGGAGGACCCGCCGAAACAACGTCACAGCATGGAAGGCCGCGCCCTTGCGGAGGGAGCCGAGCCTCCACCCCGGCCCCGTCACCGCGAGCCCCCACGCCGGAGTGTGAGCGTCCCGGCAGAGCACCTCGTTCAGCGACACGCTCAGCGGAAGCGGCGCAGCCGCAGCGAATTCGTCAGCACCGACACGCTCGACAGCGACATCGCCGCGCTCGCGACGACGGGCGAGAGGAGCCAGCCCGTCCATCGGTAGAGGAGCCCGGCCGCGATCGGGATCCCGACGACGTTGTAGACGAAGGCCCAGAACAGGTTCTGGCGGATCGTGTGGAGCGTCGCGCGCGCGAGGCGGAGCGCGGTCGCGAGCCCCGCGATCCCTCCGCGGAGGAGCGCGACGTCGCTCGTCGCGACCGCGATGTCCGTCCCGGTGCCGATCGCGACGCCGACGTGCGCGCCGGCGAGCGCCGGCGCGTCGTTGATCCCGTCGCCGACCATCGCGACGACGCGGCCTCGCTCGCGCTCGGCCGTCACCGCGTCGACTTTCCCCTCCGGCCGCACGCCGGCGAGCACGCGCGTGATGCCGAGGTCGCGCGCGACCGCGCGGGCCGCTTCCTCGCGATCGCCCGTCACCATCGCGACCTCGATCCCCATCCGGCGGAGCTCGGCGATCGTGTCCTTCGCCTCGCGGGTCGGGCGATCGGCGACCGCGACGAGGCCGACGAGCTTCTCCTGTTCCGCGACGAAGAACGGCGTCCTCCCCTGCTCCGCGAGCCGGACCGCGTCCGCCTCGAGCGGCGCAGTCGCGATCCCGAGCTCCGCGAGCCAGCTCGCGCTGCCGACGCGGACGAGCGCGCCTCCGATCTTCGCCTCGACCCCTCGCCCGACGAGCGCGCGGAAGTCCTTCGCCTCCTCGAGCGCGACGCCGCGCGCCTTCGCGCCCGCGACGACCGCCCGCGCGACAGGATGCTCGCTCGCGCGCTCCGCCGCGGCCGCGAGCGCGAGGACGCGCGACTCCGCGATCCCCTCGGCGACGACGACGTCGGTGAGCTCGGGCTTTCCTTCCGTGAGCGTGCCGGTCTTGTCGACGAGCACGGTGTCGACACGGCTCGCGGCTTCGAGCGCCTCCCCGCCCTTCACGAGCACGCCGAGCTCGGCGCCGCGGCCGGTCCCGACCGCAACGGCGGCCGGCGTCGCGAGGCCGAGCGCGCAGGGGCACGCGATGACGAGGACGGCGACGAACCGCTCGACCGCGACGGCGAGCCCTGCTGGCGTAGGGTCGACGAAGAGCCACGCGACGAGCGTGACCGTCGCGATCGCGAGGACGACCGGCACGAACCACGAGGCGACCACGTCGGCGAGCCGCGCGATCGGCGCCCGGCTCCCCTGCGCCTCTTCGACCGCCTCGACGATGCGCGCGAGCGCGGTCCCTTCCCCTACGCGCGTGACGCGCACGGTGAGGACGCCGCTCTGGTTCAAGGTGCCGCCGTAGACGCGCGCGCCGGGCGCCTTGTCGACCGGCATGCTCTCGCCCGTGAGCATCGACTCGTCGACCGCCGATCCGCCCTCCTCGACGACGCCGTCGGCGGGCAGGCGCTCGGCCGGCTTCACGCGGACGCGATCGCCCGGGGCGAGCACGTCGACGTCGACGTCCTCCTCCACCTCGCCGCGGAGCCGCCGCGCCGTCTTCGGCTGGAGCGCGACGAGGCCGCGCACGGCATCGGCGAGGTGCCGCCGCGCGCGCGTCTCGAGCACCTTGCCGAGGAGCACGAACGACAGGATCGCGCCGGCCGCCTCGAAGTAGAGGTGCGGAGCGACGTGATCGGCGTGCTCGCCGCGGAAGAGGCGCGGCGCCGCGAGCGCGACGACCGAGTACGCATAGGCCGCCGTCGTCCCCATCGTCACGAGCGTGTTCATGTCGGCGGTGCGATGGAGGAGCGCCTTCCACGCGAGCCGTGCGAAGCGCCGGCCCGGTCCGAGGACGACCGGCGTGGCGAGGGCGAGCTGCGTCCAGCGCCCAGCCGAGGTCTCCGTCCACGGAAACAGGCCGTGGGACATCCCGAGGAGGAGGAGCGGCAGCGAGAAGAGGACCGCGACGACGAAGTCGCGACGGAGGCCTCGGTCCTCCCGCGCCTCGGCCGCGGCGATCGCCGTCGCGCGCTCCTCTGCGCGCGCCCGCGCCGGCTTCGCTTCGGGAAGTGCTTCGTGACCCGCAGCCGGCGCGACCTCGACCGTGGGGACCCAGGGAACATCGTACCCTGCCCCACGGATGGCCTCGGCGATCGCCTCCGGTCCGGTCGCGCCGGGGTCGAACTCGACCGTGGCCTGGCCGAGCGCGAGATTCACCTCCGCTCCGGCCACCCCCGGCTCGGCCTTCAGCACGCGTTCTACGCGGCCCACGCAGCTCGCGCAGGTCATTCCCTGGACGGGAAGCTCGACCTTTTGCGCTGCGTGGGCGGCCATGCCGCCATCGTGCATCGGCCACCTCGAGGTTGCCACCTGCCGCACCGAATCGTTTTCCGCTTTGCCACAAGTGGCCGCCCCTATGTACTCTGGCCCCGGTAGTTCCAGGATTCCTTAGGGGAGCGCATGCCGGATTGGGTCCTCGTCGTCGTTGGTGCTGCCGTCGTCTTCACCGCGGCCTACTTCCTCGGTCGTTCGAGCGGGCCTCCGCCCGTCGCACGGAAGAAGGGCAGTAAGGCGCGCAAGGTCGTCGAAGAAGAAGAAGAGGAGGAGGAAGAGGAGCAGCCCGCTCCCCGCAAGGCGAAAGTCGGCGGGAAGACAAGCGGCTCCCGCAAGGCTCCGGAGCCCGCTCCGGCAGCCGTCCCCGCCCTCATCTACGACGACGTGGAGAGCGACGAGGAAGTCGACCCCACGAAGGTCGGCATGATGCGTCCGAAGCGCCCCGTGCTCCAGCCGCCGACGAACGTCATCGTCTGCGACGACGCGGCCGCCGAAGACGAGCCGCAGAAGGCGAACCCGTTCATCCTCGTCAGCGCGACCGCGCAGACGGACCGGGGCCTCCGCCGCAAGCGTAACGAGGACAACCTCCTCGTGATGGTGAACCACGGCGTCTATGCCGTGGCCGACGGCATGGGCGGCTACGCCGGCGGCGAGATCGCGAGCGAGCTCGCCGTCCGCACCGTCGAGAAGGCGTTCAACGCCGGCGAGTTCGAAGGTGACCCGCACCACGGCCTGCCGGAGCCCGCGTCCGAGCTCGCCCGCGCCATCCAGGCGGCGAACGCGGCGATCCTCGACAAGGCCGAGACGGATCGGAAGCTCGAAGGCATGGGCACGACGATCTGCGCTGCGCGGTTCTCGCCGAGCAAGCAGCGCCTCTACGTCGGCCACGTCGGCGACAGCCGCCTCTACCGCATGCGCGGCGGGCAGCTGAAGCAGATCACGAGCGACCACACGATGCGCGACCTCGGCGCGACCGGCCCGAACGCCTCGCTCCTCAGCCGCGCCGTCGGCATCTGGCCGACGGTGCCGATCGACATCATCCTCTGCAAGCCGGAGCCGGGAGACCTCTATCTCCTCTGCTCGGACGGCCTGACGAAGATGGTCGACGACGTCGGCGTCGGCAACGCGATGCGCAGCGGCAAGGCGCCGAGCGAGATCGTCGAGGGCCTCATCACGAAGGCCAACGAGCACGGCGGCAAGGACAACATCACGGTCATCCTCATCTCGGTGCAGGATGCACGGACCAGCACCCCGCCGCGCTGAGCGGTAGTCACCCGCGAAGGGTGACGCGTGAGCCCTCGACGGTGGCCCGCCAGCGGGTCAGCGCTCGGGGGCTCCGCCATTTCGGGTGCCCGATTCCTCGCGCGCGCAGCCCTCGCACTCGAGGTCGGGATCGCCGACGAGCTCACCGACGTGCCGCTCGATCTCCCCGACGTGCTTCTCGACCGCGGCGCACGTCACCTCGTCGGTGACGGGCTTCTCGCCCGAAACGGGCGTCTCGCCCTCGTCCGCGCGCGCCTTCGCCTCGACTTGCTCGTTCGAGAGCATCTTGCCGATCGCCTCACGGACCTTCGCGCCACGTACACCCGCCGCGTGCTCGCGGTCCTGCTCCTTGTCGCTCATCCGATCCTCCGTTGTGGCGCGCCGGCGCCGTGGCGGAGGTCGCAAGCCGCGTGCCCGCGGCGTTCAGGCGAGGACGCGGACGAGGTCGAGCGCGCTGGCGACGCCGACGAGCTGCCTCTCGTGGACGACGAGGATGCGGCGGACGTTCATCGCGGCGGCATAGGCCGCGGCACGTGCGATCGGCGTCGTCGCATCGAGACAGATCGTCTCGTAGCTCATCACTTCCTCGACCGGGCGTGACCTCAGCATCGGCGGGAGCTTCCGGGCGGCGAGCGCCTCGGCGTGGGTGAAGACGCCGACAGGACGGCCGTTCTCCACGACCACGAGCCCGTGCACGCGCGCTTCCGCGAGCTCGGCGACGGCGCGGTCGACCGGGTCGCCGACGTCGAGCGTCCGCACGTCCGCGGTCATGATGTCGGAGAGCGGCTTCTTCACGCCGGCCGCCTTCACGTCGTCGAGGAGATCGCGCGCGCTGAGGACACCGCGCGGAGCCCCGGCCGTCACCCCTTCACCATCCGTCACGACGAGCCGGTGGATCCGGCTCGTCGCCATCGTCCGGGCCGCTTCGATCACGGGGCGATCGGCCCCCGTCGTCGCGACGGGGTGGCTCATGATCTCGGTCACGGCCACGTCTTCGTCGGCGGGTCGCGCGAGCGCGCGAACGAGATCGGTCGTCGAGACGATGCCGGCGAGCTGCTCGCCGTCGACGACGGCGAGGGCGGCGACGGCGCGCGCCTCGATCGCCGAGACCACCTCCGAGAGGCGGGCACGTGACGAGATCGTGGCAACCGGGGAGCTCATCCTGTCACGAACGAACGCGGGCGAAGTCGACGCGGAGCTCATGGCCCGGGTATGACAAGTCGGCCGCCCGGCTGCAACCATCCATGTTACGAAGAGAGGGTGTCGCGCGGAGCGTCGCTGCTCGCGTTCGTGCTGATCGGCCTCGCGGCGTGCAACGCGGACGGCCCGATCCAGGGCGAGCCGTACCTGCCGAAGGGCGACATCCCCATCGATCCCGCGAGCGTACGCGACGCGTCCTGCGACGGCGGCTGCGCGAGCGACGCGGGCTCGGTCGTCCCCGCGCGCGACGGCGGCACCGACGCCGGGCCGACGTCGCCCCCGGCGAACACCTGCACGACCGCACGCGAGATCGGCTCCCTCGCCGGGGACGCCCCATCGCCGCCGCTCTCGACGCAGGGGACGTGCGCGGAGTACGTGAGCTTCCGCGCGACGGAGCAGAGCAACGGCGCGATCGGGACACCGATGCGCGTCGGGCTCACACTCTCGCCGGCGGGGCACGACTTCGACCTCTACGCATTCGTCGACCTCGCGCGCGACCAGCTCGCGTGCGCGCTCCCGTTCGCCCGCTCGGAGACGAACGGCACGAGCGCCGAGTCGATCGCGCTCGAGTGGGGAGAGGGGTCGGTCGCGAACGGCAGCGACGACAGCCGGACGGTCGTCGTCGCCGTCACGAGCGCCTCGGGCCCCTGCCCGCCCGGCGCGAGCTGGACGCTCACCGTGACCGGCAACCCATGAGCGCAGCCAGGGCGATCGCGCGGAGCCGGCTCGTGCACTTCCTCGTCGTCGGTGGCGTCCTCTGGGCGCTCGCGCCGGCCGAGAAGGATGCCACCGTGCACGTCCGCCGCGACGCGGTCACGAAGGCGGTCGCCGAAGCGCAGGCCCGCACCGGTCGCCCGCTCGCGCCCGAAGAGGAGAAGCGCGTCGTCGCCGAGTTCGTCGCCGAGCGCGTGCTCGCCGCCGAAGGCCGGCGCCTCGGGCTCGCAGAGGACGACGACCTCGTCCGCGCGCGCGTCGCGGAGAAGATGCGCGCGGCGCTCGAGAGCACCGCGCCGGAGGTGCCGGTCACGGAGGACGAGATCCGGACCGAAGCCGCCGCGCTCGCCGCCGAGGCGGCGTCGCGGATCGAGCTCGATCTCGCGTTCGTCTCGAAGGAGCGCGGAGCGGCGGCCGAATCGCTCGCCCGTGCTCTAACGACCGGAGACCCGAATGCGGCGCGAGACAAGGCGCCCGTCCCGGCGCACGCGACGTGGACCGAAGCCGAGCTCGCACGGACCGTCGGTGCGAACGTCGCGCTCTTCGTCCGGACCGCGCCGGAAGGCACGTGGTCTCCTCCGCTCGCGACGACGTGGGGCTTCTACGTCGCACGCGTCGTCGCGCGCCGGCCGGCGACGAGCGAGGAGATGCGCGCCGAAGCGCGCCTTGCCGTGCAGCGCAAGAAGCGGGCGGCCGCCGTCGCGACGATGGTGGAGCGCGCAGCGCGGAAGTACCGGTTCGAGGTCGAGGGGACGTCGTTCGCCCCCGCGGACCTCGCCCCGAAACGCGAAGCGGAAGGCGTCCGATGAAGCGCGTGCTCGCCGTCGTCGTCGTCCTCCTCCTCCTCCTCGTCGGCGGCCGTGCCGGAGCCCACGGCTCGCGGACCGGCTATCTCGACGTGACGATCACGTCCGAGACCGACGCCGTCGTGATGCTCCGCGGCGAAGGCCTGTCCGTACGCGCCGACGCGTGCACGACCGCCCCGCTCGGAGGCGGCGCGCTCCGCGTCCACTGTCGCGAAGGCGTCGCCGGCGCGTCGCTCGAGGTCGAGGGGCTCGCCGGAGCGGACGCCGTCGTCGCGCGCGTCGCGTCCGAGAGCGGCGCGATCGAAGGCGGCGTCCTCACCGCGCGCTCGCCGCGTTTCGCGGTGCCGGGACACGAGCCGATCCGCGGCGTGCTCGCGCGGTACCTGCGGCTCGGGATCGAGCACGTCGTCTCCGGCGTGGATCACGTCCTCTTCCTCCTCGCGCTCGTCTGGCAGGCGGTCTCCGCGGCGCGCGGAAGGCTCCGCGGCGCCGCCGTCGAGCTCGCGCGGACCGCGACCGCCTTCACCCTCGCGCACACGCTGACGCTCACGCTGACCGTGCTCGGCCTCCTGCACGTACCCACCGTCGTCGGCGAAGCGTCCATCGCCGCGAGCCTCGTCCTCGTCGCCGCGGATGCGGATGCACACGAACGGACCGGCGCCCTCGGCCGCGCCGCGCTCGCCGGCGCGTTCGGCCTCGTGCACGGCCTCGGCTTCGCGACGGCGCTCTCGGGCGGAGAGCTCCCGGAGCACGCGCTCTGGACGGGGCTCGCGGCTTTCGACGTCGGCGTGGAAATCGGTCAGGTCCTCGTCCTCGGCACGTGCCTCGTCCTCGTCGCCGGGGCGAGGCGCGTGCTGTCGTCCCCCGATCGCATCCTCGCGACGGTCACGTCGTATGCGGTCGGCGTCACGGGGGCGTTCCTCTTCTTCGCCCGTGCCGCCGCGCTCCTCGCCTCCCGTTCCCTGCCCTGAGAATTCGCGTGTCCAAGCTCTCCCCCCTCCTCGTCCTCGCGCTCGTCACGACGGCGTCCACCGCGCGCGCACGCGACGGCGAGTCGCTCGAGGACGTCAAAGGCCTCACCTCCCCGCGTCCCGATCAGCAAAAGCCGCCGCCGCCCGACGCCCCCGAGCCGAAGAAGTCGGAGGGCCCCTGGGATTTCGGTGTCTACGGCTACCTCCGCGCGGGCTACGACTGGACGCACCCGGACGACCGCTACAACTTCGTCGGGCAGAACAACGGCTTCGTCCTCGACAGCGCGCGCGTCGGCGCGCAGGGCCGGAACCGCGAGTACGGCGTCACGTTCCGCGTCTCGATCGAGGGCGCGAGCGACGTGCTCACGTCGCCGAACACGCCGCTCGGGTCCTTGTCGGTCCGCCTCCGTGACGCGCTCGCGCGCTGGGATCCGATCCCGTGGGTCGGGATCCAGGTCGGGCAGTTCAAGGCGCCGTTCCAGGAAGAGGAGCTCCGCGGAACGCCGGACCTCATGTTCGCGTCGCGCGCGGTCGGCGTCGAAGGTGTCCCGCCCGGACGGGGCTTCCAGACGAACGGGATCCAGCTCGATCGGCAGCTCGGCGTCATGCTCTCGCCCGGCAAGCCAATCGGCCCCGAAGACGGACTCCGCGTCGCCTACTACCTGATGGTGATGAACGGCAACGGGTCGAACCAGCTCCTCGACGACAACGGTCGCGTCGGCATCGTGGGGCGCGGCGAGGTCGAGTGGGGCAAGTGGGTCCGCCTCGGCGCCGCCTTGTTCCGGAACGATCGCCGCGTCGGCGAGCCGCCGAATCTCTACAACGAGGAGGACCTCGGTCTCACCGCCGACCTCGGCGTGAAGGCGGCCGGGCTCGAGGTCTTCGGCGCCGTCACGCGCCTCCGGACCGGCTTCGCGACGGTCGCGACCGCCGCGCGCGTCCAGCTCGCGTTCCACGCCCAAGCGGCCTATCGCTTCGACCTCGGTCCCGTCTTCGTCGCCCCCGGCTACCGCTACGCGTACTTCCATCCGTGGCAGGAGGGCGGCAATCTCGGCTTCGATCAGCAGCGGCTCCAGTGGCACACGGTCGGCGTGCGCGTCGGTGGAACGAAGCTGCCGGTCCAAGGGTGGGTCAACTACACGTTCACGGGCGAGGAGTCGGGCCGCTCGCTCTCGAACGACCGCCTCGAGCTCCTCGGTCAGCTCACGTTCTGATGCGCCGTCTCCTCGCCTCTTCGCTGCCTCTCGTCGTCGCGCTCGGCGCGTGGGCGGGATGCTCCACGAGCGGCGGCGCGTCGGCGGTGCAGATCACGAACCGCGCGCAGCTCGTCGGCGGCGACCGCGCCCTCGGCGAGGTCGGCGACTACCTGATCGAGAACGAGAAGGTCCGTGTCGTCGTGCAGAAGGAGGGCTACTCGCGAGGCTTCGGCGTCTACGGCGGAAGCTTGATCGACGCCGACCTCCGTCGTCCGGCCGAGATCGGCACGAGCGGCGCGGGGAGCGGCAACGACCAGTTCGGCGAGCTCTTCCCCGCGATGTTCGTCCAGGCCGTCGACGTCCAGCGCGTCTTCGTCTCGTCCGACGGCAACGACGGCGGCCCCGCGCGCGTCACGTGCGTCGGCGAGGCCGGCGACTTCCTCGAGCTCGCCGCGCTCCTGAACCGCGCCGTCACCGGATCGAACGTCGACTTCCAGTCGCTGACGAGCGGCGCGCAGCTCCGCTACACCGTCACCTACGAGCTCGAGCCTGGCACGACGTGGGTGAACGTCTCGCTCCGCGTCACGAACATCAGCCCGAAGGTGCTGAAGTTCCCCTCCGAGCTCGCGACGCAGCTCCTCGGGCTCGCGAACCTCCCGACGCAGAGCTTCACCGTCCCGGTCGGCGACGTCGCGCTCTACGGGGCGACGAGCAACGTGTGGCTTCCCGGCGTCGGGTTCGATCAGCGCTTCGGGCTCCAGGACGCGTACCGCCGCAAGGTCGACTTCCCGGCGTTCCCCGGCCTCGTGGTCGAATGGGTCGCCTCGCGCGGCGTCGGCACGAGCTACGGGATCGCGGCGACGCCGAGCCCGCGCAACTTCGTCCTCGGCAAGAAGGACGTCTACGAAGACGGCCGCGCGCCGATCACCGACACGAGCATGCTCGTCCCGTTCGCGGCGAGCGGCTTCCTCGGCCTCTTCTACGACAGCGCGCCGGGCGAGCTCCGGCCGAACGAGTCGTTCGAGACGAAGAAGCACTTCGTGATCGGCGCGGGTGACGTCGGCAGCGTCCTCGACGGGATCCTCGCCCTCCGGAAGACGCCGACGGGGCATCTCGGCGGGCTCGTGTTCGACGCGGCGACCGGCGCCCCGTCGGAGGGCACGTCGGTGCTCGTCTACCAGCGCCCCGCGCGCGGTGGCCCGCGCCGCATCTACGCGCAGTACGACGTGCGCGCGGGCGGCTCGTGGGGAGGCAACCTCCCGCCCGGCGCCTACAGCGTCCGCGTCGCGGGCGAAGGCCGTCCGCTCTCCGGCTTCACCGATCTCGACGTGCGCGAGGGCCAGACGACGGCGCTGAAGCTCGAGAGCACGCCGCCCGGGCGCGTCGTCGTCCGCGTCGTCGACGCCTACGGCCACCCCCTCCCCGCCAAGGCGTCCGCGATCGGCACCTACGGCCCGGAGCACGCCGGCAAGCTCACGCGGAACTTCCTCTTCGACCTCGAAGCGGGCGAGCGCTTCCGTCCGACCGACCTCGTCGACGACGATCCCGCCGACGAGGCGACGCGGCAGTACATCGAGGCGCAGGGCTTCACGAGCGACGGCACCGCCGACCTCGCGCTCCGGCCGGGCACGTACCGCATCGTGACGAGCCGCGGCCCGGAGTACGCGCTCGCCGCGAGCACCATCACGGTGGCGGCGAGCGAGACCAAGACCGTCACCCACGTCCTCTCGCGCGTCGTCGACACGAAGGGCTGGATCGCGGGCGACATGCACATCCACAGTCGCCAGAGCATCGACTCGTCGATGTCGCTCGACGAGCGCGTCCGCGCGCTCGCGGCGGAAGGCGTCGAGTGGGCGGTCGCGACCGACCACAACTTCGTCACCGACTACCGGCCCTACGTCGCGCGGAACCAGCTCTTCGACTGGCTCTTCCCGATGGTCGGCCTCGAGATGACCACCCTCGAGTCGGGGCACTTCAACGGCTACCCGCTCCGCTACGACGTCGGGCCGGTCACCCACGGCGCGTTCGAGTGGGCGCGCCGGACGCCGGACCAGCTCTTCGACGATCTCCGCGCACGCGGGTCGCTCGGGCCGGAGCGCACGGTCGTGCAGGTGAACCACCCGCGCGACGGCGTGCTCGGGTACTTCGCGCAGTACCAGCGCGATCCGTTCACCGCCCAGGAGCTCGCGCCGACGCTCGTGCAGCAGGTCATCGCGCCGAAGGGCCCCGCCTTCCGGAAGCCGGACGGCACGACCGCCTTCTCGTCCCGCTTCGACGCGATGGAGGTCGCGAACGGGAAGCTGTTCTGGCAGATGCACCACTTCCGCGTGCCGGCTTCCCTCCCGCAGGGCGAGATCCCGGGCGACGTCCCGCCCGCGGGCACGATCCTCCGGAACGCGAACGGACAGCCCGCGTTCCCCGGGATGATCGACGACTGGTTCAACTTGCTGAACCTCGGCTTCCGCACGATCGCGGTCGGGACCGGCGACTCGCACTCGGGGATGGACGAAGCAGGCCACTTCCGGACGATGGTGTACGTCGGCGACGACCGACCGGTGACGCTCACCGAGGAGCGCCTCGTCGACGCGATGCAGAGCCGGCGCGTCGTCGCGACGAACGCGCCGTTGATCGACTTCTGGGTCGACGACCCCGAGCGCGGTGTGATGGGGAGCACGGTCCAGAACGCGAGCGGCCGCGTGAAGATCGGCTATCGCCTGACGAGCGCCCCGTGGGCGCACGTGGCGCGCCTGATCGTCTGGCGGAACGGGACGATCGCGAGCGTGCTGCCGATCGATCCGAGCCGCGACCTCGCCGCCGATCCGTTCGCCGGCACGCTCGACGTCGAGCTCGCGAAGGACGCCGCCGGCGCCTACGTCGACAGCTGGTTCGTGCTCGAGGCGATCGGCGAGGACAGCTTGTTCCCCGTCGTGAAACCGCTCGAGATCCCGCCCGTGCTCCTCACCGAGGCGGTCGCGGTCCTCGCCGGGCCGCTCGGGCTCGGCAACGACGAATGGGGCGCGCTCCGGCCACCCGAGGTGTTCCCCGTCACGGCGTGGGCGCTCACGAATCCGGTCTGGGTCACGCGCGGAAGCGGTCCGTTCCAGCCGCCCGGCGTCGTGCCGATCGCGATCCAGAGCAAGCCGGAGAACGATCCGCGCTTCCAGCCGTTCCGCTATCCGAAGTCGACCGTCGAAGCGCTCACCGTCCGGAAGCTCGCCGCCCGGAGCAGCACGACGGACCGCTTCGAGCCGCGCGGGCGTGTCCCCCTCTTCTACCCCCGCGCGGACAACCCGCTCGACGTGCGGAAGGCCATCTCGCGCTTCGGCCACCTCGGCGGGCACGCGGAGTAGCGCCTCGTTGCAACCGGACGCCGTGTGTGTGAAGCATGCGCGCATGAGCGTCCGCCGTCTCGGTCCCCTCGCCTTCCTCTTCGTCGTCGCGTGTGGTGGTGCGCCGGAGCCGGCCGCGCCCCAGCCGGCCGCATCCTCGAGCGCC
>JBDHVE010000008.1:0-91107 GCA_039809485.1 Polyangiaceae bacterium | reverse complement strand
TGATAGAGCTTGATCTCGCTGACGGCGAGGCGCGAGAACTTGCGGGCCGCGGCGTGCCGCGGATCGTTCTTCTCGAGCTCGGCGGTCGCGGGATTGGACATCGCGGCGAGCTTCGCGGCGAGCGAGGCAGGCACGACGCGCGCAGGCGCCGCGGCAGGCACCTCCTTCGCCGGCTCGGCCGCTTTCAGCGCGGGCGACGACGCAGGCGCGACCGGCGCGGCCTTCGTCGCGGGCGACGACGCAGGCGCGACCGGCGCGGCCTTCATCGATGCGGACGAGACGGGGCTCGCCGTCGCCGGCGTCGGCTTCGTCGGCAGCGCCGGCTTCGCCGCGGGCATCCCACGCGGCGACGGCACCGGCGGCTTCGCCGGGATCGCTCGCGCGGAAGGAGCAGGCGCCTTCGGCGGCGCGGGCTCGTCCTGGACCGTGGGCTCCGCGCTCGCGACCGGCTCCGCGACGGCAGCGGCCGCGACCGGCTCTGCGACGCGCTCGGGCTCCTTCGCGAGCTCCGCGATCGGCGAGGGCTCGATCGCGGGCGTCGGGAACGACGGCTCGGCCGGCGCTTCGGCGGCGGGCGCGATCACCGGCGAAGACACGGGCGTCTTCAACGACTCTGCACGCGGCGACGGCGCGGGCTCTTCGGTCTTGCTCGCGGCGAGGAGCGCGTCGAGATCCTCGTTCGTGACGCGCGCCTGCGGCATGATCTCGTCCGAGTCGGGCACCGACGGCGCGACGAGGCGCGGCAGCTCTCCCTCCTTCGGCGGCTCGCTCGTGCGGACCTCTTCCTCGCGCGGCGGCGTGCTGGGCGCGCGCGGCGCCGCGCTCTCCGGCTTCGCGGGGGCCGCGCTCGGACGCGCGGCGCTCGCCTTCGCCTCGTCAATCTCTGCCGCCGGCTTCGTGAGCGCCGGCTCTTTCTTCTTACCGCGGAGAACGAAGAACAGCAGAAGGACGACCACGATGGCCGCGATGGCGACCAAGGGCAGGTTCGGCATGCGTCCAGGTTATCCGCGATTTACGATTGTTGCCGACTGACGTGCAGGGCGAGCCTCCACCCCGGTCGCGCTCGCGGTCCTGCTCGCGCGCCCGGCCGTGTAGGGACGAGTCCGCCGGCCCGCTTCTCCGCCGGAAAATGCGGTCCCTCTCGCCCGACGCAGGTGGCCGCTCGTCTTGCCAGCGCCGGCGCGTCAGTTCGAGACGGCGACACTCTTCCAGTCGGCGCCGTCCGTGATCATCGTCCTGAGCCAGGCGGCGAGCGTCGTCCCGCCGCTCGCGGTGGAGAGCTTGCCGAGCATCGTGTGGCTCGTGCCGGAGACGTAGAACGTGCGGCCGTTCGCGAGCGGCGCGAACTGCGTCGTCGCGACGGCTTCGATCGCCGTCTTGAACTCGTCCTGGTTCATTCCGTAGAACTTCGAGATCACGTTGTCGTGGTCGTACGAGAGCAGCGCGAAGCGCGAGCTCGGGTACTTCGCCGAGTAGTACGGCACGATCGCGGCAGGGTCCGATGCACATCCGGAGCAGTCGGCGGGGAAGGCCTTGAAGAGGTCCCACGCCTCGTTCCACTGCGGGAGGTAGACGGACTTCGACGCCGGGATCGGCGGCCCCGAGTCGTCGACGAGGTCGACGCGCGTCGGCGCGAAGGCCTGCGCGAAGCGCTCGTAGTTGATCGCCGCGCCGAAGCCGCCCGCGCTGCTGCCGGAGACGACGACGCGCGAAGCCTTGCCCTTCCACGTCGCCGCGATACGCTTCAGCGCGGCTTCCGCGTTCTTCAGCCCGACGTGGTGAACTGCGGTCCCGTCGTCGTAGGTCGTGACCTTCGACCCCGCATGCACGTCGCCGGTGCAGTACGGGATGTAGACCCAGCTGTCGTCCTTGAAGACGTTCGCGGACGAGGAGCGATCGAAGAGCGAGCCCGACGTGTTGTCGATGCGGGCCTGGAACTCGGTCTCGCCGAAGCCCGTGTCGATGAACGCCGCGGTCTTCGCCGAGAAGCAGGTGAGGCCGTTCCAGCACGCGCCGCCGCCCTCGAAGAAGACGACGACGCGGTCGCTCGTCCCGACGTTCACGCCGACGCCGGTGGGCGCGCCGTTTCCGCACTCCATCCCTTCGACAGCGTTCCAGGTCCACTCCCCGGCCGGGCTCGTGAACGCGCCGGTGCCCGTGGCAGGCGTGCTGCCCGTGTCCGCCGCACCGCCGCCGTCGGCGGCGTTCGGGTCGGGCGTCACCGGCGTCTCGTTCGTCGTGCTCGACGAGCTGCACGCGCCGACGAGCGCGACGCTGCCGGCGA
Organism: Polyangiaceae bacterium; assembly: GCA_039809485.1. GTDB lineage: Bacteria > Myxococcota_A > Polyangia > Polyangiales > Polyangiaceae > Labilithrix. The sequence continues at coordinate 88,823 of JBDHVE010000008.1, read as the reverse complement.
GGAGGAGGGAGAGCGTCGGGCGAAGGAGGGGAAGCGACGAAAGCGACATCGTCGGGTTATCTAGGCAGCCTTCCCGCAGGGCTCAAGCTCGAGCAACCGCCGAGACCCTCCGTGGACACATCCGGAGCGGATTCCGCCGACGGCGGCACGGCGGTGCGTGCCTCTGTCCGCATCGGGGCATGCCGAGCGGCGAGCACCATCCAGAGGAGGAGAGCGAGCGTCGCGAGCCGCTCGAGGACGGCGACGGCGACGGTTCCTCCCTGCGGATCGGTGAAGGATCGCACGTAGAGCGAGAAGTCGACCGCCCCGATCCCGAGCGCGAGCGCACCGGCCCACGCGACGATGCGCGGCGCTTCGCGGTCGACGAGGAGGGCGGCGACCGCTCCGGCGCACGCGGCGAGCCCGGGGATGCCCGCGACCACGACGGCGACGGCGTGGAGCTTCCCGAAGCGGTCGCCGGAGAGGAACGCGACGCCCGGGACGGCGAGGACCGTGATCGTCGCGAGCGCACGCACGACCACGCCGAGCCGCGCCGCGCCGGCCGCGAGCGCGCTCACGCGCGCGAAGAAGGGGAGGAGCCCCAACGCGAGGATCAGCATCGCGGCTCGTCCGAGGGCGGCACCGAGCACGTTGGGCGAGCCGTCGAGCGCGGATTCGCGTTCGAGGTCGCAGAGGAAGTTCCGCCAGAAGTCGTGCCCGACCGCCGTCCGGTCCCACGAGTGGCCGCCCGGGTACACCGCCATCGACGCCGCGACGAGGACGACGAAGAGCGCGACCGACGCCACGATGGCGCGGGCTCGACGTGTCTCGCGCTGCGTGCAGATGGCGTGCGGCATGGCGTCGGGAGAGCAACGGCCGTTCCACGGCCCGTTCTTCCGCGAAGTCTAGCGCGCCGCTCACGTCGAGCGTGCACGCGCGTGCCGGACCGTGCAGCGCGCTGCACGGAAGAGGCGTCAGCGGCTGGCGCGGGCGCCCTGCGCCGCGCGTCCACCGCGCGCGGGCTTCGTCGTCGCCGACGGCTCGCCGGCCGCGTCGGCGCAGCAGCGGAAGCCGATCTGGTAGAACGAGAAGTCCTCGCCGTGCGCCGTCGTCATCGGACGGCAGCGGTCGCGGACCGGACCCCAGTAGCCGCCCTTGAGGCCGCTCCGGAAGCCCTGGCCCGTCTCGTTGACGACCCACTCGTCCACGTTGCCCGTCATGTCGAACACGCCGTACGAGCTCACGCACTGCGCGCGCGAGCCGCTCGCCTCGCCCTGCCAGAGCCGCGCGACCTCGGCGTCACGCGTCGCGGGATTCGCGAGCGCCTTCTCGTTCACGTCGGGGTGCGGCTTGTCGATGTTGCACGCGTTCGAGTCACGCTTCGTCCCGTACGGATACGGCGAGCGCTCCTGACCTTCGCACGCGAGGGTCCACTCGCTGTCGGTGCAGAGGCGCTTGCCCTCGCCCTTGCAGGCCGCGGCCGCGTCGTACCAGGTCTTCATCACGACGGGCTGCTGACCGGCGCGGTTCGGGTACTCGAACTTGTCCATGCAGAAGTGCTTGTGGACCGTGGCCGTCTGGCAGGCGCCGCTCGGGGCGAACTCCGCGCAGCGGCGCGGATTCGCCGTCTCCGGGTCCATCCACTTGATGCACTTCTGCTCGAGCGCAGGGCAGTACTCGCCCTCGACGTCGACGGTGCCCGCGGGACACGCGCTGGTCGCCTCCGGGGTCGCCTCGACGAGGTTCGTCGTGTCGCGCTGGACGAAGATCTGCTCGAGGGTCGACGAGCCGCGGGGCGAGGAGCCGCGCGGCCCCGCGAGCGCGTCGCCCTCCGCCGTGAGCGCGGCGCCCGCGACCGCGAAGAACATGCCCACCGCCACCGCCAACCCCGCCTTGCGCGTCGCCATCGTCTTGCCCCTGCCTCCGCGAGGGGACACTGCAGCCGGCGGTCCATCCCGCGGTGACGGCGGCGGGCGTGTTGTTCCGCGGGGTTGGTGCCGTGCGCGGCGCGGAGGCCCGCTGCGGAGTGCAAGCCGTTGCCGACCCCGGCAAGCGCCCAGCGCAAGGCCCCGCGCTCGAAGTGCAGACCGCTGCACAAAGCTCCGCCCCCGGAGCCGGCGACGCGTCTCCCTACGTCCTACGCGAGGAAATTCGAGAGACTTCCCTAGAAGCCGGCGCCGAGTCCGAGACCGCCGGTGAGCGTCGGGATCATCCGCGTCCGGTCCTCCTCGCGGAGGCCGACGACGGCGCCCGTGACCGAGGCCTCGGCGAACAAGGTCTGCCCGAGGTCACGCCGCACCCCGACGAACGCCTCCGGTCCGAGCACGAACGCGCCGAAGCTCGCCGCCTCACCGGTCTTCGGCGTCACGGTCTGCGCGAGCCAGCCCGCGCGCGCCCCGACGCCACCGCGGAGGAGCGTCGCTCCGAGCGGCAGCCGCACTTCGACGGTCGCCCGGCCGTAGCCGGTCACGAGCCGCTCGTTGCCGGTCTCGAGGTCGCGCCCGGCGAACATCGCGCCGCCGCCGAGCCCGAGCGCGAGGTGGCTCCACGCGTACGTGTATCCTGCACGCGGTCCGTGGACGAAGCCGGTGCGGGTGTCGGAGCCCGCGTCGTAGCCGAACGCGATCTCGTGCGCACGCCGCTGGACGGGCTCGCCGTGCGCCGCGTCGGGCTCGGTGACCTCGTCGCCCTTCCGCGCGACGCGCGCGAGGGCCTCGGAGGTGAAGTCGCGCTCTTCGAGGTCACGGCTCTCGGCCGCGCCGATCGCGAACTGGGCCGAGCTGCCGCCGCCGCCGAGGCGGCGGAGGACGACGTAGCGGCCGGGCGGCACCGCGAGCGCGATGCGCCGCTCGGGCGAGCTCCACACCTCGGAGAGCACGCTCTTCGATCCCGCCGCGTAGACGACGAAGTGCGCGTCCTTCACCGCCGGCAACGAGACCTTCGCCATCTTCGGCGCGGTCTGCGTGATGACGACGGGCGCGAGCTCGCGGAGGGTGACGACGGCCTCCGGCTTCTGGAGGACGCCGCTGCTCTTCGCCGAGCGGATCACGGTCTGCGAGTGCGCGAACGCGAAGCTCTCGTCGAGCGTCACGCGCGCGTCGCCGTTCGCGTCGGCGGCACCACGGAGGCCGTTCAGCCACGTGTGCGTGAAGATCGCGCCCTGCAGCTCGTCCGACTCCTGCGCCGCCTCGCCGTCGCTCGACGCGTGGAGCCAGACCTGGCCGGTGGCCTGCGGCGTCGTCGTGGCGCTGATCGCGAACGGCTCGTCGGCGACGAAGCCCTTCTCGCGCGTCGTGCGGCACGCGTCGGTGATCGAGAGCCGGAGCGAGGCGGGGATGTCGGCGAGCTTCGCCTGGATCTCGGTGAGCGGGACGCGGTCGCCGTCGAGGTGGAGCGCCTCGCGATCGCCGTGGCCGCTGAAGTAGAAGACGAGCGTCACCTCGTCCGCCTTCTTCTGCGCCGCCTGCGCCTTCACGCGATCGAGCGTCGCGAGCAGCTGCGCGCGCGACGCGCCGGTGAGGACGAACGCGTTCTCGGGACGCACGCCGCCGTAGCCGACGAGCACGTCGCGGACGCGGAGCGCATCCTGATCGGCGTACTTGAGCGGCTGCTCGGCCTGGAGACCGAGCTTCTGGCCGACGGCGACGAGGATGCGCGTCGGCTCCGCGCTCGCCGTGACGGAGAAGAGCAAGGAAGCAGTCGCGAACGCCGTCGCGACAAGAGCGTTCTTCACGGCTCCACCTCGATCCGGATCGTCGTCAGCCCGCGCGTGTCACGCGTCGCACGCGCACGGCGGACGTCCTCGGCGCGACCGACGACGATGACGCCGCCGGTCGGCGACGCATCGACGCGCGCCGAGCGTTCGGAGAGGTGCGTGCCCGCATCGCGCGCGCCCTCCGCCATCAGCTCGAGCCAGCTGCCGTCGTCCCCCAGCACGGCCGCGAGTATGGCCTCTGTTCGGTCGAGCGCAACCTCGAGGCGGAGGCGATCGCCGCTCCGCACCGGCACCGCGCCCGTGAAACGGGTCTGATCACCCCCTCGCTCGCGGACGACCGCGAGGGAGAGCCCGCCCTTGAAGCGCGTTCCGGGCTCCGGGGCCGCCATCGCGAGCGGCTCCTCGGTCGCCGAGGCGCTCGGGGGAGCGGAGGGAGTCGATGCGATGGGTGCCGGCGCCTCCGGCCGCTTCAGGACGAGGAGGAGCGACGCTGCGATCGCGAACGGCACGGCGACGGTCGCGAACGCGCGCGAGCGGCGCCTGCGCGCGGCGCCCTCGACGCGGCCGACGAGGGGGACCACGTTCGAGCGCGGCGCATCCATCTCCGTGCGCACGCGCTCGACGTACGCGCGGCACGCCTCGCACGTCGCGACGTGATCCGCCGCGCCCGCGGGAGACTCGCCGAGGGCGAGGGCCTCGAGCGTGATCGCGTTCGGATGACTCACGACGGGACCTCCTGGACCGACGGCTCGGCAGCGAGGCCGAGCCGGAGCTGCAAGCGGATCTGCGATGCCCGCTTGTTGACCGTGACGCGCGAAACACCGAGCTCCTCGGCCGCCTCCGACTGCGTGAGCCCGTCGACGAAGAGCATGACGGCGAGATGCTGCTCGTCTGGCTCGAGCCGCTCGAGGGACTCGAGGACGGCGCGCCGCGCCTCGGCGTCGACGCCCGGCGCGGGGCCGAGCGCGTCGACGTCCTCGAGCGGGAGCGCGTCGCGCACGCGCCGGCCCCTTCGCAGCAGGTCGAGGCTCGCGCGCTCCGCGGCGCGACAGAGCCACCGGTACGGTGACTCTGCCTCGCGCAGCGTCTCGCCTCTTCTCAGCAGCACGGCGACGAGCTCCTGCATCGCGTCCTCGGCGAGCGTGTCGTCGCGCAGGAGCAGCCGGCACCGGCGCTCGAGCATGGGCCCGTAGCGCCGGTACACGCCTTCCACCTCGCTCTTCGACAGCCCCCGCGACAACAACGTGGGACCAGCGGTTCAGATCCCGCCGTCGACGGGCGGCTTCGTGTTCGGCGTGCCGGCGTCCTCCGCGTCGACCGGGCACGGCCACCAGCTCGGGACCGGGCCGGGCGGGAGCTCGTTCGCCGGCGACGCGGGCGCACCGGCACAGGTGCTCTGGACGCCGCTCGAGCAGAGACCGGCGGGCTCGGGGGGCGGCGGCACGCACGGCGGGTACTCGTAGGTGTACGAACGACCGTCCGCGCTGCACTTCACCTCGGCAGGCGCAGCGCCGCCGCTCCGCGGCGCGTCGACGACGCTGTAGCCGCACATGCCGGACGGCCACTTGATGTTCGGATCGAGCTTCAGCTCGAGCGCGCTCATCGGGAGGAAGCGCTCCTTGTTCTCCCAGACCAGGTTGAAGCCCGGCGTCGGGAGCACGCCCGACTTGTCGCGCAGCTTTTCGTAGGCGAGCGTGCCGCCGCCCTTCAGGTACGCGATCATCAGCTCGCTGCTGCCGCCGAGGATCGTGTCCGGCGACGACTTCGCGGAGTTCGCGTCGATGTCGAGCTGGCCGTTGCCGTTCGCGTCGACGTAGATCACGAAGCCGCCGAGAGCGGCCATCAGCGACTCGGTGACGACGGTGCCGCTCACGTTGTCCATCGGACGGAGCTTCGCGGTCGGCGCGGGCGCGGGCGCGGGGGCCGGCTCGGGCGTCCCGGCGCTGCCGCCGGTGCCGGGCGCGACGCCGCCCTGGTCGCTGCCGGTGTAGGGGTCGGTCGACGACGAACCTTCCTTGTCGACGTCGCGGAGGACGCTGTCGGGCGGCGCGTTCAGCGTCATCGTGAAGCTCGTGCCGACGACGGGCGCATCGGCACCGAGGAGGACGCCGTTCGTCCCGGTCGCCGGGTCGCGCACGCTCCAGAACAGGGCGACGTGCGCGCCGGCGGGGATGGCCGTCGTGCCGGTCAGCTTCCCGGTGATGGTGGCGGTCTTCTCGCTCGAGGAGCCGGGCTCCTTCGTCGGGTCACTGATGCCGCCGCAGGCGACGGCCGCCGCAGCGGCGGTGCACGAGGCGAGGGCGAGGATGTGGAAGAAGCGAAGGCGCATGGGATCTCCTGGCTCGAGAAGCGGGTGTTTCGAACAGCCTTGCCCTCGTAGACGCAGCGACCGGGGCAGGGTGTAAAGCACGCGCTGTCGAATGTTCAAGGCGAGCCCCCGTTCGGGGGTGCGGCCTGAGGCCCTCAGCTCAGGCCGTCCACGGCCAGTACCTCGTGCCGGACCGCTATGATCCGATGCGTGCGCAGGCCTCTTGCGATTCCCATGTTGCTCGTGGCGAACGCGTGTCGATCGGATCCGCCACGCGAGGCGACGTCGGTTGCGATCGTCGATGCGGGGTCCCCCGCGATCGCGTCGATCATGGACGCGTCGCCGGAAGCTCCTCCTCCGCACGACGACGGCTTCTGCGAGGAAGGGCTCGCGCCGATCACGGAGGACGTCTGCGCGCTGGTGCCCGATCCCGACGCCGGCCCGCCCCGCCTCCTCGTCTACCTCCACGGGATCGTCCCACCCGACGGACGCAGTCCGCAGAAGACGAACGTCCTCCGTACCGTCGCGGCCTCGGCGAAGAAGGTCGGCGTCGGCGCCCTCGTCCCGCGCGGCGTCCGCGGCGTCGGCCCGAAGGGAGCGCGCGACTGGCTCGCGTGGCCCACGTCACCGGCCGACCACGCGAAGCTCGCACGCGGGCTCGTCGAGCGCTGGTCGGCCGCGAAGAAGCTCCTCGAAGCACGCGTCGGACGCGCGTTCGCGCGCACCTATCTCGCCGGCTCGTCGAACGGCGCGTACTTCGTGACCGCGCTCGCGCTCCGCGGAGACCTCGAGGCGTTCGGCTTCCACGTCGACGGTCTCGGCGCGATGTCGGGCGGCTCGGCCTCGTTCGGTGCCGCGTACGGCACCACGCCGAAGCCGCCCTTCTACGTCGGCTTCGGCACCTACGACGCGGACACGAAGAAGAACGTGCAGTCGCTCGTCGCCGTGCTCACGCAGGCGCGCTGGCCGGCGAAGGTGGCGGAGCACCCGCTCGGTCACGGCGCGCGCGAGGTCTACCTCGACGAGGCCTTCGTGCTCTGGGATGCGCCGCGCTGACGGCGCCGGGTGACGGCGACCGCGACGAGCCCGAGCGCGCTCGCGAGGGCGAGAGGAGCATGGCGCGCCGCGCTCGTCGCACAGCCGCAGCCGCTCGTCGTCCGCGGCGCCGTCGGCGGGAGGGCGGGACCGACGCCCGCATCGGCCTCGCCGGGCCCCATCTCGTGCGGTCGGCCCGCGCCGTCGTCCGCCGCGGCGGGCGCGGTCGCGCCCCCGAGCGTGAGCGCCGCGAACGTGAGCGCAGAGGCCACCTTCTTCGACATGTTCCTCATCACCGCTCCTCCCCGCCGCCGAAGGTACGCGCGTAGGGCTTTCGTGTCCCGCCGAACCGCGCTAAGCGAAGGACCCCCGTGCGGTCGTCTCGTCTCCTCACCACACGTGCGCGGCGCGTTGCCGTGGTCTGTGCAGCGCTCGGCGCGCTGACGTTGGGGGCGGATGCGTGCACGCCGAAGAAGACCGACGCCCCCGAGGCGTCCGAGAACGACGCGGCCGTGGTCTCGACCGGCGCGGCGTTGACGAAGGACGCCGGCGTCGCGAGCGCGGCCGACGCCGGGCGCGGGAACGTGATCACCGTCGGCGCGGCGAGCTTCGCCGTGTCGGTCATCGATCGACCGGCGTGGCCGGAGAGCGGCACGGGCTCGAAGCGGCTCGGCTACCTCCGTCACGGCGCGACGACGCAGGTCTACGACAAGCCCGTCGTGAACGACGACTGCAAGGACGGCTGGCTCGCCGTCGTCACCGGCGGATGGGTCTGCGGGAAGCTCGTCACGCAGGATCTGAGCAGCCCTCGCGTCCGGCTCGCGCCGAAGCAGGCCGATCGCGACGCGGGCATGCCGTATCGCTACGGTGTGAACCTCGGCGACGGAACGCCACTCTACCGGCGCGTGCTCGGCGAGGACGACCGCAAGAAGTACGAAGGCGGCGGCGGCAAGAGCAAGAGCGAGAAGGGCGAGAAGGAGCGCGATCGCGACGAGGCGAACGCCGGGCGCGAGGGCGCGACGTCGGAGGGCACGCAGCTCGTCGCGAGCCCCGCGCCGACGCCCGTGGAATCGGAAGGCGAGCACGAGCTCCGCGCCGCGGGCGCCGAGGAGGAGAAGCCCGCCGCCGCGCGCGAGACGCGCGAGACGAAGGACGCAGGGCCGCCGAGCAAGCCCCGGCTGAAGGACCTCCGCGGCCGCGGCGTCCTCGTCCGGAAGATGGCGCGCGGCTTCTATCTCGCGCTCGATCGCGACTTCAAGGCGGCCGGCACGCGCTGGTGGCGGACGACGTACGGGTTCGCGACGCCGTTCGACAAGATCATGCTCCACACGAGCGTGACGAAGCACCGTGGCTCGTGGTTCGCGGACACGCCGCTCGCCGAAGCGGTCGAAGGCGAAGCCGACGGCGGCGCGAACGAGCTGATCGGCGCGGTCGGCTTCGTGAACAACGGCGCTTCGCACCAGCTCCTCCCGAACGAAGAGAAGACGAAGATCGGCTGGGGGCCCGAGCTCCCGAAGCGGAGCTCCGTGCTCCTGACCGGACGCACGTACAAGGTCGACGGCATGATCTTCCACGAGGCCGCCGGTGGGTTCTGGGTGCGCCTCTCGGATCTGAAGCTCGCGAAGCCCGCGCCGCCGTCCGACCTCGCGCCGGACGAGAAGTGGATCGACGTCGACCTCACGCGGCAGGCGCTCGTCGCGTTCCAGGGCAAGCGGCCGGTGTTCGCGACGCTCATCTCCTCCGGTCGCCGGAACACCGTCGACAAGGAGAAGGACTTCCCGACGCCGCCCGGTACGTACTGGATCCGCGAGAAGCACGTGACGACGACGATGGACGGCGACGTCGCCTCCGACGGCCCGTACTCGATCGAGGACGTCCCGTGGGTGATGTACTTCCAGGGCAGCTATGCGCTGCACGGCGCGTTCTGGCACGACCAGTTCGGCAACATGCGGAGCCACGGGTGCGTGAACATGTCGCCCGAGGACGCGCGCACGCTCTTCGGCTGGTCGGACCCGCCGCTGCCGGAGGGATGGCACGGCGTGTTCGCGAAGGACGAGAAGGCGGGCACGCGCGTCGTGATCCACGAGGATCCGCAGCCGAAGCGCCACCGGCGCGCCGCGCCTCCGCCGACGGAGTGACGGGGACTCGTCGCCGCAGGCGAGCGTGCTTGTCGCGCAGCGGTCGCCGCACTACGAAGCGGCCATGAAGCGCAGCCTCGTCCTCACCTCCGTCCTGGTTCCGTTCGCGATCGCGTGTGGCTCGAGTCCGCCGCCGGAGTCGTCCGCGCCGAAGGAGACGAAGGTGCAGACCGCACCGACCGCGACGACGACGGCGACGGCCGAGCCGGTCGCGGCGAAGCCCGCCGAGCTCTCGCCCGAGGAGAAGAAGAAGGAAGAGGCCAAGCGCGCCCTCGCCGAGGACCGCGCGAAGATGAAGGCGGAGAACGAGAAGGAGAGCGCGCGCCTCACGCCGGAGCTCCACGCCGCCGCGAAGGCGATGGCGGACAAGAGCTACCCGACGGGCAAGGCCGCGATCCAGGCGGCGATGGCGGGCAAGCACCGCAAGCCGGGGAACGCCGAGCGCGATGCCGCGCGTCATCCCGTCGAGACGCTCGACCTCTTCGGGTTCAAGCCGAACATGACCGTGCTCGAGATCGGACCGGGCGACGGCTGGTACGTCGAGCTCCTGGCGCCCGCGGTGGCGAAGAGCGGCAAGCTCCTCGTCACGAACGGCGATGCGAACGGGCCCGAGGAGGAGCGCAGCACGTACTACGCGCAGCGCACGAAGTCGTTCCTCGATCGCCTCCCCGAGCTGTACGGCAAGGTCGAGACGATCACCGTCGACGGCAAGGCGCCGAAGCTCCCGCACGACGGCAAGGTCGATCTCGCGCTCGTGATGCGCGGCCTCCACGGCTGGGTGAACTCGAAGACGTTCGACGCGTGGATCTCCGAGGTGCACGAGACGCTGAAGCCGAACGGCGTCCTCGGGATCGAGGAGCACCGCGCGAAGGCGGACGCGAACCCGGAGGAGTCGGCCAAGAAGGGCTACCTCCCGGAGAAGTGGGTCATCGAGAAGATCGAGGCGGCCGGCTTCAAGCTCGCGGGCAAGTCCGACGTGAACGCGAACCCGAAGGACACGAAGGACTACCCGGAAGGGGTCTGGACGCTCCCGCCCACGCTCCGCCTCGGTGACCAGGATCGCGCGAAGTACGTCGCGATCGGCGAGAGCGACCGCATGACGCTCAAGTTCGTGAAGGCTGCGAAGAAGGACGCGACGCCCGCGAAGAAGGACGAGCCGAAGAAGGACGCGGCGCCGAAGAAGTAGCGCTCGAGGTTCGGGACCGCACGGCACACGTGGTGCACGCCGTGCGGTCATGGACCGTTCTTCGAGACCTCTTCCCCGTCGTTCGATCCTCGGCGGCGCCGTCGCGGCGCTCGCGCTCGCTGCGTGCAAACGAGGCGGTGAGGCGGGCAAGAGCGAAGAGCCGCCGAAGGGACCGCAGCCCGGCGCGCCCCGCGAGGGACAGATCGCGACGCCGCCTCCCGCCCAGAGCACGGCCGAGATGCCGAAGCGGAAGCTCGGCCGGACGGGCGTGGAGGTGTCGGTCGTCGGTCTCGGCGGCTTCCACATGGGCATGCAGAAGGACGAGCAGGAGAGCATCCGGCTCGTGCGGAGCGCGGTCGATCGCGGGATCACCTTCCTCGACAACTGCTGGGACTACAACGAGGGTCGCAGCGAAGAGCGCATGGGCAAGGCGCTCAGGGACGGCTACCGAGAGCGCGCCTTCCTGATGACGAAGATCGACGGCCGGTCGAAGAAGGCGGCCGCCGAGCAGATCGATCAGTCGCTGAAGCGGCTCGGGACGGACCGGATCGATCTCGTCCAGGTCCACGAGGTGATCCGGATGTCCGACCCCGAGCGCTGCTTCGGCAAGGACGGCTGCATCGAAGCGCTCCTCGACGCGAAGAAGGCGGGCAAGCTGCGCTTCATCGGCTTCACCGGCCACAAGGACCCGGACATCCACCTCGCGATGCTCCGCGCCGCCGACGCGCACGGCTTCCAGTTCGACGCGGTGCAGATGCCGCTCAACGTGATGGATGCGCACTACAAGAGCTTCGAGAAGAAGGTGCTTCCCGTCCTCGTCGAGAAGGGAATCGCCGTGCTCGGGATGAAGTCGCTCGGCTCGGGGATCATCCTCCAGAGCAAGGTCGTGAGCGCCGAAGAGTGCCTCCACTACGCGATGAATCTCCCCACGTCGGTCGTCATCACGGGATGCGATACGATGCCGATCCTCGATCAGGCGATCGCCGCCGCGCTCTCCTTCCGGCCGATGTCGCAGGATGCCGTCGCATCGCTCCTCGCGCGCACGAAGGACGCCGCGTCGAAGGGCGAGTACGAGAAGTTCAAGACGAGCGAGCGCTTCGACGGCACGACGCGGAACCCGCGCTGGCTCGAGACGAGCAACATCTGAGTCACCCCTGGCGCGTGCGCCCTCGGCGGCGTGCGCCGAGATGCGTCTCGCGGAGCTGTGCCATGAGCTCGTCCCAGAGCGGGGGTCCGCCCGTGTGCAGCTTGCGGAGGAACGCCTTCGTCGCGCTGTCGAGGCGCTCGCTCTCGGGCCGGTGCCGGCGCCCCCACGCGCCGATCTGGGCGACGATCGGGAGGAGCTCGATGCTCGCCTCGGTCAGGCTGTAGACGGCTTTCTGCTTGTGCGTCGGGTCGTCCGTCTTCGTGAGGAGACCGTGCTCGACCAGCGTCCGCAGCCGGTCGGCGAGGATGTTCGACGAGATGTGCTCGTCCGACTGCAAGAGCTCTCGGAAGTGCCGCTTCCCGCCGAACATCATGTCGCGGAGGATGAGCAGCGTCCACGTGTCGCCGAAGACCTCGAGCGAGAGGCTGATCGGACAGTTCGAGCGCACGCGTTCGGATCGGGCCTTCATGGAGACTGGTTGCAGTTTTGCACCAGTTCGCTAGAGTGCAACTGGTTGCAATTCGCAATCGGAAGGAAGGACGCCATGGCCGAGAAGACCTACTCCGGGAGCTGTCACTGCGGAGCCGTGCGGTTCGAGGCCGAGATCGACCTCGAGGCCGGCTCGAACCGCTGCAACTGCTCGACGTGCACGAAGGCTCGTGCCTGGTTCGTGCTCGTCCGAGGCGAAGAGAAGGTGCGGCTCACGCGCGGTGGCGCGCAGACCGAGTACACGTGGACGCCGCCCGGCCACGCCGCCCCCCATCTGCGATTCCGCTTCTGCAGCACCTGCGGCGTCCGCGCGTTCGGGGTGGGGGAGGCCGAGCAGCTCGGCGGGAAGTTCTATTTCGTCTCCGTCGCCGCCCTCGACCTCACGCCCGAGCAGCTCGCGGCGATCCCGATCCGCTACGTGAACGGACGCGACAACCGCTACGACGAGACGCCGGCGCACACGACCTGGATGTGAGCTGGCCCTGCGCTCGCACGCATCCTTTGCGCGACGGCCGGCGCGGCCGCTCGGCGCGTTCGCAGTGGTGCGGATGGCACGGCAGATGCTCCCGACGCGAGATCGCGAAGAGGCTCGCCATGCCCACCACCACCTCGAAGCTGCTCGGCGCCTGTGTCGCCGCGCTGCTCGCTTCCACCCTCGCACCACGTGCCCGCGCGCAGACGTGCGAGCAGCAGCTGAAGATCTTCACCGATGACGTCGGCGGCGCGAAGCTGCTCCCGACCACCGTCTCCGCCGTGACCGCGCCGGGGAGGAGCGAGTCGCGGCTCCAGTACCTCGCGGTGCTGCCGAGCGGCTGGGACATCAAGGAGGTGTCCGGTGACCGGGGCACGGCCCAGCGGAAGGTCACGGCGAGCTGCGCGACGCCTCCCGTCTTCGACGCGACGAAGACGACGAACGTGCGCCTCTTCGAAGAGCAGACCGCGTACTACTGGTCCCAGGCCTCGCGCGCATACGCGAAGCGCGCGCTCTGGATCACGCCGCCCGGCTGGCCGCTCGGCGCGATCAAGATGGCGAAGGACGGCGTGCAGCCCAATGTCGTGACGCAGGGCTCGTTCGACAGTGCCTGTTTCCCGATCGGCGCCACCGCCGACGGCTGCATGCGGGTGTGGCCGCAGGAGGGCCCGAAGATCCACTTGAAGACCGGCGTCGTGACACCCGGCCTCGTCACGCACGAATACGGCCACTACGCCGCCGGCTACGTGTTCGGGCACATGGACGTCTTCGGCTTCTCGCTCCCGGCTGCCCTCGGCGACTGCGCGAAGCTCGCGTTCCAGGAGGCCGCCGCCAACATGTTCAGCTTCCTCGTCCTGCACGACGGGCGCTACGAGGCAGGGCCGGAGCCGTATGCGAAGGTGGACGCGACGAGGCTCGATCGCTGGCCGGTGACGTGCGGCGACCCGAAGCAGGCGTACGACGTCGCGCGTCCGCTCCAGCAGGCGTTCCTCCAGGCGCTCTGGGGCCACGACCCGGCGAGCACGATCAAGGTCGACTGGGGCGCCGTCCCGGGGGCGAACATGCCGGCCGACCCGAAGCTCGCGAACCGCACGATGGCGAACGCGTTCGTGTACGGGCTCGCGCTCAATCGCGGGCAGCGCGTCGATGCGCTCGCGAGCTCGGTGCTCGAGTGGCTCACCGTGAACGAGCCACGCCGGGTCGGGCCGATTCGTCGGATCTTCGCCGCGCACGGGCTCGTACCGCGTCCGAACGGCGAGATCTGCGTGTCGCACGCCGAGTGCATGTCGTTTCGTTGCGACAACCGACCGGGCGCCGGCTGCGTCTCGCAGGACGGGATGGCGGCGCCGGGCCAGATCTGCACGACGCACCAGCAGTGCCAGAACGGCGTCTGCCTCCTCACGTCCGGCATCCGAGGGACGTGTGCCGTGGGGGCGAACCTCGGAACGGCGTGCACGAGCCACCCGCAGTGCGCGTCGCAGCGCTGTGACAACCGCTCGGGCGCCGGCTGCGTCGCGCAGGACGGCACGGCCGCGTCCGGCCAGTTCTGCACGACGCATCAGCAGTGCCGGAGCGGGTACTGCGTCACGGCAGGGCGGATCTCCGGGACGTGCCGATGAGCGTGGCGACGCCGAAGGTTCGGCCGACGTTCGAGATCGCCGTCAGGCTCTCCGCACGAGAGGTGCTCGAGCGGCTGGAGGCGAACCGTGAGCGCGTGGCGGGCGCGATCGCGGTCACGTTCATCGACGGCAGCGTCGAGCTCGTCCCGCATGCTTCGGTCGTCCACACCTGGTCGCCGCAGCTCACGCTGCGTCTGGTCGAGGACGAAGGCGCAACGCTCCTCCGTGGTCGCTTCGCCGCCCATCCCCACGTGTGGAGCCTGTACCTCGCGGTCCACGCGCTCGGCGCGTTCGGGACGATCGGAGCCGCCGTCTACGGCCTCTCGCAGTACCTCACCGGCGAGTCGCCGTGGGCGCTCTGGGCGCTGCCGATCGCGCCGGTGCTCGCCCTGCTCGTGTGGGCGTTCGCGTTCGTCGGGCAGGGGCTCGCCTTCGAGCAGATGCACGAGCTCCGCCGGTTCGTGGAGGAGTCGCTCGACGCCGACGTCGCGTAGAGCGTGACGGTCGCGTTCGTTCGGTCGAGCGTCAGGTGAGCTGCTGGCGAGGCCTGCTTCTTGAATGACGGTCGCCGACCGCTGCAGGTCGCGCGCTCGCCAACTCACGGAGGTCTCGTGGACGTTCATCGCACCGATGTCGCGATCATCGGCGGAGGGCTGGGCGCGTGCGCTGCTGCGCTCGCGGCGGCTCGGCTCGGCTGCCGCGTCATCCTCACCGAAGAGACGCACTGGCTCGGAGGTCAGCTGACGAACCAGGCGGTCCCTCCCGACGAGCATCCCTGGATCGAGGAGTTCGGCGCGACGGCCAGCTACAGACGCCTGCGAAACGGCATCCGCGAGTACTACCGTCGTCACGTCCCCCTCACGCCCGCGGCACGCGAGAACCCGCGGCTGAACCCGGGCAACGGCTGGGTCAGCCGGCTCTGCCACGATCCGAGGGTCGCGGTCGCGGTGCTCCACGAGATGATGCTGCCCTACCAGCTCGTCGGCCGCATCGTCGTGATGCACCCGAATCGTCCCACCTGCGCGTGGACGCACGGTGATCGAATCACGGGCGTCGTGGTGAAGGGGCTCGAGTCCGGTCGCGAGACCTTGATCGAGGCGCCGTTCTTCATCGACGCGACGCCGTACGGCGACGTCCTCGAGCTCGCCGGAGTGGAGCACGTCATCGGCGCGGAGTCCCGCGCCGAGACCGGCGAGCCGCACGCCGCGGAGCGGGCCGATCCCCGCGATCAGCAGGCGATCACGGTCTGCTTCGCGATGGAGCACCTGCCTGGTGAGGACCACACGATCGAGCGGCCGCTGCAGTACGACCTCTGGCGCGCGTACGAGCCGGCGGGGTGGCCTGGTCGTCTCCTCGGCTGGCGAACCGTGCGGCCGGAGACCCACGAGATCCTGAACCGCATGTTGTTCGACGCGGAGGACGACCATCCATGGTGGCGCTTCCGACGCGTGCTCGATCGCACGAACTTCGTGCCGGGGTACGCCGCGAGCGACGTCACGGTCGTGAACTGGCCTCAGAACGACTACTGGGCCGGTGCCGTCGTCGGCGTCGAGCCGGCCGAGCGGGCACGCAATGTCGAGGCCGCGCGGCAGCTCAGTCTGAGCCTTCTCTACTGGCTGCAGACGGAGGCCCCGCGGCCCGACGGTGGCGTGGGCTACCCAGGCCTGAGGCTGCGCGGCGACGTCGCGGGCAACACCCCCGACGGACTGGCGCAGGCCCCGTACGTGCGGGAGTCACGGCGCATCCGCGCGGAGCTCACGGTCCTCGAACAGCACATCGCGCACCCACTCCGGCCGGACGGCCCCGAGCTCTTCCCGGACTCCGTGGGGATCGGCTGCTACCGAATCGACCTGCACCCGCGCGTGAGCGGCGCGGGGTACCTCGATCTCGGCTGCTGGCCGTTCCAGATCCCGCTCGGCGCGATGATCCCGGTTCGGGTCGAGAATCTCTTGCCCGGTGGCAAGAACCTGGGGGTCACGCACATCACCAACGGCGCCTTCCGCGTGCATCCCGTCGAATGGAACATCGGGGAGTCGGCGGGCATCCTCGCCGCATTCTGTCGTGAGCGAAAGGTGACGCCGAGGGCGGTGCGGAACCAACCGCGGCACCTCGACGAGCTCCAGTCGCTCTTGCGGCGTGAAGGCGTCGAGCTCTCGTGGCCGAAGCTCCAGCCCCTCTGAGCCAAGTCGAGGAGAGACGACCATGAACATCGGAATCTCGGGGTCGTACGGCGGCATGAACCTGGGTGACGAGGCGATCCTCGAAGGGATCCTCGGCCAGCTCGAGGCCACACTCCCTGGCGCAGAGGTCACGGTGTTCTCCAAGAATCCGGAGGACACGCTCTCGCGCCACGCCATCGCGCGTTCCATCTCCTGTCGCTCGCTCACGCGCCGGGAGATGATCCCGGAGATCGAACGGCTCGACCTTCTCGTCCTCGGTGGAGGAGGGATCCTCTACGACCGCGACGCCGAAGAGTATCTCCGCGAGGTCTCGATCGCGCGCGAGCTGGGCATCCCGACGATCCTCTACGCGATCAGCGCGGGTCCCCTCACGAAGCCAGCGTCGCGGCGGGGCGTGCAGGAGGCGTTGAACGCTTCACCTGCGCCGGTCATCACGGTCCGCGACCGTCTCGGTTACCGTCTGCTCGAGGACGTTGGTGTCACGCAAGAGATCCACCTCACCGCCGACCCCGCGTTCTTGCTCGAGCCGGACGAGTTCTCGATCGATGCGCTCGAGGCCGAGGGCGTGGAGCTCGGCCGACACCTCGTCGGCTTCTCCGTCCGGGAGCCTGGCCCCGCCGCACCCGACATCAAGACCGAGGAGTACTATGCGCTCCTCGCGAACGCCGCGGACTTCATCGTCGAGCGCTACGACGCCGACGTCCTCTTCGTCCCGATGGAGAAGACGGACGTCCAGCACAGCCACGCCGTCGTGGCGCACATGCAGAACGCCGAGCGCGCCGAGATCCTGCGACGACGGTACTCGCCGCGGCAGATCCTGGGGCTGATGGGCCGCCTGGAGTTCGCCGTGGGCATGCGGCTCCATTTCCTGATCTTCGCGGCACTCCGTGGTACCCCGTTCGCGGCCTTGCCATACGCCTCGAAGGTGACGGGGCTTCTCGAGGACCTCGAGATTCCGACGCCGCCTCTCGGCAGCATCGGCATCGGGCAGCTCATCGCGAGGATCGATCGCGCGTGGGACACTCGGGGTGACATGCGAGCGAAGCTCCACGAGCGTGTCCCGTTCCTCCGGAGGCGAGCGCTCCGGACGAACGAGCTCCTCCTCGGCCTACTCTCGCAGCACCACTCCGCCGCACCACACTGACCCGCGTCCCGTGCCCTGCCCGTCATCGTAGCTCGGAGGGGTCCTCTCGGCGGCGCGCGCGAGCACCACGGGACGACCGCGCGGCGACGAGCGCGCGGAGGTCGGCAGGAAGCTTGCGCCCGACGGGGTCGGAGGCGCGCACGAAGGGCACGAGAGCGGCGCCCACCGCCAGGACGATCGCTTCGGCGCGCGCTCGGCCGAACCCGAGCGCCTCGCCGACGCGTCTGACGAGCTGCCTCTGCGTCGTCGTTCGCCGAGGCCCCGGAGGGAGCTCCCGCATGCGGCTGCGAAGGGCGACCGGCAGTCGTTGGATCAGCCGAGGGCGGACCTCGTCTTCGACGGCGCCCACGAGTGCTTCGAGCACCAAGACGAGCGCGCTCTCCGCCTGCTCCTTCCTCAGGAGCGTCGCCGCGCGGATGTTCGAGAGCAGCTTCGCCTTGGTGCCGAGCGCCCGCGAGTGACGCCGGGCGAGCGACGTCCACTCGTCGAAGCGCCGGGTCCGCGCGGGGCCGCCCTCCACGATCTGCGCCTCGACGATGCCGACGAGCTCCTCGAGCGTCGCAGTTCGTTCGAGCACGAGGTCGTCGAGCGTCACCATCCCGACAGCGCGCGGGCCATCGACGAGCGGGACGCGCCTGAATCGACGCTTCTTCATGAGAGCGACCGCGCTCGCGTGCGGAGCGTTTACGTCGAGCATCGCGACCGGCGACGACATGATCGTGCCGAGTCGTGTCTCGCCGGGCACCCGCCCCGCACCGACGACCCGCAGCGCGAGGTCTCGGTCGGTGACGATGCCGACGATTCCCCGGCCGTCACTCACGAGGACGCAGCCGATCTCGTTCGTCTGCATCGCACGAGCGGCTTCCACCGCCGTGGTCGACTCGCGCTGGACGATCAGTCGTGCGTGGCGGTAGAGGTCGAGGGAGCGGCTCACGGCGCCACCGGGGTGCGGGTCGATGAGCTCGCGTACGGTTCGCATCGCACCCGAGGAGGCTGCAACTCCGGTGCCGCCAGGCACCTCGATCGAACGGCCGGCGAAGTCGCGCCTCACGCGATCGCGAGCCTCGGGCATGGTGAAATCCTTGCGTCGCGTGCACCCGATTCGGTGCACGGCGTTTCACCAACCGTGCGTCGCAGCGTGCCCGCGGTGGCAGGCCGTGGATCTCCGGCCGCGCGACCAGTAGAGTCGCGCGGTGTATCTGGCGGCGCTTCTCTCGCTCCCGTTCGCAGGCAGCCTCGTCACGGCCCTCGTGCCGACGAAGGCTCGGACGGTCCTCGCCGGAATCGCCTCCGCCGTGGCGCTGCTCACCGCGGCGTCGTTCGGCGCGCTGTTCTCTCGCGTTCGCGCCGGCGGCGTCGTCTCCGAGCGGATCACGTGGCTGCCTTCCGCCGGCGTCGATCTGGTCTTCCGACTCGACGGCTTCGCGTGGATGTTCGCCCTTCTCGTCACCGGGATCGGAGCGCTCGTCGCCCTCTACGCGCGTTACTACATGTCGCCCGAGGACCCGGTCGCGCGCTTCTACTCGAGCTTCCTCGCGTTCATGGGCGCGATGCTCGGCGTCGTCCTCTCGGGCAACCTGGTCCAGCTCGTCCTCTTCTGGGAGCTGACGAGCCTCGTCTCGTTCCTGCTCATCGGATACTGGTACCACCGCGCAGACGCTCGACGTGGCGCGCGCATGGCGCTCACGGTGACCGGAGCGGGCGGTGTTGCTCTCCTCGGCGGTGTCGTCCTGCTCGGACGCATCGTGGGCAGCTACGACCTCGATGTGGTCCTCCGCGCGGGCGACGTCGTCCGAGCGCATCCGTCGTATCCGGTCGCGCTCGTGCTCCTGCTCCTCGGTGCGTTCACCAAGAGCGCGCAGTTCCCTTTCCACTTCTGGCTGCCGCGCGCGATGGTCGCACCGACCCCGGTCTCCGCTTACCTGCACTCGGCGACGATGGTGAAGGCGGGCGTGTTCCTCCTCGCTCGCCTCTGGCCGGTGCTCTCCGGGACGGAGCTCTGGTTCTGGGCCGTGGGCGGCACGGGGCTCGTGACGCTCATGCTCGGGGCCTACGCGGCGATGTTCCAGAACGACCTGAAGCGCGTTCTGGCCTATTCGACGATCAGCCACCTCGGTCTCATCACGCTGCTCTTCGGGCTGAACAGTCCGCTCGCCGCGGTCGCCGGCGTCTTCCACATCATGAATCACGGGACGTTCAAGGCGTCGCTCTTCATGGCTGCCGGCATCGTCGACCACGAGACCGGCACACGCGACATCCGGCGTCTGAGCGGCCTCCTGACCGCGATGCCCATCACCGGCGGGCTCGCGCTCGTCGCGAGCGCCGCGATGGCCGGCGTGCCGCTCTTGAACGGCTTCCTGTCGAAGGAGATGTTCTTCGCCGAGACGGTCTTCCTCTCGTCTCATCCCGTCGTGGAGCTGACGTTGCCGGTGGCGGCGACGCTCGCCGGCATCTTCGGCGTCGTCTACTCGCTTCGGTTCGGGTACCAGATCTTCGTCGGCCCGGCGGCGACGGACCTCCCGAGACGCCCCGAGGAGCCGCCCCGATGGATGCGCGTGCCCGTCGCGACGCTCGTGCTCGCGTGTCTCGTGGTCGGGATCGCGCCCGAGACGTCGATCGGTCCGTCGCTCGCGACGGCAGCCCGTCCCGTCGTGGGAGGCACTCTTCCGGACTACGACCTCGCCGTATGGCACGGACTGAATGCGCCGTTCGTGATGAGCCTCGTCGCGATCGGCGGCGGTGCGGCGCTGTATCGGTTGCTCGTGAAGCAGCAGCGCCACGGCCGGTTCTCCGATCCTCCTCTCGTCGATGCACTGAACGGCAGGCGCCTCTTCGAGAGCGCGCTCGTTCGGAGCACGCGTCTCGCGCGTGCCGCGCTCCGTATCGTCGGACCGCGCGGGTTGCAGACGCAGGTGTTCGCGATCATCGCCGTGGCCATCGTGCTCGCCGTCCTTTCGTCCCGCGACGTTCCGCTCGTCTGGGGCAGCCGCGAGCGCGTGCCTGCCTCTCCCGCGTTCGCGATCTTCTGGGTCATCGGGATGATCTGCGCCGTCGGTGCGGCGGTGAAGGCGAAGTTCCACCGGCTCGTGGCGATCACGATGCTGGGCGGCGCCGGCTTGATGACCTGCCTCACGTTCGTGTGGTTCTCCGCGCCCGACCTCGCCCTCACTCAGGTCGCCGTCGAGATCGTGACGACCATGCTGTTCCTGCTCGGGCTTCGCTGGCTCCCGATGCGCGTCCCGGGGCTGCCCCACCGGCGGAGCCTTCGTGACCGCGCCCGGCGCGCGCGCGACCTGCTGCTCGCGATCGCCGCCGGAAGCGGCCTTGCGGCGCTCTCGTACGCGATGCTCACGCGTCCGGCCCCCGGCAGCATCTCGCCTTTCTTCCTCGCTCGTGCGCTGCCTCAGGGCGGCGGTGCCAACGTCGTCAACGTCATGCTGGTCGACTTCCGTGCGTTCGACACGATCGGCGAGATCACCGTGCTCGGCGCCGTGGCGCTCACCGTCTTCGCGCTGTTGCGCCGCTTCCGGCCGGCGAAGGAGAGCATCGATCCACCGGAGCAGCAGAGCGCGGTGCCGGCCGATCCGGAGACCGACCTCGTCCGCCCGCGTGCCGGCGACAAGGCAGCCGGCGGGTACCTGATGGTCCCTGCGGCGATCGCACGCTTGATCATGCCCGTCGCGCTCCTCGTCGCCATGCACCTCCTCCTGCGCGGTCACAACGAGCCGGGCGGCGGCTTCGTGGCTGGCCTCGTCGTCGCGATTGCATTCCTCCTCCAGTACGTCATGGCCGGGACGCAGTGGGTCGAGGCCCGCGCGCGGCTGCTTCCGGCGCGCTGGATCGCCGTCGGCATCCTCCTCGCGGTCGCGACCGGCCTCGGCGCGATCGTCGCAGGCTACCCATTCTTGACGACGCACACCGCGCACGTCCGGTTGCCTTCGATCGGCTTGGTTCACCTGCCGAGCGCGGCCGTGTTCGACGTGGGCGTCTTCGCCGTCGTCGTCGGCGCGACGCTTCTCTTGCTGACGGCGCTCGCGCATCAGTCGCTTCGCGCGCGCCGTGCGCGTGCCACGCGGCGCGGGGGCGGGGCGTGATGGAGGCGCTGTTGGCTCTCGTCATCGGTGTCCTCGGCGGCGCGGGGGTATGGCTCGTCCTGCGTCCGCGGACCTTCCAGGTGATTCTCGGGCTCGCGCTTCTCTCCTACGCGGTCAACCTGTTCATCTTCAGCATGGGCAGCCTCTTCATCGACAAGGCGCCGCTCGTGATCGCGGGGGTGCCGGCGGATCTCGACCACTACACGGATCCGATGCCCCAATCCCTCGTGCTCACGGCGATCGTCATCGGGTTCGCGACGACGGCGCTCTTCCTCGTCGTCCTCCTCGCGTCGCGAGGAATGAGCGGAAACGATCACGTCGACGGGACGAACGAGGACGCATGACCGCGTCGCCCGCGCACCTCTTCGTGCTGCCGATCGTGCTGCCGCTCGCGGCGGCGGCGTCGATCCTGCTCTTCGGCGAGCGCCTTCGCCGGTTCGTCTCGTTCCTCAGCATCGGGTTCTCGGTGGCGGGCCTCGCGGTGGCCCTCGAGATCGCGAGGTGGACTGCACGCGCGCCGCACGCGGTCGGTGTCTATCTGGCCGCGAACTGGGAGGCCCCGTTCGGGATCGTCCTCGTCGTCGATCGCCTCTCCGCGCTCATGCTCGTCCTCTCGGGCGTCGTGAGCCTCGCGGCTCTGGTGTACGCGTCGGCCGGATGGAGCCGAGCCGGCGTCTACTTCCACCCGCTGTTCCACATCCAGCTCATGGGCTTGAACGGCGCGTTCCTGACCGGCGATCTCTTCAACCTGTTCGTTTTCTTCGAGGTGATGCTCGCCGCCTCCTACGGCCTCCAGCTGCACGGGTCCGGCTGGCCGCGCGTCCGCACCGGGCTCCACTACATCACGGTGAATCTGCTCGCGTCGTCGCTCTTCCTCGTGGGCCTCGCGGTGATCTACGGGGTGACCGGGACTCTCTCGATGGCCGACGTCGCGGCCAATGTCGCGCTCGTGCCCGCCGTCGATCACGGCCTCTTGCACGCCGGCGCCGCCATCCTCGCGGTCGCGTTCCTGATCAAGGCGGCGATCTGGCCGCTCAATGCGTGGCTCGTGCCGGCCTACTCGGCAGCGACACCTCCGGTCGCGTCGCTCTTCGCGTTGATGACGAAGGTGGGCGTCTACACGCTCTTGCGCTTGTCGACCCTGATCTTCTCTTCCGACGCCGGCGTCTCCGCGCGGTTCGGCGCGCCCCTGCTCCTCTGCGGTGGAATCGCGACGATCGTGTTCGGGACCACCGGTCTCGTCGCGTCGCTCCGCCTCGGCCGCATCGCCGGATTCGCGATCATCGTCTCGGCCGGGACGCTCGTCGCGACCATCGGCTTCGGAGACGTCGCTCTCACGGCGGCGGCGCTCTTCTACCTCGTGAGCGCCACCCTCGGCGCGAGCGCGCTCTTCCTCCTCGTCGAGCTCGTCGAGCGCAGGGACGGCGGCGTCGACCCTGCGCCGGAGCCCGACGAAGTCGTCCTCGTCGACGAGGACACCAACCTCGATGACGCGGAGGCGCCGCTCGTCGGTCGCGCCGTCCCGTTCTCCCTCGCCCTGCTCGGATTCGCGTTCATGGCGTCCGCGCTCGTCGTCGCTGGCTTGCCGCCACTGTCCGGCTTCGTCGCGAAGCTCGGGCTCCTCGATGCGCTCGCGGCCGCCGCGACGGCGGCCGGCGCCGCGCACGCCGCCGGCGCGTGGACGCTCTTCGGCGTCCTCCTCCTCTCCGGTCTCGTGGCGACGGTCGCGCTGGCGAGAGCCGGGGTGCAGCACTTCTGGGCGGGGGTGGCGCGGCCGCCTGCGCGACTGAAGCTCGCGGAGGGCATTCCGGTGCTCGGTCTCGTCCTCGCGTTCACGCTGCTCACGGTGCACGCCGAGGAGGTCCTTCGCTTCACGACGGCCGCCGCCGAGGGAATCTACGCGCCGAAGGTCTACATCGATGCGGTGCTGTCGGCGAAGCCCCTCCCGGGGCCGACTCGACCGAACGTCGAAGCGGAGGGCCGGCCATGACCATCCTCCGGAAGATCGTCCCCGCGCCACTGTCGACGGCGGCGTTGGTCGTGATCTGGGTGGTCCTGGCGCGCTCGGCGCGGCTCGAACAGTTCCTTCTCGGACTCTGCTTCGGAGTCGTCATCCCTCTCGCGACGGCGCGTCTGTCGCCTCGCGCGAGAGTCGGGCGTCCTCTCGTGGTCGCGCGCTACGTCGTGACAGTCGGCTACGACGTCGTGGTCTCGTGCTTCCAGGTCGCGAAGGGGGTGGTCGTCTCGCCGTGGCGACTGCCGCGCGCGCGCTTCGTCGTGGTTCCGCTCGAGCTGCGCGACGACGTGGGGCTCGCCGCGCTCGCGATGGTCACCACCATCGTCCCGGGCACGGTCTGGTCCGAGCTCTCGATCGATCGCAGCGCGATGCTGCTCCACGTGTGGGACGTCGTCGACGAGGAGTCCTTCGTGGCGCACTTCAAGAAACGCTATGAGGCGCCGCTGAAGGAGATCTTCGAATGACCTTGCTGTCTGCTGCGACGGCGTTCGCGCTCGGCTGCTACGCGTTCGGGTCGGCTCTGGTGCTCGTCCGCCTCGTACGCGGACCGCGTGCGCAGGATCGCGTGCTCGCGCTGGATCTCCTCTACTTCCACGGGATGCTCACGATGCTGGTGCTCGGGATCCGGCACGCGACCGACACGTACTTCGAGGCTGCGCTGCTCATCGCGCTGCTCGGCTTCGTGAGCTCGTCGGCGATGGCGAAGTTCATCCTGCGCGGAGAGGTGATCGAATGACGGGGGGCCCGCTCTGGGCAGAAGCGGTCGCGGCAGTGCTGCTCGTGACGAGCGGAGTGTTCGTCATGATTTCCGCGTTCGGGTTCGTGTTCCTCCGCGACTTCTTCCTGCGTATGCATCCACCTGCGCTCGCGTACACGCTCGGAAGTTGGAGTGTGGCGATCGCCGGCGTCGTGACCTTCTCATTGCTCGACTCGAGCCTCGAGCTTCACCCGTGGCTCGTGATGGCGCTGCTCGCCGTCACCGTCCCGGTGACGACCGTGCTCCTCGCGAGAGCGGCGCTGTTCCGCCAGCGTCAGGCGCGGGCGCCGGATGTGCCGGCTCCGCTCGGCCGACTCGGGCCGCGCTGAGGCCCCGTCACGTGATGAGGACGTCGGAGCGCCCGTGCGCGACGACGGAACGCGTGACGCTGCCGAGAAGCAGATGACCGAGGGCGGAGCGTCCTCGCTGGATGACGAGGAGGCCGTCGCGGCCGCTGCGCTCCTCCCGTACGAGCACGCGCCGCGGGTCGCCGTGGCGAAGGACGAGGGATCCCGGATCGAGACCTGCTTCGCGCATGCGTGAGAGGAGCGCCGCCCGCGCCTGCCGTCGCGAATCGTGCCGGTAGGCTCGGATCGCTTCTGCGTCGACTCCGTGAACCCGGAGCGTCGCCTCGAACGGTCCCTCGTAGGCGTGGACCAGCGAGACCTGCTGACCGGGCGCGACGAGGGCCGCCGCCGCGAGCGCGTGCTCCAGGTCCGTCTTCGTGTCCACGGCGACGACCACGTCGCGATAGGGACGCTGGGGCGGCGTCCGCACGAGCAGGACGGGAATGCGCGCCAGCGGCGCGATTCGTTCGGCGGTCGACCCTACGAACGTGTCGGGGAGGCTGCGGCCGCGAGCTCCGACGACGATCAGCGCGGCCGAGAGCTCACGGGCTTTCGCGCGGAGCGCGCTCGTGGGAGCGCCGTGCACGTGGTGCCCGTGTGCCGTGACGTTCGCCGCGCGCGCGAGAGCGACGGCTTCGTGGATCCCCTGACGCACGGCCCGGTCGTCGTCTCGGAGATGCAGCGACTTCAGCACCGTCCGCGGTAGTCGTGAGCTCGCGTGCACGACGTGGAGCGGTGACCGAAGGGCCTTCGCGATTCGGATGGCTCGCTCGATCGCGTTCAGGGCGCTCTTCGAGAAGTCGGTCCCGACGAGGATGGGGGGGGCCGCGGGCCTTCGTGCGGTCGACATCGGCGCATTATCTCCACCCGAGCGAGGCGAGCAACGCGAAACGCAGATGCACGCGCTTCGCCGGTTCGTCGAGGAGTCGCTCGACGCCGCGGAGTGTGCGCCGCGCGGCGCCTCCGACCACACGAGAGGGATCCCGATGTCGAAGCTCCAAGCGCTCCAGCGCAAGGCCGCCGACAGATGGCTGGTGCTTCCGTACGACGACGTCGACAAGCGGCACGTCGGTCGCGACTGCCTCCTCGTCGACGCGATCGCTCCGCATCGCGCCGGCGTGTTCACGAGCGCCTCTGGCCGCTCCCCGCACATCCCTCTCGACGTTGCCGCCGAGTTGGTCGACGATCCGGCCATGCCGGTCAGAGACGACGACGTCGTCGCGTACCTCCGCGACCTCGACCACCCGCTGCGGAAGGAGATCGAGCTCGTCCGGCGCGTCGTCCTCGGCGTCAGTCCTGCGATCCGCGAAGGCATCAAGTGGAACGCGCCGAGCTTTCGCACCGACGCGGATTACTTCGCGACGTTCAACCTGCGCGTGAAGGACGCCGTCCAGCTCGTCTTCCATCTCGGCGCGAAGAAGCGCCCCGGACTGGAAGCCTTCACCGTCGCCGATCCGAACGGCCTCCTCGCGTGGCGCGGCAAGGACCGCGCCCTCGTGACGCTAGGCGCTGGACGCGCCGTCCGCGCGAATCGCGCCGCGTTCGAGGCGATCGTGCGCGCGTGGATCGCTCACGTGTGACGACTTCAGGGTGAAGGCGGCGGGCCGCTCGCCCGGTGACTCCGTCAGCGGAACTCGGTGTGGCACCCGTTGCAGGCGCCGAGCACGGCGCCGTAGGCCGTCGCCGCCGCCGCGAGCTCGTTCTTCGCGGCGTGCGCGGCGAGCTTCTCGAGCGCGGCGTGGAAGTCGCGATCGAGCTCCGCGAAGCGTTCGAGCTTGTCCGCGTTCTTCGGGAGTCGGTAGGTGCCGTGATGGAGCGCCTCTTCGGTCTTCTCCTTCGCGGCGTGGACCGCATGGAGCTGGTGCTCGAACGGGCGGAGGTCGCCGGCGGCGAAGCTCGCCGGCGCGGTCGCGAGCGCGCTCGACAAGAGCCGCATCTCCGCCTGGACGGGGTTCGCCGCGCCGGTGGAGGCTGCGGGCGCCCCGTGGTCGTGGTGCCCGGCGGAAGGCTCCGCGTGGTGGAGGCCGGCGACGAAGCCGGCGCCGGCGACGGTCGCGATTGCGACGAGATGGACTCCCCACCAGCCCGGGCGGAGGAAGTGGAACGAGGAGGGTAGGTTCATGCGATCTGCTCCGCGTGGTCGGCGTGCGCCGGCCGATGAGGGAAAAGGCGTCCGTCTTCCATCTCGTGGACGGTGTCGAACGCGTCGAGGGTGCGATGGTCGTGGGTGACGACCACGACGGCCGCGCCGCGGTCGTGCGCGACGCGACGAAAGAGCTGCATGACGTCCCGGCTCCGCGTGCTGTCGAGTGCGGCGGTCGGCTCGTCCGCGAGCACGACCGCGGGCTGCACGGCGAGCGCGCGTGCGATCGCGACGCGTTGTTGCTGGCCGCCCGACAGTTGGTCGGGCATGTGGTCGACGCGGTCTGCGAGCCCGAGATAGCCGAGGAGCTCGCCGGCCTTGCTGCGCGCTTCGCGCCCGGTCACGCCGTTGATCGTGAACGCGACGAGCACGTTCTCGAGCGTCGACAAGAACGGTACGAGGTTCGCCTTCTGGAACACGAAGCCGAGACGCTCGCGGCGGAGCATTGCCAGGTCCGCGAGCGCTCGCTCGCCGTCCACGACGCGTTCGCCCGCGACGCGGACGATGCCGCGGTCCGGCATCTGGAGGAGGCCGAGCGTCGTCAGGAGCGTCGATTTCCCTGACCCGCTCGGTCCGAGGAGCGCGACCACTTCCCCGCGCATCACCCGCAGGCTCACGTCGTGAAGGGCGACCACCTCCGCGTCTCCGCGGCCGTACGTCTTCCAGAGCGACTCGCCGGCAAGCGCTTCCATGGTCAACTCGCGAGGATGGTGGTGGCGGGGATCCCGAGCGCGCGGCGGACCGCGGCGAGGCTCGCGACGAGCCCGATCGCGATCGAGAGGACGAGCACGCCGGCGAGCTCCTGCGGCCCGACGATCACGCGTCGCGGGAAGAGAGGGAAGGCGACCTGCGCGACGACGAGGGCGACGCCGTAGGCGAGCAGCGAGAGCGCGAGCGACTGCTGGACGATCATCGAGACGATGAGCCGGAGCTTCGCGCCCATCAGCTTCAGCAGCGCGATCTCCCGCGTCTTCGCGACCGTCATGTTGAAGACGACGAGGGTGACGACGATCGAGGAGACGACCGCGAGCAGCGCGCGGAAGAGGCCGATCTGTCTCCGCGCCTTGTCGACGACGCCCTCGAGCAAGAACGAGCGCTGCTCCTCCGTCGTGTAGACCGCCGTGTCGGACCACGCCTCGAAGCGGCGCTTCACGTCCTCGACGCGCTCTCCGGGCGCGACGTGCACCATGACGGCGGAGATCGGCTGGGCCTGGTCTCCGCTTCCGCGCATGCGCCGCGCCTCCGGCACGAGGTAGGCCTGGATGCGCGCGACGTCCGACTGCGTCGCGAACGCGAGGCCGTCACCGCCCGACGCGACGAGGCCTTCGGTGATCCCCACCACACGATACGTCTCGTCGCCGAGCTCGACGACCTCGTCCAGCGGCAGGTCGAGCGTGCGATCGACGACCAGCTCGCGGTGGGCGCGCTCGATCGCGCGGCCTGCGACGATCGGGAGGAGCTGGCCTCGCTCGTCGGGCCACGCGAGCCCGACGAGGCTCGTGCGGAGCACACGGCCACGGTGGATCGGTTGGAGCGTCGTCGTCGTGAACGAAGCCGCCTGCAGGACGCCCGGGACGACGCGCGCACGCGATTCGACGCTGGAGGGAAGCGTCGAGCGCTCCGCGAAGGGACCACGCGTTCCGCGCTGGACGAGCCAGAGATCGGCGTTCATCCGATCGACGAGCACCGTCGCGTCCTCGACGAGCCCGCGGTAGATGCCGCCCATCGCGAGCACGACGGCGAGCAGCAGTCCGAGCCCGACGCTCGTCGCGACGAAGCGCCGGAGCTGATGGCGTAGGTCTCGCAGCGCGAGGTTCATGGCCGCGCCTCGCGATGACGGCGCCCGACCGGCAGCTCACCGCGCTGGTCCGGCTTGGTGAGGAGGACATCCGTCGCGGTCAGCCCCGACGCGACCTCGACCCAGTCGTCTCCGACGAGGCCGAACCGCGCTTCGACCGCCGCCACGACGCCGCCGCGATCGACGAGGCAACGCGCGCGTGCGACGTCGCAGACGCCGCGCGGTACACGCAGCACTGCGTCGCGCCGCGCGACGACGATCGCGCCGTCGGCGCGCTCGCCGAGCACGAGGCGGCTCGGACGCTCGACGAGCTCGAGATCGGCGAGGACCTCGTGCGTCTGGCGGTCCGCCTCCACGGCGACGCGATCGAGTCGCGCGCGGAACGTGCGTGAGGGATCGCTGCGCAACGTGACGCGCGCTTCTTGTCCCTCGCGGAGATCGTGGAGCGAGGACTCGTCGATCCAGACGCGCGCGAGGACCTTGCGGGTGGAGGCGACGACGAGAACCGCCGCGGCGGGGCCGACGACGTCTCCCGGCTCGTGGAGGCGACGCACGACGACGCCGTCGAAGGGGCTCCGGAGGACGCCTTCCTCCTTGCGCTGCGCGTGGAGCGCGACGGTGGCGCGCGCCGCCGCGACGTTCCCGGAGCCCTGCCGCTTCGCCGCCTGCGCGGCATCGAGATCGGCACGCGCGCGGGCCAGACGCTCGCGTGCGACGTCGAGCTCGGCTTGCGATACGGATCCTCCGGCGAAGAGACGACCGACGCGAGCCTCGTCGCGCTCGGCAGCCTCGAGCGCGACCTCGGCTCTCTCGACCTCGGCGCCACTCCGTGTCGCGCCGGCGGCAGCGACGTCGATCCCGCGCGCCGCCACCGCGAGGCTCCGTTCGTGCTCGCTCGCGTCGAGGGTCGCCGCGATGTCGCCGGCATGCACCCGATCGCCTTCGCGGAGTTCCACGGCGGAGATCCGGCCCGGGATCGTGAAGGCGAGAGCGACCTGTGCCTCGCTCTCGATCGTGCCGGTGCCGACCGCGACGCGCTCGACGGGGCCGGCCTCGACGTGCTGCGTGCGGACGTCGACCGGCCTGCGCGCGAACGCGGCCCCGCCGCCGCCGATCGCGACGACGAACAAGGCCGTGACGCCTCCACGGCGCACGAGACGGCAGGAGAAGAGCGTCATCGCCGTCCTCGCTTCCCCTTCGGCGTCGCCAGGAGCGTTCGGAGCGCAGACCACGTCCGTGCCGGGACGACAATCCGCGACTGATGCGACCCCGCACGCGCGAGCGCGAGCATCTGCACGGTGCCGGCCACGATCGGCACGAGGTCGCGCGCGTCGACGTCGTCGCGGACGTCGCCCGCTTCCTGCCCGCGCCTCAGCGCGTGCTCGATCGCGGTGAACGTCCGCCGGACGGCGCCCTGGACGTGCTCGAGCGCCGCTGCGGGCAACGCCATCGCGAGCTGATCGGAGACGAGGAGCCGCGCGAGCCCCGGGTGACCGCCGACCGTCGTCGAGCGCGACTCGACGAAGCGCTCGAGCCACGCGAGCGGGGCGAGGTCCGGCGAGGGGAGCGTTCCGTCGACGAGCTCGACGGCCCGCTGTGCGACGGCGACGAGGATCGCGTCCGTCGACTCGAAATGCCGGTAGAGCGCGCCGCCCGTGAGGCCGAGCTCGCTCGCGAGGTGGGCGACCGTGAGCGCCGCAATCCCACGCGTCGCGATGATCCGGAGCGCGGCATCCGCGATTTCGGTGCGCCGTTCCTCGTGACTGCGCCGGACGGTGGTGGCCACGTCTGAAGTATGTGAATGTTTACTTACCAAGTCAACCGGAGGGCGTGCCGAGCGGATGCCGAGCCGGTTCACCCCGAGGGCACGGTTGGTGCTTCTCGTCGTCGCCTCATTCCACCGCATCCTGGAGCGATGACGATGTCGAGCGATGATTCAGGTCAGAAGCCGAGGCTTTGGGCATTCCGGTCCTCCGAAGGGGTCGTGGGGGTCCTCGCCCCCTCCGAGGCGGCTGCAGCCCTCGCTCTCGCCGAGGGCTCCGCCACGCCCGTGCGTCTGAAGTCGACGCCGCCGTTGCCGCCGCCCGACCATCCGGATGCTGTCGTCGCACTCGGGCGCATCGACGACAGCACGACGCTCGTGCCCGATTTCAGGCCGCACGACCTTTCGTTGATCACGCTCGAGGACGAGTCCGGCGCGCGGTGGGCGCTCCGGCCGAACATGCGTCACTTGCAGGAGAACCACGGCGAGGGCGATGAACGGTAGCCTCCCGGCTCTCGCGAGAGCCGCACTGTTTCGCGATGTCCCCGCCAGGTACCTCGAACAGATCGCGGTCCACGCGAGGCCCCTCCGGTTCGAGCGAGGCGCCGAGATCCTCTGCCAGGACGACCCACCGAGCTCCGTGTGCGTCGTCGAATCCGGCAGCGTGGGGATGCTCCTCCACGCAGGCGGCCTCGCGTTCCCGCAGCTGGTCGGCGAGCTCGGCGCGTTCGAGTCGTTCGGAGAGGAAGCCGTCCTCTCGGGACGGCAGCGATGCACGTACGTCGCGCTCGACGGCGTCGTCGCGCACGCCATGACGGCGGAGTCGTTCGGCAGCCTCCTCACGGGCGTCCCGCAGGTGGCCGTGAACCTCGCGGCCGTCGTCGGCCGTCGGCTCGACGCCCTCGCCACGCAGAACGTCGTGCCGTGGGACGGGCTCGAAGGTCGAAAGCTCGACCCGAGCGTGTTCCGATGGGCGCCAGAGCAGATCTGCCGCCGACATCGCATGATCCCGATCGAGAGCTCGGGACGATCGATGACCGTCGCGATGGTCGACCCGACGGACGCCGTCGGAGTCGAGGCGCTGCGGCGGGCCCTCGGCGGCGTGCAAATCCGGATCGTCGCGATGCGGGCGGAGACCTGGGAGCGATTCGTGGGCCGCACCTCGACGCCGAGCGTGCCGCCGGCGACGGGTCCGGCGGCGGCACCCGCGACGATCGCCTTCCTCGACGACGAAGGCGCGCGGAACGCGCGTGCGAGCACGAATCCTCCGAACGGAGCCGCCGTCGTGTCGCTCGTCGACGACATCGTCGGCACCGCCATCGCGTTGGGTGCCTCGGACATCCACGTCGAGAACGATCGGCGTGGCGTCATGGTGCGCTATCGCGTGGACGGCCTCCTTCGTCCGCGGAAGGGCCCGCCGATCGCGGGCGAGCTGCATCGGCCGATCCTGAGCCGACTGAAGCTCCTCGCCCACATGGACATCACCGAGGTCAGGAAGCCCCAGGACGGACGGATCAGCGTCCGCGTCGACAACCGCATCGTCGATCTCCGCCTCTCCACGCTGCCGGCGAAGTTCGGCGAGAAGGCGGTGATGCGGATCCTCGATGCGCAAGACGGCATCTCCGATCTGTCGAGCCTCATCGTCATCGAGAAGGTGCGCCAGTCGTTCACCCAGTTGGTCGAACGACCCCAAGGCCTCGTTCTCGTGAGCGGGCCGACGGGAGCGGGCAAGACGACGACCCTCTACAGCGCGCTCGCCGCTCGGAGCCGGCCGGAGCTGAACGTCGTCACGGTCGAGGACCCGATCGAGTACCACCTCGACGGCGTCACCCAGGTCCAGGTCCAGCCGCAGCACGGAGCGACCTTCTCGCTCCTCCTACGGAGCCTCCTCCGCCAGGATCCGGACGTCATCATGATCGGCGAGCTCCGCGATCAGGACACCGCGCGGATCGCGACGGAAGCGTCGATGACCGGGCACCTGGTGCTCGGATCGATCCACAGCAACGGTTCGATCGAGGCCGCGCTCCGGCTGGCCGACCTCGGCGTCGAGAGGTACGCGATCGCCAACGGGCTCGCCGGTGTCCTCCATCAGCGGCTCGTCCGGCGTGCGTGCACGGCGTGCGCCGAGCGCGCGGAGGTTCCCGCGGCGATCCTCGCGGAGCTCGTCCGCGTCGGTGCGTTCCGAGAGAACGAGACCCCCTCGCTCAAACGGAGCCGTGGCTGCGCCGCGTGCGACGGAACCGGCTTCAAAGGCCGCATCGGACTCTACGAGCTCCTCGTGATGAGCGATCCGGTGCGGGACGCCATCGCGTCGAGCGCGGACCTTCCCGCGCTCCGAGCGGCGACGGCGACGGCGATGGTGGGGCTTGCTCGCTACGCGGGCGTCCTGCTCGCGAGCGGGCTGACGACGCCGGGCGAAGTGCTCGCGGCGCTCCAACACCCGGCGGCGTAGCTCACGTCGAGGTCGATGACCTCGCCGAACGGAGGTGCCGGCTCAGCGGCGCTTCGGGCGCCGCTCGGCGGCCGGCGCGTCCTCGGACTTCCGGACCGGGCCGCGGATGATGCGCGGGGCAGGGCGGTCGGCGCGGTCGGCGCGGTCCGTCGGCTGCGTGCCGTAGCGCGACGGAGTCGGACGCGGTCCGCGATCGTCGCGCGGCGGAGCATTCGGGAAGCGATTCGGACCCCGTGCCGACGGATGGCGCGACGGACCCGCACCGCGGTCGTCGCGACCGCCCATCGGCGGACGCCGATCGCGCGAAGGTCCGCGGTCGTCACGACCGCCCATCGGGCGGCGATCGCGCGAAGGTCCGCGGTCGTCACGACCGCCCATCGGGCGGCGATCGCGGGGACGCTCTTCCGGCGCGGCTCCACGCGCCGGCCGCGAAGGCGCGCCGGCCTCCGGTGCCTCTGCTCGCCGCGCGCGCGCCGGACGTTCCGTTTCTTCCGCTCGCGCACGCGACGGCCGCTCCGCAGCAGGTCCACGCGCCGGCCGCTCGGCGGGCGTCTCGGCGACGCGTGCCTTCGACGGCCGCTCGGCGGGCGTCTCGGCGACGGTGCGCTTCGCCGGGCGCTCGGCGGGCGTCTCCGCGACGCGTGCCTTCGACGGCCGCTCGGCGGGCGTCTCGGCGACGGTTCGCCTCGACGGTCGCTCCGCCGGCGCCGCGTACGTGTCGGCCATCCCGCGCGCTTTCGAGGGGCGCTCCGGCGGGGCGGCCTCGGCCGGCTCGCGTTCACGCGACGGCGCTTCGGCCCGCGGCGCTCGCTCCGGACGCGGTGCCCTCGTCGGCGGCTCGCCGCCCTCTTCCACCCACGGTCGGATCTGCACGCGCGGTGCGCGCGGGTCCGGCTCGCGCGCGGAGCGCTCGAAGGACTCTGCGACGTCGCCCTTCACCTCGACGACGGAGAACGTCGGCGCGAGGCGGATCGCTCCGACGTCGCCACCGCGGATGTTGCCACGACGACAGACGACCGCGAGCAGCCTCCGCGCGTCTGCGCCCTGCATCGTGCCCCACGAGATGCGGAACGGACGGTACGACGGATCGCCCGACGTCATCGCCCGACGGCCGCCCTCACGAGGCCCTTCGCGGCCCTCGCGCGGCCCTTCGCGGCCTTCGCGCCCGGCGAACGCACCGTCGCGCCCGGCGAATCCGCCCTCACGCCCGAAGCTCGCTTCGCGGCGACCGGCCGGCGGCGCGATCGGCGTCACGTGACGCGGCTCCGGCCCACGACCACGCACGCGCGCGAGGAGGCGCGCGATGACGCGCGCAGGATCACCCGTCGCGAGCAGCCGCTCGGCGAGGGACACGAGCCGCTTCGAGGGCTCCTCCGCCTCGCCGCTCTCGCCGCCTGCGCCGGTGAGATCGTTCACGAGCTTCTCGTCCTGCGCCGCGAGGATCTCGTCCGCGCTGGGGATCGGCGTCATGCTCCACTTCACCCGCGCGCGCTCGAGGGTGCGGAGCGTGCGAACGAGGGCGGGGGGCGTCACGAGGACGTCGCTCGTGCCCTTGCGGCCCGCGCGTCCGGTGCGTCCGCTCCGGTGCGTGTACGCGTCGGCGTCGTTCGGCGGGTCGGCATGGATGACGCGCGAGATGTCCGCGACGTCGATCCCTCGTGCGGCCACGTCGGTCGCGACCATCGCGTCGAGCTTTCCACGCTTGAACGCCGCGAGCGCGCGATTGCGCTCGGCCTGCTCCATCTCGCCGGAGAGCGTCGCGACGGTGAACCCGATGTCGACCAGCGCAGCGCCGAGATCGGCGACGTCCGCGCGGGTGTGACAGAAGATGAGCGTCTGCGCGCCCGGGTCGCTCAGCAAGAGGTTCACGATCGCGTCGAGCCGCTCGCGGTTGTGCACGAGGTGCACGACGTGCTCGATGTCCTGGTTCGCCGCCCCGAGCGGCGTTCCCATCACGTGCGCGGGATCGCGCTGCACGCGGTCGGCGAGCGCCTTCACGTCGCGCGGGAAGGTCGCCGACACGAGATGGACGCGCTTCTCCTCGGGGAGCATCCCGACGATCGCCTCGATCTCCTCCCGGAAGCCGAAGTCGAGCATGCGGTCCGCTTCGTCGAGGACGACGGCCGCGACGTTGCTCGGGTCGATCGAGCCGCGGTCGAGGTGGTCGCGGAAGCGGCCCGGCGTCCCGACGATGATCGCGGGGCCATTCCGGAACGACCGGAGCTCGTCCCGGTACCCTCCGCCTCCCGTGACGGCGGCGACGCGGAGCTTCTGCGGCGCGAAGAGCCACGAGAGCTCCTCGTGGACCTGCTTCGCGAGCTCACGCGTGGGGACGAGCACGAGCGCGCGCGGGCGCGCCTTGTTGTCGTCGGGGGTCGCGTCCTCCGTGACGACGTCGCGGACGGCGAGGCCGAGCGCGACGGTCTTGCCCGAGCCGGTCTGCGACGAGACACGAAGGTCACGGCCCGCATGCTCCGGGGCCAGGACGGCTTGCTGCACGGGCGTGAGCGCGGAGTAGCCGCGCTCCTCGAACGCTCGTGCGAGCGCTGGTCCGAGGGTGTTCGCGAGCTCGCTGGATTCCATGAGGGTCGTGGCTCGTACACCGTCCATGCTGCAGGCGCCAGGACCACGTCGTTTTCGGTAGTTGCGAGCCCAGGTGCGAAGCGCTGCCGTCGCGGAGGACGTTTCGCCGCGCGGCTCGGCTCCTCGCGCGCTCGCGGTCCGGCCGGGAAGGTTCGGCGTCGCGCCGCCGTACACGGGCTGCGGGGTCGCGCGGAAGTCCGCGGAACAGCGATGTTCTCCGGGCGCGCAGATCGGTCCGCACCCTCGCTTGCGTTTCCGCCGATCCGGGTCAGACTCCGCCCGCCCTCGTCCCCTCGCACCAGAAGAAAGGCATCGCCTTGGCCTCTTCGCCCTCTTCGTCCAAATCGTCCTCCGCCCTCGCTGCTGCTGTCGATGCCGAGGAGCTCTCGGCCGACGAGCTCGAGGAGATCGACGACTCCGACTTCGTCGAGGTCGAGGCAGCAGGAGAGTCCGGGGACCTCTCGATCTTCGATTCGCTCGTCGAGCGGAGGCCCGTGACGCAGCCGCCGCGCGCGACGCCGATCGATCTCTCGCCCCCGCCCGCGTATCCGTCGTTCACCGCGACGTCGGTCGGGATCGCCTCGCCGATGCCGCCTGCGGTCGCGCCGAACACGGTCGGCGCCACGATCATGGGAATGCCTCAGCCGATGCTGTCGGCACACCCGATGGCCCATGGGCCGTACGCGCATCCCAGCGCGAACCCCGCGCCCGTCGCGATGCCGGCGCCTGCGCCCGTCGCGATGCCGGCGCCTGCGCCCGTCGCGATGCCGATGGTCGTGCCCGCGCCGATCGTCGCCACGCCTCCGCCGGCGCCGACCGTCGTCGCCGCGCCTGCGCCTGCCGCCGTCACGATCGCGGCCGCCGCTCCCGCCGC
This sequence comes from Polyangiaceae bacterium, assembly GCA_039809485.1. Classification (GTDB taxonomy): domain Bacteria; phylum Myxococcota_A; class Polyangia; order Polyangiales; family Polyangiaceae; genus Labilithrix. The sequence continues at coordinate 52,584 of JBDHVE010000008.1, read as the reverse complement.
CGTGATGGCGGCCGCGGTGCCGTCCTCCACCGTCGTCCGTGCCGCTCCGCCGGCGTCGGCGGTGATGCCGACGGCGACGCCGACGAGCACGCCGACGATTTCCGGGATGCCGACGAACACGGCGACGCCATCCGCGTCGAGCGCGGACGACCCGCAGGACACGGTCGTCCTCACCGCTGCCGAGATCGACGCCGCACGCGGCGCGAACGAGGCGGCGACGGTCGTCGCTCCTCCCGCGACCACGATCGCGGCGGCACCCGCACCCGCACCCGCGGCCGATCTCACCTCGCTCGTCGACGACGACGGCCCGGGCGACACCGTCATCCTCCCTTCGTCCGAGCTCCAGGCCGCGCAGGCCGCGCAGCCGCCCGCGACAGGCGCTCCCGCGCCGCTCGCGCTCGCGGACACGCAGGCCGCACGCCGTGCCGCGCAGCCCGCTTCGACGCCGCTTCCGGCCGCGCGACCGATGGCGCCTTCGATCTCCACGATGCCGCCGCAGCCGCGTCCGACGTCGATCCCGCCGATGGCGTTCGACGTCGCGACGGGGCCCCGTCACGTCGACGGCACCGTGCGCATGGCGCCGATGACGGCCGCGCAGGCGTCGGCCGCGACGCGTCCGCGCACGTCGATCGTCGCGCTCGCTTCCGCCGCGTTCGTCGCCGCGTTCGCGGCGGCCGTCGTCGTCGCGCTCGCGATGGGCAACCGCGAGGAGGGCGCGGCCGCGGCCGCAGCTCGCCCCGCGCCGCGCACGGTCGAGATCGCGCGCGCGACGTCGGGCTCGCTCGAGGAGCCCGCGACCGCGCCGACGAAGGATCCCGCGCTCACCGGCGAGACCGAACCGGCTCCGGCCGCGACGAGCACGACGACGTCGCTCGCCGCGCACGTCGACCATCCCTCGGGCACGTCGCCGAACACGCGTCCGCTCGGCGCTCCTCCGGCCACGGCCGCGGCCCCCGCACCCGCACCCGCACCCGCACCCGCGACGCATACGTCGACCTCGCATGCCGCTGCGAACCCGACGACGAAGCCCGCGCCCGCGACGAAGCCCCAGCCCGCCGCCGCGCCCGCGCCTGCCCCGACCACGCCGCCAGCACCGGTCGTGACCGCGGCGCCGCCGCCGCCGGCGCCTGCCGCGCCCGTCGCGTCGACCGGCACCGTCGTCGTCGACGCCGAGCTGAAGACGGTGCTCGTCGACGGCGACTACAAGCGGGTGAGCGGCGGTCGCGTCGTCCTCCCGTGCGGCCGTCACCGCATCCGCGCGGGGCTCGAGCCGCTCCGTACGATCGACGTGCCGTGCGGCGGCACCGTCTCCCTGCAGTGACCTAGATCTTCCCCGCGCGCACGTTCACGACGGTGCCCATCGCCTTCGAGGCGCCGTGCCAGTGCGGCGGCACGCGGGGCTCCGTCCAGTAGAAGAGGCGCCGCGCGTCCTCGGGCGCGAGGTTGATGCAGCCGTGACTCTTCGGCTGACCGAAGACGTCGTGCCAGTACGACGCGTGGAGGGCGTAGCCCTCCTTGAAGTACTGCACGTAGGGCACGTCGCGGAGCTCGAACTCCTCGCCGACGACGTCGGAGTCCATCGTCGTCGTGATGAACTTCGTGTTGATCCGGAAGGCGCCGAGGACGGTCGAGCGCGTCGTCTTGGGATCGCCGAGCCCAGCCTCGCCGGTCGACACGAGCGTGGCGTAGACGGGCGTTAGCCCTTCGTACGCGACGAGCACCTGCTGGAGGATGCTCACGTCGATCCACTTCTCGCCGGCCTTCGAGCCGGGCGGCATCTTCTTCTGGATCTCGACGACGGCGAGCGCGTCCTCCGCGATCCAGCGGCCGTCCTCGAGCTCGACGAAGGTGCGCTCCTTCTGGACGCGCTTCTTGCCCGTGAGCTTCACGGTGGAACGCCACTCGAAGACGTCGTTCGTCCGCGCGAGCTTCTTCGGCCCCGCGTCGGTGTGCACGTGCGCCTTCTTGCCCTTCACGAAGGCGAACGGAGGCGTGACGTCTTCGCCGATCCGGACGCCGTGGAACTCCGAGCCTCGGATCGGACGGAACCGATCGGCGGGCATGAGGCGGAGGTCGACCGAGACGTTGTAGCGGCGGCCGCTCCAGAGGAACGAGTCGACGAACGCGATCCCGTTGTGACGCGAGAACTCGCCGGCCTTCGCGTGCGTCCGGTCGATCTGTCCGGAGAGGTTCGGGAGGCGCGCGCCGTCGACGACGTACCAGGGGAGGTCGGGGTCGGTCCGCTTCTCGGCCATCGCCTGGAGCGGCGGGAGGATCGGCTCCTTCTTCCACTTGCCCCACAGCTCGTAGCCGTAGGACGAGCCGTTGACGCGGTCGCGCGTCCACATCCGGATGTGCTGCGGGAGATGGGGCTCGAGCGCTTCGACGTGCTCGGCGTTCGGCAGGTGCGCGTAGGCGGGGCCGCCCTTCACCGCCATCCCGTACATGTACGGGAGCTTCTCGCCGTGATCGGGCCTCCGCGTCGACGCGCGCACGATCGGGTTCTCGAGATCGAGCGTCGCCGTCCCGAGGCACACGTAGCCGAGGGGCTTGATCGCGCGGAACCCGGCCGAGCAGCCCTTGCCGCGGAGCGGCTTCGGATCGACCTCGACGAGCGCGCCGACGCGGAGCGTGCCGAGCCGCGCCGATGTCACATCCGGTTGGGAGAAGACGGCGGTCTCGATCGCGAGCGCAGCGATCTTCGGAACGGCATCGGGGAGAGGGGGCGGCCAGGTCGGGTCGGCGGTGCCGTCGAGCCCGACCGGCGCGCGTCCTTCACCGGCGGGGAGGACGGGCAGGTCGCGCGGCGGCACGGCGCCGTCGGCGACCTTCTTGCGACCGCTGGCCGGGTCACCGTCCTGCTCGACGACGCCCGCGTCGTCGGTCGCGCTCGTCGTCGTCGTGACGGCCGCCGCGGGAGCCGCATCGCGCCCGCAGCCCGTCGCGCCGAGCAGAACGCACAAGAGAGCCGAGGACCACCCGACGTGCTTCACCGCCTGTCGTGGTAGTCGCAGCGCGTGACGTGGGCCAAATTGGCGGCAGCTTCAGCCGACCGGGAACCCCAGCGCATTCCAGCGAAGCATTCCGCCCGCGAGGTTCGCGCAGTCCTTTCGGCCGCCGCTCTTGAGAATGACCGTCGCCTGCGCCGAGCGGCGTCCGCTCCGACAAACGGCGACGACCGGCTTGCCTTCCGGCACCTCGCCGAGGCGCTGGCGGAGCTCGCCGAGCGGCACGTGCTTCGAGCCGGGGATCCGGCGGTCGGGGCCGGAGAGCTCGTCGGGCTCGCGGACGTCGAGGACCGTGACCGCGTCCGGGTGCTCGTGCACCCAGGTCGCGTCGACCTCCGGGATGCCGGCGTAGGTCATCACGACCGGGCCCCACGTCGCCGGCTGGGGAAGGGTGCCGTGCTCCGGCTTCCCGCAGCGCTGGTTCGCGGGGACGGCGACGTCGATCTGCTTCGGATGCGGCAGGTTGAGGTTCGACATGTAGCCGACGAAGTCGCGCTCGTTCGCGCCGCCGCCGAAGCGGGGATTGAAGGCGCGCTCCTCGGCGACCGTCGTGACCGTGCGCCCGGCGTAGTCGTGGGCGGGGTAGAGCAGGCAGTCGTCGGGGAGCGACAGGATCTTCTTGGTGATCGAGCCGAAGAGCGCGTGTGCGTCGCCTTGCTGGAAGTCGGTGCGTCCGGCGCCGCGGATGAGGAGCGCGTCGCCGGTGAACGCCATCTTCTGATCGAGCGTCACGTACGTCACGCAGCCGTCGGTGTGACCCGGCGTGGCGAGCACGCGCAGGCCGTGCTTGCCGAAGCGGATCTCGTCGCCTTCCTCGACGAGCCGCGTCGCGCCGTCGGCGCCCGCGCGCTTCGACACGACGATGTCGCTGCCGTTCGCCTGGCGGAAGAGCCACGCCCCCGTCACGTGGTCGGCGTGGACATGCGTGTCGAGCGTCGCGACCAGCTTCAGCCCGAGCTCACGGAGGAGCGCCGCGTCGCGCGTGTACTGCTCGAAGACCGTGTCGATCAGCACGGCTTCGTGCGTCTCTTCGTCGGCGAGGAGATACGTGTACGTCGACGAGCTCGCGTCGAAGAGCTGACGGAAGAACATGACCGAAGCCTACGACGCCTGCCGGTCGCCTGCGACCCCGAGAAAGGAAGCAATCGCCTCGACGTGCTCGTCCTCGACCTGGAGCTCCGCCAGCGTGTCGCGGAGACGGAGGACGTACTCGACGTTCGGACCGCTCGGACCGCGGCGGACGCTGACCCAGGCCGCGATCTCCCGCTCCGGCAGAGGTCCGAGGAACCAGGGGTTCGCCGTGTCGGCGACGTACGTGATCGCCTCCGCGAACGGCGCGTGGTCGGGCTCCGCGTGGACCGGCAGCATCCGCCGCACGAAGCCGGCGCGCTCGCGCTCGTCGAGCGCTGCGAGGACCGCCTCGCTCCCTTCGACGTCGATCCGGTAGGCGCATCCCCCGCAGACCGCGCGCGCGTCCTCGACGAGCGTCACGACGCGGCCGGGCGCTTCGGGCACGCCGCGGTGATCCGGCGACCCTTGCCAGAACCTCCGCGCCCACCCGTGGACGAAGGCGCGGCGCCGTTCGAGGAACGGAAACGACGGCCGGAACGTGAGCGACCCGTAGGCGAAGATCCACATCGCGGAGCCCCTCAGCATAGTGCCTCGCGAGGTGGACGACAGGAGGGGCTCCGGAGTACGTTCGCGCCATGCGCGCCAACGCCGCGACCCTCTTTTCCGTTGCTTTCCTCGCCACCGCTTCGCTCTCGCTCACCGGCTGTGCGGCCGTGTTCCGATCGAGCAAGGTGCCCGTCGAGTTCCAGAGCGAGCCCGCCGGCGCCGAGGCGCGCATCAGCACCGGTGGAACGACCCAGACGCCGGGCGTCGTGGAGGTCCCGCGCAACGGCACCGCGCAGGTCACGGTCAGGAAGCCCAATCACGAGGATCACTTCGGGATCGTGAAGAAGCGGCTGAACCCGGGCTGGGTGACGGTCGACATCATCACGTGCGTCTTCCCCGTCGCGCTCTGCATCCCGCTCCTCGTCGACGCGGTGACGGGCGCGTGGAACGACGTGCCCGACACCTACAACGCGAAGCTCGTTCCGAGCGGCCCGCCGGGCGCGGGCCCGGTCGGAAGCGTTCCGCCCCCCGTTGCTTCGGCCGGGACGGTGACGTCGAACCCGGTCTCCGGCTCCGTCGCCGGCTCGCCGGCGATCCCGGTGACGGCGCCGCCGCCTTCGATGAGCGAGTCGGAGCGCAAGTCGTCGGCGCGCGCCGCGTTCCAGGAGGGCATGACGCTGATGGAGAAGAGCCCGGCCGAGGCGCTCTCGAAGTTCCAGGCCGCGCAGAAGCTCTTCGACGCGCCGACGCACATCTATCGCATCGGCCAGTGTCTCGCGCTGACGGGCAAGCTCGTCGAGGCGCAGGAGGTCTACGAGGTCCTCACGCGTCGCGATCTCCCCGCCAACTCGCCCGAAGCGTTCAAGGACGCGCAGGAGAACGGGCGGAAGGAGCTCGAGAAGCTCCGCACGCGGATCCCGACGCTCCGCGTGCTCGTCCTGCCGCCGCCGGCGAGCCTGCAGAACCTCGTCGTGCAGGTGAACGGCGCGATCATGCCGAACGAGCTGATCGGGATCGCGCGGCCGATCAACCCGGGCGCGTACCACATCACCGCTTCGGCGAAGGACCTCAAGACCGCGCCTCTCGACGTGAAGCTCGAAGAGGGAACGCAGAAGTCGATCGAGCTGAAGTTCGCGAAGTAGCCGGCGCTCACACGCGGAATGATTCGGGCGTGATCCCGAACCGCTTCATCCAGCGGTGGATCTGCATCCGCGTCTTGCCCATCGTCCGTGAGATCTCGGAGATGTTGCCGCTCGTCCGCTGCAGGTGACCGACGAGCTCGTCCTTCAGCTTCTGCTCTTCGTCGGTCAGGGGACGGTCGCGCGTCTTCGGCGCCTCCGAAGGCACGGACGAGGACGGCGCGCCCGACGCGGGAACGGCGCCGGGCGAAGGCTTCGTCTGCGCCCACTGCTTGCGCGCGCTCGGCGCTGGCGGCGGTACAGCGGCCTCGCTCGTTCGCGGCCGGAGCGCATCGCCGGCGTGCTCGAGACGGAGGAGGTCGTCGCTCGACGTCACGAGCGCGACCGAGAGCACGTGCTCGAGCTCGCGCACGTTGAGCGTCCAGGGGAACGTGGCGAGCGAGGTGACGAGGTCCGGTGCGAGCCGCAGCTTCGCCGCGCGCTCGGCGGCGAGGCGGGGGAGGAGGTCGGCGACGACGAGGCCGAGGTCTCCGCGTCGCTCACGGAGCGGCACGATCCGATGCACGTAGGCCGACACGCGCGCATAGAGGTCCGGACGGAACGTCGGGGACTCGTCGATCGGCTTCAGTGTCGCGGCGACGACGCGGAGGTCGACCGGCACCGGCTTCGTCGCGCCGACCGGGAGCACCTCGTGCTCCTGCAGGACGCGGAGGAGCGTTGCCTGCGCCTGGGCGGGGAGCTCGCCGATCTCGTCGAGGAAGAGCGTCCCGCCCGACGCGGAGCGGACGAGACCGGGCTCGTCTTTCAGCGCACCGGAGAACGCGCCGCGCACGTAGCCGAAGAGCTGGCTCTCCACGAGCGTCGGCGCGAGCGCTCCGCAGTTGATCGCGACGAACGGCCCCGAGCGTCCCGAGAGCTGGTGGACCGTGCGCGCGAGCACCTCCTTGCCCGCGCCGCTCTCTCCGAGGAGGAGCACGGGGAGCTTCGACATCGCGACCCGGACGAGCCGCGGCATCTGCACTTCGACCGCCGGCGTGAGCGTCGCGGTCCCGCGCGGTCGTGACCGGAGCGAAGGCGCATCGACGAAGGGCACCGTGCCGGGGGGCGTCGGCTCCGCCGGATCGACGAGCAGCGCGGTCGCTCCGAGGATGACGACGGTGGGCTCGTCGACGACGTCGGACGTCACCCGCGCGGTCCCGATCCACGTACCGTTCGTCGAGCCGAGGTCCTCGAGGAGCCATCCTCCGTCCTCGTTCACGAGCCGCGCATGCCGTCCGGACATCCGCGGGTCGGGGATCTCGAGCGTCGCGACGTCACCGTTCACCGTCCACGTCCGCTCCCGGCCGCGCCCGATCCGGACTTCCTTCAGGCGGGCGAGGGAAGCGCGCATCCCGCCCGACAACGGCCGCTCCCCTTCGAGCACGACATACAGGGCCGGCTCCGGCGGGCCTTCACCGGAGAGCGGTGTCGGGTCTTCCTTGTGGGTATTGGCGAGGGTGCGTTCTCCCATGAAGCACCACCGAGCTTACCCCAACAATCACCTCTCGACGGGCGCCTTCGGCTTCGAGAGCGCCTGCGTGGCCGCCTCGCGCACCTTCGCGTCGGCGTCCTTCGCGGCGACCTCCGCCAGGATGCTCTCCACCTCGGTCACGACGTTCACCGCACGGGCGAGGACGCGCACGGCCGTCAGGCGCACCTGGACGTCGTCGTCCTCCGCGAGGACCTGCCGCAGCGCGCCGAGGAAGGGGACGACGGGGCGGGTGCCGATCCCGTTCAGGGCGGCCATCTGGACCGAGGCGTCCGGATCGCGCGTCGCGAGGGCGAGCACTTGGGCCGCCTTCTCGTCCATGATGAAGCGGAGCGCACCGACCGCCGCCGCGCGCACGATCGTGTCACCGGAGCCCACGTGGGCGAGGATCGCGTCGAGCGCGCGCGCGTCACCGCTGTTGCCGAGGGCATCGAGCGCGAGCGCCTTCTCGCCGGGGGTCTGCGCGGCCGCGAGCTTCGCGAGGAGGAGGGAGACCGCGTCCTCCTGCTCGCCCTTGCCGAGCGCGTCCGGATCGCCGCTCTCGGAAGCGGCCTTCGCGAGGTTGCCGAGCGCGAGCGTCGCGCTGTCGGAGACGTCGCTCGAGGGGGATTTCATCGCCTCCGTCAGCGCCTTGCGCGCTTCGGCGGTCGGCTTCTCGACGAGCCCGAGCGACACGGCCGACTCCGTCTTCGTGCCGGGCGTCGTGTCGTTCGAGCGGAGCGCATCGGAGAGCGCCTTCTGCGCTTCCTTCGTGCCGCCGTTGCCGAGCGCGGCGGCGAGCGACTTCGCGGTCGACTCCTTCGTGCCCTTCGCGAGAAGGATGCTGCGCGCCTCCTCGACCGCCTCCGGCTTCGTGCGGAAGAGCGCGCCGAGGCGGGCCGCCGTCTTCGAACGGCCGCGGCCGTCCTTCGCCGCCTCGAGGTCGGCGAGGAGCGTGCGGAACGACGCGCCGCCGACGAGGTTCTCGTCCGCGTTCTTCTGCGCGAGCGCCGCGCCCTCCGCGAGGGCGTCTTCGTCGCCGTCGAACGAGCCCTTCGCGGCCTCGTAGCTGCCGGCGAGCTCCTTCGCCTCGCCCTGCGCGACGAGGCGCGCCTCGGTCTTCTCGACCATCGCCATCTTCACCTGCTGGAAGGTGGCGGTGATCGCGACGTCCTCGACGAGCGACGTCGGCCAGCCGCTCGCGTCGACGTCGATCTGCGCGCCGCCGCGGACCTCGTACGTGCCGCCCATCGATCCGGGCGTCACGAGACCGTTCGGCGTGCGGAGCCGCTCGTAGCTCAGCTTCGTCTTCTCGAGATGATCACCGCGGCGCGTGTAGCTCGCGACGAGCTCGCCTGCGCCGTCCGATTCACGCGTCTGCCAGGCGTCCTTCTCACCGGTGACGACCTGGAGCGCGGAGACGATCGAGCGGAGCTGGCGCCGCGCGTCGCCCGGCATCGTCTTCGGGAAGCCGAAGGAGCCGATCGCGCCGTCGGCGCGCACGACGAAGAAGAACGGCGTCGAGAGGCCGTTCATCGAGCCGGCCACCGCCGGCTGGTCTTCGCGCGACGGGGTGAGGAGCTCGGCGCGCACGGCGGCGCCGCCCTCGGCCTCGCCGACGACGGTGAGGACGAGGCGGCCGCCGATCTTCGTCGCCATCGCGACCTTGTCACCGCTCCCGACGGTGCGGGCGGCCTTCACGTCGTAGGTGAACGAGCGACCGAGGCGGAGGTCCCGAGCCGCGCGAGCGGCCTTGCCCTCGATTGCGCCGCCGTTCTTCGCGAGGGGCGCCTCGCTCGCCTCCGGGGCGCTCCCGGCTTTCACCGAGCTCCCCGTCGAGCGGAGGGCGAAGGCCCCTCCACCGGCGAGGACGAGGGCGACGAGGACGGCGGCGACGTTCTTCTTCGAGGGGTTCATGGGGTGTATCAGCTCTCGGGGTCTCGCTCGTCCACCTAGCGACGGCCGTGCCAGCTCAGAGCGAGAAGCTGCCCTGCGTGCGACCGAGGTTGTACGAGTACTCGAGGCCCGACCAGGAGAAGATCTCCCACTGCTTACGGTAGGACATGAACTCGCCGTAGAGACCGACGGAGCCGTCGAGGGTGTGGATCTCGAGGTCGAGCGCGGCGTCGTAGGCGAACCGCTTGTTCCCGAGGCTCGTGATCTTGGCGGTCGCCGGCGTGCTCACCTCGACGAGGAGGAGGTCGCCGTAGATGCCGACGCTCGCCCCCGAGACGCCGACACCGGCCGAGAACACGCCGTCGACGCCGGCGTAGGGGCGGGCGCGGCCGCCGATCGTGGCGGTGCCGGCGCTCATCGCGAGCTCGATCCCGAGGCTGCCCGTCGCTTCGCCCTTCACCGTGATCGGCACGGGGCCGAGGTTGAAGGTCGCCGACGCGCTCACGAGCGTGCGCTCCGCGATCGGGATGTCGACCGAGAGCTCCGAGGCGGAAGCGCCGCGGATCTTCTTGCCGAGGACGTAGATGCCGTAGCTCGCGGTGGTCGACTCCGGCTCGGCGTAGGCGCCGCCGCTGATCGAGAAGAGGTCGAAGTCCTTGCCGAAGAGGGTCACGTCCGTGCCGGCCTTGCCCTCCGCGCTGTAGCCGACCGTCGCGCCCTTGGCGCAGTACGCCGCGTGCTGCGCCTGCCAGATCGTCTTGCAGATCGGCTTCACGAACGAGACGACACTCGCGCAGCGGGCCTCCGGGTCGGTGTACGTGCACATCTGCGCGTAGTCCTTCGCGGTGCTCCGCGCGTAGAGCTGGAAGCCAGCGCCGAAGTCGTCCTTCGAGATGCTCCGCGAGTAGTCCTTGCCGGCGGTCTGCACGCCGGTGACGGTGGCGGCGCTGGCGGTCTTCTCGACGGCGGCGAAGGCGAGAGCAGCGAGGACGGCGGCGGCGAACGAACGAGCGAACGACATGGCTGGGCGAGGCTCCTGGGAGAGTCGCCGGAGGGCCTTCCAACCGAGGACCATCCTCGGCTTCGCAGGCCTCGTCGCGGCGACGAGATGCCTTCTTTCACGTCACGTGCCACGCCTCTGGAACGCGAAATTCCCTCGGAATGCGGGTGTATCGGCCTTGTGCGTCGCTCCGCGGGGCCCCTGTATCAGGGGCGTGTATCAGGAGACATCTCGCAGGGAGCGGAGAAACAGGGAACGGGGAACAGGCAACCGCCAACAGGGAATGATCGGAAAGACACTCTCCGTCGTTGCCCGTTGCCCGTTGCCAGTTCCCTGTTCCCCGTTCTTCTCGTCTCGACGGCGAAACGAGCGTCGAGTGGAGCTCTCAGCTCTCGTCCGACGCTTCCGCTTCTTCCACCGTCCGCGCCGCTTCCCGAGGAGCCGCGCGCAGCAGCGCGAAGCCGCTCGCGAGGCCGATCACCGACGCGAGACCCGAGGCGCCCAGCACCGCGACCTTCGCCTCGTCGAGCCGCGCGGCCGAGTCGAACGCGAGGGCGGCGACGAAGAGCGCCATCGTGAAACCGATCCCTGCCACGGTGCCGAGGACGACGAGCTCGCGGAAGCCGATCCCGCGCGGCAGGAGGCAGAGGCCTGCCTTCGCGGACAGGAGCGATACGCCGACGATGCCGAGCGGCTTGCCGAGGACGAGCCCGACGACGATGCCGACCGTCACGGTACCCGGCGCGAACGCGGACGCGTCGACGTGCACGCCGGCGTTCGCGAGCGCGAAGACCGGCATGATCCCGAACGCGACCCAGGGGTGGAGCTGCAGCTGCAAGCGCTCGGCGGGGGAGAGGGCCTCGCGTCGCGCGAGCTCGAGTCGCTCGGCTTCGGCATGGAGGTCCTCCGCGCCGATCTGCCCGGGGTCACCCTTCGCGAGACCGCGCTCGATGTTCTCCGCCGCGCGCCGCGCGACCCCGACGAGGCCGGCGGCGCCGATCCACGTCTTCGCCGGCGTGAGGATCCCGACGACGACGCCCGCGATCGTCGGATGGACGCCGGACCGGAGCACGCCCGCCCAGACCACGAATCCGGGCAGGACGTAGAGCATCGCGCGCCGGACGCCGAACCGCTGCATGAGGAGGATGGCGACGATGCCCGCGCCGGCGATCACGAAGCCGTCGGGCCGGAGCCCGCTCGAGTAGAAGATCGCGATCACGAGGATGCTGCCGATGTCGTCGATGATCGCGAGCGCGAGGAGCAGGACGCGCAGCGCGGGCGGCACGCGGTTGCCGAGCAACGCGAGGACGCCGACGGCGAAGGCGATGTCGGTCGCCATCGGCACCCCCCAGCCCTTCAGCGCCGAGCCGGCGCCCCGGTTGAAGAGCACGTAGAGGAGCGCGGGCGCGACCATGCCGCCGATCGCCGCCGCGGTCGGAAGCGCGGCGCGTCGCAGGTTCGCGAGCTCGCCGCCGTGCATCTCGCGCCGGATCTCGAGCCCGACGACGAAGAAGAAGAGCGCCATCAACGCGTCGTTGATCCAGAAGTGGACCGGACGCTCGAAGACGAGGTCACCGACACGCAGCCCGAGCGGCGCCTCGAGCAGGTGATGGTACGTTTCGTAGAAAGGGCCGTTGGCGAGGAAGAGGGCGATCGCGGTCGCGACGATGAGGACGATCCCGCTCGCCGCCTGGACGTGCAGAAACGTCTGGATCGGGCTCAGCACCCGCTTCGCGAGCTCGCTCGCGCGCGGCGAGGCCTCAGGAGGGACGGCGAAGCGTCCGGTGGTGCCGAGGTCGCTCATCGCGGCGCAGCTTAGGTCTGTCGTCGAGGATCCGCGAGCGTCATCCGGTCGCGTCGGGATCGTCGTGGACGACGTCCGCGACAGCCGGCGTCCACGGCGGCCTCTCGTCCTCGGCCGGACGCCCGCGCAGGAGCTCGTGCGGACGGAAGCTCCCCTTGTACGCGAGCGACGCGCATCCCTCGACGCGGTAACCGAGATAGACGTGCTCCTTGCCGAGCGCGCGCGCGTCCTCGACGAGGCGCACGACGTTCGCGATCCCGAGCGACGGCGGCGCGTGCTCGGGGTCCCAGAAGAAGTAGACGGCGCTCATCGCGCGCTCGGTCTCGTCACAGATCCCGACGCCGACGAGACGCCCGGTCCCAGGCTCGCGGAACGTGACCTCGCGCACCGACGGGTGAGGAAACGCGAAGTCGAACGCGTAGCGCTCGGCGTCGATCGTGCTCTCCTCCCAACCTCGCTCCTCCTCGCGCTGTGCATGCCACTTCGCGTAGAGCGCGAGGCGCTCTTCGTCGACGACGGGCGTGCCGACACGGCGAACGAGGTGCGCCGCGCGTTTCACGGCGCGGCGCTGGCTCTTGCTCGGCTCGAACGTGGCCGTCGGGATCCGGAGCGTCACGCACTCGAGGCAGCCGGCGCACGCGGGCCGGAAGTACACCGGCCCGAACCTGCGCCACCCGCGCTCGAGCAGCGCATCGAGCTCGCGCGGCGTGACGTCGACCTGGACCCGGATCTCCAGCTGCGCCGTCCGATCCGCGAGGTACGCGCACGCGTGCGGCGGTTCGACGAGCTGCTGGAGGAGCCGGGCCACGGAGCGCGCCTTACTTGGCGGGCTTGCCGCGCGGGCGCGTCGCGCGCGCCTTCGCCGTCGCCGCGGCGTTCTCCGGTGCACGCTTCGCGCGCTCCGAGCGGAGCGTGAGGTTCGTGTCCGGCTTCGAGCGGTTCGCCGAGCTACGCGTCGACTTGCGCGACGGGCGCTTGCCCGGCGCGGTCGTCTCCTTCGCGAACGTCGCCTTCTTGCCTGCCTTCTTGTTGGTGCTCGCGCCCGCCTTCTTCGCGGTCTTCTTCTGCGCCGCCTTCTTGGCCTTCTTCGGGTTCGGGCCCTTCTTCTCGGCTTCTGCGCGCGTCTGCTCGGCTTTGGTTGCCATCGCTCGGGGATCTCCTCTCGGGATTCGCGCCGAGCATAACCAAGCCTTCGCTCACGCACCACGCCCGAACCCGTGCGCGACCGCCTTCCGCGGTCGCTCGGTCTGCGTCGTTCCGGCTCGCGCCGATCAGCTCGCCTTCTTCGCGGTCGTGTCGCCCGTCGACGCCGCCGTCGACGTGACGCCGCTCACGGGAGCAGCGGCCTGGACCGTCTCGCTCGCGCGTGCGCGACCGCGCGCGCGGTGCGGGGCCATCCCGCCCTTGCGACCTGCTTCACGCGCCTGGTCCTTCGAGAACCGGTGGGCCGTGCCCTTCGCGTGGACGGCGACGCCGCCCTTCTGGGCAATGGCCTTGACCTTCTCGGGATCCATCGCGGCGAACCCGCGGCGCGCCTTCGGCTTCGGGGTCTCTTCGGTCGTCGCGGGGTTCGTCGGGCGGTTCGTGCTGTCCATGGTCGTGTCTCCTCTTGCCCCGCCGCTTCGCAAACGACGTGCCGACGGCGCGGCCGTGCACGGCACTTCGCACGCGCGCACGCCTTGCGCGTCCGGCCCCGCCCGACGTCCGTGATCGTGACGCCACGGGCCGATCTCGGACGTGATTTGCCGAAAATTTCGTTCCTCGATCGGACGCCGGCCGTTCCTCGTCCAGGACCGTCCAGAATCGGGACGACCGTCGGTCCGGAGCTCGAGAGCGCGGCATTGCGATGTTGTCCGCGTGCGTTGCGACTTTGAAAGGCGAGCGGTACCTTCGACCCTCGCGCGATGTACAAAGTTCTCTTCACGTCGGACTACGAAATCCACGGGAGTGGGATGGGCTCACCGCGTGAGCTCGTCGTGGAGCCGACGACGCGCATGCTCGATCAGTTCGACCGTTACGGCGCGAAGCTGACGATCATGGCGGACATCGGAGAGATCCTGAAATTCCGCGAGTACGCGGAGCAGACGGGCGTCGATCGTTTCCACCACGGCGAGATCGCCGAGCAGCTCCGGCGTGCGGTCCGCACGGGGCACGACGTCCAGCTCCACGTCCACTCCTCCTATTTCAACGCGACGTGGGACGAGCGCTCGGCGAGCTGGCGACAGGACTACAAGGAGTACGACCTTGCGAGCCTGTCGTACGAGCGGCTCCGCGAGATCATCGCGCGCGGCAAGCACTACCTCGAGGAGACGTGTCGGCCCGCGAAGCCCGACTACGAGTGCTTCGCGTTCCGCGCGGCGAACTGGTCGATGCATCCGTCGCCGAACATCGTGCGTGCGCTCGTCGACGAGGGATTCCGTGTCGACACGTCGGTGTGGAAGTACGGACGCTACGACGACCTCGTGAAGTTCGACTACACGACGGCACACAGCGATCTCGTCCCGTGGCCGATCGACCCGAGCGACGTCTGCCGACGCGACCCGTCCGGGAAGCTGTTCGAGTTCCCGATCTACACCGAGCGCCAGCCGCTCTGGGTGTTCCTCACCGCGAATCGCGTCTATCGCGTGATCGCGCAGCGCCTCAACCCGCTCCCGGCGCCGGAGACCGTCGACCCGATGGCCGGCGGCGGCGGCGCTGCCGCGAGGTCCCCGCAGTCGCTCCCGGCGAAGCTCGTGACGAAGGCGCGGAAGGCCTTCGCGCTCCACCCGTGGAAGGTGGATTTCAACCAGTGCACGGGCAAGCAGCTCGTCGATGCGCTGAAACGCGCCTCCGCCCGCTACGGGCATCCGGAGGCGCCACTCCCGTTCGTGCTCATCGGCCACTCGAAGACGTTCACGAAGCACAACGAGCGCATGCTGCGCCCGTTCCTCGAGTACGTCGCCGAGCACCCCGAGAAGTACGGTTGGGGGACGTTCCGCGACTTCGATCCGGAGCGCTATCGCGCAGGGCTCGAAGCGCCGAAGAGCGCGCTCGCCGCGACGGCGGCCTGACTACTTCGTGAGCTTCTGCTCGGCGTGGTCCGTCGGCAGGACGCCCGAGTGCGCGGGCGGCGTTCCGCTGTATCGCGAAGGCTTCCGCGGCCGCGCGAGGAGCTCGCGCACGGTCGCCTCGAACACGTCGAGGTCGAACGGCTTGCCGAGGAGGATGCCGTCGAAGACGGCCACCGACTCGCGCACGTTCCGCGCGTCCGGCTGCGCCGTCATCACGAGCACCGGCGTCGTCCAGTGCGCGGCGCGGATCCCTTCGAGCACTTCGAGGCCGCTGAGGACCGGCATCCGGATGTCGGTGATCACCAGGTCCAGCTCGTCGGGCGTGTGCTCTCCCTTGTAGAGCCCCGTGACGGCGACGAGCATCCGGCCCCCGTCGACGGCCTCGATGACCTCGAGGCCCATGTCGGTGAGCACGCGTGCGAGCACCTTGCGCGCGCTCGCGTCGTCTTCGGCGAGCAGCACGCGCCGGCGCGGCGGCACGTCAGGCGTGGTGTCGTTCACGTGTTGGCCCCTCGGGCGACGCTTCGCAGATTGCATGCCGCAGCTCGGCGGTCGTGCGAATCCCGCGATCTCGCGTAGATCGCGCGCTCGAGCCGGCCGAGTGCGCTGCGTGCCTTGCGGTCGCGCGCAAGCCGTTCGTCGCCGCTCAGCGCGCGAGGTGGGCGCGGAGCTGCCGGCGCTCGGAGGCGACCCGGAGCTTGCGGAGAGCATCGCGTTCGAGCTGCCGTGCTCGCTCGCGCGAGAGCGACAGACGCGCGCCGACCTCCTCGAGTGTCCGCTGGCGGTGTCCGCCGAGGCCGAACCGCATCCGGATCACCTCGGCTTCACGCTCCGGCAGCTCCGCGAGCAGCGCGCTCGTGTCACCTTCGAGCTCGTGCGCGGCGACCTCTTCGTCCGCCGTCGCGCCGTTCACGTCGGCGACGAGATCACCGAGCTCGGTGCCGTCGCGTTCCGACGAGGACACCGGCGCATCGAGGCTCACCGGCTGCGCGACGACTTCCATAGCGCGCTGCACCTGCTCGAGCGGGAGGCCGGAGCGCTGCGCGAGCTCGTCGTGCGTCGCCTGGCGGCCGGTCTCGCGCAGCATCTTCTCCTGCATCCGGCGGAGGCGCTGGATGGCGCCGGCGAGGTGCACCGGGTAGCGGATCATCTTCGACTGGTCCGCGAGCGCACGGTTCAGCGAGTGGCGAATCCACCACGCCGCGTACGTGCTGAAGCGGAGCCCGCGGCGGTAGTCGAACTTGTCGACCGCGCGGAGGAGGCCGATGTTGCCCTCCTGGATCAGATCCGCGAGCGGCAGCCCGCGGAAGCGACGCGCGAAGGTGACGACGATCCGCAGGTTCGACTGCACGAACTCGGCGGTCGCACGATCGGCGTCGCGGCGCGCCACCGCGAGCGCACGCAGCGTCTCGCGCAGCTCCACGTTCCGCGGCTCGCGTCGCGCCCGCGCCATGAGCTTCGCCTCGATCTGGCGGACCGCGCGCGGGTGCAGCCGGACGATCTCGCCCGCGCCCCGCGCGGCCGTCTTCGGACGTGCCGCCGTACGGACTGCACCGCGCGGCGCAGGGCGAACGGTCCGGCGCTTCCGCGCGTCGGCGATCGAGAAGCGCTTCACGATGCGCTCGAGACGGGCCTCGAGCTCTTCCCCCGGATTGCGCTCGACGTCCTCGACGGCGAGCTCCTTCGAGCGGAGCCCGCTCACGAGCTCGAGGATCGCTTCGCGACCCTCCTTCGAGCCGAGCAGGGCACGGGCGATCTCCTCGTCGGCGCGTTCGAGCTCGCGCGCGAGCGAGAGCTCACCTTCGGCCGTGAGGAGCGGGTACTGCGAGAGCTGACGGAAGTGGAGCTCGAGGGCGTCGCTCGGCGCGTCGTCTTCGTGCGTTCCGTTCAGCTCCGGCGCGAGGGCGTTGTCGTTTGCGGTCTTCACGGCCTTGGGGAGAAGGAGGGAGAAAGCCTGGAGCTGGTTGGGGGCGAACCCGCCCTGCGGCAAGTCGGCGGCTGCAACGTAACCACCGCCGGCGCTCGCGCCTTCCCGGACCCGGACGAATTTTCCGCCGGGCGGGCAGACGCACCCCGCCTCCAGGAGAGATGCCGATCGGACCCGAAACGTTCCGCGATCGGCAGCCTCGCTCCCTCGCGGTCACCTCAGCGAGAGCTCGTCCGTAGCTGCGGCCTGCGCTCCCCGCCGGACCGGATTCGGGCGGAACCGATGAGTTTCCCCGCGGCCGAGATAGACGACGCGGTCTCCGAGCCCGGCCGCGTCCATGTGCCGCCGGAAGTCGTCGAGCGGCGATTTGAAGACCGTGTAGTCGTCGTAGTGGATGGGGACAACCGTCCGCGGCTTCACGATCCGCACGGCTTCGGTGCCCTCGGCGCCGTCCATCGTGACGAGCACGCCGAGGATGCGCGTGCCGCCGAGATGGATCAGCGCGAGGTCGACCCCCGGGAGGCGCTTCGGGATCTCGCGGAGCCGGTCGTGCACGAGCGTGTCGCCGCTGACCCACATCCTGAAACGCCCGCCGTCGGGCGTCGTGAAGTCGAGCATGCTCCCCATCGTCGGCGGCAGGAGCGAAGAGACGAGCGGAGGGCCGTGCTGCGCGGGGGTCGACGTGACGGTGACCTTCGCGCTGCCCTTCACGACGTCGATGCTCTGCCAGGTCGCGAGGGCGTGGGTCGAGCGGAACCCCTGCCGGCTCAGGACCGCGGTCGCGTGCGGTGTGCTGATCATCGGCAGCCCGCGATCGAGCTTGTCGGAAGCGACGCGGTCGAAGTGGTCCTCGTGCATGTGCGAGACGAGGACGAGGTCGATGTCGGGGAGGTCCTCGATCGGGATCGCGGGCTCCGTGAGGCGCGTCGATCGCAGGCCGTAGCCGAGCCGTACCTTCTCCCCGCGATGCAGGAAGTTCGGGTCCGTCAGGATCGTGATCCCGCGGTACCGGATGAGCGTCGTCGCCGTTCCGATGAAGAAGATCGAGCCCTCTTCGCCGGCGGCCTCGGCCGGCGAGATGCGTGAGCTCGGGAGCAGGATGTGACGAGGGGCACGGGGACGCGCAGTGGCCATGCGCCCCCTCGTTGCAACGGGCGTGCGCCTGCCGGACCTCAGCCCTCGCGGAGCTTCTTCACCGCGAGCGTCACGTCCTGGCCGTTCGCGCTCGCGCCGGTCGACTTGAGGTGCTTCATCGCGATTCCGGTCGCCTGACCGTCGTTCTTCGCGGCACGGATGGCCTCGCGCTGCGGCGCGAGGAGCTCGGCGATCTGGTCCGGGGTGAGCGAGGCGGGCAGGACGCTCGAGAGCACTTCGATCTCGTGACGCAGCGTCGCGGCACGCTCGGCGTCGGTCGTGTGCCCGAGCGTCTCCTCGTTCGACTTCACGAGCTTGCGCACGATCGCCGCGGCCTCGTCGTCGCCGAGCGGCGCGTTCTTCCGCGCTTCGTTCATCTGCAGCTCGCCGAGGGCGAGGCGGAGCACGTCGCGCGCGACGGTGTCCTGCGCCTTGACGGCTTCCGACACCCGCTTCTTCAGGTCGTCCGTGAGCATGGCGCGAGCATGGTCATGCTCGTCCGCGGATGCAATCGTGGCGTGCTCACGCCACGCGCGCACGTCGCACGGACGGCGAAACGCCGTCGGAGACGGGCGACCGGAGCGTCTCCGGGCAGGGCTCCTCCTCGTCGAGCTCGAACGACACCTCGATGTCGACGTCGACGTCCTCGAGGACCGCGCCCGCCTGCTCCGGCGTCTGCACCGAGACGATTCCGCTGCCATCCGGCTGGGCGGGCAGCTCGCTCGGGAAGACGTCGAGGATCTCGCGCGCGCTCCTCACCGTCGGCGGCTCGCTCTCCGTCACGGGCTCGTCATGGCGGGCGGCCGCGTCGTCCAAGGGACGCGGGTCCCAGAACAGCGCGTCGTCGTCGCATCCGAAGACCTGGATCCTGCTCGCCATGGCGTGTCCTGCCCTTCGGACGTTCGAGAGGCAGAAAAGATTCCTGCCCGCGACGGAAGAGCTCGTTCCGTGCATCCGGGATGGCACGTGCCGTGCGCGCCCCGCTTTCATGCGCTCGTCCTTTCGCATCGGCCGCCTGTTCGGAATCGACCTCCGCATCGACTCGAGCTGGCTGTTCGTCCTCGTGCTCGTCGTCTGGAGCCTGTCGTCGCTCTTCGCGCGATGGCACCCCGACTGGGCGCCCGCGACCGTGCTCGTCGTGGCGCTCTTCGCCGCGGTGAGCTTCTTCGGGTCGGTGCTCCTCCACGAGCTCGCGCATTCGCTCGTCGCGCGGCTCTACGGGATCGACGTCCGGGACATCACCCTCCACATGTTCGGCGGGGTCTCCAACATCGAGCGTGAGCCGCACACGCCGACCGCCGAGCTCCTCATCGCCATCGTCGGACCGCTCACGAGCGTCGGGCTCGGCATCGCGATGACGGTCGTGGCTTCGCTCTACATGGGGCTCCTCGGGCTCGACGTCGACAGCGCGGCGGACCTTGCTTCTCGCATGGGGCCCGTCGCCACCGTGCTCACGTGGCTCGGCCCGATCAACGTCGCGGTCGGCGTGTTCAACCTCGTGCCCGGCTTCCCGCTCGACGGCGGACGCATCCTCCGAGCGCTCGTGTGGATCGTCACGAAGGACGAGCGGCGCGCGACGCTGATCGCGACCACGATCGGCCAGCTCGTCGGGTGGGCGTTCATCGTGGCCGGCGGCTTCATGGCGCTCGGCTACGCGGTGCCGTTCTTCGGCCGCGGTCTCGGTGGCGGCGTGTGGCTCGCGCTCATCGGTCTCTTCTTGCGCAATGCCGCCACGCAGCACCAGGCAGGCGCGGCTATTCACGACGCCCTCACCGGCGTACGCGTCTCCGACCTCATGCGCACCGAGGGCGCATGGGTCGAAGCGTCACTGCCGCTCCGGGCGCTCGTGAGCGACTGGATCCTGCGGCGCGAGGACGGTGCGTTCCCCGTGTTCGACAACGGGCGCTTCGTCGGCCTCGTCTGCCTCGACGACGTCCGGCGCGTCGATCCCACGACGTTCGACCAGCACACCGCGAAGGACGTGATGACGCCGCTCTCGCGACTCGTCGCGGCGCAGCCCGACGAGGAGCTGTTCGACGCGCTACGCCGGCTCGGCGCAGCACGCGTCCGGCAGCTGCCCGTGCTCGCCCCTTCGCCGGCCGGCACCGTCCTGCTCGGGATGCTCTTCGAGCGCGACATCGCGCGATGGCTCGAGCTGCGCAGCGCGCCGAACGGCGGCATGCGCCCTCCTGCTCCGCGACACGCGTGAACGCTCGCGCCGTGGCCCGTGTCGTTGCACCGGTGCTTGCAGAGGCGGGCCCCCGAGGAGACGGACCTCCTCGAGTGAGGTGAACCATGATGAATAGTTCGATCGGCGACTACGGCACGCAGGGCAGCAACGCTGTCGAGCAGCGCGAGGGACCCGTCGCGCGCAGCATCGAGAAGCAGACGGCGAAGATCCCCTCGGACCTGTTCCTGTGGGCGGCGGGCGCCGCGATCCTGGGCTCGTTGACCTTCCAGGTCATCGGCATGACCCGCAAGGTGAACAACCTGGGCGGGCTGTTCGGTGGGATCAACGCGCAGCCGCGCGCGCCTCTTGCGACGTTCGTCGGCCAGTGGGTGCCGACGCTGCTGCTCCTCGGGGTCTACAACAAGATCGTCAAGGTCGCGGGCTCGGACCGCATCAGCCGCTGACGTGTTGCCACAAAAGCCCCGCGGCCGCGTCTCCGTCTCGGACGGAACGCGGCCGCGCCGGCTGTGACGCTGATGTCACTCGGGCTTCTTCGCCATCGCCGCGTCGCGGAGACGCGCGACGAACGCTTCGAGCTTGCCGGCAACATCGGTCGCCTTCTCCTTCACGTCGGCGCCGATGCTCTTGGCGCCGTCCTGCAGCTCGAGCACGCGGGGCTCGAGGACCTCGTCCCATTCCTTCTTCGCGTCGAGCGATGCGAGGTGGAGGTGGAGCTTCACCTCGTCACGCAGCGTGGCGATCTTGGAAAGGGCGGCATTCACGTCCTGCTTCACGTCGGCCATCTCTCGATTCTCCTTGGTGGGCGCCCGACGCTCGGGCGCGCGTCCATGCCCGTGTTCACGGTTCGTGCCGCACCGCGGCGCGCCATGCCTCAGCTCGACGACGAGCTCAGCGTTTCGACGCGGTTGCGACCGTCCGCCTTCGCTCCGTAGAGCGCGGCGTCCGCGCGTGCGAGCCACTCCTCGGGGCTCCGGTCCGCCTGCGGGTCGACCTCCGCGACGCCGGCGCTGACGGTGAGTACGCCGCCGCCGGGCGCGGGGATCTTCAGGCGCTCGACCGCGAGGCGAACGCGCTCCATCGCGAGCGCCGCCTGCGCGAGCGTCTGCTCGGGGAAGAGGATGACGAACTCCTCGCCGCCGTAGCGGTAGATCGCGTCGCTCGCGCGCACCGTCGTGCGGATCGCGTCGGCGACGGCGCAGAGCGCGTGATCGCCGGCGACGTGGCCGAACGTGTCGTTGTACGCCTTGAACAGATCGACGTCGCAGATCCCGAGCGCGTAGCGATGATCGTAGCGCGTCGCGCGCGCGTACATCTGCGCGAGCTCGTCGCGGAGCGCGAGCCGGTTGTGCACGCCGGTGAGCGCGTCGGTCCGCGCGGCGACGTAGAGCCTCCGCGACTCGCGACGGAGCTGCGCGGTCTGCTCGGCGAGCTTGCGATGGAGCGCGACGACGCGCGCCGCCGACACGAGCCGCGCCTCGAGCTCGTCGAGATCGACCGGCTTGCTCTGGAAGTCGTCCGCGCCGGCTTCCATCCCGGCGAGGCGGTGCTCGCGGTCGCCGCGGCCGGTGACGAGGATGAAGTACATGTAGAAGGCGTCTCCGTTCGCGGCGCCGGTCGCACGGGCGCGCTTGCAGAGCTCGGCGCCGGTCATGCCGGACATCTCCCAGTCGGAGACGACGACGTCGGGCCGTCGCTCGGCGATGAGGGCGAGCGCTTCTTCACCGCTCGCGGCCGTGCGGCAGACGTGGCCGAGCGTGGTCAGCGCCTTCGCGATCGCCTTCGCGGCTTCGACGTCGTCGTCGACGACGAGGATGTCCATCGGCTCGAGGGGAGACGGGTTCTCTCCGCGTTGCCTCCGGTCGTGGTCATCGGTTCTCACTGCAGCACCCATGGCTGTTCTCCGTCAGAGGCTCCGCGGCAGGTCGGGGCCGACCGGGCGCGTCCGCTCCGATCGGCAGGGCTCCGGGAGCTCGTCCCGGAGGAATGCGAGCGCTCGCTCGGCCTTCGCGAGGAAGTCCAGGCTGCTCTCGATGACGACCCGTCGTGGATGCGCGCTCCACACCTCCAGCAGGCGTGCGTCGATCTCGCGCGCCTCCCGCTCTGTTTCGATGCGCAGCGCATCGTTGATGTAGCCCTGTTCGCCGTCCGGCGTGCGGAGGTGCAGGACGGCGTCGTAACGCGCGAGCTCCGCTTCGAGCGTCGTCCCGCAATCCTCGAGGAACCGGCGCGGATCGCCGGGCCAGTAGGCGAGGCCGTCGATCGTGCCGCGATCACAGAGCGCGAGGACCATGTCGGAGCGGTCCTGCACGAGCGTCTCGAGCTCACGCTGGACGTGGAAGATCGCGCGCTGCGCGCATCGTCTCGCCGCGGTGCTCGCTCCGCGCGGGAAGCCGCCGCCGAAGACGATCCGTGCCGACTCCGGCAGCACCTCGACGTGCGAGCACAGGTTGCGTCGCGCGAGCTCGAGGACGGCCGTCTTGCCCGCGCCCGGCCCGCCGGTCACGACGACCCGTCTCGGCGGACCTTTCGCGTCGTGGGTTCCATCGGCGGCCGGGCACATGATGCGAGCTCTCCTTCAGGTACGGATCAACATCGAGCCGACACCGAACGTCGGCGGCGTCTCGTAGTGCAGGCGCCCGTGCGTGTGCCGCGACGCGTGGCGGTCGCACCAGAGCGTCTCGCCGCCGGTCTCACGCTGCTTCGCGAGGCAGTCGGCGCACGGCGGCTCGATCTCCGGCACGTTCGAGTGGTAGTCCTTCGCGCGCGCGACGAGGACCGCGCACTGCGCCTTCTTCGTGACCTGCTCGGCGACGGAGCCGAGCACGAGGCGCTGGATGCCTTTGCGGTCGTGCGTGCCGACGACGATCAGGTCCGCCTGGACGTTGGCCGCGAGCTGCACGATCTCGCGCCAGGCGGTGCCGGCGGCGAGGTGGCCGACGATGCGGCCGTTGAAGGACGCGGCGACGTGATCGCTCGCGCGCTCGAGGACGTAGCGGGCGTCTTCGAGCGCCTTCGTGGTGCTCGGGACGCTGCCTTCGACGGCCTCGCGCGGCGAGACGTCGATGACGTGGAGCAGGTGCAGCTCGGCGCCGGGCATCCCGGCGGCGAGACGGCTCGCCGTGGCGATCACCTGCTCGGAGGCCATGGTCGAGTCGATCGCCGCGAGGACGACGACGCGGGAGTTCATGTTCGTGGCGGGGGCTTGGGAGCTCATGGTCGGCCTCTCGGGTTCCACTGCGTTGCTGACCCTCGATGCTGCAGCCGTCGTGCCACGGCGCCGCTTCGCGTAGTTCTCGCCATGAAGAGCACGGTGGAGCCGCCGAACGAGAGCCGAGCGCAGGAATCGCTGCGTCCGTTGCGCGAAGCCGTGCAGTTTCTGCGTCCGGGCCGGAGCCTGCTAGAAGGAGCGCCATGGCGACGCTCGACCCCGACGCGCAGCGCGCGCACCACGACGGAGAGGACCCCCACGTCCGGAGCCGCTGGCTTTCCGACGTCGTGCTCGGCGCGCAGGACGGGCTCGTGAACACGCTCGGCGTCGTGCTCGGGGTCGCGGCGGCCAGCGCGAGCACGCGCATCGTCTTCGCCTCGGGCCTCGCGGCCGGCGTCGCGGAGGCGGTCTCGATGGCCGCCGTCGCCTACACGACCTCGGTCGCCCGTGGCGATCTCTTCCGCAGCGAGCGCGCGCGCGAGTACCGCCACGTCGAGCGCACGCCGGAGATCGAGCGCGAGGAGATCCGCGCGATCTACGCCGCGAAGGGCTTCGAAGGCGAGCTCCTCGACCGCGTCGTCGAGACGATCTGCCGGGACCGCGATGTGTGGGTCGCGGTGATGATGGCCGAGGAGCACGGCCTCGTGGAGGTCGATCGCGGGGCGAGCCTCCGCGCGGCCGCGATCGTCGGCGTCGCCGCGCTCCTCGGATCGGTCGCGCCCGTCCTGCCGTTCGCGTGGCTCACGCTGCGGGCGAGCGTCATCGCGGCGCTCGGGCTCGGGGCCGTCGTGCTCTTCGGGCTCGGCGCGTACAAAGCGCGCGTCACGTCGGGCCGCCCGGGCAAGAGCGGCGTCGAGCTCGCGGTCATCGGGCTGGCGAGCGCGGTCGCAGGCTACGCGATCGGCGCGCTCTTCGGGACGAGCGGCGGTTCGCTCTGAGGGAGCGGCCCGAGCGCTTCGGGCGGGATCTCCTTGTCCGCGACGCGGTAGGCGAGGTGATCCTCGCGCGCGGCGTGCTCGCGGAGCTTCGCGACGAGGTCAGCCGCCACGTCGTCCTTCACCATGTGGAGGTCGACGCCCACGCCGAGCGACCCGAGCAGCGTGCGGATCTCGTCGTGCTCGGCGCGGAGCGCCGCGGCCTCGCCCTCCGACACGCGCGCGAGCACGGGCAGCACGTGCGCTTCCTCGACCTCCATGTGCTTGCGGAGCTCGCTCTCGAAGCGCGTCCAGACGACGCGCACGTCGTCCCAGTCGCCCCCCGCGTAGGCCTCGAGGAGGTGCTCGAACAGGCGATCGAGCCGCTGGTGATGGGCGTGGAGCGCGGCTCCGGTTCCGTGCGGTGTCATCGTGCACCTCCTGCTGCGCGTGCCGGGGTCGCCGTCTCGCGCTCGCGGACGACGAGCACGGTGCGATCCGCGTGGTTCACCACCTTCGAGGCCGTCGTGCCGAGCAGGCGATCGAGCAGCCCGTGGCCGTGGGATCCGATCACGATGAGGTCGACGTCGAGCTCGCGACTCGCCGCGCAGATCGCATCCCAGGGCGCGCCGACCTGCGCCGTCGTGCCGTCGACGAGCTCGGGCGGGAGCTTCTCCGCGAGCGCTTTCAGGTCCGCGCGCGCGACGCCGAGCGTCGTCTGCGTCGCCGCGGCGGGCGGAACCGCCCAGAGCGCGCCCGGCAGCTCCGGCGGCAGCGCGACGGCGCGGAACAGGTGGATCTTCCCGCGCGTCCTCTGCGCGAGATCGACGGCCGCGTCGAGGACGCGCTGGGCACGCGGACTGGTGTCGAGAGCGACGAGGATCCGGTCCATGCCGGCAGTCCGATACACGATGCATGCCCGCACGGATTACGCAGCGCGACGTGCCTCGAGCAGCGCAAGCCGTGCACCGCCGACGCACTGGTCGCGCTCGGATCGCGGACCGGGCGCTCCGAACCGCTGCGCGCGCCTTCGATCCGCGGTGTGCCGTCGTGGAACGCGCCTTGCGTCGTCGAAGGACGAAAGGGCGATCCCATGGCGAGCACCGATCGACGCGCAGAAGAGCTGGTGGCCGACGTGATGCGGAGGAGCGCCGTCGCGAGCGTCGAGGACGCGTCGCGGTTCGTGCGCACGACCCTCGCGGTGCTCGGCGAGCGCCTCACGAGCGACGAGGCGGCGGCGATCGCCGATGCGGTCGGGCCGGCGCTCGGGCGGTTCGTGACCGAGAGCGGCTACGACGGTGACTTCGACGCGCCCGAGCTCTACGAGCGCGTGCGCCGTCGCGAGGACGTCGCGATCGGGTTCGCTCGCGAGCATGTTCACATCGTCCTCCGCACGATCGCCGAGCGCCTCGACGACGGCGCGCGACGCCGCCTGATCCGTGCGCTGCCGGTCGAGCTCGGCGTCTTGCTCGAGCCGTCGTCCCGCGACGTCGAGCTCCCGCCCTACGCCGAGGTCTCCCACGCTCCGAAGGTGAGCTCGCTCGCCGCCGGGAGGCCGGGGAGCACGCATCCCGTCAGCGAAGCGGCGCCGCCCGCGGGGCACGCTCACTCCGTCGCGAAGAACCCCGATCCGCATGCCGACACGAAGCTGTCGAGCGCACGCGGTACGACGCAGGAGCGTCTCGGGGACACGCTGGCGAGCGGACGGCCGCCTGCTCCCGCGCGTCCCGTCGCCGAGGCGCACGACGAGGCAGCGCGTGAACGAGAGGGAGGCGTGTCATGATCCAGATCACGACGGAAGGTGGGCCGAAGCCGACATCGTCCCAGCCGGCGGGCGAGATCCACGTCGGGCTCGAGCAGATGGACGGCTTCGAGTTCCGGATTCGCTTCGACGACAATTCGTGGCCCGAGCTCGTCGCCGACGAGCCGCCGCCGCTCGGGAAGGGCCGTGGTCCGAATCCATCGCGCCTCCTCGCCGCGTCGATCGGCAACTGCCTCGCCGCGAGCCTCCTCTTCTGCATGCAGAAGGGCGGCGTCGAGGTGATGGGCCTCGAGGCCGACGTCGGCGTCGAGCTGGTGAGGAACGAGCGTAAGCGGCTGCGGATCGGGAGGATCCGCGTGCACCTCCGGCCGCACGTCGACCACGACGAAGTGAAGCTCGCGAAGTGCCTCGAAAACTTCGAGGACTATTGCGTCGTCACGCAGAGCGTCCGAGAAGGAGTCGACATCGAGGTCGACGTCCAGCCCGTCGCCGACGATTGTTACGGTTGCGAAGGGTGAGAGAGGTATCCCGTTGGCCGATTCGCCGCGCAGGTCCTGGATCGTTCCGCTCCTGGTGATGGTCGCGCTCGTCGCGATGATCGCGCTGCGAGGAACGTCCGGAGCGCCGAGCACGCCCAAGACGATCCCGTACTCGGACCTCTACGCCGACGTCACCGCCGACAAGGTCGCGGAGATCGAGATCCAGGCGGACACGATCGTCGCCAAGATGAAGGGGCCGGAAGGCAAGCCGGGCGACACCGTGATCGCCGAGCGTCTCCCGAACGTCGAGGACGCCGCGCTCCTTGCCGCGATGCGCGAGCACGGCGTGAAGGTCAGCGGCAAGACCGAGCGCGCGTCGACCTGGAGCACCCTGCTCTGGGGCGTGCTCCCGTTCCTCGTCCTGCCCGTCCTCTTCTGGCTCGGTTCCGGGGCGCTCCTCGCGCGCGGCGCGAGCGGCACCGCCAAGCCGATGAGCTTCGGCAAGAGCAAGGCGAAGCTCCACGACCGCAGCGCCGAGAACAAGTGCACGTTCGACGACGTCGCGGGGGTCGACGAGGCGAAGAACGAGCTGCTCGAAGTCGTCCGCTTCCTCGCCGAGCCCGAGCGCTACCGGCGCGTCGGGGCGCGTGTCCCGAAAGGCGTGCTCCTCGTCGGCCCGCCCGGGACCGGCAAGACGCTCCTCGCGAAGGCGGTCGCGGGCGAGTCGGGCGTGCCGTTCTTCTCGATGTCGGGCTCGGAGTTCGTCGAGATGTTCGTCGGCGTCGGCGCGAGCCGCGTCCGCGACCTGTTCGAGCAGGCGAAGGAGCGCGGGCCGTGCATCGTCTTCATCGACGAGCTCGACGCGATCGGCAAGACCCGCTCCGGGCCGACCGGCTTCGTGTCGAACGAAGAGCGCGAGCAGACGTTGAACCAGCTCCTCGTCGAGATGGACGGCTTCGACTCGGGCTCGGGCCTCGTCATCATGGCCGCGACGAATCGTCCCGAGATCCTCGACAAGGCGCTCCTCCGCGCCGGGCGCTTCGATCGGCAGGTCGTCGTCGACCGCCCCGACGTCCGCGGACGGCAGGCGATCCTCGAAGTGCACGCGCGGAAGGTGAAGCTCGGCGCGTCGGTGGACCTCGCCGTCGTCGCGCAGCGGACGCCCGGGATGGTCGGCGCCGACCTCGCGAACGTCGTGAACGAAGCGGCGCTCGCCTCCGTCCGGCGCGGCGCGGAGCAGGTCGAGATGATCGACTTCGAGGAGGCGATCGACCGCCTCCAGCTCGGGCTGAAGAAGGAGAAGGTCGTGATGAGCGAGCTCGAGAAGCGCCGCGTGGCGTTCCACGAGGCCGGGCACGCGATCGTCGCGCTCTCCGTCGCGCATGCCGACCCCGTCCACCGCGTCACGATCATCCCGCGCTCGGTCGGCGCGCTCGGAGCGACCCTCCAGCTGCCGACCGAGGACCGCTACCTCGTGACGCGTGAGGAGCTCCGCGATCGGCTCGCGGTGATGTTCGGCGGCCGCGCAGCGGAGGAGGTCGTGTTCGGCGACGTGTCGACGGGCGCGGAGAACGATCTCGAGCAGGCAACGCGCCTCGCCCGCCACATGATCTGCCGGTTCGGGATGAGCGACGCCCTCGGCGCGCAGACCTTCGGCTCCGCCTCCGGCCTCGCGTTCCTCTCCGGCGCCGAAGGCGGCGAGCGCACCCACAGCGACGCGACCGCGCAGCGGATCGACACCGAGGTCACGAACCTCCTCGAGGCCGCCCACGGCCGCGCGCGCGCGCTCCTCGCCGACCGCCGCCGCGCGCTCGAGAGCGTCGCACGCGAGCTGCTCGTCAAGGAGACGCTCGAGCGCGACGAGCTCGAGAAGCTCGTCGGCACGCGCGAGGTGAAGACGAACGGCAAGAGCGTGGGGGCGCTCGCATGACGACGCGGACGACGCCGCTCCCGTTCGCGTACGGCAAGCGCCCCGACGACCTCGAGATCCTCGCGCGTTCGCCGCTCCTGAAGGAGCTGTCGATCAAGGAGCTCTCCGCGTTCCTCGATCTGCTCGACCAGGTCGCGCTCGCGCCCGGCACGTGCGTGTTCCGGGAAGGGGAGGAGGGCGATTACATGTTCTTCGTCCTCGAGGGCAAGGCGCACATCCGTCGCGGGCAGCTCGAGCTGAGGCCCGTCGGGCCCGGCGATCACTTCGGCGAGATCGCGATGCTCGGCGCGGGCAAGCGCGCCGCGAGCGTCGAAGCGCACACCACGATGCGCCTCGCGCGCCTCTCGCGCGCTCGCTACCACTCGCTCGCGCAGAAGCACCCGAACATCGCCCTCCACTTCACGCAGGCGCTCGCGTCGTCGCTCGGCGAGCAGCTCACGGCGATGACCGACAACGTCGGTCTCCTCGCCTACCAGCGCTCGGTGCCTCGTCATCTCCAGGTCACGGTCCAGCGCGGCTCCGATCGGCTCGTCGTCGGGACCGGCACGATCGCCGGCACGCTCTTGCCCCGCGAGGTGAACGGCGCGCTCGTCGTCGCCGCGACGGTGAACCACAAGCCGGCGTCGCTCGAGACCGCGATCACGTCGGACTCGGATCTCGGCGCGCTCGCCGCCGACACGATGGAGGGCCGCGCCGTCTTCCGCCGCTCGGCCGCCCTCGTCCTCCTCGAAGCGGCCCGTCGATCGGCGCTCGACGTCGCGCTGCGGATGGGCCCGCCGCTCGAGTCGGGGCAGGTCGTCCGCGTCGAGGCGACGGTGAACGACGGCCTCGATCGCGCGGCGCTCGCCGCGTCGCTGACCGGCGCGGTGCAACGGCTCGTGCGCGAGGACGTGCAGCTCCGGCAGGAGGTGTGGGCGATCGAAGAAGCGCGCCAGCACCTCGTCGAGCAGGGATGGAACGGCGCCGCCGCGCTCCTCCCGTCGCGCCGCGAGCCGACGACGACGCTCCTCTCTTGCGGCGAGACCTTCGCGCTCGGCCTCGGTCCGGTCGTGCCGCGTGCGGGGTGGCTCGCAGGGATCTCGGTCCATCCGCACCCGGAAGGCGTCCTCCTCCGGCTGGGGGAGAACGTCGACCGCTTCATGCCGCTCCATCACGGCACGCGCGTCGATCCCCTCGCGCTCGAGACGGCGTGCCCTCGCTACGGCGGCGACATGCCCGACGCGGCGCGCGGGTGGCTCGCGGGCACGGGCGTCACCAGCGTCGGCGAGTTCAACGCGCAGTGCGTGAGCGGCCGCGTGAACGAGCTGATCCGCGTCGCGGAGGGCTTCCACGAGAAATGGATCGGGCGGATCGCCGACGCGATCACGCAGCGTCGATCCGACGTGAAGGTGATCGCCATCGCGGGGCCCTCGTCGTCGGGCAAGACGACGTTCATCAAGCGGCTCGTCGTCCAGCTCGTCGTCAACGGCATCCGGCCGCGCGAGATCTCGCTCGACGACTACTACGTCGATCGCGAGAAGACGGTGAAGGACGAGGAAGGCGAGTACGACTTCGAGGCGTTCGAGGCGCTCGACGTCGACCTCTTCCAGAACCAGCTCCGGCGTCTCGTCGCGGGCGAGCGCGTGAAGACGGCCCGCTACGACTTCGTCAGCGGCAAGAGCTTCCCGAGCGGCGGGAAGGAGCTCGCGATCGGCGAAGGCGACGTGCTGCTCCTCGAAGGGATTCACGGCCTCAACCCGGACCTCGTCGGGTCCACCGTCGCGCAGGGCGCCCTCTTCCGCATCTTCGTGCAGCCGTCGACGACGCTCCCGTTCGATCGCCTGTCGGTCCTCCCGCCCGAGGACCTCCGCCTCGTCCGCCGCATCGTCCGTGACCGGCACTCGCGGAACTACACGGCGGCGGAGACGATCCTCCGCTGGGCGTCGGTCCGTCGCGGCGAGCTCCGGCACATCTTCCCCTTCCGTCCGAACGCGGACATGGTCTTCGACTCCTCGCTCGCCTACGAGATGAGCGTCCTCAAGACCTACGCCGAGCGCTACCTCCTCGAGGTCCCCGAGGACCATCCGTCTTTCACGACCGCGTTCCGGCTCCGGAACCTGATCGATCAGTTCGTCGCGATCCACCACGACCACGTCCCGCCGACGAGCGTGCTCCGCGAGTTCATCGGCGGCAGCGGCTTCGACTACTGACCGCAATCGCTTGCCGGCAACGGCTTGCCGCGACGCGGTCGTGCGGGTGCAAGTCGTCGGAATGACGAGGGTTGGGGTGCGGCACGACAGGTGCTCGTGCTCTCCGCACGATGCACAAGCCGCCCGCCCACCCGTATGCGCCCCGTCCCCAGAGCTTCCAGCAGCACCGTCCGAACGAGGACGGCACGCTCGTGATGCCGGGACCGCAGCGCGTCTCGCACGCGCCGCCTCCGCCGATGGTGCCCTACGTGGCGGCTCCCTACGAGGGGTGGCCTCCGCATGCGGTGCAGCCGCTGCCTCCGCAGCCTCCTCCTCCGCCGTTCGTGCACGGCAACGCGCCGGCGTACCCGGCGCCGCCGACGTACGGGGCGTACCCGCAGCAGCCGCCGCCTCCTCAGGTCGCGCAGCACCAGGCGTCGCAGGCCCCCCATGCGGGGCCGGGCTGGCCCGGGATCGGTGGTCCGCTCGGCGGCGCGATCGGGAACATGGCGCAGGGCGCGCTCGGATCGGTCCCGCAGCCGAGCGGACTCCCGTCCGCGGTCGCCTTCGTCCTCGGTGTCGGCGCCGTGCTCGTCGCGCTCCTCTTCGACGTGATCTTCCTGAAGGTCCACATCCCGGGCGTCGGTGGCTACGCGTGGTACCTCACGACGGCGCTCTCGTTCGCGGCGGCCGGCTTCGGCGGCGCGAAGTGGACGCGGGCCTCGCAGTCGACCGCCTACACGGCGGTCGCCGTCGCGGGTGTGCTCTACGGGCTCGCCGACGTCGGGCTCGGCGTCGTCGTCGAGGACCTCGCGATGGGCAGCGCGCTCTTCCTCGGGATCCAGGGCCTCGTGATCGCCCTCGTCTGCGGCGGAGGCGGCGTCCGCAAGGGGATGGCGGCGAAGGAGGACTGAGATCGCCTTGCCGGGCGCCGCACGCTGGGTAGTGTGGCGCCGTGCGCAAGAGCACCCGAGACCGGATCGTCGACGCCGCCGTCGAGCTGTTCAACGCCGAGGGCGTCGGCAACGTCACGACGAATCACATCGCCGCGCATCTCGGGATCAGCCCGGGCAACCTCTACTACCACTTCGCGAACAAGGAAGAGATCGTCCGCGCCGCGTTCGCGCGGATGAACGACGAGGCCGCCGCGATCTGGAGCCTGCCCGAGAGCGGCACCACGATGCCGGATCCGACGGCGCTCCAGCGGATGATCGTCGGCAACCTCCGGCTCTATGCGACGTACCTCTTCTTCGCGCGTGAGCTGCCGATCCTGCTCCGCGCCGATCCCGAGCTCCGCAAGAGCTACGCCGAGATCAGCGCGAGCCGGATGAAGCAGCTCGAGGACGTGCTCGTCTCGCTCGACAAGGCAGGGCTCGTCAAAGGCCTCGACGCGGAGGACCGACGCGACCTCTCGGAAGCGGCGTGGATGATCGGGATGGTGTGCGTGCCCTATGCGGAGGCGATGGACGCGGCGCCGGCGCCGCGCTCCGCGAAGGCGAAGGCCGAGAAGATCCACCACGCGCTCGAGCGCGGGGCGCTCCTCGTCCTCCACATGTTCCGGCCGTACATGGACGCGCTCGCGTACGCGGGGCTCGTCGTGCTCGTGCGGAGCGAGCTCGAGAAGCTCGCGAGCGCCTCCTAGACGCATTGCTCCGGGCGGCATGCACCGTGCTGCTCGGAGGCGCCGGAGGTCTGGACATGACGTTGAACACAGAGCTCGGGTTCGGCGAGCAGCCCGCGTACACGGAGTCGGTCTACACGGAGGAGCTCGCGTTCGAGCAGCCGAGGAACGCCTCTGCGCTCGACGTCGACATCGACATCGAACGGAGTCGTTCCTTCGTCTCGAACGCCGCCTTCGTGAGCGGCGCGTGCCTCGGCACGATGGCGCTCGCGTCGGTCGTGCGCGGCAAGAGCCCGCTCGAGCCGCTCCAGGTGCTCGCGCGCGGCATCGGCATCGGGCGTCCGAGCACGATGGAGCAGATCCGCCCGCTCGTCGGTCTCGGAATCGTGGTCGGTGGAGCGGTGGCGCTCGTCGGCCTGCAGCGCGGCATCCTCGGCGTCACGCGCGATCGCGCACCGGCGATCGGGCGGATCGCGTCGGCGGTGCTGATCCCGGCCGTCGCGTTCCTCGTCGACAGCAAGGTGATGGGCGGCAACATCGTCGGCCGTCTCGGCAAGCTGCTCGGCCCGACCGGCCTCTTCGCGAAGTACGCGTCGATGGGCGTCGCGTCGGCGTTCGCACGCTGACCGGGAGAATTTCGACCGCGGTTGCGCGCCCTGGGTAGAATCCGGGGCGCGCACGATGCGAGCTCGCCTCTCCGCTTTCCTAGCGTCCGTCGCGACCGCCGCGCTCCTCACGGGGTGCCCGTCCGTCGATCGGGCGCTCGACCAGCACGGCGCCGCGGCGAAGGCTCCGCTCGCCGCGCTCTTGCTCGCGCACGAGGACTTGAGAACCCGTGCGCCCGTGACGGCGGATGCGGTCGCGCCGATCGAGGGCGGACAGATCGTCCTCCGCGGCGAGGACAGGAGCCTCGCGAACGCCGCGGTGCTCTACGACGAGGACCTCGAGAAGCCCGCGGAGCTCGCGAACGTCTACGCGCGGCTCGAGGGGTCCGAAGCGATGCCGGACTGCGCCGCCTTCCTCGCGCACAAGACGTACGCGTGGGACCCCGCACGGAAGGCGCACTGGAGCGACGAGCTGTTCGGTCCCGACGTCGGCAAGGCGCTCGACTTCTGCGGCCGTGTGCGGACGCTGTTCGTGATCCGCACCCTGGAGCTCGTCAAGCCGGGCAACGCGCGGATGGACACGCGGATCGTGCCCTCCGCCGCCCCGCTCGACGCAGGCGCGCGGAAGGACGCCGGGAGCCCGAACGACGCGGGCACCTCGACCTGGGGCCCGCCGGTCGGTCTCGTGAGCGAATCGGCGTGTCGGGGCGCGGACGTCCGCTGCCGTTTCGACGGCGGCCACGTGAAGGCCGAGGTCCACGTCTTCACCGTCCAGCCGTTCGCACACAAAGGCGCGTTCCTGCTCGACGCAGAGAGCGCGACGAGCGTGCCGATCTCCGGTGACACCGGCGAGCACGAGTCCGAGCTCGAACGCGATCTCCGTCGGCGCGTCGGCGCGGTGTTGGTGGAGGCGGTGCGGAAGAACATCCCGAACGCCGACGTGCGGGGGTGGCAGTGAGGCGGTCGCGGTGGCTCGGCCAAGACGCCCCGAAGCGTTTCACCGAGACGATCGCGGCGATCGAAGCCGAGACCTCGGCGGAGATCGTGGTGACGGTGCGTGACCGTGCGTCGAGCTATCGCCACGTCGACGTCGTCGCGGGGGCGCTCCTCGGTCTCGTCGCGCTCGCCGTCTACCTCTACGCGCCCGTCACGTTCTACGACGACCTCGCGCTTCCCTCCGTCGCCGCCGCGTTCGCCGCCGGCGCGTTCCTCGCGAGCGCGTTCGACGCCCCGAAGCGGTTTTTCGTCTCGCGTGCCGCGCGACAGCGGCTGGTCGGGATCGCCGCGCGCGCCGCGTTCGTCGAGCAGCGGATCTCGGCCACGCGCGACCGGACCGGCATCCTCGTCTACATCTCGCTGCTCGAGAACGCGGTCGTGATCGTCACCGACATCGGCGTCGACGAGACCGCGATGGGCGAGCCGTGGAGAGAGGCGTGCGGGCGGCTCGAGGCCTGCGCACGCGCGTCGGCGTCGCCGGAGCGCTTCGCCGAGGCGCTCCTCGCGCTCCGCGAGCCGCTCGCCCGCGCGCTCCCGCGCCGCGAGGACGACGTCAACGAGCTCGCCGACGAGGTGGCGTGATGCGCGCGGTGAGCCGTGCCCGTCAGGCGATGCTCGCGTCCGCGATCGTCGCGATCGTCGTCGCGCTCCTCACGCCGTCGGACGGCGAGGCGCGACCCGGAGGCGGCAGCTCGTACCGCAGCGGGAGCAGCTCGAGCTCGAGCTCGAGCGGCTCGCGTTCGGGCAGCAGCTCGAGCTCCGGGTCACGGAGCTCCGGCTTCGGATCGAGCTCGTCGACGTCGAGCTCGTCGAGCGGCGGCTTCCGTTCCACGTCGAGCTCCACGTCGTCGAGCTCGGGCGCGGTCTACACGGGGAGCACGAGCTCGTCGACGTCGAGCGGCTCCACGTACACGCCGCCGCCGGTCTACATGTTCCGGCTCACGTCGGGGCGCGATCGCACCGACCGCGCGCGGTGGGCACCCGGCGTGTCGCCCTACGGTCCTCCTCCGGCGCGTCCCGAAGCCTGGCCGGCGCCGAAGGAGACCAGCCCGACCGGGGTCGGCGCGGTCGCGCTCGCGCTCGTCGCGATCCCGCTCGGGTTCGTGGGGTTCTTCGTCTGGATGCTCGTCGGCTTCTTCCGCGGCCTCCGTGCGGACCTCCGCGGCTGGTCGACGAAGCGCGAATGGGAGTCGCTGGCGAAGCCGACCGTGCATGCGCCGGTGCCGCCGCCGCGCGCGCGCGACCTCGACGCGATCCGGGCGACGGACCCGCTCTTCTCCGTCGCCTTGTTCGAGGACTTCATGCATGCGCTCTACACGGAAGTGCGTGTCGCGCACGGACAGCGGAAGCTCGAACGCGTCGCTCCCTACCTCGCTCCGTCCGTTCGCTCCTCGCTCGCCGGCCAGGAGTCGCCGCCCGTCGGGCAGGTCGTCATCGGGGCGATCCGCTGTCTCGAGGTCGACACGAGCGATCCGCTCCAGATCCGCGTCCAGATCGAGATCGAGGCGAACTACGCGGAGCTCGGCGGAGCGACGAGCGCCACGCCCACCGAGCAGGCCTTCTGGGTGAGCGAGCGGTGGTGGCTCGCGCGCGCGCGCACGGCTCGGTCGCGTTCGCCCGAGCGCGCGCGCGTCCTCGACTGCCCCGGTTGCGGCGCGCCGATCGACAAGGTCGTCGGCGGCCAGTGCCGTCACTGCCGACAAGTCGTCGACACGGGGGCGTTCGACTGGCGCGTGACCTCGATCGAGGTCGATCACAAGGAGCCTCGCGGTCCGATGCTCACCGGGACGACCGAAGAGCAGGGGACCGAGCTCCCGACCGTCTTCGACCCGTGGCTCTCGCGCCGTCTCGCGGCGTTGCAGTCGAGGGATCGTGCGTTCGACGTGGCCGCCTTCCAGCGGCGGATCGGGCTCGTCTTCGCCACGATGCAGATCGCGTGGTCGAGCCTCGAGTGGAACCGGGCACGCCCGTTCCTGAGCGACAACCTCTTCGAGGCGCAGCGTTACTGGATCGAGGCGTACCGGCGCTCGGGCCTCCGCAACGTCACGGAGCGCGCGCGGATCGAGCGGATCGAGCTCGTGCGCGTCCTCGAGGACGCGTACTTCGACGCGATCACCGTGCGCGTCCACGCGACCGGTCTCGACTACACCGTCCGCGTGGGCGACGGCGCTGTCGTCGGCGGCAACCGGGACAAGGAGCGGCGGTACACCGAGTACTGGACGCTCCTCCGCGGCAATCGCGTCACCGGACCCACGCGGACGGAGCCGGTCTGCCCGCGCTGCGGCGCGCCCCTCCAGGTGTCGATGGCCGCCGAGTGCGGCGCGTGCAGGGCGAAGGTCAACTCGGGCGCCTTCGACTGGGTCCTCGCACGGATCGAGCAGGACGAGGCGTACACCGGCTGACGGTCGTACGCGCTGGACGGCGCGCGCGTCGCCCTCCTAGACTGCGCGGCGCCGATGATCGAACGCCCGCTGCGCCCCGGCTCGCTCCGCGTCGCGCTGCTCGTCGTCCTGGGATCGGTGCTCGCCGTCGTCGTGTGGTGGCCGATGTTCAAGGCCTATCCGCAGACGCCGATCGAGGACGGCCGCTACTTCTTCCACCAGATCGAGATCAGCAAGGCGGCGTGGCGGCTCTATCACGAGGCGCCGCTCTGGAACGCGTTCGACTGCAAGGGGATCCCGATGTGGGATCACCCGGAGAACATCACTGCGTCGCCGATCTTCTGGCTGACGCTGCCGTTCTCGGCCGGCGTCACGATCATCGCCTGGAACATCGTCCACGTCGTGATCGGCTTCGTGGGGATGTGGCTCCTCTCGCGGGACGATCTCCGGCTCTCGCGCGCTGCTGCGTTCGTCGCGGCGGCGGGTTGGGCCTACGGCACGGTCCACTGCCAGTACGCGGGCGAGCACGAGGCGTTCGTGTCGTTCTACGACGCGCCGCTCCTCCTCTTCATGTGGCGGAAGGCGGAGAGGTCGTGGAGCTGGGCGGTCGGCACCGGCCTCGCGCTCGCCGTGATGGTCTACAACGGCGCGACCTACCCGCTGCCGCTCACGATCGTGTTCCTCGGCATCGAGTCGTGCACTCGGCTCACGTCGGTTCCGCGCGCGCTCCGGATCGCGGGCGCGGCCGGCGTCGTCGGTCTCGTCGGCTTCACGGTCGCCGCCTCGCGCATCCTGCCGATCGCCGATCAGTTCGCGACGCACAAGCGCGTGATGGAGGACGACTGGGACGCGCTCACCAACCTGAAGACGTGGGCGGACATGTACCTGCTCCGCTCGCCCCACTGGCGTGCGCGCATGCCGGGCCAGCAGTACGTCTTCGGCGAGTACCAGGCGTACATCGGCTATCTCGGGCTCGCCCTCGTCCTGCTCGGCGTGGTCACGTCGGCCGC
Source organism: Polyangiaceae bacterium (assembly GCA_039809485.1). Taxonomy (GTDB): domain Bacteria; phylum Myxococcota_A; class Polyangia; order Polyangiales; family Polyangiaceae; genus Labilithrix. The sequence continues at coordinate 15,237 of JBDHVE010000008.1, read as the reverse complement.
CGAGACGTGGTGGCTGCTCGTCGTCGCGCTCGTCCTCGTCGTGCTGATGCTCGGCCACTTCTCGCCGAATGCGCCGTGGACGGTGCTGCATGCGCACGTGCCGCCGTTCAAGTCGATGCGCGTCCCGGCGCGCTTCCGCCTCCTGCTCGCGCTCGCGCTCTCGGCGTACATGGGCTTCGCGGTCGATCGCGTCCCGGTCGTCTTCCGGAAGTGGGTCGGAGGCTCGGAGCTCTCGAAGGCGCTCCGCGTCGCGCTCGTGGCGATCGGCATGTTCGCGGTCGGCGACAACGCGGGCCTCTTCACCGAGACGCTCGAGTACCGCTTCACCGATCCGGCGCCGCGCCCGATGCGGGCGGCGACGCGGTTCGCCTACGGCGGCGCCGACCTCGATCCGGATCCGATCAACCAGCCGCGGCAGAACCGCGCATACACGGGCTGCCGTGCGGCGTGGGTCTACCATGCGGAGGCAAACGTCTGGCTCGGCGACGTGCCGCAAGCACGCCCCGCCGAAGGAAACGTCACGGTCGAGGTCGCGAACCGGACACACAACACGTTCAGCGTCGACGTCGATGCGCCGGAAGGCGGCGTCGTGCTCCTGAACACGGCCTTCGACAAGGGCTGGCAGTCGAGCGTCGGCGAGCCGTTCGAGCGCGCGCACATGCTCGCGGTGCGCGTGCCGCCGGGGCATCATCGCCTCCACGTGCGCTACTGGCCGAAGCTCCTTTCGCTCGGGCTCGCGATCTCGGTGGCCGGCTTCGTCTCTGCGATCGCGTTCCTGCTCCGCGGGCTCTGGCTTCCCCGGCTGCGGAAGCGCCGCGCCGCCTGAGAGCGGCCTCCGCGTTGCATCGCGACGGCGAATGTCGTCGAACCATCCGGACGAGCTCAGTCCGTCGGAGAAGCGCGAAGCGAAGAAGCGCGTCGCGCCCACCGTCGGCGTCGTCTACGAAGCGATCCGGGACGAAGGCGAGAGCGAGCTCGATCGGCCTCCGCGCGCGCTCGCGTGGTCGGGCCTCGCGGCCGGGCTCTCGATGGGCTTCTCGCTCGTTTCCCAGGGCCTCTTCGCGGCCCACCTCCCGGACGCACATTGGCGCCCGCTCCTCGTCCAGCTCGGCTATGCCGTCGGCTTCCTCGTCGTCATCCTGGCGCGGCAGCAGCTGTTCACGGAGAACACGCTCACGCCGGTGCTGCCGCTCCTGATCGAGCCGTCGAAGGAGCGGTTCTGGAAGGTCGCGCGGCTCTGGGCGATCGTGCTCGCGACGAACCTGCTCGGCGCGCTGCTCTTCGCGGTCGTCGTGACGAAGACGGCGATCTTCGATCCCGAGGTGCGCGACGCGATGCGGGAGGTGTCGGCGACCGCGACGGCGGGACCTGCGGGCACGCTCTTCCTGAAGGGGATCTTCGCCGGATGGCTCATCGCGCTGATGGTCTGGATGATGCCGGCGGCGAAGACCGCTCGCGTGTCGATCATCGTCGTCGTCACGTACCTCGTCGCGGTCGGCCGCCTCTCGCACGTCGTCGCCGGCGCGGTGGAGGCCTTCGTGCTCGCCGCCTCCGGTGCGACGAGTTGGGGGCGCGCGTTCGTCTACGTGGGCGCCGCGCTCGCGGGCAACGTCATCGGTGGCGTCGCGCTCACGACGGCGCTGAACCACGCGCAGACGACCGCGACCGCTTCGCACGAGGACGAAGAGGAAGAGCCTGCGGAGCCGCGTCGCCCGCTCCGCGAAGCGCGAGAGAGCTGAGACGAGCACGCGTCGTGCATGCGCAGGCAGCATGGCCACCCAGGAGCCGATCCACGCGACGCCGAACGAGCGGCTCGACGTCGAGTCCGTCGACCTCGCGAGCGTCACCGAGAGCCTGCGGCGGCGCTTCGGCGCGGAGCTGCTCCAGGACGAGCTCCCGGGGCGGACGATGATCCGCGACGCCGTCGTGGAGCAGCTCGGCTGCTCGATGCTCGAGGCCGAGAGCATCGTCGACACGATGGTCCTCCGCGGCTTCGTGCGTGTGGCGCACGGCGCCGAGGGGCTTCCGCTCTGGAAGATCGGCTGAGCGGCTTCGAGTCCGCACGTGTAAGCCCGGGCGCGCCGCGGTCGTTCGGAGCGGCATCATGGCCAACCTTCGTTTCGTTCGAACGGGTCGCGTCGTCGCCGCGACGCTCTTCGCCGCCGTCTCCCTCGTGACCGCCGGAGCCTACGCCTGCGTGATCATCGGCGAGACCACCGAGCTCGAGATCGACGAGGTCACGGTCGACGGTCGGCCCGTCGACGTCAGCGCCTGGCGAGGCAAGCACATCGAGCTCTTCGGCTCGAAGCAGCTCACGGTCAGCGATGCCGACGGGGGCGCGACGCACCGCTTCTTCGAGGCGATGCCGTGAAGCTCGCGTCGTTCCTCGTCGTGCTCCTCTCCGGCGTGCTGCTCGGAGGATGCCTCTTCCCGGGCCTCGGTCCGTGCAATCCGGAAAAGCCCGAGCTCCTCGTCTCGGGCCGCTACCGAGCGCCGGCAGATTGGCCCGGCGTTCCGTACACCCTGACGATCGATCGTGCCGCGCGCGTCGTGACGCTCACCCACGAGGAGGACGGGCACACCGTCTCCGCGCGCTTCCGGATCCGGACGATCCGGCCGCCGCGCCGCTGACGCCGCTGGCAACGTCACCGATCCGGAGCTCGACGAGCGTTTCCGCGCTTCCATGGAAGGCTTCGTCGGGTTCGCGTCGCTCGTCAGGGCTGCGTGAGCGGAGCGCGGACCATCCGTTCGAGCAGCCGTTCGACGATCGCCTCGGTCGACATCCCGTCCTCCGCGAGGCCGCCGTGCGCGGCCGACGTCTGGATCACGGTGCTCCGCGGCGCGACCAGCCAGCGCCAGCGCTCTCGGGTCGGGAGCCGACCCATCTCTCCTGCCTCCGGACCGCCCTTGCAGATCCGATCCGTCGCTTCGAGGTGCGCGCGGACGAGAGCGAGGTCGACGTCGGGCCAGAGCGCGAGGAGACGCCGCGCGTCGAGCTCCGTGCGCGACACGATCACGTCGCGGGCTTCGCAGAAGAGGAGGATCCCGGCGTTGACGAACTCCTCCCGTTCGACCCGCGGCACGACCCGGAGGACGGCATATTCATACGGTGCGCGCACGTTCGGCCTCCTCGAGGATACGCGGCAGCGCCGCGAGACGCGCGACGAGGAACGACGCGTATGCCGCGCGGAAGGAAGCGACGTCGGCGAAGCCTTCACGCGGATCGAACCAGGCCTCCGGGACGAGCGCGCAGATGCGCTCGATGAGCTCGGGCGTCAACGTGGCCGTGAGATGCGCGGCCGCGGCCGGCAGCTCGTTCGCGTCGCGGAGCAGCACGTGTGAGGCGACGTCGGTGAACGGATCGTCGGCGCCTTCGAGCACGGTCTCCGGCGTCCATCCGTGGTGGACGTAGAGCGCGGCACCGTGATCGATGAGCCACATCCGCTCGTGCCATGAGAGCAGGTTCGGGTTCCGCACGGTGCGGTCGACGTTCAGGATCAAGGCGTCGAGCATCACGATGCGCGAGGCGGTCGTCGCGTCCGGCTTCGGACCGGCGACCGGATCGAAGGTGATGCTCCCGGGCAGGTAGTCGAGCCCGAGGTTCGTCCCGACGCTCGCCTCGAGCGGCAGCGCGAGCTCCGGATCCGGCTCCGCCGAGGCGATCGCCGCGTCGAGCTCGACGAGCACGAGCTCCGGAACGGCGAGCCCGATCCTGCGCGCGAGCTCGCCGCCGAGGAGCTCGGCGACGAGCGCCTTCCCACCCTGCGCCGCCCCGCGGAGCTTCATCACGTACATCCCGAGGTCATCGCCTTCGACGAGGGCGGGGACCGACCCGCCCTGCCGGAACGGCATGACATAGCGTGCAGCTTGCACGGTGCGGAGCGTGCTCATGCGGAGCGCCGAGGATAGCGCACCGGTCGCTCCGGTGACCGGTGCAGAGGTGTCGCCTTGACCGAAGCCGAGATCGCGCACCCCCCACGCTCGGTCGGCGGCGAGGTACATGTCGATGTGCGCCCGCGATCGCGTCGCGTCCGACCACGACACTTCGGCGATCGCGCTCGCGTGGAAGCGCGTCGCAAGGGCTTCGGCCTCGTCGTGGGGCGGCGGCTGCGCGCGCTCTTCGACCAGCGACGACCACCTCGGTGAGAGCTTATCCGCCCTCGGTCCTCGACTTCTACGTATCCGCATCGGCGGAGGTCGTGGCACTCTGGCAGCGAGCGCCGGTGGCGTGGTGGAGGAGTGATGACGCGTTGGTCTTCTACGTGGCTTGTCCTTTCGACTCTTCTCGCGCTGCTCTGGACGGGCACCGCGCGCGCACAGGAGCGCTGCCCGGCGACGAAGAGCGGCGCGCTCACGGCGCAGTCGCCGACGCAGCTCGGACGCCTGCAGAACGGGCAGGCGAGCGCTTGCGGGGCGGCGAAGGCGGTCCCGAACGTGCTCCAGCCGACGCAGTCGTTCGCGTACCAGTCGTTCGCCTTCCGGAACCGCTCGCGTGACCCGCAGTGCGTCACCGTCTCCGTGACGGCGACCGCCGGTACGGTGCAGTCGGCGACCTACGTGACGGCGTACGAGCCGAACAACCCCGAGCTGAACTACCTCGGCGACGGCGGCGGGAACGCGAACAACGGCACGATCACCTACGGCGTGACCGTGCCCGCCCTGGCCGAATTCGTCGTCGTCGTCAGCGCGAACAACCAGAACGCGGCGGCGACCTTCGACGTGAACGTCACCGGTTGCGGCGCGGTCGTCGTCACGCGCGTCGACCCGAACGCCGGGAGCACGGTCGGCGGGACGAACGTCACGATCAAGGGCAGTGGCTTCCTCGCCAATCCCGGCGTCACGATCGGCGGGGCGGCGGCGACGAACGTCGTCTACGTCGACGAAGCGACGATCACGGCCACGACCCCGGCCGGGACCGAAGGCGCCGCGGACGTCGTCGTGACGAACACCGACGCGACGTCGAGCACGCTCCCGGGCGGCTACCTCTACGTCTCGCCCGCGGCGACGACGATCACCCTCGCTTCGAGCAAGAACCCGGCTGTCTTCGGCGAAGCCGTCACGTTCACCGCCAAGCTCTCGAGCGGCGCTGGAACGCCCGCTGGCACGGTCTCGTTCTTCGACGGCGCGACGAAGCTCGCCGACGCCGCCATCGCAGCGGGCACTGCCACGCTCGCGACGTCGACCCTCGCGGTCGGCGCGCACCCGATCACCGTCCAGTACGCGGGCGACGCCACGTTCGCCGCCGCGACCTCGCCCGTCGTGACGCAGACCGTGGCGAAGGCACCGACCCGCACGTCGCTCGTCTCGTCGAAGAACCCGTCGTCGCTCGGCGACACCGTGGTCTTCACGGCGACCGTCGCGCCGGTCGCACCGGGCGCCGGCGCACCGACCGGCAACGTCGAGCTGACGGACGGCGGCGTCTCGATCGGCGCCGCCGCGCTCGACGGGACGGGGAAGGCCACGTTCACGGTGCAGAACCTCACGAAGGGCAACCACCAGCTCATCGCGACCTACGTCGGGTCCGACTCGCACGCGACGAGCGCGTCGTCGAACCTCGTCCAGTCCGTCGGGCTCGTCGGGACGTTCATCAACCTCGTCTCCTCGAAGAACCCGAGCAAGCTCGGCGAGACCGTCACGTTCACCGCGACGGTCTCCGGAACGCCCGGTGGCACGATCCCGACCGGCTCCGTCACCTTCAAGGACGGCACCGCCTTCAACCTCGGCGTCGCGGCCCTGAAGGACGGCGTCGCGAAGGTCGAGACGAAGACCCTCACCGAGGGTACCCACGCGATCAAGGCGATCTACAACGCCGACGACGCCTTCGCGACGAGCACGTCGCCGATCCTCTCGCAGGTCGTCGTGTTCGAGACGGGGTCGTCGTCGTCCGGCGGCTCTTCCTCGGGCAGCGCGTCGTCGTCCGGCGGCTCGTCGTCGAGCGGCGACGTCGACGCCGGCACGACGCCGACCGAGGCCTTCGGTTCGGCCGAGGGCGGCGGTTGCGACTGCCGCGCGTCCGGATCGAGCAGCTCGGGTCTGTCGGCGCTCGGCCTCGGTCTCGCGGCGCTCGCGATCGCGTCGCGCCGCCGCGGCCGTCGCTGACCGCTCAGTGGCAGCTGTGGCCGTGCCCGAGGCCGAGCGAGGCTCCGACCCCGGTCTGCGCGGCCACACCTGCCGAGCTCCAGAGCCCGAACGCGAGCACGATCGCGCCGGCGATCCGGCGCACCCAGACGCGCGCCGTCCAGCGCGCGACGCTCTGCGCGAGCGCGCTGACCGTCAGCATCAAGGGAAGCGTGCCGAGCCCGAACGCGAGCATCGTGGAAGCGCCGAGCAGCGGCGACTCCGCGCTCGCGGCGAGGGCGAGCGCGCCGTAGAGCAACCCGCACGGCATGAGGCCCCAGAGCATCCCGACGCCGAGCGCGTGCCACGGCGTGCGGAGGGGAAGGAGCTTCTGCGTGAGAGGCGCGAGCTTCCGCCAGAGCGGGGCACCGACCGACTCGAGCAGCTTCACCATCGAAGGCAGCCCCGCGAGATGGAGGCCGACGGCGAGCATGCAGATCGCCGCGACCGCGCGGAGCGCGATCCGGACGCCTTCGAGCGGGAAGATGCCGGTCGAGAGCGTGCCGAGCGATCCGAAGAGGAGCCCGAGGAGCGAGTAGGCCCCGACGCGGCCGAGGTTGTACGCGAGCCAGTAAGGAGCCTGCCGGAGGCGCGACTGGTCCGACATCGGCGCGGCGCCACAGAGGACGCCGACGACGCCTCCGCACATCGCGACGCAGTGCGCGCCGCCGAAGAGGCCCATCAGGAACGCGGAGGGGACGAGCGGGCTCATGTTCCACCTCGGGCGCCGAGGAACACCGCCCGCGGCTCGAGCACCTTGCCGCCCTCCTTCGGCGTGACGCGGACGACGAACGGCCGGTCACCCATGAACTTCGACTGCTCCATCGTGACGAACACGGGCACGCGGCGCTGGGCGAGCGCATCGAGCGTCACCTCGCGCATCGGGACGACATAGGCGAGGTCCGGCTGTGCGACGGGCTCGATCGTGAACGTGACGGGCTTCGCCTCCTTGTTGACGAGGTGCACCTCGAACGCGTTCCGGATCGTGCCGTTCTCGCGCGTGTAGGGGATGCCGGGGAGGCGGAGGACGTTCGCTTCGAACGGGGTGCGCTTCGAGAGGAACGTCGCCGCGACGACGATGCCGAGGACGAGGAAGCCCGTGTACGCGTAGATGCGGGGCCGCAGGATCTTGCGCGGCTCACCGCGGAGGCCACGGAGCGAGTCGTAGCGGATGAGGCCCTCGGGCTTCCCGACCTTCACCATCACGTCGTCGCACGCGTCGATGCACGCGGTGCACGCGATGCAGTCGAGCTGGAGGCCGTCGCGGATGTCGATCCCCGTCGGACACACGACGACGCAGCGGTTGCAGTCGACGCAGTCGCCCTTCGCGTCCGCGCCGGTGCCGCGCTCCTTTCCCTTGCCGCGCGGCTCGCCGCGCTTCTCGTCGTAGCCGACGACGAGCGAGTCGTCGTCGAGCAGCACGCTCTGGAGCCGGCCGTAGGGGCACACCACGACGCAGAACTGCTCGCGGAAGTGTCCGAAGTTCACGTAGAAGAGCGCCGTCGTGCCGAGCATCCAGGCGAACGCCTCGGGGTGCTCGGAGGGGCTCATCCGAACCATCGCGAAGAGCTTCGGGAGCGAGACGAAGTAGGCGAGGAAGACGTGCGCGACGAGGACGGCCGCGACGAGGTAGGCGCTGTGCGTCGCGACGATGCGCCAGGCCTTGTCGAAGGTCATCGGCCCCGCATCACGCTTCATCGCCGTGTTGCGCGGTCCGTTGATGAGGCGCTCGAGCGGACGGAACAGCGACTCGATGAAGACCGTCTGCGGGCACGCCCAGCCGCACCAAACGCGGCCGAGGAGCGCCGTCGCGTAGACGAGGCCGAAGCCGAGCCCCGTGACCGCGAAGAACAGGAGGGGGATGTCCTGCGCGTTCGCGGTGAGCCCGAAGAGGAAGAACTGCCGCTTCTCGACGTCGAGGAAGACGGCAGGATGGCCGTTGACCGGGATCCACGGGAGCGCCGCCCAGATCGCGACGAGCGCCGCGTAGACGATCCGACGGTACGTCGCCCACCTGCCGTGGACGTCGGCCGGGTACGGGCGCTTCCTGCGCCCGTCCCGACCGAGGGAGCCCTCGTGGTACTTCACGCGCTCCTCGGTGCCGTCAGCGGTCGCGCGAGCGCGCTGCTCCTCGATCACCGGAAGACGACGAACGTTAGTCACGAGACTCCCTCACTCTCTCCGGAACACGGAACCCATTCCTAGGGCGCGCTCCCCCGCGCGCCAGTCCTCACTCGCGCATGGAGAGCGATTCCCGTTCGCCCTGCGGAGCCTTCCCGCCCGCCACGTTCGTGCCACGGATGCTGAGCACGTACGCGGTCACCGCCGACGTCCGATCCGGACCGAGCACCGGCATCCACGCCGGCATGCCCTTGTCCGCGACGCCGTCCTTGATCGTCTTGTAGACCTTCTCCGGAGAGCCGCCGTGGAGCCAGAACTCGTCGGTGAGGTTCGGTCCCACGACGCCGCCGCCGTCGTTGCGGTGGCAGGACGCGCACGTGGTCGTGAAGACCTGCTTGCCCTGCTCGACGGTCGTCTTGTCCTTCACGAGGGCCGCGAGGGCCTCCGGCGTGACGGCGCCGGCCGCCTTGATCTTCGCGGCCTGCTCGGCAGCGACCTTCTCCATCTCGGCCTTGTACTGGGCCTCGGGGCCTTCGCCGAACTCGGCCACGTGGTAGTGGAACCAGTAGACCGCGGCGAAGAGGATCGCGCCGTAGAGGGTGTAGAGCCACCAGTTCGGCAGCTTGTTGTCGTACTCCTGGATGCCGTCGACCTCGTGGATGACGCGGTCTTGCTCTTCCTGGGGTGCGCTCGTGGGGTTCTTCTTCGCGGCGCTCATCGTGCGTCTCCGTCGTCTTCGCCCTCGAGAGGCAGCCGGGCGATGGGTTCGTAGGCGAGGGCCTTCTTCTTCATCGTCATCACGAAGATGCCGAGGAAGATGGCGAGGAACATGAAGAGGGCGACCAGGGGTAGCGCCAGGAGCGGGCTGTGCGCGAGCATCTCGGATTTCACGGCTTGCCTCCTTCCTTGTTCTCGGACGTGACCGCCGAGACGGCGTCGCCGCTCTTCTTCACGTCGGGTGCGTGCTTGCCGAGGCGCTGGAGGTAGGCGATGACCGCGACGATCTGCGTGTCGGGCTCCACCGCGACGCCTTCACCGGCGAGGTCCTTGGCGATCGCCTGACCCTGGTCCGCGGCGTCGGCCTGCGCGCCGTTCAGGTCCGCGTCCTTGTACGGGACGCCGACGGCCTTGAGCGCGCCCATCTTCTCCTGCGTCCTGGCGAGGTCGAGCTTCTCGGTCGCCATGTGCGGGTAGGCGGGCATGTTCGAGCCCGGCGTGATCGCGCGCGGGTCCATCATGTGGCGGTAGTGCCAGAGGTTCGGGTACTTGCCGCCTTCGCGTGCGAGGTCCGGACCGGTGCGCTTCGAGCCCCACTGGAACGGGTGGTCGTAGATCGACTCCGCGAGCGTGGAGGGGTCGCCGTAGCGCGTCGTCTCGAAGCGCATCGGGCGGATCATCTGCGAGTGGCAGGTGTAGCAACCCTCCTTGAGGAACACGTCGCGGCCTTCGAGCTCGAGGGCGCGGTACGGCTTGATGTCGGCCGCACCCGCGACCTCCGCCGGCTTCACGATGAGCGAGGGCACGAGCTCGGCGACACCACCGGCGAGCACCGCGATGGCGCTGAAGACGGTGAAGACGAGCGCCTTGCCCTCGAGCATCCGGTGCCAGGCCGGGCCGCCGGCCTTCTTCGCCGACTGCACCGCGAGGGCGCCGAAGACGCCGACCACGAACGCCGCGAGCGTGAAGAGCGGGCTCGTGAACATGTTCGTCACCATGCCGACGCCGGCGAGGGCGAGGACGGCGACCGTGATCAGGATCGGCTTCGAGAAGACGATCGCGGTCCAGGGGACCTCGGGGCCGCGCGGCAGCGCGATGACCATCGCCTCCGACGTGACCTGCTTCGCGCCGGCCATCGTCTTCACGAGGTTGTAGGCCATCATTATCATGCCGACGAGGTACATCGTCCCGCCGAGCAGGCGGAGCCAGTAGAGCGGCTTGATCGCGATGAGCGTCTCCACGAAGGTCGGGTACATCAGCGACCCGTCCGCGTTCGTGGCGCGCCACATCATGCCCTGGGTCACACCGCTGACCCACATCGCGACCATGTAGAGGAGGATGCCGAAGGTGCCGAGCCAGAAGTGGGCGTCGGCCATCTTCACGGAGTAGAGCTTCTTCCCGTAGAGCTTCGGGATCATCCAGTAGAACATGCCGGCGGCCATGAAGCCGTTCCAGCCGAGCGCGCCGGCGTGGACGTGGCCGATGATCCAGTCCGTGTAGTGTGCAAGGCTGCTCACGCTCTTGATCGAGAGGAGCGGGCCCTCGAACGTCGCCATGCCGTAGAAGGTGACGCCGGCGGCGAAGAACTTGAGGACGGGATCGGTGCGGAGCTTGTCCCAGCCGCCGCGGAGGGTCATGAGCCCGTTCAGCATGCCGCCCCAGGACGGCGCCCAGAGCATGAGGCTGAAGATCATGCCGAGCGTCTGCGCCCAGTCGGGCAGCGCCGTGTTGAGGAGGTGGTGCGGACCCGCCCAGATGTAGACGAAGATCAGCGCCCAGAAGTGGATGATGCTGAGCCGGTAGCTGTAGACCGGGCGTCCTGCCGCCTTCGGCAGGAAGTAGTACATGATGCCGAGCACCGGGGTCGTGAGGAAGAACGCGACCGCGTTGTGCCCGTACCACCACTGGACGAGCGCGTCCTGCGCGCCGCCGTACGCCGAGTAGCTCTTCATCGCGAAGACCGGGATGGAGAGCGAGTTGACGATGTGGAGGATCGCGACCGTCACGATCGTCGCGATGTAGAACCAGATCGCGACGTAGATGTGCTTCTCGTTACGACGCGCGAGCGTCCAGAAGAAGTTCACCGCGAAGACGACCCACACCGCGGCGATCGCGATGTCGATCGGCCACTCGAGCTCGGCGTACTCCTTCGCCTGCGTCATGCCGAGCGGCAGCGTGATCGCGGCCGCGACGATGATCGCCTGCCATCCCCAGAAGTGGATCTTCGACAGCAGGTCGCTCGGCGTGCGCGTCTTCGTGAGGCGCTGCGTCGAGTAGTAGATACCGCTGAAGATCATGTTCCCGACGAACGCGAAGATGACCGCGTTCGTGTGCAGCGGGCGGAGGCGCCCGAAGGACAGGAACTCGTGGACGTTGGCCGGATGCCAGGCGAGCTGCAGAGCGGCGATGACGCCGACCAGCATGCCGACGAGCCCCCAGACCACGGAGGCCATGGCGAACATCTTCGGCGTCTGATCGTCGTAGACGATCTTGATGCGCTCGCCTCCCGGACCGACGACGACGTCGTCGTTCTCGGCTGCGGGGAGTGCTGCGGTGCTCATTTCGAGGATCCTTCGGTGGTGGAAGCGACGGGGGTGATGGTGTCGTCTTCGACGGGGAGGAGCGCGAGGCGATCGGCGTGATCGAAGTCACGCTGCCGCGCGCTGAACAGGAAGAGCAGGACGGAGCCCAGGACGAGCAGGAGGCTCACGAACACCTGCATGATGAGAATCTCCACGGGGCTCTCCTTCGGGCAGACGAAGGGCGCACGACCGCGGGGGTCGTGGCCTTTCGCTACGCACGCCTACGCAACCGCCATACCAGCGGGATGACGCGGGTTTTTCGTGGCTTTCGCAGGCCGATTCGCGCGCCGGATGCAGGCCGACGCACCGTTTGCGCGAGGCCTTCGACGCGCCTCGTCAAGGCCGAGCGTGAATAACCTCGGGAGGCCGGCGTCCAAGGCCCTGCTCGCGCTTCCGCGCGCATCGGAGGTCGTCTTGGCTTCACCGCGTTCCGCTCTCGTCGCTTCGTTCGCTTGCCTTGGTTGCGTCGCAGCTTGTGCAGTCGCGCCGGAAGAAGAGGCCGCGCGCATCGGCCGGACGTCCGCCGCGCTCACCGACGCGGCAAAGGATGCGTGCGCTTTCCGCTTCACAGCCGCGCCGGCGCCGAGCCTCGCGACACCCGGGACGCTCGTCGGGAAGGGCTTCGCGGGCGCGCACTCCTCCGTGCTCGCCGGCGACGTCGACGGCGACGGGAAGGGTGACCTCGTCGCGCTCGTCTCCGGTGATCAGGTGATGACGTATCTCGGCAACGGCGACGGCACCTTCGCTGCCGGCGTTGCGGCGCAGGTGCCGACCGCGGCGGGACAGACGCTGGTCGGCCTCCAGGGCGTGAGCGTCGGCGACTTCGACGGCGATGGCCGGAAGGACGTCGTCCTCCTCTCGACGACGTCGGCGCCGGGATCGCCGAACCTGTGGACCGGGCGCTTCGTCGTCATGTACGGCGCGCCGGGCGGCGCGCTCGCGGGCGTGCTCCAGACCGGGACGTCGATCTCCGCGGGCAACGGCACGATCTGGCACCTCGCGGCCGATCTCGACGACGACGGAAAGGACGACTTCGTCTACGCGAACTACGGCACGGAGCGCGTCATGTTCGGCGCTGCCACGCGCATGCTCGGCGCTCCGGCCGCGGCGTGGCCGAACGCGAACGGCTCTTCGCGCGCGAGCGAATTCGTGACGAAGCTCGGAGGCAAGAACGCCCTCGTGTTCGTGACGGCGGGACCGACGGCGCAGGTCACCTTCGACGCGAACCGCGTCGCCACGGTGGTCTCGAAGACGACGCCGTCTCTGCCGGGCGGCACGCTCGGAGGTGACCTCGACGCGGACGGAACCGTCGACCTCGTCGGGACCGGATCGCCGCTCACGGTCGCGACGTTCGGCGCGCCGCAGCCGCCGTCGAAGTTCCCCGCCGCGAGCGGTGCGAAGCTCGTCGTCGACCTCGACGGGGACGGCAAATCCGAGATCGTCTACGGCGACGTGAACGGCGCGCTCGCCGCGGCGTGCGGCTACGAACCGGGCGCGACCGAGCTCGCCGCCCGCATGATCGGCGTCACGATTGGCGCCGGCGGCCGCGTGCTCGCGACGACGGATCTGAACGCGGACGGCAAGCCCGACCTCGTCGTCCGCACCGGTACCGGGGCGATCGCGATCTTCGTCTCGAGCGCGAAGCCCACGCCCGCGCAAGCCGGCCCGCTGACGGTGCTCGGCCCGACCGCGTCGAGCGGGACGTCGAGCAGCGGCGGGAGCACGTCGAGCACGTCGAGCGGCGGCACCACGTCGAGCAGCGGCGGCAGCACGTCGAGTGGCGGGGGCACGTCGAGCTCGGGTGGCGCGAGCAGCGAGGAGGAGACGACCGAGGAGCCGGCGCCCGCGCCGCCCGCGAGCGGTGTGATGGTCCCGCACTCGGGCTGCGCCCTCGGTGGACCGCTCGGCGGCGGAACGGCGCCGGCGGAGGTGATCGGGCTCGCGCTCGCGGCGCTCGTCGCCGCGCGCCGTCGCCGCGTCAGTGCGTGAGCGCCGCTTCGAACCAGGGGGCCGTGCGCACCGACGCGAAGTCCTCGTCCTTCCGTGCGCGCGCCCGGACCGCATCGCCTCCGCGCGCGACGGCGTGACGGAGCGCGTGCTCGGCGCGCGGATCGTTCTGCCGCGCGAGCGCGCAGGCGAGGTTGAAGGCGAACTTCTCCTCGCTCGGGTCGGCGTAGACCGCGCGCGTGAAGAGCTCGGCGGACTTCGCCCACTCCTTCTTCTGGTGGTGCGCCGTCGCCGTGTCGTTGAAGACGCGCGCGGCGAGCTTCGTGACCGGGAGGCGGACCGGCGCGAAGGTCGAGCCGTGGCTCGGGTTGCGGATGAACACGACGGCGCCGAGCTCGTCCCCCTTCGGTGACAGGAAGAGGCCGTTCAGCTGCGCGTCCATGCAGGCGGCGGGGACCTCCGCACAGAACTTCGGCTTCGGAGGGAAGAGCACGAAGACCTCCTTCTCGCCCTCGAGGCGCCCGCCGATCTTCACGTTGCCGGGGACGGTGACCTCGCCCGTCTTCTTGTCCTCCGTTGGAGCGACCGCCTTCACGACGAGCGTGATGTCTCCGCCGTAGGCCCACGTCCCGGTCGGCGGAGGCAGGTCGTAGGTCATGTCCTTGTTCGGATGCAGGTCGATCAGCTGCTCCGTCTTGGCGAAGGCCTGGAGCTCCTGCTTCGTCGGCGGCTTTCCCTCGTTCCGGACGGCCGTCTCCTTGCCGCTTCCGTCGACCTCGGTGCAGAACGAGACGTTCTCCGCGCAGCAGACGTCGAACTGGCAGTAGACGAGCTTCGAGCCGTCACGCGTGAACCCGAACGGCGTCGTCGGGTCGCTGTTGCCGCCCTCGACCTTCCTCGGCATCCCGTCGACGCGGATCGGGCCCGGACGCGGAGGCGTCGCGAGCGGGATGCCGGGCAGGGCGAAGCCGCCTGCCGTTGCAGCCGTCGTCGCGGCCGCGCTCGCGACGACCGGAGGGGAGGCATCGGCCGAAGCGGTCCCGGCGTCCGACGCCGCGTCGACGCCCGCCTTCTTCGAACATCCGGTGGCGAGCAGCGCAAGAAGGATCGCGAGCGAGGTCCTCGGCATGGGCGGAGCGTATCGTGCGACGGCGCGCCGGTGGGACCTCTTGCTGCGCGGCCGCCGCCGAGTAGAGTCCGCGTCTCCCATGAAGCGCCTCGTCTCGGCCCTCGCGGCCCCGACTCTCCCCCTGATCTTCGCCTTCGTCCTCACCGCGCGGCCCGCGCGCCTCTACGCGGAGAGCTCCACGCCGGCGACGGGGCAGGCGTGCTCCTCGATCGCGCTCGGCCCCTGCTTCCAGAAAGCGGCGGACGACACGTGCACGACGTCGGGCGGCAAGACCGGCACGTGCAAGTCGACGTCGTGCGTCGACGAGGCGGGGCAGAAGACGACGGTGCTCGCGTGCGTCATCACCGCGAGCACGACGCCGACGCCGGGCAAGTACGTGGAGGACACCGACGCGGGGACGTCGACGACGGAGCCCGCCGACGACGGCTGCTCGGTCGCGCGCCCGCTCGGGAGCGGCGTCGGGGCGGGGGGCGCCGCGCTGGCGGGCCTCGCGCTCGCGGCGTCGATGTTCGCGCGCCGGCTCCGACGCCGCTAAGCTCACGGCCCGCCCTTGGGGGCCGAGGTGAACGAGCGAGGTCGACCACAGCGAAGTGGTGAGGGTGGCGGATGCGCGGGAAGTTGCTG
>JBDHVE010000007.1:0-93231 GCA_039809485.1 Polyangiaceae bacterium | reverse complement strand
TCACGAGCGGCGGACCGGCCGCTGCCACGAAGGCAGCCCGATCCGCGTAATACGTCGGCGTCCCCGCGAGCACGGACGCCGGAAAGCCGATCACGAAGCCGAAAGCGGCCGCCACCCATCCCGCTCTAGTCATTCAGGTACTCCTTGGAGCCCGCCGCGCGCTCTTCGAGCTGCGCTCGGATCCTCCGACGTTACCCGGACGCGGGTGCGATCCGCTATCGCGATTTCACTCCGTGAAACCGTCGGGGAGGAGGAACGTCCATTTGGCCCCGCCGCTCAGCGTGATCTCGACGGCGGAGGGCTTCGCGCGATCGACGAGGCTCGCGAGCGCGGTGACGTTCTCGTGGGCGATGAACCCCACGCGCGCTCCCGCCGGAAGCGCGGGCGTGACGCTGCCCGAGAGCGAGATGCCGTCGCTCGCACCCTGGAACCATTCGCCGTAATCGTCGCCGCCACCGAGCGAATAGGCCGCGCTGATCGCGCCATAGCTGAAATCGTCCTCGTCGAGGGCGGACTCCCCGTCCTCGCCCGGCAGCGCGCCGGCGCTTCCCTTCGCGATCGTGCCGAGCGCGATCGACCCGCGGCGCGCCGTCTCGACGGCGAAGACCGTGTACGGCTTCGGCTTCGGGTCGTTCGACTCCTCGAGCACCGTCTCGGCGAGGCCGTCGATCTCCGCGGCGTAGTCGACGAGCGCGTTCGCCACGCGCCACGACGCGGTCTCGGCGGTGTCCGTCCTACACGTCACGTTCGTCGACTTCGAGCCGCGGAGCCACTTGCCCCGCGAGCTCGCGCCGACCGTGAGCGACGAGCCGGCCGCCTTCCACGACCACGTGCTCGCCGACGAGGTGAGCGTGCCGGTGGTCCCCGAGAGGGCGTAGAGATCGGCCGCCGGCGTCAGTGCGAGGAGCGCGACCTTGCCCTTCGCCGTCGCGACGAGCGCAAGCGTCTCCTTGCCCGAGTCCGCGTCGCAGCGGAGGACCTCGCTTCCGCCGAGCTTCGCGCGGAGATCGTTCTCCGCGACGCCGGCCTCGTCTCCCGGGGGCGCGGCGCACCCGAACATCCCGATCGTGATCGAACCGATCGTCGCGACAGCGAGCTTCTTCATCACGTGTTCCCCCGTTGCGTTGCGTGAAAGGTGGGTGGCTATGACACACGATGTTCCACGCGCAACGCGGATCACCCCCGCCAATTTTCCTAGACTGTCGCCATGTCCGCCTACCGCGAGCTGCACCGACGGTTCGAGCGTCACTACCTCCTCCGGAGCTCCGCCGACCTCCTCGACTGGGACGCGCAAGCGGTGATGCCGGAAGGCGGCGGTGATCTCCGCGCCGCGCAGCTCGGGACGTTGCGCTTGCTCGCGCACGAGGCGATCGCCGCGCCCGACATGGCCGACCTCCTCGCGAAGGCGGAGGCGGCGCCGCCCGAGGATCCCTGGGAGCAGGCGAACCTCGCCGCGATGCGCCGCGCATGGGTGCACGCCGCAGCGGTCCCCGCCGATCTCGTCGAGGCCCGCGCGCGCGCCACGTCGAGCTGCGAGCTCGCCTGGCGCGCCGCGCGGCGCGACGACGACTTCGCGAGCCTCCTCCCCCAGCTCACCGAGGTGGTGAACCTCACGCGGCAGATCGGCGAGGCGAAGACGTCCGCACTCGGCCTCTCGGTCTACGACGCGCTCGCCGACGAGTACGAGCCGGGCGCGCGCGAAGCGTCGCTGACGCCGCTCTTCGCGCGTCTCGAACGCGAGCTCCCGCCGCTCGTCGACGCGATCGTGGAGAGGCAGGCTCGCGCGCCGCGGGCCGCCGAGCTCGGAGGCCCCTTCCCGATCGAGCGCCAAGCCGCGCTCGGCCGCCATCTCGCCGAGCGGATGGGCTTCGACTTCACGCGCGGGCGTCTCGACGTGAGCGTCCATCCGTTCTGCGGGGGCGCGGCGGAGGACGTCCGGATGACGACGCGCTACGACGAGCGCGACTTCCTCTCGAGCGTGCTCGGCGTCGTCCACGAGACCGGCCATGCTCTCTACGAGATGGGCCTCCCCCGCCCGTGGACGCGGCAGCCGGTCGGAGCCGTGCCGGGGATGGGACTCCACGAGAGCCAGTCGCTCCTGATGGAGATGCAAGCTGCACGCACTCCAGAGTTCCTCGGCTATCTCGCCGAAGCCGCCACCGAGCACCTCGGGCTCGCGCCGGGCGCGCTCACGCGCGAGTCGCTCGCCCGACACGCGCTCCGCGTGGAGCGCAGCCTGATCCGCGTCGACGCCGACGAGGCGACCTACCCGCTCCACATCATCGTGCGCTTCTCCCTCGAGCGTGCGCTCCTCTCCGGCGACCTGGCGGTGAAGGACCTCCCGGGCGCGTTCCGCGACGCGATGGAGCGCGTCGTCGGGACCCGTCCGCAGACGGATCGCGAGGGTTGCCTCCAGGACGTGCACTGGCCGACGGGGTCCTTCGGCTACTTCCCGAGCTACACGATCGGCGCGATCGCCGCCGCGCAGCTGTTCGCATCGGCCGTCGCGGCGCATCCTTCGATTCCGTCCGAGCTCGCCCGCGGAGACCTGAGCTCGCTCCAGGCGTACGCGCGCGAGCACGTCCACCAGCACGGCGGCCGCTACGACACGAACGGCGTCCTCGAGCGCGCGACCGGACGCGGGCTCGACGTCGACGTGCTCCTCGGTCACCTCCGCCGCCGCTACCTCGAGCCGCGCTGACGGTCAGCGACTCGGCTTCGTCCCGATGAAGAGCACGTGCGAGGCGCGCGATCCGATCCGGATCGGGACGCGGAGCACCTCGGGGTCGAAGCCGAAGCGCTGCAGGCGCGCGGCGTACTTCGCGTTCGGGCCGGCGGACCAGACCGCGAGCACGCCGCCCGGTGCGAGCGCGTTCCAGCATGCGCGCGTCCCGACGTCGCCGTAGAGACGCTGGTTCTTCACCTGGGAGAGCGCCTGCGGGCCGTTGTCGACGTCGAGGAGGATGACGTCGAACTCGCGCCGCGCGCGCGAGATGACGTCGTACGCGTCGCCGACGACGACCTCGCATCTCGGGTCGTCACACGGGCTGTCGTTCAGGTCCGCGAGCAGCCGGCGATTCCAGTCGACCAGCTCGGGCACGAGCTCGACGACGGTCACGCGCGCGGTGGCCGGGACGAGATCGAGCGTCGCGCGAAGCGTGTAGCCGAGCCCGAGCCCGCCGATGAGCACGTGCCCGGGGTCCTCCGCGCGCGCGATCGCCTCCTCCGCGAGCGAGATCTCCGACTGGTGCGCGCGGTTCGACATGAGGACGCGCTGGTCGACCCGCACGACCCAGTCGTCGCCGTGGCGCGCCAGCACGAACTCGTTCTTGCCGACGCGTGCGCTCTCGACCGTCTCCCATTTCAGCATCGAAGGGCTCGATCCTAGCGCTCCGCGCCGCCCGCGCGGAGCACGAATGCTGGTGCGAATCCCCCGTGCTCGCGCACCGCACGCCCTGGAAGCCACCCGGAAACGGGCGCGCGAGCGCGGCACGCCACCTGCTGCAGGTGTCGTCATGCTCCGCTCCACTGCTCTGGTCTCCGTCGCCCTTGCCCTCTCCATCGCGGCCATCGGATGCGCCTCGCCCGTCGACGACACGGGCGACGGGAGCGCCGCCGCCTCCTCCGCGCCGCTGCCGGCCGCGGCGCAGCGGGCGGTCGAGCGCGCGCAGCGCCTCGCGACCGCCAAGAACGAGCGCCGCCTCTGTCAGCTCGGCGCGACGACCCAGGACCTCTTGGCTGCGCTCGAGGAGGCGGTCGCCCAGGGCGGCGCGCAGGCGCGCGCGATGATCGCGAAGGACGCGGCGATCACCGAGGCGCTCCGAGGCGACCTCATGCTCCCCCACGTCCTCGGGAAGGCACCGCTCGAGAACCTCGAACAGCATCTCCCGGGAGCGATCTTCTACGGGCCTGCCCCGGGTGCGTACGGGAACGCCGCGCGGATCGAGCTCGGCCCTGGCGGGGTCGCGACCTTCTTCTTGATGCACCTCCGCGACGACGGCACGCCGGAGTGGACGTCGAAGGCGGGCCGCTGGGCCATCAAGGGCACGCGCGGCGCCGGCGCGAGCCTGGAGCGCGAGATCCACTTCTTCTCGGACGAGGACGAAGCGCCGGTCCTCCACGTGCTCCGGAAGTCGGCTTCAGGCCCGTACTTCGAGCTCGAGCCGATCGTCGAGGGGGGCCCGGTCCCGCGCTCCGAGCTCTTCCTTTCGCTGCCGGACGAGTGCTCGGCCTGAGCACGGCCCCCCCGCAAACTTCCGGTCCTCGCCGTCGGCTCGATATCCTTTCGCCCAGCGAGGATCGAGCCGTCATGAAGCTTTCGGACGACGAGAAGCGGGCGTTCTACGAGGGCGGATTCGTCGTTCGGCGCGGTGTCTTCCGCGACGACGAGGTCGCGGCGGCGCGCGCCGCCCTCGAGCGCCTCTACGCGACGGCGCAGACGCTCCGCGCGACCGGCGACCACGACGGCGCCTTCTTCGCGCTCACCGTGCCGCCGGCAGGACCGGTCGTCGTGCAGCGTGTCGTCTGGGCGGGGGGATCCGAGCCGGTGCTCCTCCGCCTGAGCGAGGATCCGCGTCTCCTCGAGCCGGCTCTCGACCTGCTCGGGACGCCGCGCTGCGAGCAGCTCCTCTGCCAGGCCCACTACAAGATGCCGAACGACGGCGTCGCGTTCGACTGGCACCAGGACATCCAGCATCGCGACAAGGGCGGCGACACGTGGCGCGACGTCAACGGACGCGGCTCCTACGTGCAGACCATCCTCCTCGTCGACGACATGACGGAGGAGAACGGTCCGCTCGAGTTCCTCCCGAAGGACGCCGCCGTTCTGGACGAGGCGGGGCGCCTCGTGAAGGAGGACGGCGCCGTGCGCGTCGACGCGTCGCGCGCGGTGTCGGTCACCGGTCGCGCGGGCGACGTGCTGCTCTTCGGTCCCTACGCCGTGCACGGCAGCACGCCGAACACGTCGGCGAAGCCGCGCCGCGTGCTCATCAACGGCTACGCCGCGCCCGGCGCGAACAAGCGCTTCTACCCGGGACGCGGCGCATGTCGCGTCCTCCCCGCAGGCGCTCAGAGAAGGTGTGCTTCGGCCGAGAGCGCTTCGAGCCCTTCGATCGTGCGATAGGCGCCGAGGTCGGCCAGCGCGCGGACGAAGCGCGCAACGAGACTTCCGTCGGTCGCCATCATCGCGAGCCCTTGCGGTGCGTCCCCTTCGACCTGCGCGCGCGGCGGGAGCACGCGGGGCAGCAGCAAGTGCACTTCGTAGCCGCGGAGGTCGCCCTCGAGCGGATCGGGTCCGTTCGGCTCGACGAAGCGAGCCTCGATCCGGGCGATGCGCCCGTCATCCTCGTCGAACGCGAACTGGAGCGACCAGAGCCCCTCCTCGCTCGCGATCGACGACACCTCGAGGAAGACGCGCATCACGTCCGCGACCCGGCGTGGACGGAGGTCGGCGAGCTGCCGGCAGAGGCGCACGTGGAGCGCTTCGAGGTGCAGGCGCGCCGGGACGGGGGGCATCGACCGCTTCTTCCGTAGCAGAGCGGCGGCGGGGCGACGAGGGTGACCGGTGACCCTCCCGGGCGCACCGCTATTTCGCCGAGATCTTCGCGGCCATGATGCGTTTCCAGAGCTCTTCGTCGAACGACGAGAGCGCATTCCTCGTCTCGCCGGCGGGATCGCCGAGCCGGACGAGCACGAGGTCGAGGGAACGTGCGACGTAGACCTTCTGATCGCCCTTGCCGAGCGCGGCGAACGCATCGGCCGGCGCCGACGGGACGAGCGGCCCCGTGAACGGCGTCGACGGTGGGAGGAGGCCGCCGTCCTTGCCGTTCAGCCAGAAGAGGAAACCGTAGCTCTGGTTCAGCGTCTGCGAGGTCGACGTCGCGATGTCGACGTGAGCCGCCGGCACGATCGTCTCGCCGTTCCACGTCCCGCGCGCGCGGAGGAGGCGGCCGAAGAGCGCGAGGTCGCGCGCGCTCGTCCGGAGGCCGACGATCGGCAGGCCCTTCGAGTCCTTCGCGAGACGCGTGTCGAAGCTCGAGCTCGTCATCCCGATCCGGTCGAAGAGCCACGCGTGCGCGAGCGCGTTCATGTCCTTGCCGGACGTCTTCTCGAGGACGAGCCGGACGCGGTAGAACGCGTCGTCGTTGTAGAGCCATGCACTCCCAGCCGGCGCGGCGTAGCCGAGCTGGAGATCGAGCCCGCTCGTCATCGTGAGGAGATGACGGATCGTGACCTTCGCCTCCTGGAGCGCGGACGCGTTCGACCATCCGGCGCCGAGGATCGCGGTCACGTGATCGTCGAGCGAGAAGAGCTTCTTCTCGATCGCGATTCCGGCGAGCGTCGACGTCACGCTCTTCTGGACCGAGTAGACGTCCTGCGTCGAGGTCGCATCGGCACCGCCGGCGTACCGCTCGAGGACCGGCTGGTCACCTTCGACGAGGAGGAGCGCCTTCGTCCCCTTCGACGCGGCGTAGACGGCGAGCTCGTCGAGCTTCGCCGCGTCCCATCCGGCCGCGGACGTCGGCTCCGTCGCTGCGGGCTGGCCTCCCGGCGCGTCGTCACCAGGGGACGACGGCGTGACAGGTGGGGTCGTCCCGCTGGGCTCGGAATAGGCGGAGCCCGAACAGGCGACGACGGTGAGCAGCGACGCGAGGAACCAGGGGCGCATGCCGAGGATCACTGCACGGCGCGGGCCGCGTGCATCTCCGCGAGATCAGGCTGACGACCCTGGACGCCCGCGCGCGGGACCGGACGTCGGGACGTCCACCTAGCGCGTCGCCGGAGCCTTCTTCTTCGCCGACGTGTTCTGCTTCGCCGCCGCGGTCTTCTTCTTCGGCGCGGCCTTCGCCAGCGTCGCGGCCATCGCGTGCGCCTCCGCCAGCCACGGCCGGAGCGCGACGGGCTTCTCGAGCGCCGGCGGCATGAGGAGCCAGCTCTTCACGCTCATCGCGCCGGGCGACCACGGCTCGGCGCCCTTCTGCTTCGCGAGCGCCTCGTAGCGCTCGCGATCGGTGAGCTTCACGGCGATGCGTCCCGTCTTCCACACGAGCGCGAAGATCTTCCCGCGGGCGAAGAACGCCTCGCAGCCGAACATCTTCTTCTCGGTGACGTCGGGGAGCTCCGCGCTCGCGGCGCGGAGCGTTCCGAGGAGCTTCGCGGTGTCGTTCAGCGTTCCCACCAGCCGGGCTGCGCTTCGGCCTTCGGGGCCGCGCGGCGCGGCATCGCCGGCTGCGGGCGCGGCGCGACGGGAGCGCGCTGCGCGGTGCGCTCGGGCGAGAGCACGACGTTGAGCTCTAGGACGTCGGTGTCGCCGTCCTTCTCGACGTTGACCGTGACCTGCTCGAGATCGATCTTCTCGTACTTCGCGAGCACCTGGAGCAGCTCCTGCTTCAGCTGCGGGAGGTAGTGCGGGGCGCCGTTCCCACGCGCGCCCTCGCGGGCGACGATGATGGAGAGGCGCTCCTTCGCGACGGACGCCGTCGCGTTGCGCGACTTGAGGAGGTAGTCGAGGAAGCCCATCGCGCTCACCCTGCGTAAGCGGCTTCCTGGCCGCCCCCGAAGATACGGCTGAAGAAGCTGCGCTTCACCGGCTCGAGGAACCGGTGCGGGAGCTCTTCGCCGACGAACCGACGCACGAGATCGAGGTACGCCTGGGCGGCCTCCGAGGTCGGATCGAGGATGACCGGCGCGCCCGCGTTCGAGGCGGAGAGCACGGCGGCCGACTCCGGGATGACACCGACGAGCGGGATCCCGAGGAGCTCGACGACGTCCTTGTACGAGAGCATCTCGCCCTTCGCGACGCGCGACGGCGAGTAGCGCGTGAGGAGGAGATGCGCCTTGATCGGGTCCATCCCCTGCTCGGCGCGGTAGGTCTTCGCGTCGAGGAGGCCGAGGATGCGGTCCGAGTCGCGGACCGAGGAGACCTCGGGGTTCGTGACGACGACGGCTTCGTCGGCGTAGTACATCGCCATCTGCGCGCCCCACTCGATCCCGGCGGGCGAGTCGCAGACGATGTAGTCGAAGCCGGAATTCTTGAACTCCTCGATCACCTTGCCGACGCCTTCCTGCGTCAGGGCGTCCTTGTCACGCGTCTGCGACGCGGGGAGGACGTAGAGGTTCTCGAGGCGCTTGTCCTTGATGACGGCCTGCCGGAGCGAGGCCTCGCCGCGGATCACGTTCACGAAGTCGTAGACGACGCGGCGCTCGCAGCCCATCACGAGGTCGAGGTTCCGGAGGCCGACGTCGAAGTCGATCGCGACGGTGCGGAAGCCCAACGATGCGAGGCCGGCGGCGAGGTTCGCCGACGTGGTCGTCTTGCCGACTCCGCCCTTGCCCGAGGTCACGACGATCACTTTCGACACGGACACCTCCTTCGAAGAGCCGCAGCGGGACGCATGCGCGCCCCCTCTACGTTCTCCGGCCACCCGTGCAGTATCGAACTCGGAGGTGTCGGGCCAAATTCGTGCGGACGATTTTCTTCCGTCCGCGGCTGACCGGCGCCGAGAGCCGCTCAGAGCGCGGAAATCACGACGTGATCGCCTTCGAGATGGATCCGCGCCGGCTTGCCGCGTCGCGCGTCCGGGATGTCGTCCGACATCACGTGGCGCCCCGCGATCGACAGGAACTCGGCCTCGAGGCTCGTGCAGTAGATCGCGGCGTCGGGGTTGTCGTGCACGCCGGCGAGCGCGCGACCGCGGAACGGGGCGTAGACGTGGATGTTGCCGTCGGCGATGAGCTCCGCACCGGAGCTCACGGGTGCGAGGACGACGAGATCCCCGCCCTGCGCATAGACGACCTGGCCGCTCCGCACGGGAGAGCGGACGGTGAGGCCGCCGAGCGAGCGCTCCGCGACGGGCGGCGGCGCGACGGCGACCGCGGCGGGCGGAGGCGTGGCCGCGCGCGGCTCCTCTTTCCCGGGCGCGGGAGGCTCCGCGGCAGCCGCCGGCGGCGACGGCGTGCGCGCCCCGCGGACGAGCGTGGTCTGGAGGACCCCCCACCCGGCAGCGACGGCGCGCTCCTTCTGCGGCTCGGTCGGATTGCGGACCGCGACCGGCACGAGGCGTCGCTCGCGGAGGATCTGTCCGAGGCGGACGAGATCGATCGGCTCGTCGCGGAGCGCCTCGAGATCCAGCATCACGGGCGCGTGCAGGAAGAACTGGGGCATCTGGGAGATGTGCTCGACGAGCTGCTCCTCGATCTGCGCCAGATCGCTCGTGAGCAGCTGGAGCATCGTGAGCGCAGGCATCGTTCCCTTGAGCTTGAACGCCTGCTTCTTCGAGCCGTCGGTCATGCGCGCCTCCCGGATGTGGCGGAACGACGTTACCCCAAGCGCCGCGCAGTCGCGAGCCAACACGCGGCGTCGTAGCGCGCGGCGCCGTCCCGGACGAAGGGCGCGAACGCCGCGCCGAGCGCCTCGATCACGCGTGCGCGGGTCGCGTCGTCGGCGTCACGAAGCGCCTGCCCGACCGGCCCGAGCCTGGTCACGAACGAGAGGAGGTGCGCTTCGGGGAGCGCGCAGGGGACGTCGATGGGGCTCACGTCGACATCGGCCCACCCGCTCGCGCCGAGGATCCGGCGGACGCGATCTCCGTCGGCGAAGGCCCACTGCCCCGGGAGGTCCGGATTCGGCGCACGCAGATGCGGGAGGAGCGACGCCGTCGCGCGCGCCGCGGCCGTCATGAACGGGTTGTCGGCCGGGCTCCGCCAGGCGACGAAGCGAAGGGTGCCCGCGGGCCGCATGGCGCGGACGACATTCTCGAACGCGGCCTCCGGGTCGTCGAAGAACATGACGCCGAAGCGCGAGATGACGGCGTCGAAGCTCTCCGGCGTGAAGGGATGCGTCTGCACGTCGGCGCGGACGAACGAGACGGACGACTTGCCTTCCGCCGAGGCACGCTCCTTCGCACGAGCGACGAGCGGCTCGGAGATGTCGACGCCGAGGCACGAGCCGCGTGGCCCCACGCGGCGCGCCATCGCGAGCGTCGTCGCGCCGGCGCCGCATCCGATGTCGAGGACGGAGCCACCCTCCCGGATCGACGCGTCGCAGACGAGCACCTCTTCGATCGGGGCGAACATCGCGTCGATGACCGGCTGCAGCTCGACCCATGCGTCGCCGCCCGACGTGTTCCAGAGCGTGGCCTGATCGGGGAGCGCGTCCACCGGCTTGCGTTCGTCGTTCATGCGTATCATCCTGCAACTTCAAGTGCGCTTGAAGTCAAGCCCCGTCGCGCAGCTCGACATCGCCGAAGTGGCGCGCCGCTCCGGCGTACCTGCTTCGACGCTGCGCTTCTACGAGGAGAAGGGCCTCATCCGTTCGAAGGGCCGTCGCGGGCTCCGGCGCCTGTTCGAGGCGTCGGTCCTCGAGCGGCTCGCGCTCGTCGCGCTCGGTCAGGTGGCAGGCTTCTCCCTCGACGAGATCGCGAAGATGTTCGCGCCCGACGGTCGCCTCCGGATCGACCGCGCGCGTCTGGTCGCGAAGGCGGACGAGATCGACGAGACGATCGGGCAGCTGACCGCGATGCGCGACGGCCTGCGCCACGCCGCGGCGTGCCCCGCGCCGAGCCACCTCGAGTGTCCGCGCTTCCGCAGCATCCTCCGGCTCGCGGCGCGCCGGCGGTGAGCCGCTCCCGCACTTGCTCGACCGCGGTTCGGTGCTACGCCGCGGCATGCGTCTCGCCCGCCCGTGCCTCTTCGTTGCTCTCCTCGTCGCGTGTGCGACTCCGGAGAGCGCCTCCGAGCCCGCGACGTCCGACGAAGCGCTGACCTCCTGCCCCGGCGCGGTAAAGCCTTCGCCGAAGCCGATGGAGGTCGTGAACTACTGCAAGGCGCTCCCGGGCGCGAACGTCGACGGCGTCCTCGAGTGCATCAAGGGCGCCGGCGGCTCGGCGCATCCGGACGTCCTCGTGAACTACTGCAAGGCGCTCCCGGGCGCGAACATCGACGGCGTGCTCACCTGCATCGCGAACGGCGCGCCTTCGGCCGAGCCCGACGTGCTCGTGAACTACTGCAAGGTTCTCCCCGGTGCGAACGTCGACGGCGTGCTCGCCTGCATCAAGGGCGCCGCGCTCTCGACGAAGACCGCCACACTGATCAACTACTGCAAGGCGCTCCCCGGTGCGAACGTCGACGGCGTGCTCACCTGCATCGCGAACGGCGCGCCTTCGGCCGAGCCCGACGTGGTCGTGAACTACTGCAAGGCCCTCCCTGGCGCGAACGTCGACGGCGTCCTCGCCTGCATCAAGGGCGCCGCGCCGTCGACGAAGACGGCGACGCTCGTCAACTACTGCAAGGCACTGCCCGGCGCGAACGTCGACGGCGTCCTCACCTGCATCGCGAACGGCGCCGCCTCCTCGAAGCCCGACGAGCTCGTGAACTACTGCAAGGCGCTCCCCGGCGCGAACGTCGACGGCATCCTCGACTGCATCAAGGGCGCGGCGGCGTCGCCGACGCCGGCCGTGGTCGTGAACGCGTGCAAGAGCATCCCCGGCGCGAACGTCGACGGCGTGCTCACGTGCATCGCCGGCCTCACCCAGACGCCGCGTCCCTGATCACGCCGCGAGGCAGCACTTCTTGTACTTCTTGCCGCTGCCGCAGGGGCAAGGGTCGTTGCGCCCGACCTTCGGCGTCGTGTTCACGACCTGACGCTTGCCCTTCCAGTGCGCGTGGAGGTCGGCGACGTAGCGACCGAGCCGCTCGCGGTGGTCGGTCTCGGCGCCGCCGCGCGCGATCGCGCGGAACGGCTCGAGCTTCGCCGCCGCCGCCTCGTCGGCCGTCCAGGCGGCGTGCATGCCGGCGCCGTGGAGGTAGCCCTCGCAGAAGTCGATCGCTTCCTTCTCCGTCTTGTCGGGCTCGGGCGGGATGATCTCGGGCGTGGTCCGTAGCGTCTCGGCGACCGCGCCGTAGAGACGCGCCACGAGCTCGACCTTCGCGCGACCGGCCGGGTCGTCCGAGAACGGTCGGTCGCGGACGATCTCCGTGATCCACGAAGTCGGCGCGATCGCGTCGGGCCCGCTGTGGACCGCGGTCATGAACCCGATCGTCCAGTCGGCGTTCACCGGCAGCTCGGCGAAGAGCTCCTCGAGCGCAGCCCCGTCATCCATCCGTTCACGGCCACCGAGCTTCATCCTCGACCTCTCGCGCCACCATACACGACGCACCGCGGGCTATAGTCATCGCAGATGTTGGTCACCACGATCATCCCGACCTACAACCGCGCGCAGGACTGCGTCGTCGCGGTCGAGAGCGCGCTCGCGCAAACGCATCGCGAGCAGGAGATCCTGGTGATCGACGACGGGTCGACCGACGACACCGAAGCCGTCCTCGCCCGCTTCGGCGACCGCATCCGCTACGTGAAGAAGGTGAACGCCGGCGTCTCCGCCGCGCGGAACCTCGGGATGGAGATGGCGCGCGGCGAAGCGATCGCGTTCCTCGACTCCGACGGCAGCTGGATGCCGGAGAAGCTCGCGCGGCAGGTCGCGGTGCTCGAGGAGCGTCCCGCCGTCGCCCTCGTGATCACCAGCATGTTGGTGGTGAACCCGGACGGCTCGGTGCTCGAGGCCTTCAGCCGGCGCACGACGATCCCGGTCGACGGCCGCGTGCTCCGCCACGTGCTCCGCAATCCGGCGATGACGCCCTCGACGGCGCTCATCCGGACGAGCGTGCTCCGCGAGCTCGGCGGCTTCGACCCGACGCTGCCGACGGCGAAGGACCTCGACCTCCACCTCCGGATCGCGCTCCGCCACGAGGTAGCGGTGATCGACGAGCCGCTCGCGCGCTATCTCCGCAGCACGACCGGCCTCTCGGGGAGCGCGCGCTCGTATCACGACTACGTCCTCATGATGGAGCGCTTCCTCGAGCGGCACGGCGCGGAGATCTCGCCGGCGGAGCGCCGGGAAGCACTCTTCGGGATGTACATGCGCAATGCACGCGGGCTGATCTTCCACCGCCAGTACGGCGAAGCGGCGCGGTTCGCGCTGCGCGGCCTCCGCAATGCGCGCCACGGCCGTGACGCGCTCGCGATGGGCGCGCTCGCCGCGCAGCTCGGCAAGTCGGTCGCCGCACGCGCGGCCCGCAAGGTCCGCGGCCCGCGCGGCTAGCCCGGCTGCGGGCGGTCCGAATCGTCGCGGCACGGCCGGAAGGCGGGCACCGTCGCCGGGCGATGGCTCTCCCCCGAGAATGGAACGAACTGCACCGGAAATGGGTGCAGATCGTTCCTTCACGGAATGGAACGGGGTGCACCGGAAATGAGTGCAGATCGTTCCATTCCGCGCGAGGAGGGCGCCCCCCCACCGTCGCCGATGCGTCACGGAGTGCACACGGCTCGGAGTGTCCGCAGCGGCACGTTGTCTGTCGCGCGCGCTCCATCTCCTTCAGGCGGAGCTGCGCGCGACGCCTTCGACGAGCTTGCGGAGACGACGCCACACGACGAGCGGAATCTCGTGCCCTTGCTCGAACGGCACCCACGTGACGTCGGCGCCGGCCTCGACGAGCGCATCGCGGAGCGCGACGCCCGCTCCGAAAGCGAGATCGGGATCGGCCTCGCCGTGGCTCACGAGCGCGGGGAGCCCCCGGACGTGGTCTTTCGCGAGCGGCGCCCACTCCGCGAACGCGATTCGCGAGGCGGAGAGCAGCGCGAGCCCCGCGACCGGTCGCGGCGTGCGGAGGAGCGTGTCGCACGCCAGCATCCCGCCCTGCGAGAAGCCACCGAGGACGAGCGGCCTCCCTCCTGCGAGCGAGGTCACCTCGTCGAGCAGCGCATCGAGACGCGCGCGCGCGGCGGGCAGGTCGGGAGGATTCTGCTCCGCGAAGTCGCGAGGCCCTTTCGCGATCGCCGCGTCGCGGAGCGCCGGATCGATGTGCCACCACGCCCGTCCGCGCGGTGACGCCGGAAGCGGCGCAGCGGGGAACAGGAACCAGGCCGGGAGCGCGAGGGAGTGCGCGAACGGCGTCAGATCGGCGGGCTCCATCTGGAAGCCGTGGAGGACCACGACGACGACGCGGGCGCGTGCGCGGTCGCCGACCGAGGTGACGCGCAGCCCCGCGAGCTCGAGGCTCTCCTCGGGAACGCTCACGCCGCCACCCGCGGGACCATCCGCTTCTTGAGCGCGAGGAAGTGCTTCTCGAAGAGGTGGAACGAGAGCAGCGCCGCGACGAACGTCACCGCCGTCATCCCGACGACGTAGCCGAGCGCGAGGGCGAGCCCGGGCTTCCCGCGCCCGGCGACGAGCGGAAGGCCGACGAGGAGGTGGAGCGGCGTGTGGAACACGTACATCGCGTAGCTGTAACGGCCCACGGCGCGCAGCGGCGCGAGCGACCACGCCGAGACGACGCGATCGCCGGCGGGCGCGAGCGCCGCGTCGAGCACGAGCGCGGCGAAGGCGACCCCGAAGAGCGTGTAGCCGTACGTCTGCGTGAGGAGGCCGGCGCGCGGCGCACCGCGCGTGACGAGCACCGTCGCGAGAGGGAGCCCGAACGCGAGCGCGCGGACGAGGCCGCGTCGCGCCGCGAGGAGCGTCGTCAGCTGCGGAGAGCGGACCGCGAGCGCTCCGAGCGCCCCGAGGGCGAGCGCGTCGACGCGGCAGATCGTGAACACGTAGGCGCCGATCGGCGCGGCGGTCCACGCGCTCGCGCGCAAGCCGACGCGGCTCGCGAGCGCGATCGCGACGAGCGCGAGGCAGAGGAACGCGAGCGAACGCGGCCGGAGTCGTCGCACGAGCAGCGGCCATGCGAGATAGAACTGCTCCTCGATCGAGAGCGACCAGAAGTGCGGGAAGATCGACACCGTTCGGCCGAACGGCTCGGCCCAGTTCGCGAGGTACGTCCAGAGCCAGATCTGGTGCTCGGCGCCGCGCACCGCATGCCCGAACAGCGGCGCGAGCGCGAACGCGACGAAGAGCACGGCGTAGTAGAGCGGGAAGATCCGCACGGCACGGCGGCCGAGGAACGCGGTCCAGTAGTTGGGCGCTCCGCGCGTGTCGAGGAGGATGCCGGTGATGAGGAAGCCGGACAGCACGAAGAAGAGCTGGACGCCGATCCAGCCGACGTCCATCGCATGCCCGATCGCGCGCGCCACCCCGGACACGCCGCCTTCGAGCAGGTCGAAGTCGTGGGCGAGGACGAGGAGGACGGCGATGCCTCGCACGCCGTCGAGTGCAGGGACGTGGCGCATCAGCGGCGCGAAGGCGCGAGGGCGTCGGTGACGACCGACGAGAGCGGAGCGTGCGACGAGATCGGCGTGAAGGTGTGGTCGGCGCGCTCGACGAGGCGGATGACGAGCGCACCGCGCTCGTGGAGGCGCTGGACGACCGAGCCGCCCTGGATGCGGAGGAGCTTCAGACCGGGATCGCCCTCGGCGAACACGAACCGGAGATCGACTCCGCGGCGGGCGACGACCTCGAGCTCGGCCCCGAGGTCGTCCCTCCACGGGAGCCCCACCCGCCGCGACACGTCGCGCGCGCGGTTCACGACGCGGCTCGCGGCATGGCGCGCGAGCGTCTGCGCGACGTTGCGGACGTTCACCTTTCCGCGGAGGAGCTTCTTCCACTTGCCGCGGTCGAAGGCAGCCTTTCCGTAGCGCTCGGCCTCGCCGGCGACGCGGAAGGCCGGGAAGTCGAGCGACTGGTCCGGCGTCCAGAAGAACGTGAGCGGGTTGATCACGACGACGCCGTCGACGGGCTCGCCGGCGACCGCCGCCTTGAACGCATGGTACGCGCCCGAGCAGAGCCCGACTGCGCGCACTTCGCGGATCCCGGGCTGCCTTCGCATCCAGGCGATCGCGGCGGCGACGTCCTCGAGCGCGCGCGGGCTGTAGACGACGTTCTCCGGCTCGCCCGGGCGCGGGAGGCTGTCGCCGATGCCGGTGATGTCGAGCCGGAGCACGTGGTCGCCGGCCGCCGCCCACTGCCGCGCCATCGCGACGTAGAGGCGGTTCGGCCCGACGCGATGGACCGAGCCGGCATTGAGGAGGAGGACCCCACGGCCCGAGGCTGGGTGGTGGGCGGGCTTCGCGAGGACACCGAAGAGCTCGCGATCGACGAACACGGGCTGCTCGATCACGTCGCCGAGATGGGCCTCCGTTCGCGGTCGCGTGTCCCTCGCCGTCGGCGGCGAAGCGTCGACGCGTTCACGCAACCACTTCGTCGCGGTCGCGAGGATCGCGTCGGGGACGACCGCGCGGTGCGGGTCGAGCACCATCTCGACGTAGCCGCGCATGCGCCTCATGTCGACGACGGCACCTTGCTCGCGGAGCCGTGCGGTCCACTTCTCGGCGGTCGGGAGGTCGTCGCGATCGACGACGAGCACCTCGCGCGCGGGTGGCTCGGGGAGCGAAGCGAGATCGATCTTCGTCAGCTCGGCGCGCGTCTCGGCCGAGATCGGGAACCCGAGCGCCTCCTGCCCGCCCTCGCCGAGGACGGGCGCGTTCGAGGAAGGCGGGTCACCGAGCCCGAGCGCCATCTGGAGCGCGCGGAGCTCGCGAAGGAAGGCCTTGCCGGACACGACCGGCGCGATCGCGACGAGGCCGTCGACGCCGAGCTCACGGCTCGCGAGCGCCGCGAGCGCGGCGCCGAGACGGACGCCGATGAGCCAGATCCGCGCGACCCCGCACTGGCGGCGGAGCTCGACCGCGGCATCGCGGATGCTCTCGATCCACGCGCGGACGCGCGCAGGATCGAGATCGCTCCCGGCGGAGTCGCCGGTGCCGTCGAGGTCGAACCGGAGCGCCGCGATGCCGGCGTTCGCGGCCGCGGCCGCGAGATGGCGCAGGCTGCGATGCGCGCAGACGGCCTCGTAGCCGAACGGAGGCACGATGACGACACCGCCGCCGGACGGACGCTCGGGACGGTGCAAGAAGCCTGCACGCGGACGGTTCTCCGGACCGAAGTAGAGCGGCTCGCCGCGTGCGATCATGCGGGCACCTGCAAGGTCGAGGAAGAGAACGCGTTCGCCGCCGTGACGGTGCCGCGGCGGGCGGGAGCGACCGACGGATCACGCCGCAACCGGATCGTGCGGCTCACGCCGGGCGCGAGATGGAACCAGTCGTCGTCGGGGACGAACCCGTCGAGGTGGATCACGACGGCGTGCGCGTGGCCGCGTGTCGTCACCGTCACGTCGAGGTCGCCGTCGCCGCGCGGAGCGACGCTCGCGCTCAGGCCGATGTCGGCCTGCCCCGAGGGGAGCCCGAGCGGGAAGAAGAACGCCTCGGTGCTCGCGCCGGCATGAAGGGTCGCGATGACGAGATCGCACGCCGGCGGCCCGAACCGATACGCGTGGTTCAGATCGAGGAACCCTTCGAAGGCGTCCAGCGCCGGCACCGCGACGCGGCCGCGTGCTGGCACCGCCAGCGCGACGCGCCCGCGTCCGACGGAGACGTCGTGTCGGAAGAGCGCGATCTCGAGCTCGCCTTCGATCGGGGCCGCGCGGTCGTTCACCGCGTGCACGACGAGGCCGTTGTTCCCTTCGTCGCTGACGTGGAGGGCGACCGGCGCGAGGGCACGCCGGAGGTAGTGGTAGGCCGACTTCGGGCGCCCGTCGCTTCCGATCACGCCCCATCCCGCGCCCGGCCAGAGGTCGCGGAGGAACCAGACGAGGCCGCCGGCGCACGTCGATCCCGCGCGCCGCCACTCGCCGAACGTGCGCGCCATCACCTCGCCGACGGCGACGCGTCCGAGGGTGAGGTAGCGATCGTGATCCGCGTAGCGCACCGTCACGGGATCGATGCCGAAGAGGCGCGCCACGTAGTGATCGCGGACGTCGTCGAAGTCCCAGCCGGCGCCGAGATCGCGTGGCGTCCGCGCCTTCCACGCCGGATGGTGCACCTTGATCGAAGCGCCGCCCGGCATGCGTTCGATCGTGCGCGGCGAAGGGACGTTGGCGAACGCGAGGCACTCGGTCGCGAAGCGCACCGCAGCGCGCCGTGCGTCGTCGAGCGGCCGGAGGTACGCGCCGACGCCGTAGTACGACGTCGTCCCGCGATCCGCCTGGTGCGGGAACGCTCCGCCGTGCGCCGACGACGGCCAGTACGGGACGCCAGGGAGGAGCTCGCGCGCGATCGCGGCGAACGTCTCGTGGAAGAGCCGCGGGTTCCAGCGGTCGCGTCCAGCGCCGAACATCGCCGCCTGCTGCTCGCCCTCGCTGTTGCCGCACACGACCGCGAGCGACGGACGCGCCTCGAGGCGCGCGAGCGCTTGGCGGACCTCCGCCGTGACCGACGCGACGAAGCCAGCGTCGTCCTCCGGGTAGTCCATGTTCGCGAACATCAGGTCCTGCCAGAGGAGGACGCCGGAGGCATCCGCCGCGTCGAGGAAGCGGTCGGTCTCGTAGACCATCGTTCCGCCGACGCGGAGCATGTTCATCCCCGCGGAGACGACGCTCGCGAACGCGGCGTCCACCGCGGCGTCCTCACCCGTCAGTGTGACCGGATCGAGCGGCGTCCAGCATGCGCCGCGACAGAAGATGCGCGCGCCGTTCACGTCGAGCGCGAAGCCGCCGTCCTCGGTGACGGCGGTGACGGTCCGGAAGCCGACCTGACCGAGGTCGATCGTGATCGGATGCGCGGCCACGAGCTCGATCCGCGCCGTGTAGAGGGCCGGCTCGCCGTGCGTGTGCGGCCACCAGCGGGCGACCTCCGGCACGACCACGCGACCGACGACGAGCTCCCCTTCGCGAGCCAGATCGGCGCGGTGCTCGCGGCCGTCCCGCGCGACGACGAGGGTCGCGCGCGTGACGCCCGCGCCGAGATCGCGGAGGCGCGCTCGCAGCTCGAGGACGCCGGCCTCGCCTTCGACCGACGCGCGCAGGTGGACGTCCTCGATCGCGACGCCGCGCCGACGCGCGAGTCGGATCGGCCTCCAAGGTCCGACCGCGGCCGCCGGCGGCGACCACCCCGGCGTCCGTCCGAGGAGCGTCGTGCGGAACCAGCGGAGCTGCGCGTTCTCGATCATCGGCGCGCGCCACCGCGGTCGCGGGCGCCGGGCCTGGAGGAGCGCGTCGAGCGACCGGCAGCGGATGACGAGCTCGTTGTCGCGGGCGAGCGTGACGGGGACCTCGTGCGCGAGGAACATGTTCTCGAGCGACGCCACCTTCGCGCCGTTCAGCCACACGTCCGCGACGGTCGCGACGCCTTCGAGGCAGAGCGCGAGCTCGTCGCCGGCCTCCGCCTCGCCCGCGACACTCGCGGGGAACGCGAGACGCCACCACCAGTCCTCCGCGTCGAAGCGGCGCGGAGGATGCTCGAGGCTCCACGCCCCTCGCGCGCGCAGCGCGGCGGCGGCGGTCGAAGGCACGGTCGCCTCGAGCCAGCTCGCGCCCGCGCGATCGAGCCCGGCCGGGTCCTCGGCCGCGCCGGGCGGCAACGGCGCGACCTGCCATCCCGCTCCGAGGGCGGTGTCGACGTGGCCGCTGATCGCGCGCACCCGGCCGCTCATGGCATTCAGGACGTCAGCTGCTCGATCGCGCTGCGGATCGCCGAGATGCTCTCGAACGCGGAGCGCTTCAGCATCGCATCGGGGAACTCGATGTCGAACTCGCCCTCGAGCGCGAGCATCACGTTGACGCTCGCGTGCGAGGTCATCCCCGCCTGGTAGAGGTCGGCGTCCTCGGCGAGGGTCTCGGCGTCCTTCGACAGGCGCGCGTGGTCTTTCAGGATGCGACGAATCTTCTCGATCATGATCGTGGGCTCTGGCTCGGTTCGACGTGGGTGACGACGACGGCAGTGGCGAAGTCGCCCTCGTGGCTCAGGCTGAGGGCGAGGTCGGCGGCGCCGGCGGCATCCGCCGCCGCGCGCGCCTGTCCGTGGAGGCGCAGCTCGCACGCGCCGGACGGCAGGGAGGCGACCTCGATCTGGCGCCAACCGACCTCGGAGAGGCCGAGCGCCTTGATCGCGGCCTCCTTCGCCGCGAAGCGCGCGGCGAGGCGCTGGTGCGTGAGGGCGGGCGCGGCAGTCGCATACGCGATCTCCCCTTCGGTGAAGATCCGGCGGAGGAAGCGCTCGCCGAAGTGCTCGAGCGACTCCGCGATCCGGCTCACCTGCACGAGATCGATCCCGACGGCGAGCCTCATGTCGCCTCCGCCAGCGCGACGACCGCCGCGAGGCGCGCTTCGACCTCGGGCCACTCGGCGCGGACGATCGAGAACATCGCGGTGTCGCGGACGATGCCGTCCGCGGCGGGGAGGTGCTGGCGGAGGATCCCCTCGAAGCGCCCGCCGAGCCGCTCGATCGCGGCGCGCGAGCGCTCGTTCCGGCGATCGGTCTTGAGGACCAGACGGTGGACGCGCCACACGTCGAAGGCCTGCCGCATCATCAGCAGGCACGCGGCCGTCTTCACCGCCGTGCGCTGCGCGGACGCGGCGAGCCAGGCGTGCCCGATCTCGGCCGCGTCGGGCCCGTCTCCGGCACCGGCGCGGCGCGGGTCGCCTTCGACGTGGACGGGGCCGTGCGGCCACGTCCACCACTCGAGGTTCATGAGGCGTACCGAGCCGACGACGCGTCCGCTCCGCGGCTGGACGATCGCGTACGGCACCGCGCGGCACGCCTCGGCGTCCGCGAGCGCCGCGTCGACGTAGGCGAGCATCGTGGGGCGGTCACCGGGAATCGGCGCGATCGCGTACGACGCGCGGTCCTCCGTCGCCGCCTCGAGGAGCGCGCCGACGTGGTCGCGCGACAGCGGCTCGAGCCGCACGACGGCGTTCGCGAGCGGGCCCGCGAGCATCACTCGCTCCCCACCTCGGCGGAGAGGACGTCCATCCCGCGCTGCCACGCGGTCGCCATCTCGGCGAACTGGCCGCTCGCGTCGAGCGCACGCTTGCCGTTCACGGCGCGCGCGGCCTTGAGGATGAACGCCTTCGCCTGGCTCGCGACCGCTTCGAACGCCTCCGCCGCAGGGGCGAGCGCGGGCTCCTCGAGCCAGCGCGCGTGCTGCGCGGCGAGCTCGGAGGCAGCGCCGAGCTGGCGCACCGTCGCGAACGCCCACTGGTGATAGAAGCCGAGGCCCTGCTCCTGGAGCCACGGCAGATCGCGCGCGAAGCGCTCGCCGAAGCGGCTCACCGGGTTTCCATCCGGACGTCGCGCGAGGTGACGGCGGAGGAGCACCCGCGAGCGCGCGCGGAGCTCGGCCGGCGTCCGCGCCACCTTCTTCTTCACGTCGATCGTCTCGGCGAAGAGCGGCATGAAGTCGGGCGCGCGCGGATGATCGAGCCCGAACGTCCGCGCGAAGTCCTCGCCCTCGAGCTGGTGGTAGCTCGCGTTGTGGAAGTAGCCGAGGCGGCGCGCTTCGACGTCGAGGTCGGCGATCACGATCGTCGTCTTCGTGTGCTGCGTCCGGTAGTCGGTGCCCGCCGTGTCGGGGAGCCACCACGCGTCGGCCTCGGTCGAGATCAGACGACCAGCGGCGAGGTGCGTGCGCGCGTGGTCGAGGAGCGGCCGCCACACGTTCAGCTCCTGCACGTCGAGCCCGTAGAGCTCGTGGAGCTCGCCGTGCGGCGGCTTGAAGAACGTCCACTGATCGTCGACGAAGTCGATCGCGACGACGAACGGCAGCATCGCGACCGGATCGAGACCGAGCGCGTGGACGACCTCGATCCAGATGTCGATGTAGCAGTTCTTCTCGACCCAGATCCGGTCGTCCGCGTGCAGGGCGTGGCGGGCATAGCTCGCCGCCTCGAGCTCGGGAAGGACTCGGATCCGGGTCACGGCCACAACCTGGCGCGCACGTCCTTCGGCCACTCTGCCGGCACGAAGCCATGATGACGGAAGAGCGCCATCACGACGCGCTCGAGACCGAAGCCGAGGCAGGCCGTGTGCGCGACCTCGCCGCCGGCCTGCTTGATCCCGAACACGCTGCCGAAGTGATCCTGGTGGTAGTTGAACGAGCACACCGCCGTCGGCTTCTCGGCGGAGATGACCGGGACCAGGACCTCGAACTTCAGCTTCTGCGCCTTCTGACCGTCGGCGAGGATCCGTCCGGCGCGACCGAAGAACGGGTCGGCCGCGACGTCGGGCTCGGCCGGGAGCCCGAGGCTGCGAAGCATGTCGACGCCACGCGCGAGCCACATGTCGCGCCACGCGACGACGTCGTCCGGCGCGCCGGCGCGGACGAACTCGCGCACGCGGAACGACTGCATCCGCGTCGGCTCCGCCGAGGGCTCGTGGCGGTAGACCCAGTTCGTCATCGTGACGAGACGACCGTTGGCCGGCATCGTCCCCGCGATGACCGGATAGACCGGGTAGCACGCGGCGGGGTTCAGACAGACCTCGGTCATCCCCTGCGTGTCGCCCCAGGGCTCGCCGGCGTGGACCTTCCGCGACAGCTCCATCGCCTGCCGCTCCTTGCCGAGGAAGCTGAAGACGGTGCCGGCGAGGTGCGGGAACGAGTCGAGGTAGTCGGTGCGCTCGATGATCGTGCGGTCGATCACCGGCGGGAACGTGTAGACCTCGGCACGGTCGCCGGCGGAGAGCTGCGTGACGAGCGCGTTCACGCGCTCGAGCACGTCCTCGAAGACGGCGCCGCGCCCGAAGACGCCCTGGACGCGCACCGGGACGATGAGCCCGTGGCGGACGAGCCCGTCGTAGAAGCCTTGCAGATCGTACGTCTCGCTGTGGGTCGTCACGGCGATCACTCGTCCTTGTAGACCAGGAGGAGCGGCGCGGTCTTCGCGTAGATCCGGTCGTTCGAGATCATCAGCGCGGCCGAGAGCGAGTCGCGGTAGTTCCGTCCCACCGAGTACTTCGAGTCGTTCTTGTAGCCGCCGATCCCGACGATCTGGAGCGCCTGGTGGACGATCGCAGGCGCCATCTCGGAGCTCGCGACCTTGATGTTGTTCATCTTGAGCGCCCAGCCGATCGTGAGGAGCTGCTCCAT
Organism: Polyangiaceae bacterium; assembly: GCA_039809485.1. Classification (GTDB taxonomy): domain Bacteria; phylum Myxococcota_A; class Polyangia; order Polyangiales; family Polyangiaceae; genus Labilithrix. Next base: position 70,378 of record JBDHVE010000007.1, on the reverse strand, counting down.
CCCGTCGGCGCGGGCGGTGATGCCGTCGAACTCCTGCGCCTGACCGCTCACGTTGTTGCGCATCGTCTGGAGCTGAACCATCGCTTCGGCGAGGCGGTGCGCCTGCTGCGGGACGGTGCCGGGCTTCTTCCGCGCCTCGGCGCGCACGTACGCGCTCGCGCGCGACACGGCGTCGGCGGCGATGCCGAGCCAGACCGCCGACCAGAGGATGTGTGAGTACGAGACCATCGTCTGCGCGGACGCGTCGGCGAAGGATCCCGGGACGACCTGATCGCCGTTCACGGTGGAGCGGAGCTGGAAGCCGGGGCTGCACGTGCCGCGCATCCCCATCGTGTCCCAGCCCGAGGTCGGCTCGAGCGTGAAGTCGCCCTTCCGGAGGAGGACCAGGATCTGGTCGCTCGGCGGCGACTCCGGGTTGCGCCGGCACGTGACGAGGAGATCCTCCGCGTGCGCACCGTACGAGACGGTGGTCGCGTTCTTGTCGAGCCGGAAGCGATCGCCTTCGGGCGCCAGCGCGCAGATGCTCGAGCGCGTGTCGCCCCAGACGCCGACCTCCGACGTGACGGACGCGATCAGGATCTGACGCTCGACGACCTCCTCGAGGTACTTGCGGAAGTACGTCGACGAGAGACCGTGGCGTGCGATGCACGCGACCTGGATGACGTGCATCGCGTAGACCATGCCGGCCGCCGCGCAGCCCTGCGCGAGCTCCATGCAGATCGCGGACAATTCCTGCATGTCGGCGCCGCCGCCGCCGAGCTCCTTCGGCACGGCCGCCGACATGAGCTTGGCCTTCTGCATCGCCTCCACCGCCTCGGCCGGGAAGCGCGCCTTCTGATCGACGTCCGCCGCGTGGCGCGCCGCGACCTCCAGCGCGATTCCGCGAGCTCGTTTCACCAGGTCACTGTCGGCGCGGAGCGGTCCTAGGCTGATCACGATCGCTGACGGTATGCGATCGGACGTCCGGCGAGAAGCGACGGAAGCGGCCTATTTCGCCCGGCCCGGCCCGCGGAGCGAAACCGCCGAACGGCCGTTTGGCCCATTTTTCCGAGTCCGCGTGCGAGCGCCGCAGTCGGTTCTTTCCCCACACGAGCAGGACGGGCCGCGCCCAGGAGCTCGCGCGGCACACTCGCCACGCAGGTCGCGAGATGCGTCGGACGCGGTGCCCCATCACGACCGAAGTCGGGACGTTCCCGGGACGGCGCGCTCGGCTCGGGACCTGCACGCGCGCGGGCCCCGCCCGAGAAAGGGCGTGGGCACTCCAAGAGGAGGTTCCGATGAACGAGCGTCGCGGATTCCGTAGCGAGAGCGGATATGGGATGGGGTATCGCAACGAGGACGACGGGTCGCAGGATCGATCGCGCTACGGCGTCGACTGGAGCACGCGCGAGCGTCAGGGCTACGACTTCCGTGACGAGGACCGCTACGGACGAGGAGAGCCGGGGCTCTGGGACCGGATGAAGGGCGAGCTCCGCGAGGGCTGGGAGTCGCTCACCGGCGGAGACGAGCGGCACATCCAGGGGCGCGGCTTCGGTGATCGCGGGTACGGGCGGCGCGACTACCCGTCGGCGTACGGCTACGGACGCGGCGACGTCGCGTCCTACGGCTACGGGCGCAACGACACCGACGATCTCGGCTACGGCTCGATGCGCGGCGGCTACGGCATGCGCTCGCATCGCGACGACGGCCGCGGGACGTGGGAACGCGCGAGAGAGGGGATGCGCGAGGGGTGGAACGAGCTGAAGGAGAGCTTCGTCGGCAAGGGACCGAAGGGCTACAAGCGCTCGGACGACCGCATCCGCGAGGACGTCTGCGAGCAGCTCACGAGGCACCCCGGTGTCGATGCGAGCGACATCGAGATCACGGTGCGCGACGGCGACGTGACGCTCGCGGGCACGGTCCCGGAGCGCCAGATGAAGCGTATCGCGGAGGACGTCGTCGAGGACATCTCGGGCGTCACGGACGTCTCGAACCACCTGCGCGTGAACCGGACGGTCACCGGCACCAGCACCAGCACGACGATGTCGGGACGTGACATGTCGCGCGACAACGGCATCACCGGGACGTCGACCGTCAATCGCGGCGTCGGCGTGAACGTCACGCGCTGAGCACCACCCAACCGGCCTCGTGCTCCACCCCCTCGGTGGCGCGCGAGGCCGGTCACGTGCGCCGGACGACGCGGAGCCCGAGCATCGTGTCGAGGAGGAGCCCCACGACCGCGAGCGCGCTGATCGCCCAGACCCACGCCGGGAAGAAGGCGCCGAGGAGGAGGCAGAGGAGGAAGCTCGCGGCAGCGACTCCGGTTCGGCAGGCCGCGTGTCGGACGTCATCCGGAGTGCCCGAACAGCGTAGCAGCACCGGGCTCGTCAGCTCGGGTGCGACGCGGCGCCGTCCAGAACGCGCCGCACCTCGCGGAGGAGGTCGTCGCCCGAGAACGCCTTCGTCAGCACGGCGACGGCGCCGCCGTGGGTGTCCGTGCGGACCGCGTCGGTCATGAAGACGAGGCGATGCTGCGGGGCGCGCGCGCGGAGCCGCTGGAGGAATGCCCTCGGCTCGTGCGAGAGGATGCGATCGTCGACGACGGCGACGTCGAACGGTGTCGACGCGGCGAGCGCGAGCGCCGACTCCTGCGTGCTGGCGAGGAGGACGACGTAGCCTTCCGACTCGAGCACGAGGCGCATCGACCACCGGATCCGCTCGTCGCGATCCGCGACCAGGACCGTCTCGCCGCCGCCCTTCTTCCGGACCGGGATCGCGCGCCGTTGCTCGGCGCAGGCGCGCTCGAAGAACATCTTCACCGTCGTGCCCTTGCCCGGGGCGCTCTCGACGACGAGCTCACCGCCGCAGTCGCGCACGAATCGGTGGACAGCAGCGATTCCGATTCCGATCCGCGCCGCATCGCGGTCTCCTTCGAGGGCGCGGAGCCGGGCCTCCTCGGTCATCCCCCGGCCGTCGTCGCTGACGGCGAGGAGGATCCGCGAGCGGCCGCGGTACTCGACGAGCGCGCTCGAGATCGTGACGCGACCTCCTTCGCCGAGCGAGTCCCGCGCGTTCACGATCAGGTTGAGCAGCGCGTGCTCGAGCCGCCGGCGATCGAGCGTGCTCTCGCCGAGGCCGTCGGCGAGCTCGAGGACGACGTCGACGTCCGCACCGAGGAGGCGCACGACGAGGGGCTTCACCTCGCGGACGGCGTCGTTCACGTCGACGCGCTCGACGAACGGGAAGCGAGGGCGCGCGAGCGCCAGCACGTCGCGCGTGAGAGCGGCGGCGAGCGTCGCGCCGGTGTGGATCACGGACGCCATGTTGGCACTGCTCCCTTCCAGCTCGCGCACCAGACGCGAGCTCATGATGAGGATCGGGGTGAGGAGGTCGTTGAGCTCCTCGATGACACTGGCCGTGACCGGTCCGAGCGGCGCCTGTGGTCGCGGAGGATCGACGTCGCGCGAGAGCTCGCGGATCGACACGACGAGCACGTCGTCGACCGGCGCGCCCTCCAGGCGGTAGGACGCGCCGTCGGCGGACGCCGTCATCGTGCAGCCCGCGCGCGAGGCGCGGAGCGTGTCGACGAAGCTCCCGGCGAGCTGCGTCACGAGCTCCGGGGTGAAGCGGCGCGCGCTGTCGTTCGCCTCGAGGACACGACCCTGTCCGTCGAGCACGAGCAGCGCGTCCTGACGATGTTCGAGGACGAAGCGAAGGAGCGCACCACGAAGGTCCGTTGCCATGCTCCGATCGATACGGCGCAGAGCCCCGCGGCGCAGTCGGCCGGCCGGAGCGTCGCGCCGTGGGACGTTCGGCGCCGCGGCGTCGGAGGAACGCCTACGGCCGCGGGAGGCGCGTCACGACGAGCTCGACCGCGTCGTCGAACTCACGCGACTTGTCGAGGAACGCGTCGGCACCGTGCCGCATGCACTCACGGCGGTGGACGTCGTTCGCCTCGTTCGTGAGCGCGACGACGAACGCGTCCGGCACGGCCTGGCGGAGCTTCGCGAGGCCGTCGATCCCGACGTCCTCGCCGTGGACGTCGAGCAGGATCGCGTCCGGAGAATTCGACGCAGCAGCCGCGAGCGCGGCGGTGACGTCCGCGGCCTCGACGACGACGAGGGACCGCCCGCGCAGGCGCTCGCCGAGCCGCGCCCGGACGCGCGGGCTTGCATCGACGACGAGGACGCGCATGTGACCACGCTACGGGGAACCTGCACGTCGCGCTGTCGGCGCGCTGCCGTCGTGCGTGTAGGACGCGCGGCCGGGTCTTGTCGGTGTTCGTCCTACGGCTCAGTCGCCGAGCCGGTTCGCGATGACGTAGTGGGTCAGCTCGGCGTTCGTCTTCATCGCCATCTTCCGAAGGATCCGCGTGCGATGGGTGCTCACCGTCTTCACGCTGAGATTGAGCGTTTCGGCGATCTGCGACACGGTCCGGCCGGACCCAATCGCCTTCAGGATCTCGTATTCGCGATTCGAGAGGAGCTCGTGGGGCGGGCCCTTCGCCTCCCCGGCCACGACGGAGGCGAGCGCTTCGGCGAGCTCCGTGCTGATGAAGCGACCTCCGCTCGCGAGCTTGCGGACGGCGTCCACCAGCTTGTCGGGCGCCGCCTCCTTCGTGAGGAACCCGGCGGCGCCGGCGCGGATCGCACGGATCGCGTATTCCTCCTCCGAGAACATCGTGAGGACGAGGACGCGTGCCTCGGGGCGGAGCCGCCGGATCTCGGGGATCAGCTCGATCCCGCTGCCGCCCGGCATCGAGATGTCGAGCACGATCACGTCGAAGCGCTCCTGCTGGACGCGCGCGACGACCTCGCCGGCGTTCGAGGCCTCGGCCGCGACGTGCAGGTCCTCCGTCTCGGACAGGATCTGCCGGAGCCCGCGACGAACGACCGCGTGGTCGTCGGCGATCAGGATCTTGATCACGACCGTTCCCCCTTTCGACGTCATCCTATCGCACGCGCCTCGTGATGCTACGTTCGCGGCGTGGGGACCGATTCGCAACGGACACCCGGCGAGAGGAGCCGGACGCGCGCGCTCGCGTACGACAACGTACGGGACGTCATTTTCCTCCTCGGCGTCGAAGGCGATCACTTTCGCTTCCTCGAGATCAACCCGGCGTTCCTGAGGTCGACCGGGCTGACCGAGGAGCAGGTCGTCGGCCGTCGGGTCGACGAGGTCATCCCGGAGCCGTCACTCTCGCTCGTCCTCTCCAAGTACCGCACCGCGATCGCGGATCGGACCACGGTGAGGTGGGAAGAAGTGACGCCGTATCCGGCCGGGAAGCGCTACGGCTCCGTCTCGGTCACGCCGATCATCGACCCGGACGGCGTCTGCCGCTCCTTGGTCGGGACCGTCCACGACGTCACGGCGGAGGCACGGGTCCGCATCCTCGGCGAGATCGAGCAGCGCGTCCTCGAGATGGTCGCTTCGGGCGAGACGCTCGCGAGCACGTTCGAGGTGCTCGTCCGCGCGATCGAAGCCGAGAACCCGAACGCCATCGCGTCGATCCTGCTGCTCTCGCCCGACGGCAAGCACCTCTTCCACGGAGCAGCGCCCAGCTTGCCCGAGGAATACCGGCGCGCGATCGACGGCGCCCCGATCGGCCCGCGCGCCGGCTCGTGCGGCACGTCGGCGATGCTGAAGCGTCCGGTCATCGTCACCGACATCGCGACCGACGCGTTGTGGGAGTCGTACCGGGACCTGGCGCTCCCGCACGGCCTCCGCGCGTGCTGGTCGACACCGATCGTCAGCCGCGACGGCCGTGTGCTCGGGACCTTCGCGCTCTACTACCGGAAGCCGCGCTCGCCGACGCAGGAGGAGCGAGACCTCGTCGCGCGCGTCGTCCACGTCGCGAGCATCGCGATCCAGCGCTTCGAGCTCGACGAGCAGCTCCGCGCGCTCTCGGCGCGTATCGACGAAGCGCGGGAGGCGGAGCGCACGGGCATCGCGCGCGAGATCCACGATCAGCTCGGCCAGAGCCTCACCGTCATGAAGATGGACCTCGCCTGGATCGTGCGGCGGGCGCTCGCCCCGGAGGGGCTCGCCCCGAACGACCTCGTCGCGAAGGTGAAGGACCTCTCGGCGCTCACCGACGAGATCATCGAGCAGGTGCGGCGCATCTCGGCCGAGCTCCGTCCCGGCGTCCTCGACGATCTCGGGCTCGCCGCCGCCCTGTCCTGGCAGGCGCACGAGCTCGAGAAGCGCACCGGCATCCCCTGTGCGGTCGACGTGGACGTCTCCGACGCAAAGCTGAGCCGCGCGCTGTCGACGACCGTCTTCCGCGTGCTCCAAGAGGCGCTCACCAACGTCACCCGCCACGCCGACGCGCGTCAGGTGGAAGTGCGCCTCGCGCAGGACGGCCGCTGGCTCCGGCTCGACGTGTCCGACGACGGAGCCGGGATCCGGCCGGAGGACATCCATGCGCCGCGATCGCTCGGCCTCGTCGGCATGCGCGAGCGCGCGCGCCGCCTCGGGGGCACCGTCGAGGTCCAGCGCAAGCCCGAGGGCGGCACGACGGTGTCGCTCCGCGTCCCCGTCGACGCAGCGTGAACCGTCAGACCCTCACGTCGTGGACGTCGTGCAGGTGGAGCTCCCTGCCGAACGCCATCCACGTGAGCAGGACGGCGAACGGGACGGCGGCGAGGTAGACGAGCCCGATCGGCGATCCGGCCGCGCGCGTCACGACGAAGTGTGTCAGGAGCGCAAACGCCCCGAAGATCGGGATCACCGCGAAGCGCTGCCGGCCGACGACACACGTGACGCCGGACGCGACCCAGAGGACGGCGAGAAAGATGCCGACGACGTCGCTCGCCTCCGGGACGATGCCCGCCCACGGCTTCCGGGCCGCGACGCGCGCCACCTCGAACGCAGCTCCAGCGAAGAACACGAGCGCGGCGCCGATGCCGGCGCGCTTGGCCATGGTCGACCTCGTCATCGGGTCACCTCCCTCACGCGCGGCGAACGGTGCAATCCTCGGTCCTACGCGGCGCGGCGCGCGGGCTTCGCGAGGAAGCGCGCGAGGTACGGCGCGGTGCGGCCGCGCCCCGCCTTCGCGACCGATGCCGGCGTGCCCGCCGCGACGATCGTCCCGCCCTCGTCGCCGGCGCCCGGTCCCATGTCGATCACCCAATCGCTCTCGGCGACGACGCGCATCTCGTGCTCGACGAGGACGACCGTGTTCCCCGCGGCGACGAGGCCGTCGAGCTGCACGATCAGGCGCTCGACGTCGGAGGGGTGGAGGCCGGTGGTCGGCTCGTCCAGGACGTAGAGCGTTTTGCCCCGCTGCATGCGCTGGAGCTCGGTCGCGAGCTTGATGCGCTGCGCTTCGCCGCCCGACAGCTCGGTCGCGGGCTGCCCGAGACGGAGATAGCCGAGCCCGACCTCACGCAGGACGGAGAGCGATCGCGCGATGTGCGCCTCGCCTGCGAAGAACGCGAACGCGTCGTCGACGGTGAGCGCGAGGACTTCGGCGATGTTCTTCCCGCGATGGCGGATCTCGAGCGTCTTCGCGTCGTACCGCGTGCCGTGGCAGGTCGGGCACGGCGCGTAGACGCTCGGCAGGAACAGGAGCTCGACCATGACGAAGCCTTCGCCCTCGCAGTGCGCGCAGCGACCCTTCGCGACGTTGAACGAGAAGCGCCCCGCATCGAAGCGACGCGCGCGGGCGGCCTTCGTCGCGGCGAACAGCTTCCGGACGTCGTCGAAGAGACCGGTGTACGTCGCGAGGTTCGATCGCGGCGTGCGGCCGATCGGCTTCTGGTCGACACGCACGAGCCGCTTGATCGCGTCCATCCCTCCGTCGATCCGGCCGCACGTGACCTGCCGAGACGGATCCAGCTCGTCTTCTTCCGAATCGTGGCTCGGCTGCTGGCCGAGCTCGCGAGCGACGAGGTCGACGAGGGCCTGCCCGACGAGACTCGACTTCCCCGATCCCGAGACACCGGTCACCGTCGTCAGGACGCCGAGCGGGATGTCGACGTCGAGGTGACGCACGTTGTTGCGCGTGACGTCCCGGAGCGCGAGGAGACCGGCCGGCTTCCGTGGCGCGCGCTCGGCGATGCTCGGCTCACCGAACAGGTGCCGCCCGGTCTCCGACCCCTTCACGCCGGCGAGGCCTTCGAGCGGTCCGCTGTAGATCACGCGCCCGCCCTGCTCGCCCGCGGCGGGCCCGACGTCGACGATCCAGTCCGCGGCGCGGATGACGTCGAGGTCGTGCTCGACCACGAAGAGCGAGTTGCCGGAGGCCTTCAAGCGCTCGAGCGCGGCGAGCAGCGCCTCGGTGTCGGCGGGATGGAGCCCCGCCGAGGGCTCGTCGAGGACGTAGACGACGCCGAAGAGGTTCGAGCGCACCTGCGTGCCGAGCCGGAGCCGCTGGAGCTCGCCCGGCGAGAGCGTCGGCGTGCTGCGCTCGAGCGAGAGGTAGCCGAGGCCGAGATCGAGCAGGACGGCGAGGCGCGAGACGAAGTCGCCGGCGATCCGGCGCGCCACTTCGGCGCGCTCGGGATGCGCCTTCTCCGTCTTCGCGAGCTCGGGGGCGGAGCCGTCGGCGTACGGACGCAGGATCTCGGCACAGCGCTCGAGCGGGAGGCTCGACATCTCGGCGATGTCGAGCCCGGCGAACGTGACCGACAGCGCCTCGCGCCGGAGCCGCTTCCCTTCGCACGTCTTGCAGTCGGTGCCGACCATGTACTGCGCGACGCGCTTCTTGATCGAGGCGCTCGGCGTCGTCGCGAAGGTCGTGAGCACGTAGCGCTTCGCGCTCGAGAAGTTGCCGCGATAGCTCGGCTCCTCCTTCCGCTTGATCGCACGCCGCGCCTCGTCGGGGTCGTATCCGATGTAGACGGGGACGACGGGCTGCTCCTCGGTGAAGAGGATCCACTCGCGATCCTTCTTCGGCAGGTCTCGCCACGGTCGGTCGACGTCGTAGCCGAGCGAGATCAGCATGTCGCGGAGGTTCTGACCGTGCCACGCGGGAGGCCACGCCGCGATCGCGCGCTCGCGGATCGTCTTGGTGTCGTCCGGCACCATCGAGCGCTCGGTGACGTCGTAGGTCCGGCCGAGGCCGTGACAGGTCGGGCACGCGCCCTCCGGCGTGTTCGGGGAGAACGCCTCGGCGTGGAGGAGCGGCTGCCCCGCCGGGTAGGAGCCCGCGCGGGAGTAGAGCATCCGGAGCAGGTTCGAGAGCGTCGTGACGCTTCCGACGGACGACCGCGTCGTGCCCGCCCCACGCTGCTGCTGGAGGGCGACGGCGGGCGGCAGGCCCTCGATGTCGTCGACTTCGGGGACGCCCATCTGGTCGAAGAGGCGGCGCGCGTACGGGGCCACCGACTCGAGGTAGCGGCGCTGCGCCTCCGCGAAGAGCGTCCCGAACGCGAGCGACGACTTCCCCGATCCCGAGACCCCCGTGAAGACGACGAGGGCGTCGCGGGGGATTTCGAGGTCCACGTTCTTCAGGTTGTTCTCACGCGCGCCGCGCACACGAACGAATCCGGAAAACGAGGTCTCGGGCTGCCTTCTCCGCATGCGACAGGAGACGCAAACGCCGTTCCGCAACACGCGTCAGCTCGAGCATCGATTCTCCCGCGCGCGACGGAGCGCATCGCGAGACATTCACGGCGGACGACGAGCCCGTCGTGGCGTACGTGTATCCTGCAATACCACCGTGGCAGGCCAGCAGCTCGAGCGTAGACTGCGAGCATGCCCTTCTCTTCTTCGCGTTACCTCGCTTCGCTCGTCGTCCTCGCCGGCACCGCGCTCGTCCTCGCGTGTGGAAGCGAGGAGGCAGAGACCGCTCCCGCCGGCAGCTCCGGTTCGAGCAGCAGCTCCGGTTCCACCAGCAGCTCCGGTTCCACGAGCAGCTCCGGCGCGACGAGCAGCTCCGGTTCGAGCGGACAGCCTCCGGTCGGGAACCCTGCCGTGTGCGGCGCGGCGCTCGGCGCTGCGTGCAGCGCGACGACCGCTTGCGATCTCGGGCTCTCGTGCGAGAGCGGGACGTGCGCGTGCACGAGCCCGCGCAGCAGACCGACGACCTCCGGCGCGTGATGCGCTTGCCTCGGAAGTAGCGCGAACGCGGGTCGGCAACGTGCCTACCTCTGGGCCCCCGCGGCACATCGCAGGCGACGCGCACACGCTTCGCACGTGACGGAGTGTCGCGATCGCGCCCCGTTTGCGCGACTCTCGCGCGCAGTTGTCAGCGACTTGTAACTCGTTGTCGAACAAGTTCCCGAGCCATTGCGGTGACTGCCGAGGCCCGCAACGATGAACGCCATGATTCACACGTACCTGAATCGGGGGCTCGTCCTCACTGCCACGCTGCTGCTCGCCTCGAGCGCGTCCGCCGGGGATCCGGCGGCGGCTCCGGGCCACGCGAACGCGGGCGGCAAGGCCGAGGCGAAGGCGGAGAAGGCCGAAGCGAAGGCGGAGAAGGCCGAAGCGAAGGCGGAGAAGAACGCCGCCGGTCTCGCCGACAAGGCGGACAAGAAGGACGACGCGAAGCCGAGCGATCGCGCGGCGCGCCGAGCGGCGCAGCACGAAGCGCAGAAGGAGAAGCTCCGCGGCATGCTGAAGGCGCCGATGGACGAGGCGCAGAAGCAGGAGCTCCGTCGTCACGCCGAGCGCGTCGCGAAGCTCGAGCGGATCAAGGCGCTCGCGGTCGAGTCGAAGGACAAGGACATCGCCGAGAAGGCCGGCAAGCTCCTCGACAAGGAGAACGCGCGTCACGAGAAGTTCCTCGCGACCGCGGCGAAGGTCGAGGCGAACACGGCGCACGCCGCTGCGCCGGGAGCCGCGCCGGCTGCGACTGTGAAGGCGGACGAGAAGGGAGGTGCGAAGTGAACAACACGAAGAAGCTCTGGACCCTCGGCGCGATCGCGGGCTTCGCCCTCTTCGCGGCGGCGTGCGAGAACAAGCCGGCGGAGCCGAAGGCGGACGACCCCTCCGCCAAGAACGGCACCACCGCGGCGACCACCACCGCGGCGGCGACCGCCACGGCGGCGCCTGCTCCGGTGACGATCTCGGACTCGGATCTCGCCACCCCGGCCGACTTCGAGGAAGCCGCCGAGAAGCAGATCACCTCGAAGAACTACAAGGGCGAGCTCACGACGCTCGAGAAGGAGATGGAGAAGGACGGCTCCTGACGTCCTGATCTCCACGGCCTCTCCGAGGCGTGCTCGAGCGGCGTGCTCGGCCGGGATCCACCGGCGGACACGCCGCTCGCGCATTTCCATCGGGCGGATGTCCATGGCGGTCTCTCCTCGATCCACCGGAACGAGGCGCTTTGCGGAGAGTCGTCCGCGCTCGACTCCACGGGAGGGATGTTGCGCGGCTCGCATCGCGCGTGGGTACGGAACGTGGAGGTGGAGGTCGTATGCGCTGCATCCCTCTTCTTCCGATCCTTTCCCTTCTCTCCGTCGTCGCGTTCGGGTGTGCCGCGCCGCCGGCCGCATTCGAGCCGGAGGGCACCTCGACCGGCGCGGCGACCGCCAGCTTCGCGCGGACGGCGGAGACCGCGAAGTACCCTGCCGTCACGACGTTTCTCCGCAAGAAGAACCAGGACAGCTGGACGGCGAAGGAGCGCGAGCTCTACGACCACGTCCGGAGCGAGCACTACGCGTATCGCGAGACGGAGTCGGTGGACGTCTACGTCGGTCCGGTGTCGCTCGACGACCTCGACGACGTGCACACCGTCTTCGTCTTCCACAAGGATTCGTATCCGGACTTCCAGTACGAGATCCCGTGCCAGCTCGTGGCGCTCGAGGGCCTCGCGAAGAAGGCGCGCTCGAACTACGGGGTCGAGATCACCGGTACGGTGGACACCGGTGAAGCGGCGACGATCGAGATCGAGCTCGCGATGATCGGGCTCCACGAGAACGGCTTCCCCACCGTGACCTGGAAGCGCGTGCGCTGACCGGCAACACGCCGCACGACGCGGGAACGCCGTGCGGCGTATGCTCGTCCCGATGGGCGCCGCGACCGACATCAAGTCGATCCTCGACACGTTCCTCCTCGCAGCGCACCGCCGCTCGGAGGCCATCCAGCACGAGAAGGGGATCCCGCTCGCGGAGCTCGCGCGCGAGGTCTCCATCTCGGACGGGCTCGCCGAGAAGGTCGCGACCTTCCTCGAGAGCGAGGGCCTGGTCGACTACGACGACCAGGCGATCGACATCACCGTCCTCGGGATGCTCCGCGCCGAGGCGCTCGTCCGGCGCCGCGCGGAGGGCGTGGAAGAGGAGCTCCCCCGCCCCGAGCCCCGGCCGCGGCGGGAGCCCTGACGTGCCGCGCGTGACGACCGCGCTGGTCCACGTCCCCTCTCCGCGCATGAACGAGGCGGTGCGGACCCACGTGGCGCACGAGGAGATCGACTTCGCACGCGTCGTCGAGCAGCACGCCGGCTACTGCCGGATGCTCGAAGGCTGTGGCGTCGCCGTGCACGTGCTCGACGACAACCGTGACGAGCCCGATGCCGTCTTCGTCGAGGACACCGCGGTCGTCCTCGACGAGCTCGCGATCCTCGCCTCGATGGGTACGCCGTCACGCGCCCGCGAGCCCGCACGGATCGAGCCCGCGCTCCGGCGGTTCCGGAGCGAGGTCGTCCGGATCGAATCGCCCGCCACGCTCGAGGGAGGAGACGTCCTCCGCGTCGGCAAGAAGCTCCTCGTCGGGCTCACGTCGCGCACGAACGGGCGCGGCGTCGCGGCCCTCTCCGAGATCGTCCGGCCTCGCGGACACGTCGTCGTGCCCGTACGCGTCTCCGGGTGCCTCCACCTGAAGACGGCGTGCACGGCGCTCCCGGACGGCACGCTCCTCCTGAACCCGGCCTGGGTCGACCTCGGCGCGCTCCTCGACTTCGAGCTCCTCGCCGTGCACGACGACGAGCCCGACGCCGCCAACGTGGTCCTCGCGGGCGACGTCGTGTGCACCGGCGCGGCGAGCCCGGGCACCGTGGCCGAGCTCCGCCGCCGTGGCTTCGACGTGAGGACGACCGACCTGAGCGAGCTCGCGAAGGCGGAGGGCAGCGCGACGTGCCTGAGCCTCCTGTTCGCGTGAGCGGGTGCAGACGAGCGTGCGGGACGACCGCCACACGTGGAACGACAACTGGCTCTGTCAGCAGCGGCCCTGAGTCGGGTCACGCGCTCTCGAGCTCGAGCGGTCGCTCCTCGCGCGGCGTCTTCGTCGCTGCGGGCACCACGGCACGCGGCAACGTCACCGTGAACGTGGTGCCCTCGTCCGGCGTCGACGCGCACTGGAGTGTTCCTCCGTGCGCCTCGACGATCGCGCGCGAGATGTAGAGACCGAGGCCGAGGCCGGAAGAGCCGCCGCCGCGCTGCGCGCGCTCGCGGAAGGGTTCGAACATCACTTGCTGCAGCTCGGGAGCGATCACCGCGGCGTTGTGGACGCGGACCACGACCCGACCGGGTGCGGTGCCGTCGAGCGTCACCGAGACCGGGTCGTGGAGGCAGAACCGCGCTGCGTTGCCGAGCAGGTTCGAGAGCACCTGCGCGAGCCGGTCGGGGTCCCACCGCCCTTCCACCGTGCCCTCGGCCCGGACCTCGAAGCGGCAGTCCGGCACTGCCGTGACGGCCTCCGCGACGGCATCCTGCACGAGACCGCACAAGTCGGTCGCGACCGGCGCCACGCGGATGCCGCCACCGAGCTGCACGCGCGTGAGATCGAGGACCTGGTCGATCATCCGCGTCATCCGCGCGGCGCTGTTGCGGACACGCCGGAGATCCTCGACCTGGTCGGCACGCGCGCCTCGCTGGAGGAAGCTCGTCGTCAGCGCGATGACATGGAGCGGCGCGCGCAGGTCGTGCCCGAGGACGCCGACGAACGTGTCCTTCATCCGCACGAGCTCCGCCGCGGCGAGGGCCGACGCGGTCGCCTGGATCTCGCGCGCCCGCGCCTTTTCGCGGGCGCAGAGGAGGACGAACACGACGCCGGAGATGACGAGACCGGCGAGGAGGACGACGACGTCGAGCGAGCGCGCGGCCGGCGCCCCGGCTGCGCGTGCAAAGTGCACGGTCCACGTGCGCCCGGCGACGACGACCCGCTCGTCGACGGGCGATGCGGCGCTCGACGTGCTCGGGGTACCGAACGAGCACATCTTGGCGGCCTCGCGGATGCCGTCCCCGTCGTAGAGATCGAAGGCGACCCCGAGGTCCTCGTCGCCGAAGATCCCGCGGAACAGATCGCCGGCGCGGAGCGGCGCGTACACGTAGCCTTCCAGCTTCGCGCGGCGCTCGGCGAGTGACGCCGGAACCACGCCGCCGGCGTAGACCGGTGAGTAGAGGAGCGCGCCGGCCTGCTTGTCCGGCGAGATCTCCTGGACCAGCGTCACCTTCCCGCTGAGCGCGACGTCGCCCTCGTCACGGGCACGATCCATCGCCTCCCGTCGCGTCGGCTCCGAGTACATGTCGTAGCCGAGCGCAACGCGGTTCCGCTCGTCGAGCGGCTCGAGGAGGACGATCGCGTGGACCTCGTTGCGCGCCGCGTCCGGCCACACGCGGACGTCCGGCCATGCGCTCGCGCGCACCCGAGCGCTCGCGTCGGCGAGACCGGTCGTGGAGAGACGCGCGGAGTACCCGATGCCCTGCGTCCCGGGGTAGCGCTCGGCGAGGCCGAGTCGGTCGACGAAGATGCGCAGCTCGCCCGCCGCGACGGGCTGATCGGCGGAGAGGAGACCTGCCGCGCCGCGCAACATCGCGAGGTAGCTCTCCATCCGGAGGTGGATACGCTCGCGTGCGGCGATCACGTCGTTCGCGAACCGCGCCTCTGCGTCGTGTCGCTCCGAGCGGCGGACCAGGAAGGTCGCCACCAAGGTGAGCAGGACGCACGCCGCGAAGACGAACAAGGGCGGGCGCGGCGCTCTCCGGAGGACCCCCATCTCGCCGAGAACGTAGTGGCTCCCACGGTGTGGGCGAGCGCGACCGAGGCAGATCGCCGTCGGAGCGCGGCCGTAGGCGGCCGTGTCACCCGTTCCGGCGACGCGTTCCGCGAAGTTTGCGTGCGAAATCCGCCGGAGACGCGTCTTGGACAGGTCATGCGTAACGTCCTCTCGAGCCTGCGGTACCTCCCTCTCCTCGTCGCGCTGCCGATCCTCGCCCTCGCCTGCGAAGACGCAGGGAACGGCGCGAGCAGCTCGTCCGGCGGGAGCAGCGGCCTGCCCGCGCCGGGCTCGTCGACGCCCGGGACGCCGGGCGAGACCCCGCCGGACGAGCCGTCCTGCCCGACGACGACCACGGGCCCGACCGTCCACGAAGGCGACATCGAAGGCGACGAGGTCTGGACCGCCGAGACCGGTCCCCACGTCGTCGAGCACACGGTGAACGTCCGGAACGGCGCGAAGCTCACGATCGCGCCGTGCACCGAGGTCCGCGTCAAGAAGGGCCAGTACCTCCAGGTCGCGTACCCGAGCACGCCGAACACCGGCACGCTCGTCGCCGAGGGCACGGCGAAGCGGCCGATCAAGATCGTCGGCGACGCCGGCGAGCGCTGGTCGAGCCTCGCAGTCCACGGTCCGGGCACGGCGCGGCTCGCGCACGTCACGCTCCAGAACGGCGGCGGCGGCGACTTCCAGCACCACGCCACGATCGCGGCCTACGGCGGGAGCGGCGAGGGCAGCGAGCCGATCATCAAGGCGGATCACGTCACGATCGACGGCTCACTCGGCGTCGGCGTGTGGCTCACGCGAGGCGCATCGTTCACCCCCGACTCGCGCGACCTCGTCATCAAGGGCTCGGGCGACGAGACCGACCCGCACCCGATCAACATGGAGGAGCACGCGTTCGACACGCTCCCTACCGGCAGCTACACGGGGAACAAGAAGGACGAGATCCTGATCGATCCCGCCGGCGGCGGCTCGGCGGGGTCCGGCCTCCTCGCCGACGCGACCGTCCACGATCGCGGCGTGCCGTATCACATCGGCGACTCCACCGGCGACAGCCTCCGGATCGGCGGCCGGACGGACAAGAAGCTCGTCACGATGACGATCGAAGCAGGCGTCGTCATGAAGTTCTCGCCTGGCGCCGCGCTGAAGGTGCAGCACTTCACGACGTCCGAGCCCTCGACCGCGGCCCTCCGCGCGCTCGGCACGGCGGCGAAGCCGATCGTCTTCACCTCGGACAAGGCGACGCCCGCGCCCGGCGACTGGATGGGCGTCTGGTACGGCGGCGTCCCCGATCCGTCGAACAAGCTCGATCACGTGAAGATCGAGTACGCCGGCGGTGACTGCGGCTGCGTCCTGCTCACGTGCTCGATGATCGACCAGCACGAGGGCGCCGTGATCTTCACCGCGCAGCCGCCGAGCCCGTTCATCACGAACACGACGTTCGCGAACATCGCGGGTCACGGCGTGACGGAGGGCTTCGACGGCGCGTTCGTCGACTTCCGGCCGACGAACAACTTCCAGGGCGTGACCGGTTGTGAACAGACGCGGCCGCGCAGCGTGGACACGAGCTGCCCGAGCCCGCGTCCGGCGTGCGACTGACCTGGCCGCGCTCGATCCGCTTCGCGATGCGTCCTAGGGTGGCCGGGTGAGCTCCCCCACCCCTGACGCAGCCGCCGCCATCAACACGATGCACGTGGGCACCTGGGCCGGAGAGCTCGGCCTCGTGGTCACGTCCGCGACGCGCGACGGCGTCGCCGCGACGGTCGCCGTCCAGCCACGTCATCGCCAGCCGCACGGCATCGTCCACGGCGGTGTCTACGCGACGATCGTCGAGTCCCTCGCGTCGATCGGCGCCGCGCTCGACGCGATGACGAAGGGCAAGACCGTCGTCGGCCTCGAGAACCACACGTCGTTCGTGCGCGCGGTCCGCGAGGGAGACCTCCACGCGGTCGCGACGCCCCTCACGCGCGGGCGACGGAGCCAGCTCTGGGAGGTCGTGATCCGGAACGACGCGGGCGCGATCGCCGCGACCGGCCGCGTCCGCCTCCTCGCGCTCGATCCCGATGCACAGGTCGCCGGCAGCGAGCTCGGGGGCGGATGAAGGCTCACCTCGTGAGCGCGGCGCGACGGTCGCGCGGCGACTGACCGGTCTCGCGACGGAACACCCGCCGGAACGCCGCCGCGTCCGCGTAGCCGACGCGCGCCGCGACGTCGTCGACCGAGCGCTGCGACGTCTCGAGCAGGTGCGTCGCGTGCGCGATCCGGATCCGCTGCGCGAAGCGGAGCGGCGTCGTGCCGAGCGCGGCTTCGACCTTTCGCGCGAGCGTACGTGGTGAGGTCGCGGTCGCGCGCGCCATCTGTTCGATCGTGAGCTGCCGGTCGATGTTGGCAGCGATGTACCGCTCGAGCGCACGCACGACCGGATCGCCGCTCCGGAGGTGCTCGAGGACCATGTACCGAGCCTGCGAAGGGCGCTCGTCGAGCACGAGATAGCGCGCGACGAGATGGGCGAGGGTCGGGCTCGCCTGCTGCGCGATCACGGCGAGCATCAGATCGGCATGCGCGAACGCGGAGCCGGCCGTGAGCACGCGATCGGAGGCGACGACCATTCGATCCGTGCGGAGCGAGACGGAGGGAAAGCGGCGCGCGAAGGTCGGGCCGAGCCACCACGTCGTCGTCGCCTCGCGGCCGTCGAGAACGCCCGCCGCGGCGAGGATGAACGTCGCCGAGCACGACGCGGCGAGGAGCACGCCCTTCGTCGCGGCGCGCGCGAGGAGCGCCCCGACGCGCCGGACGTCCTCGCGCTCGAGCGCCGCGCCGATCTCCGGCGGCGTCACCGCCGACCCGATGCCGGGCAGGACGAGCACGTCGTCGCGACCGAGCGCGCGGAGCGAGAGCGCACCGTCGACGGCGAGCGCCCGACCCGCCGCGGTCCTCACCGGGCCGCCGTCGACCGACACGATCCGCGTCGCGGCCGGCACACGGCCCACCGGCCCCGTGACGAGCCCGGCGCGCGCGATGCGTGCCGCCGCGCCGACGACGTCGAGCGCCACCGCGACGGGACCGTCGGCGACGCCGTCGAAGACGACCTGGGTCACGCGCGCGGCCACGGTTGGCAATCCTAGACCGAAAAACGACGTTTCTGCCACTCCCGACGTCGGCCCGGAACGGTGACGATCACGGGATGAACGACGACGCGCTCACCGACTTCGAACGACGCGAGACGACCCTCCTCGAGACGATGAAGGTCGTCTGGGTGGCGGGGCGCGGTCCCGCCGTGATTGTGATGGCGGAGATGCCCGGCATCAGCCCGCACGTCGCCCGCTTCGCCCGCTGGGTGCGAGACGCCGGCTTCACCGTCTACATGCCCTCGCTCTTCGGGCGCGACGGCGCGCATCCCGACGCGGAGGAGGGGCTCGCCGTCCTCCAGCGGGCGTGCGTGAGCGCCGAATTTCGTGCGTTCGCCAAGGGCTCGAGCGCGCCGGTGACCCGCTGGCTACGGGCCCTCGCCAAGCGCGTCCACGAGGAGTGCGGCGGCCCAGGCGTCGGGGCGATCGGGATGTGCTTCACCGGGAACTTCGCACTCACGATGATGCTCGAGGCGGCGATGCTCGCGCCGGTGCTCTGCCAGCCGTCCCTCCCGTTCGACACTCCGGCCGCGCTCCAGATCGCGCCGGAGGAGCTCGCCGAGGTGCGCGGCCGCCTGGAGCGCGAGGACCTCACCGTCCTCGGCTACCGCTTCGAAGGAGACCGGTACTGCCGAGCAGAGCGCTTCGCCGCCTACGCGGAGGCGCTCGGCGACCGCTTCGTCGCGCGCGTGCTCCCCGACGGCGCGGCCCACCCGGACCCGCCGCCGTTCTTCGCGCGTGTCGTCGGCTGCCCACACAGCGTCGTCACCGCCCACCTCGTCGACCAGGCCGGGAACCCGACGCTCGCCGCGAGGGACGAGATCCTCGCCTTCTTCGCCCATCGCCTCACCGGCTGATCCGCGCGAGACAAGGGGCGCCGTTCGGGTATCGTCGGAGATGCTTGTCGCGAAACGTCAAAGGCGTCCTGTTCGCGGACTACGTCCGCATGATCCGCGGTCAGAAGGACGTCGCCTGGCGCGCGCACCTCGCCGCCGAGGACATGTCGTTCCTCGTCACGAAGATCGATCCGAACGGCTGGTATCCCATGGCCGCGTTCGAGCGGCTGGGGAACGCGATCCTGAAGGAGCTCGCCGCCGGCAACGTCCAGTCCGCGCGCTTCTGGGGTCGTACGTCGGTCGACGCGCTCTGCGCATCGACGCCCGGGCTCGTCGTCGAAGGTGATCCGCTCGAGACGTTGATGCGGTTCCGCGTCCTGCGCTCCACGTTCTTCGACTTCGAAGCGGTCGTCGTGCGGGAGGCGAGCGACGGTCTGCCTCGGTCGAGATCCACTACTACATGGGGCCGATGGCGGAAGAAGCCGCGTCGTACCAGACGATGGGCTTCTTCGAGCGACTCCTCACCGTCGCGGGCGCCCAGGCGGTCGTGACGGAATTCACCCAGCGCTCGTGGGCGGGCGACGAACGGACGCTCCTCGAGCTGAGCTGGTAGTCAGAGACCGAGCGACTCGAGGACCGCCTCGCGCTGGAGATCCGCCGGCAAGAGACCGGCGCCGAGCACCGCATCGTGGAACGCGCGAGCGTCGAACCGCTTGCCGAGCCGCGAGCTCGCCTCCGCTCGCAGGGCGAGGAGCTTCTCGAAGCCGTAGAAGTACGCCGTCGCCTGCGCGGGAGACTCGAACGTGTAGCGATCGAGCTCCTCGCGGACGACCGCGTCCCCGAAGACGAGCTCCTCGGCGAGGACTCTCCGAGCGTCGTCGAGCGACACGCTCCGATCGTGGAGACCGGGGTCGAGGAACGCGCGCGCTTCGCGGAGCGCTCGCATCCGGAGCGACGCGAGCTTCGCGTCGGCGGGCATGAACGGCTGGATGATCGACTCGGCGTAGAGCCCCCAGCCCTCGACGTTGGCCGAGTTGAACGCGAAGAGCGTGCGCGGGAGCGAGAGACCGCGCTCCTTCAGGATCGAGAACTGCATCTCGTGCCCGGGGCGTCCCTCGTGCGCCGCGAGCGTCCACGCGACGGCGGGATACGCGAAGTCGTCGTAGGCCGCGGAGGTCTCCCCTGCGCGCGGCCGACCTCCGAGCGGGATCACGACGGCGAGCGTCTCGTCCTTCTTGAAGAGCGCTTGCATGTCGATCGTCGGCGAGGGGTTCTGCGACGTCTCCCCCTTCGACGCGAGGCGCACGGGAACCGGCCGCGACGGGAGCGTGACGAGGCCCTCCTTCCGGACGATCGCCTCGATGTCCGCGAGCCGTTCGCGGTAGACGCCGACGAGCGCCTCGCCGGTGAGCGTCTTCGCGCGCTGCTCGCGGAGGACGACGCGGTAGTCACGGCTGCCGGCGAGCGCCTGCATCTCGGCCTTCGTCAGCGCGTAGGCGGCGCGGGCGCGCGTCGCGAGCTCGGTCTTCGGCTCCTCGACACCCGCCTCGCGCAGCATGTGCTCGTACACGTCCGGCGGGAGGACGAAGTCCTTCCGCGCGCGCGGAAGCACGTTCGTCCGGACGTACGCGCCATACGCAGCGACCTCCGCCTTCGTCTTCGCGAAGGGCTCGCGCCAGCCCTCGAGCGACGTCTTCACGAAGAGCGTCTCGAGCTCCGCGAGGTACGTGTCCGCATCGGCGAGATGCTGCTCGAGCTCGGTCTTCGTCGGCCAGAGGAGCGTCGCGGCATCCGGACGCGTGACGCCGCTCGCGAGGCGGGCGCGCGCGCGGTCCGCGAAGCCCTCGGCGTAACGCTTCAGCCGTGCGAGCGCCCGCTCCGGTCTCCCGCCCGGGCGGAGGTGCTGGAGCAGCCCCTGGAACATCGTCTTCGCGACGTTCCGGTAGGGCAGGTACCGCCGCCGCTCGAGCTCCTCCGCGGCGATGTAGCGACGCGCCGCCTTCAGCGTGATCGCGAGATCCTGCTTCGTGGTCTTGTCGGTCGCACGATCCTTCGCGGCGACGAGCGACGCTTCGACGATCCGGAGCCGCGCGAGGACCTTCTCGCTGTAGTCCGGCGCGATGTACGCCACGTCCTCCTCGTGGCCCGGTAGGCCCATCGAGCCGACCGCCTCCGGCTCGAACGTCGCGAGCGCTTCGAGCAGCTCCGTGACCTCCGGTGGCGTGGCGTCCTTCGGCGCGGGCTCGGGCGCGGCGGTGCGTGGAGCAGGGCTGACGTGAGCCGAGGGTGCATCGTGGGCGCAGGCGGTGAGGGCGGCGACGACGAGGGCGATCCCGGCGGACGAGCGCATGGCCGAGGCGTAGCACGGCCCGGGCCCACCGCGTCGCGCCAGGGTTGGCGCAACGCGTGGCGCAAGCCCCGCTGGCGCGTGGGGAATTTCCGCCGCCGCAGCGCCGGCACCGCCCGTGCAACGACGAGCGACCGGATGGAATCCAAGTCGTCGTCGGTCCTCCTCTTCGGTCTCCTCCTCGCCCTCGCCGGATGCCGCTCCGCCTGCATGCGTGACGACGACTCGCTCGAGGCGAACGACTGGCTCGACGAAGCGACGCCGATGCGCCTCGGTGAGCCGATCGAAGCGCGCGCGAACGAGGGAGACCCGGACGCGTTCGTCGTCGAGGTCCCCGCCGGACGCACGCTCGTGTGGGAGGCGACCCATCGCGGCAAGGAGAACAACGCGGGCTTCGATCTGTACGGCCCCGGGTTCGCGCGCATCGAGTGGGAGCGCGCCGACGCGGGCGCCTTTGCGGGTGCCACCTTCGAGGGCGTGACGAACCCGGACAAGCACTGGCAGTACGCGACCTACCGGTTCCGGGTCACGCCGACGCGCGAAGGGCGCTACTACATGATCATCACGGAGCACGGCCAGGCCGACAACATGCTCCCGTTCAGCTGGGACTACCGCCTCACCGCGACGCTCGAGTGAGGCTGCAGTCGGGCAGCGACTCGTGCGAGCATCGCGCGCGTGAAGCACTTCCTGAACGAACGCGACACGATCGTGACCGAGGCGCTCGACGCGCTGGTCCAGCTCGGCGAGGGCAAGCTCGCGCGCCTCGACGGCTACCCCGCGATCAAGGTCGTCGTCCGCGCGGACTGGGATCGCTCGAAGGTGGCGGTCGTGTCGGGCGGCGGCTCCGGCCACGAGCCCGCCCACGCCGGTTTCGTCGGGGAAGGGCTCCTCACCGCCGCGGTGTGCGGGGAGATCTTCGCGTCACCGAGCGTCGATGCCGTCCTCGCGGCGATCCTCGCCGTGACCGGAGACGCGGGCTGCCTCCTCGTCGTGAAGAACTACACCGGTGACCGCCTGAACTTCGGCCTCGCCGCGGAGCGAGCGCGGGCGCTCGGCGTGGAGGTGGAGATGGTGATCGTCGCCGACGACATCGCGATCCCGGACGCACCCCGGCCGCGCGGCGTCGCCGGCACGCTGTTCGTGCACAAGGTGGCGGGGGACGCGGCGCGCGCCGGAGCTTCGCTCGCCGAGGTGAAGGCAATTGCCGAGCGCGTCGCGACGTCGGTCCGGTCGCTCGGCGTGTCGCTCTCGTCGTGCACGATCCCGGGCCAGTCCGCCGAGGAGCGGATGGGTCCCGAGGAGGTCGAGCTCGGTCTCGGGATCCACGGCGAGCCCGGCGTCGAGAAGATCGCCTACGAGCCGATCCGCGAGCTCGCCAGGGTCCTCGCCACGCGGCTCGACGCGGCGCTGACCGCCGCGAGCGTCGCGCCCGAGGCGCCGCTCGCGCTCCTCGTGAACGACCTCGGCGGCGTCCCGCCGATCGAGATGGCGGTCGCCACGAACGCGATCCTCGCCGCGACGAAGCGGAACGTTCGGCTCGTCTTCGGACCGGCTCGACTGATGACGTCGCTCGACATGAAGGGGCTCTCGATCTCCGCGCTCCCGCTCGATGCCGCGCTCGAGCGCGCGCTGCTCTCCCCGGTCGGGCCGGAGGCGTGGGCGCCGGGTCGGACCGTGACGCCCGTGACGCCCCTGCCGCTCGCGGCCGCCCTCGCCGCGCCGCCGCGGAAGGTCTCGCCGCACCCCGAACGACGCGCCGCGATCGTGCGCGCGTGCGAAGCGCTCCTCGCCGCGCAGACCGAGCTCGACGCGCTCGACGCGAAGATCGGCGACGGCGACACCGGCTCGACGTTCGCGGCGGCGGCGCGCGCCGTGATGGCACGCCTCGACACGCTTCCGCTCGCGGACGCGCCCGCGCTCTGCGGCGCGATCGGGGAGGCGCTCTCGAACGTCATGGGCGGCTCCAGCGGGATCCTCCTCTCGATCGGCTTCTCCGCGGCGAGCTCTGCGCTTCACGAGCCGCCGGACTGGGCGCGTGCGCTCGGCGAAGGCGTCCGGCGGATCGAGGAGTACGGCGGGGCACGAGAAGGCGATCGCACGATGCTGGACGCCCTCGTTCCTGCCGTCTCCGCGCTCGCGACCGGGGGCCTCGCCGCCGCCGCCGCCGCCGCCCGCGACGGCGCCGCGCGGACGGCCGCGATGACGAAGGCACGCGCAGGCCGTTCGAGCTACGTACCGGACGCGGCGCTCCGTGGCGTCGCCGACCCGGGCGCGCTCGCGATCGCGAAGGTCTTCGCCGCCCTCCTCGGCTGAGACCTCCGGCGGAGGAGGAGCGTGACCGCGAGCGCGAGCCCGAGCGAGGCGGGGTCCCCCTTCGCCTCGCCGGACGCCGCGAAGCACCCCGAGTGGCCGCTCGAGGGAGCGTCTCCGGTCGGCGTCGGGGTCGCGCCCGCCGGGAGTGGCGCGCCCGGTCCGTCCTCCGGCGGGGTCACGGCCGTGCCCGGTGGTCGGGCTCCGGGGGCGGCGAACATCGCCGGGGTGAACTCGTTGTCCTCCTCGCCGGTCACCACCGTGCCCTGCTCGGGCTCGATACGCGCGAAGATCTCGCGATACGTCTTCGGCGCCGGCACGGGATCGCGCGCGGTGACGATCGACTCGATGAGCGTCATCACCGTCGGCGGCCCCGTCCAGAAGTAGCCGCCGACGACGGTCGAGACCTGGTCCATGTACTTGGTGCCGGTCGGATCGTCCGGATTCAGCGTGACGCGCCGATCGGCGAGCGTCCGGTCGAGGTACGCGAACGTGTCGCACGCGTTCGCGACCCACATGACGTACTTGCCCGGAACGAACGCGCCCTTCTTCTGCAACGTCCGGGCATTGCCGCCGAGATCGGCATGGCCGCTGTAGACGATGACGTCCGCCTTCGGTGTGAGCGCGTCGAACCAGGCGTCGCGCTCGGGTCCCTCGTCGGCGAGACGCGTGCCGACGATCGCGACGTCGACGCGGAGGACGCGACCGTCGGGGAGTGTCGCCGTGCGTCGCACGGTCGAAGGGGTCGGCGCCTCCGCGGTGCGCTGCGCCGGGTCGGGCTGCCTCGACGCGAGGAATCCGTCGAGGAGGACGACGAACTCCTGGTAGGCCGCCGCGCCGTAGTCGTACTCGTCGGGCGAGTACGCGGAGCGGCTGAACATCGCGACGACGTCGAGCGCGCCGTCCTCCCAGATGCGGTGGTACTCGGGGTACTTTCCGGTCGTGTTCTCGGTCGTCGGCGAGCTCGTCGCGCTCACGTCGACGACGTCCGCCGCGTCGAGCACGCACCCCGCGCGTTTCGGTCGATAGACGAGGAACATGCGGGCGGCGTCCGGCGCGCCCACGACGCCAGCCGCTTCGTCGACGCATGCGCGGCCGTACTTGACCGCGAAGGCGCGCAGCTCGGCCTCGCTCACGTGCGAGGGCAGCTTCATCGTGTAGCTCGTGGGGATCGCGTCCGGCCCCCACGCGACGGGCATCGTCGCGTGGTAGGTGACCCGGAACGCACGTGCATTCTGCACGGGTGTGGGCACGATCGCGGAGAGCACGAGCCTGTCGTGGCGGCCCACCGACTGATCGCCGTTGAGGGCGCCGACCGAATAGAGGAGCTGCGCTTCGATCGCGGTCCGGACGGCGCCGGGCTCATCGGTGTCGGTGAGCACGGCGCCGACGATGTCGAACGTGACGAGCACGCTCTCGTTGCTCTCGAAGGCCGAGCGCGATGTCCCGACCTCCTCGCGGGTGGAGACCGCCCCCGCGCGCGACGAGCCGCAGCCCGCCGCGCCGGAGGCGATCAGCACGAGCGATGCGAGAGCGCAGAGAGCGCGCATGGCCCGCGCCGCTACCACATCTTCGGCGGCTGCCCGCCGTCCGAAGGTCCGGCGTCACCGCCCGACGGAGGCGGACCGGCGTCCGTCGGAGGAGGCCCGCCGCCGTCCGTCGGCGGAGGCCCGCCGCCGTCGGTCGGAGCACCGCCGTCGGAAGGCGCGCCGCCGTCTTCCGTCGTCGGGCAGCCGTCGACCCAGAAGACCTTGAACTTCGTGTCGCGCCCGTTCTCGGAGCCCGGCGCGTGCACGGTCAGCTTCAGGTGGTACCCCTGGTTCTCCTGGGGCGTGAGCGCGCCGAGCATCGTATCGGTGATGACAACGTCGACGCTCGCGTCGAGATCGGTCGCGCCGCCGGCGTCGTCCTCCCCGATGAACGCGCTGCCGCTCGCGATCTCCGCGGTACCGGAGGGCTCCTGCCCCGCCAGCGACCACGTCGCGGTGAGATCCCCCTTGTCGTAGCCGCGGAACTCGATGACGAGATGGCAGGAGGTGTGCGGATGGTTGTCCGGCATCTCCGTCGTCGAGCCGAATTCCTCGATCTTCACCGTCCCGTCGTTCCCCGCGGGATCATCCTGCGTCGCCGCAAGCCGGACACTGTCCGGCGAACCGTCCGACCCCGAGCAGGCGTAGCCCAACCCGGTGGCCGCGATGACGAGCAGCGCCGTCGCGGCGGATGCTCTTGCATTGCGCATGTTCCACCTCCTCCTCAGCTCCCCCACCCCGGAGGACCCGCCCGCCGACGAGCAGTCCACGTGCCTCGCGGACCACGCCTTTCTTGCGGAGGAGGCGCGCATGAGCCGGGCACGTCGGCGAGTCCCGACGTCACGCGAGGGCGAATGGCACCGTCACGATCGCCGCGACTCGGTCGAGACGGCGAGCTCACCCGACGACGACGAGCGGAAGCGTCACGGACCGAGCGCGAGAATCCGGAGCGCGGCGACGTCCACGCGGAGGTTCTCGCCGTCGCGCCCGCCGGCGCCGCCCGTGTAGTCGGCGAAGTGCTCGAAGGCGGACATGTTGACCGCGCGTGTGTCGTGGCCGAGCACGACCCGGTACGTCGTCCCTGCGACGAGCGGCACGCGCACGGACGACGACTCGCCGAAGGACGACCACGTCCCTCGCTGCGGCATCACGAAGTACCCGCTCGCGACGGCGCCGCCGGATGACGCCTCCGTCACCTCGACGCGCTTCACCGCGCACGTGATGCCCGTCTCGATCGATCCCCAACCGTTCGCGTAGACGACCTGGAGGAGATGCGGGCCCGAGCGCTCCGCGGTGAAGGTCGCCGCGAGCGTGTGCCCGGGGTCCCCCCAGTCGGCGTGGAACGCTCCGCTCGACGAGGACGCGAGACGTCCGCCGTTCGCGACGAACGCTTCGGCGCCGATCTCCGTGACGCGTTCGCCGGAAACGCCCCACGAGCAAACCGGTCGCGCGCGCTGCGAGGCGTTGCCCGAGATCACGAAGCGCGTCTCGACGCTGTAGCAGTGGCTCGCGGCGCCGTCCGCGGCCGCCCCCGGATCGATCCAGCGCGTCGTCGTGCCGGGCAGATCGGAAGCGACGCGGACGCCGTCGCGGTAGACATCGATCCGGACGTCGGTCGCGTCTTCGCTTCCGCGGTCGATCGCGACGGCGAGCGCGGTCCCCTCCGAGGTCACCGCGCTGATCGCCGGCGTCCGCGGGCCGAAGATCGAGCGGTACTCGCTCGCATCCGCGACGACGCGGAGCGCGTCGAGCGGGGCGGCTTCGTCGCGGAGCTCCACTTCGACGAGGTTCCGCACCGCGAGCGCGCTCTCGGGGATCACGCCCCGGACCGTGCGTCCGTTCAGCTTCACGCGCGCGACCGCGTACGCGCCGTCGCGCCCGTCGGTCGCGGGCGGGAGCCGCAACACGACGGTGACCCGCTTGCTCCGGACGCGCGCGTTGTCGAGCACCACCGTCGTCGCGCCGCCGAGCACGTCGCGGCGGAAGGCGCGCGGCACGAACGGCGACACCTCGAGCCCCTCGCGACCGACCACGAGCCCGAAGAGGACGCCGTGAACCATGTGGACGTAGCCGGCCACGCTCCAGAGCTGACGCTGCGAGTTCACGACGGGCCCCGACGTCGGCCCCTCGTCCACCCACGGCTTGCCCGTCACGAGCTCGAGGTTCTCGACGTTCGACAAGTTGAGCGCCGCGCCGCGGACGAGCGACGTCATCCCGGCGGCGACCGCACGTCCGTTGCCGGCGCGCTTCGCCGCGCTCGTGAAGTACGCGGTGACGAACGGCCAGATCGCACGGTTGTGGTAGATCGCCGTGTCCTGCTGCTGCGGCCAGAGCACCGGCGGGCCGGCGCGCAGCACCGGGTAGCGCGCGATCGCGGCGCGGGCCTGCTCCGGCGTCGCGACCCCGGCCAGGATCGCGAGCGACGTCGCGAGCAGATCGAAGCGGCGCGTCGGCGCGCCGTCGAGCTCGGGCCCGAGGAAGGACGAGAACTGCTGCTCCTCCTCGAGCCAGAACCGGGCGCGGATCCGCTCGCGCAGCGCCGTCGCGTCCGCGCGCAGGCGGGCCGCGGTCGCGTCGTCGCCGCGTTCGCCGGCGAGCTCCACGGCGGTGTCGACCGCCATGAGGTGGGCGACGTTGGTCGAGAGCGACTTGCTCGTCGCGATCGCGACGGTATCCGGCACCGTCCACGACGGGTAGCTCTGCGCGCGCCAGTCGAGGAAGGACTTCTCGCCGCGATAGAGGCCGTCGGCGGCGTCGAAGACGACGGCGCGGTCGTGCGCGAGCGTGTTCGTGATCGCATGGAAGGCGCGGTCGGCGAACGCGGCGCGCTCGGCGCCTTCGAGCTGCGCGAGGACCTCACGTGCGCCGAGCGCCCAGACGACACGATCGGTCGACACCGGGTAGGCGCCGCCGGTGCCGGTGTCCTGCACGATCTGGAGGTCGGTCCCGTCGCGACGGAAGGACGTCTTCAGCTCGAGGGAGCTCCGCGCGCGGCTCGGGTCGAACCACGCGAGCCCGAGATGGGCGGCGTAAGAGGTGTCGCGCGTCCAGACGTACGGCCACTTCCGCCCCGTCTCGAAGCAGCCGGCCGCACACTCGAGCGGTTCGCCGTTACGGAACGCGCCGTCGCGGATCGCGCTCACCGAAGCCTCTTCGAGCTCGTCCTGGGCGAGCTGGTAGAGGGCGTCGAACATCGTGTTCCGCGTCTGGAGGCTCGGCCGATCGGCGCGCTCCGAGACGACGCGCGGGTTCTTCGGCTCGTCGTCCCGCCGCGCGGCGGTGCTCGTGATCGAGAAGCTCCGCGTGCAGTCGCTCCCAGAGACGACCGCGGCCGTGGCCGTGCCGCTCTCGTCGATCACCTCGCCGGGAAGCACCGCCGATCCTTCGGCGACGATGCACGCAGGCGTCGTGGCACCGTCGAAGCCCTGCTCCTCGTCTTCGGCGCCGACGACGGGCGGCTGCGGCGAGGGACGAGGGCCCTCCGACGACGACGACGAGCACGACGGCAGCGCGATCGCGGCAGCAGACAGAGCGACGACGAGCCACGTTCGAGGAGACGAGAGCATCCAGACCTCCGCCCCCCGGAGCGCGGGATCTCATACGGTGCCGAGCCGCCGATCGCGACGTCGCCCCGCGTCCTAATCGTGTCTCGCTTCGTACCTCAGGCCTGCGTTACGTCTTGCCCGCGCCGCGCAGGGCCGCGCGGTCGAGAC
This sequence comes from Polyangiaceae bacterium, assembly GCA_039809485.1. Lineage (GTDB taxonomy): Bacteria > Myxococcota_A > Polyangia > Polyangiales > Polyangiaceae > Labilithrix. The sequence continues at coordinate 41,649 of JBDHVE010000007.1, read as the reverse complement.
AGACCTCCTCGCTCGAGCATGCGGAAATCCGTGACCCGTGGTCGGGAGGGTCGCAGCACGCGCGATGCACGCCCTCGACGCCATGACCACGCCGGTTCGTAGGGTCGTCGCTGCCGCTGCGTGCTCCGTCCTCGGATACGCGAGCGCCTGCGACTCGGGAACGACAGTGACGGAGGACGTGACGCGGGAGCCCCCGCCGCCCGCGACCCCACGTCCACCCGAGAGCCCGCCCGCGACGCAACCGGAGCCGGCCGCGGATCCGGGTCCCAGCGGGCCGCCGCAGGTGCAGCTGATCGGCCGCTTCGAGACGACCGATCCGGCCGGGCCGAAAGCGTCATGGCCGGGCTCGCGGATCGTGACGCGCTTCTCCGGCACGAAGGTGTCCGTCACGCTGCGCGAGACGGCCGACACGTGGATGGACGGCGCGCCGAGCTACTGGGACGTCTCGATCGATCGCCAGCCGCCGAACGTGATCGGGATGACGGCCGACGACCAGCCGCACGTCCTCGACCTCGCGACGGACCTCCCGCCCGGCGATCACGAGGTCGAGCTCTACAAGCGGAGCGAGATGCAGACGGGCGTGACCCAGTTCCTCGGCTTCGACTTCCACGGCGGACGCGCGCTGCCTCCTCCGCCGCGGAAGACTCGCCACATCGAGGCGATGGCCGACTCCTACGGCACCGGGTACGGCATCGTGAAGCTGAACGCGCCGAACCTCGAATGCGGCGTGAACCACGCCGGCAAGTGGCAGAACTTCCGCGAGGCGTGGCCCTCCCTCCTCGCGCAGCGCTTCGACGCCGAGCTCGAAGGGACGGTCTACTCCGGCAAGGGCCTCACCCGCGGGATCTGGCCGACCGACGTGGACGGGCTCGTCGACTACTACGATCGCGCGAACCCGAACCCCGCGATGCAGGGCAACCCGCCCCTGTTCGATCTGAAGTCGTGGGTCCCGGACGTCATCGTCCTCGTGCAGGGCACGGTCGACAACGGGCTCGGGAACTTCCGGCAGGTCTACCGCGACTTCGTCGTGGACCAGCTCCGGGCACGCGCGCCGAACGCGCACATCTTCCTCGTCGTCCCGGGGCGCGTCGCACGCGCGAAGTGGATCGACACCGTCACGAGCGTCGCGGCCGAACGCGCCGCGGCAGGCGACCTCCGCGTCCACGCCGTCATCCCCGGCGAAGAGCAGCCGGAGGAGATGACGGCGTGCGGCTTCCACGGCTCGCCCGCCTACCACCAGCGGATCGCGAACGAGATCGGCGCCGTCGTCGCGGAGAAGACGGGCTGGTGAGCGCTCAGCCGTTCTTCGGCGGCTTCGCCTGACGCGCGGCGTCGCCCGCGAGCTCGAGGAGCCAGCGCTTGTCCTCGGGGTCCTTCGTCATCGCCGCCGCCTTCTGGAATGCGCTCGCGGAGACGCGGTACAGGGCGCGCGCACGGCCCTGCTTCGCGTCGCCCTGACGCGAAGCGACGAGCTCGCACGTCTTCGCCAGCGTCGTCCAGGCGGTCTTCCAGCCCGGCGAGAGCTTCGTCGCCTTCACGGCGTAGTAGAGCGAACGCGACGCGGCCTTCCGGCGCGCCCACGCACGCGCGAGCTCTTCGGCGACCGTTGCCGTGTCGTCCTGATCGCCGCTGCCGCGGGCGATCCCGTACGCCGCCTCGAGCTTCGCGACGGCGCCCTTCGCGTCGCTCTTCATCGAAGCCGCGGCTTCCTTCATCAGGCGTGCGATGTCGTCGCGAGCACCCATCCGTGCCCAGCATACGCGAACCCGGACGCGCCGTGCGGCCCCTCAGCGCACCGCGCGCATCGCGGCCGGCCCGAACGGCGGATACGTCGCGTGCGCGACGGGGTAGCCGAGCTCGAGCCAGCGACGCATCCCACCGGCGAGGACCTGCACCTCGCAGAAGCCGGCGACCTCCAGCTCCTCGGCGGCGGCGCAGGCGCGGACGCCGCGGCTCGAGACGACGACGATCCGGTCCGAGCGATGGTCGTCGAGCTCGGTGCGGCGTGACGGGAGCTGCGTCAGAGGAAAGGAGCGCGCGCCCGGGATCCGGCCGTTCGGCCCGCGGAACTCGGCGGGGTCGCGGACGTCGACGACGATGAGACGGCGGCCGCTGCCGATCTCCTGCAGCAGGAGCTCGGCGTCGATCATCCGGCAGCGCTCGGGGTGGATGGCCGCGTCGATGGTCTCCATGGCGCCGATCTCGAGCGAGATCCGTGCCCGGATCGTGCTGTCGGTGATCGCGGAGGCGCCCTCCACCGCGTGCAGATGAGCTCGCTTCCCGATGCGCGCAGGGTGCGACCGCCGGCAACGCTTGCGTCGGTCAGCGCGGCGGCGCGCCCGCGCCGAGCTCCCCGGCGCGCGCGAACGACGCGATCCGCGGCTGCTCGAGGCGGGCCCAGTCGTCGTAAGGCATCTCGAAGTAGACGCTCTCGGTGAAGACGCGGAAGACGACGATCGTCGCGCGTGTGACACGTTCGTCGAGCACGATCGGCAGCCCGAAGAGCTGACCGAGCGGCGGGACCGGCCCCTCTGCGCGTCCGAGATCGCCGGGCAGCTCGGCGTTCGTCGCGGGGACGGCGACGCCGCCGAGCGCCGTCGAGATCCCGGGCAGATCGACGTCCTCACCCGCAGGAACGACGAGGAGCACGGACCGTCCGTCGACGACGAACGGGCGCGCCTCGACCGTCATCGCGCCCGCCGGCAGGTGGTGGGCCGCGAGGGGTCGAGCTTCCTCGCTCGCGTAGCTGGCGAGCTTGAAGGAGACGTGTGCATTGCGCAGGTAATCGACGATGGTCCCCAGCATGGCGGAGAGAGACCGATGCAACGCGCTCGCCAAGCCTCCGTCTTGCATGGAGCCGCGTCATGCCGACCAAGCCCACCATCCAGCGCCGCGAGCGCAGCCGCCCGGCGTCGAAGCCCATCGTCGACGAGCACGATCGCGCGGGGGCGGTCACCCTCCCCGAGCACGAGAGGAGCGAACGGCGTCGGAAGTCGCCCGACCGAAGACCGCGCCGGGCCGCCTCTCTCGGTTGACGTCGCCGCGGCCCTCGACGCCGCGGACCTCGACCTTGGCCGTAGGCTGACGGCAGCGTCGACGTGGACGTGGTCGTGGTCGTGGACCTCGACTGAACGTGAACGTGGACTTGGTCGTGCAGACATTGACGTCAGAGCGTTCGGGGAACGACGCCGCCGTCTCGTGCCCGCATGGCGAGACGTGACGCAGGGTGGTGGGCAGAGCGGGTACCGGAGCTCGAACGCTCGTCAACGTGTGACGACCCCGTCCACGTTCACGTTCACGTCAAGGTCCACGTCGACGTCGACGTCAACGTCAACGTCAACGTCAACGTCGAAGACCACGTCGGTGAGGCGGCCACTCGACCCGTTGCCCGTTGCGCCGGTTGCTGTTCCCCCCGTTCTCTCCGTTCTCGATCCGAAGCGACCGCAAAGGCCGCCGCCCGTCCCGACGCCGGTTTGGTAGCCTTTCTACCGTGCCCGACGTCATGCGCTCTCCGGCCAGCGGCTTCGCGCTGGTCGCGCTCGTCGCATGCACGGCCGTGACGCCGGCGTGTGGTCCGAGCGTGAAGGAGCTGCCGCCGCTCGGCGAGGTCCTCGTGATCGTCGACACCGACATGCCCGTGCCGCGGATCGTGAGCAGGCTGCGCGTCGACGTCTACACCGCGCAGCACACGTGGTACGTCTCGCGCGACATCCCGCGGACGAGGACGAGCGACTGGCCGGCGAGCTTCAGCGTCTACGTGCCCGACGACACGCGTGAGCTGGAGGTGCTGCTCCGGCTCCGTGCCTACCCGCAGGGCGAGGTCCGCGACTACCGCGGCGAGCGCTTCGCTCCGCGGCCGACGACGGGCGACCCGTTCGCGCCGGCGCCGGTCCCGCCGCCGACCGACCAGCCGCGGATCGTGTCGGACGAGTTCGAGACGACGCCGACGACCGAGCCGACGCCGAGCACGGCGATCGATCGGCTCGTCCGCCTGCGGGTGAAGCCCGGCGTGCGCTCCTCGGCGCGGATCCTCCTCCACGGGAGCTGCGTCGGCACGATGGCCGACCTCGCGAACGAGACCACGTGCATCGAGACCGAGGACGAGCGCGTTTCCGTGAAGGAGGAGCCCACCGTCGCGGACATGACGCTGCCGACGACGTCGCGCGCAGGCACGTTCGACTTCGCGAAGCCCTGCACGGCGACGCCGCGCGCCGCCGGCTTCGCCGCCGACGGGACGCCGCTCTACGACGAAGAGGTCTGCGTCGACGGCACCCTCTTCGTCTTCGGCAGCAACACCGGGTTCGGCCACGCCGAGGTCGACGCTGCGCAGAAGCGGATCGCGATCCTGCCGCCGTTCCGGATCGATCGCTACGAGGTGACCGTCGGGCGCTGGCGCGACGCCCTCGCGCGCGGATTCTGGCCGACGGCGTCACCCGTCATCAACGACGAGCCGATCCCGCGCGACGGCACCCTCTCCTCCGACGGACGGAGCTGCCCCTACACGACGCGGCGGATGGACCGCGAGGACTACCCCGTCGCGTGCGTCACCTACGCGTCCGCGCGCGCGTTCTGCCAGTGGTCGGGCGGGGATCTCCCGACCGAGGCGCAGTGGGAGTACGTCGCGATGGAGGCAGGGCGCCCCTTCGAGACGCCGTTCCCGTGGGGAGGAGCGCCCGGCCTCGGCGCCACGTGCGAGCAGGCGATCTACGGTCGCGGAGCGCTGCCGATCAACAACGAGTGCAACAAGGACGGGCAACACTACGGCCTCGTCTCGGTGCGCGAGAGCGCGAAGGGCGACGTCTCCCTCGGGCTCGGCGTCGTCGGGATGACCGGCAGCGTGAGCGAGATGCTCCGCGACGCCTACGCTCCGCTCGACACGAACTGCTGGCACCGCCAGCCGCTCGCGTTCCCGTTCTGCAACGAGCCGGCGAAGCTACGGTCCTCGCGCGGCGCGAGCTTCACGTTGCCGGGGAGCTCGGTGTTCCCTGCGCGGCGGATGATGTTCCCCGCCGACATCCCTTCTTCCGAGGTAGGCCTCCGATGCGTGCGCTCCGGCACCTGATCGTCGGCTCGCTCGCGACGGCGCTCGCCGTCGTGAGCTGCAAGGACGAGGAGAGGGTCGTCACCGAGGGGCAGCTCCTCCTCTACGTCGACACCGATGCGCCGGTCCCGTCCGGTCCCGGACAGCGACCGTCGACGGTGACGCCTTTGTTCGATCGGCTGCGGATCGACGTCTTCCCGCCTGCGAGCGACACGCCCTGCCCCGGCTGCACGAACGAGTTCGAGATCAACGGTCTCGTCCTCGGACAGAAGAAGGCCTCGTTCGGGATCGCGCCCGCCTTCGAGACCGCCGGATACCGCGCGCGCGTCCGCATGTTCAAGACGGACTTCGCGGCCGCGACCGGCGAGCCGAACGCGGACTCGACGATCGACGTGACGGTGGCGCTGCCCCCCGTCGACGCGACGAACAAGCGTGAGGTATCCGTCTTCCTCCCCGTCGAGAGCGTGGGACAGCCGCGCGGATCGCTCGCCGATCCCGTCCCCGTCGCGGACGGAGCGCTCGACCGGTCGCGGGTCGGATCGTGGCCCGGCGCGCAGCGCGTCGACTGCGCAGCGCCCGCGCCCGAGGGCGCCGTGTGCGTCCCCGGCGGAGCCTACTGGATGGGCAACCCGAACGCGCCGGGGTTCACGCCGGCGGGATACGTGCTCCAGCCGCGGCTCGTCGTCATCTCGCCCTTCTACATGAGCGCGAACGAGGTCACGGTCCGTCGCTTCCGGCGGTTCGCCGTCGCGCAGAAGCGATGGACCGGCTCGTCGGCGGGATCGACGGCGGCGGACTGGTGCACGTTCACCGCGGAGCCGGGCCCGTGGGAGGACCATCCCGTCAACTGCGTGACGTTCGAGGAGGCGCGCGGGTACTGCAAGGCCGTCGGCGGTGACCTCCCGACCGAAGCACAGTTCGAGTACGTCCAGGGCGGGCTCGTCGGCAACGTGTTCCCGTGGGGCCGCGACGAGCCGACGTGCACCGACGCCGTCTACGGTCGCGCGGGCTGGGGCACGCTCGCGACGGCGCTCTCGCCCTGCAAGCCGGCGGTGCCGCCCGGGTCGGTCGCGAAGCCGGGCGAGGGCGTGCGCGACAGGCTCGACCTCCCGACCGGCACGCTCGTCGATCTCGCGGGCAACCTGAACGAGTGGGTGCGGGATCGCTGGAACCGGATCGACGAGGCGTGCTGGAGCGCGAAGCTCCACCACGATCCCTTCTGCGAAACCACGAGCCCGAGCGACGGCAACCTCGCCGTCCACCGCGGCGGCAACTGGTCGGACATCGCGGCGCGGATGATCGCGACGACGCGCTTCGGCCGATCGGGGACGCAGGCCGACGCGCAGACGGGCTTCCGCTGCGTGTGGCCGGCGGTCCCCGGCCGCTGAACGGTCAGGGGATCGGCGTGACGGTGACGGGCCCGCTCTGGTAGCAGGCGGCGGTCGTCACCTTGCAGATCGCAGGCTGCCCCTGCGCGAGCGCTTCCTTGTAGTCGTAGGCGAGCGTGCCGGAGGCGAGCGTGCCGGTGATCGTCTGCGTGCTGACGTAGCTGCACGTCGTGCCGGTGTTCGGGACCTGGATCGCGTAGGTCTGGACGTTCTGGACCGTGACGACGCCGCTCTTGATCTCGCCGCTGAAGATCTGCGCGCCGAACGTGACCTGCGCGTCGCCGTCGCCCGGACAGACGTACTTCAGCGTCGCCGGGCTCGAGGCCTCGACCGTCGAGTTGAAGCCGCACGTCGAGAACGGTCCCTTGTCGGTGATCTTCACGGCGAGCGCCGCCGAGCAGAGGCTTCCGCCGTCGGGCGGAGCGATCGCGTCCGGCGCCGCGCCCGCGTCCGTCACCACGAAGGGCGCCGGCGGCGGTGAGCCCGCGTCGGGGGTCGCGCCGGGCGGCGGCGACGACGTCTCGCCTTCCTTCGTCGCGTTCGGAAGCGGAACGCACAGCCGCTGATCGAGCTCTCCCATCCGCACCGTCCGGCACGTCTGGCCCTCGGTGCAGTCCGCGTCCGTCTTGCAAGGACCGTCACCGAGCGAATCGCCGAACGAGAGAGGCTGCTCGTCGGCCTGGGACGCGCTCCCGCAACCGATCGCCGCCGCGAGCCCGATCGCGAGGGGCAGCCCGAGCACGAGGTACCGCATCCTTCGACGATCGCACGACAGAGGCACTCGATCGAGCAACTCGTGCGTGGCAACCAGCGTGACCACGATCGAGGCCGGGTTTCACATACACGAACGCCGATCGACGCCGCGACCTCAGGGCTCGATATCCCAACGTTTCGCGTCGATCGACTGGGTCACGTGCGGGAACAGCAGCTGCAACGGCAGCGCGACGCGCGAGGCCCAGGCCGCGGCCTGGTGGAGCTGCCCGGGGAAGACGAGACGGTGGACGTCACCGCCGACGTCGAACCCCGCCCGCGCGAGCGCGCGCAGCATCGACCGCGTGTGATGGAAGCCGTCGACCACGCGCGCGTCCTCGATCGGGCCCGGCGAGGCGCCCGAGTCGAGGTAGAAGAACGGCTTCGCCGCCGGCGGCTCGGCGGACTGCACGTGCCTCACGGCCCAGCGATCGCCCCACCAGAACGAGCTCGAGAGGCACGCGGCCTTTCCGAACACGTCGGGGCGCGACCACGCCGCGAAGAACGAGAAGAGGCCGCCCATCGAGCTGCCGAGGATGCCGGTGCACGAAGGCGCGCGACGGGTGCGATAGCGCGCGTCGACGAAGCGACGCACGCCGTCGACGACGAGCGCGAGGAACGCGGGGCCGTCCCCGCCGCCGTAGTGGGGATCGGGCACCGGGCTCAGGACGGAGAGTCGCTCCTCCGCGGTGTGGATCCCGACGACGACGAGCTCGTCGACCGCGCCGAGATCGTAGAGCGAGCCGAGCGTCGCATCGAGGTCCCACTTGCCGTAGGGATCGGTCGAGTCGGTCCAGAGCGACTGCCCGTCGAGGACGTAGAGGACGGGGTAGTGCTTCTCGGGCTGCTCGCGGTAGCTCGGCGGCAGGAGCACGTCGATCGTCGCGCGGCGTCCTCCGTGCTCGACGACGAGGCCACGCTCGAACGTCGGCGTGCCGCCGTCGAAGCAGGGCTCGAGGCGCAAGTGGTCACCGGCGTGGACGACGTAGTTCCGGCCGAGCGCCCACTCGGAGCCACGCACGACCTTGAGCTCGAGCAGCTCGTCCGTGCGGAGGGGCACGCAGAAGAGGTGGTCGTCCCCGTCCGAGCGCTCCGGCAGCGCCGTGTGCTCCCACGAGAGTGGGGCATGACTGCCGCGCAGGCCGATCACCCCCAGCGCGGCGGGATAGTGCACTTCGATCCACGTCGGGACGACGTCGGATTCGCGCAGCGAAACGCCGCTCGCGCGGTCCGGGGTGAGCTTCCTCTCGATGTCTCGGGCTCGGGCACTCTGGGTCATGCGACGCGACGGCGTGACCTGCAACCGAGAGGCCAATCCGTGCTCGAGCTCGCATGACGGCGCCGTCTGCTACAAAACACGAGCATGCTTCGCCGGTGGAGCACCCTCGCGCGGCGTCGGGCCGGGGCAGCGATGGTCGACGCGTTCTTCAACGGCGCGTCGCGCCTCGCGCGCATGCACCCGGAGGCGCGCCCCGAGCGTCACTTCGTCGAGAAGATCAACGACGTCCGCTACGCGCCCGGAGAGCTCCGCGAGCACATGCTCGACATCTACCGTCCGAAGGACGAGATCCGGCGCTTCCCCCACGCGGCGCAGCTCGGCCCGCCGTGGCCGATCGTGTTCTACGTCCACGGCGGCGGGTTCCGGATCCTGTCGAAGGACACGCACTGGGTGATGGGGCTCGGCTTCGCGCGGCGCGGGTTCCTCGTCTGCAACGTCGAGTACCGCCTCGCGCCGGCGCACCACTATCCGGCCGCGATCGAGGACGTCTGCCGCGCGTTCGTCTGGGTCGTCGAGAACGCAGTGCGGTACGGCGGAGATCCGTCGCGGATCGTGCTCGCCGGCGAGTCGGCCGGCGCGAACCTCGTCGGGAGCTTGTCGCTCGCGCTCGCCTATCGTCGCGAGGAGCCGTACGCACGCGCGGCCTTCGACACCGGCGTCACGCCGCGCGCCGTCATCCCTGCGTGCGGCGTCTTCCAGGTGAGCGACATGCGGAGGCTCGCGCGCCGCAAGCCGCACATGTCCCGCTTCATCGTCGATCGTCTCGTCGAGGTCGAGCACGCGTATCTCGGCGAGGACACGCGCGCCTACGCCGCGCTCGATCTCGCCGATCCCGTCGTCGTCCTCGAACGCGGTGTCGCGCCCGATCGCCCGCTCGCCCCCTACTTCCTGCCGGTGGGGACGAAGGACCCGCTCCTGCCCGACACGCGCCGGTTCGCGAAACGCGGTCCGCGCGCTCGGCGGCGTCGCCGAGGAGCGGTACTACGAAGGCGAGCTCCACGCGTTCCACGCCTTCGTCGGCCTCCGACCGTCGGCCCGCCAGTGTTGGCTCGACTCCTACGCGTTCCTCGACCGCCACGTCCGCGCGTCGTGACCCTCAGCGACGATCCTCACGCCGCGTCTCGATCGGGACGAGCGCGGGCTCCGGCTCGGGCTCCTTCTTCGGCCGCACGAGCTCGGCGAGCATCCGGCCCCACTCCTTGAACGGGAAGAGCATCAGCTGGACGACGTCGTTCTCCGGGACGCCCTTCGCGCCCATCCGCTCGCGACAGGGCCCGAGCTCGACATAGGTGCCGAACAGCACGTCGAAGAACGGGAACAGGTTGGCGAGGTTCTTCCCGTACGCGGGCTTGAAGTCGGCGTGGTGCCAGCGATGGAACCGAGGCGACGCGATCACGTGACGGAGCGGGCCGTGCGTCCAGTCGACATCGATGTGCACGTACTGGTTGTGGAGGATGAGGAAGATCCGGCCGAGGCCGATCGCGCCGGCGGGAAGTCCGAGCCACCCGAGCAGCACGACGTACGAGCACGACATGAACACGAGCTCGAGGACGTGCACCCGGAGCGTCGTCGGCGCCGCGACGACGGGGTCGGAGTGGTGAATCGCGTGGATCGGCCAGATCCAGCGCCAGTGCATCCACCGATGGTTCCAGTAGTTCGCGAAGTCGAAGGCGAGGAGCGTGACGAGCCCGACGACCCACGCCGGCATGCTGTCCCAGAACGCGCGAGGGACGTGCGGGACGTGGAGACGGTCGTAGAGCGCCTGGAACTTCTCCGCGCCGATGAAGAGCACCGGAAAGAAGATGCCGTTGAGGACGAAGATCGTGACGCTCGAGCCCACGCTCGCGAGGAGCTTCCGCGACCACTTGATCAGGCGGCGGCCGGTGATCAGGTCGAGGAGCGCGACGGCGGGAAAGAAGCCGACGTTGACGAGGAAGGACGTCTCCGTCCACTTCGCGAAGCTCGCCCGGTAGAGGTAGCTCGCGCCGGCGACTATCAACTCCCACGCGGACATCGTCGAATCCCCGGAAGGCGCAGGCCCCGCGAGGATCGTATCGCGCGCCGCCTCGGGGCGCGAGCGTGACGCATTCGAAGCCGAACGGGCGACCGCGCGACCTGCGCGCGGTCACCCTCCCGCAGACGATCACCTCTTCTTGTCGTCCTTCTTCTTGGGCGGCTCCGCGGCGGGCGCGGCGTCCGGCTTCTTCGCGTCGTCCTTCGTCAGCCCGTGCCCGACCTGCCCGGGCTGCTGGCCCTCGGCCTTCCGTTGGTTGCCGACCCCTGGGAGATCGCCCTTGCCCGGCGGCTCCTTCTTCGCGTCCGGCTTCGCAGGGTCGGCGCTCGGGGGAGACGTCGCGCCCGGCGGAGACGTCGCGGCGGCGGGCGTCGTCGACGGCGCCGTCGTGCTGCCCGCGCTCGCCGTGCTCGACCCGCTCGAGGCGCCCGGCTGCGTCGCGGTCGACGCCTGTGTCGTCTGGCCCGTCCTCTCCGAAGGAGACGACTTCTCCGAGGCCGCGGAGCTCGTGGCCGTCGTGTCGGCAGGGGACGCCGGGCCACCGGCCTCCGCCTTCGCGCTGGCCGTGCAGCCCGCGCTCGCGAACGCCGTCGCACCGAACACAACGAGCACACCGAGGACATTCATCTTCTGCATTGGTCTTCCCTCTCCCGCGACGGGCCGAAGAGCCCGCGAGCGATCGAACGAGACCGAGTATGCAGGCTGTCGTCCTGGTCACTCGATTTGCGGTGCGCACCTCCGCGCGCGCGCCCGACAACACGCGCCGTCGTCGCCGACGCACGAACGCACCTGATCCCGCGCACGTGCAGCGCTGCCGTGGACGCGGGCACGCTCCCTGCGAGCGCGGCCAAATGAATGGGCGCGTGTGGGACGGATCGCGGGGCGTGGCCAGAGCTCCTGCCGGTCCGCGACGGGCAATTTCCGACGGCACGGTATGCTCTCGCTCGGTCGCTGCAAGATGCACGAGAAGCACGAGCTCGGGATCTGGGGTTTCGCCTTCGGGTACTTCGCCTGTTACGCGCCGTACTCCGCGCTGACGAAGGCGATCTCGGACGGAAGTCTCCCCGGTCTCGCGCGGCCGATCGGCGGCTTCGAGCTCCTGCCGATCACGACGCTCGCATCGCTCGTCGGGATGGTCGCCTTCCTGACTTGGAAGCGCTGGTGGTCGTACGCAGGCACGCGGGAGATCTTCGGACGACGCGTCCCCTTCCCCGGGCGCTGGACGTTCCTCTCCGGCGTGTGCACGGCGTGCATCATCGGGACGACGACGCTCGCCTACACGTTCAGCGGCGTGTCGATCGTCTTCATGATGCTGCTGATGCGAGGCGGGCTCCTCGTCATTGCGCCCGTCGTCGATCTCCTCAGCCGCCGGACGGTGCGCTGGTACAGCGGCGTCGCGCTCCTCCTCAGCCTCGGCGCGCTCCTCGTCGCGACCGTCGATCACGCGAGCTACGCGATCACCGCCGTAGCGCTCGTCGACGTGCTCGTCTACCTCGCGTCCTATCTCGTGCGCCTGCGGTTCATGAGCCGTCTCGCGAAGTCGAACGACCGGACCGAAGCGATCCGCTACTTCGTCGAGGAGCAGATGGTCGCGACGCCCGTCATCGTCGCGACCCTCGTCGTGCTCGCCCTCGTCGGGCACGGCAGCATCATGCTCGAGCTGCGCCGCGGCTTCGTCGACTTCTGGAGCAGCGGCGGCGTCCTCGCCGGGATCGTCATCGGCCTGCTCTCGCAGGGCACCGGGGTCTTCGGCGGGCTCATCCTGCTCGACGCGCGGGAGAACACGTTCTGCGTTCCGGTGAACCGCGCGTCGAGCGTGCTCGCAGGCGTGCTCGCGAGCCTCACGCTCTCCACGTTCTTCGGCGCTCGGTCGATGCCGCGGACGGAGCTCGTCGGCGCGAGCCTCATCCTCGCGGCGATCGTCGTCCTCGCCTGGCCGACCGTCTCGGCACGGTGGAGAGCAGCGCGCGCGCCGGCGTGAAGCTCACGCCGCCTGGACGACGTCGAGCCGGCGGCACAGGTCGGCGAAGTCCTGCTCGGGGAGGACCTTGCGACCGAGGCCGAGGAAGGCGGTGAAGACCTCGGCAGGCATCCCCGCGCGCGCACCGGCGTAGAGGCCGGCACGTTCCGTCGCGCTCATCGCCGGCAGCATCCGCGTCATCGACTCCGCCATCTCGTCGGGCGGGAGCGAGCGGAGGATCTGCTCGTGGAGGGCGACCTGCTCCTCGACGGAGAAGAGCCGGTCGAGCAGCTGCTGCATCTGGTTCTCCTCGAGGAGCATGTGCTCGAGCGTGCTCGCGACGAAGCGGCTCGTCATCAGGTAGAGCGAGCGGCCGAGGACGGGCCGGGTGTCGTCGTTCGCGCTCCGCACCGCGACGGCGAGCTGGCGGACGTGCGCGACCTCGCGTGCGTGCTCGGCGTGCTCCTCGTCGGTCCCCTCGCAGGAGCCTGGCAGGCGCGCCTCGAGCGCGGGGCGGAGGAACCGGTCTTCGTGCTCGATGTGCTGGTCGGCGAAGTGGAGGAGCGCCTCGAGACGGTCGAGCGTGCCTTCGCACGCCTGCGCGGTCTCGAACGACGTCGTGCCGAGGTCGGCGAGGATGTCGCCGAGGTCGCGACGGAGCGCCTTGTGGATCGGGCCGTACATGTCGAACTTCGGAACGGGCGAGAGGTGGACGTCGTCACGCTGCTGGGCCACGGTCGGTCTCCTTGCTGGGCGGCGCGTCCTTCGCGCCGGCCACAGCAACATGACGTCTCGTCCCCGAGGGCGTTCCTCAATGGTCCCTACGGCGATCCTGAGAACTTCCTAAGAGGCTTCGCGCTGCCGCCCGCGACCTGCTCCGTCTTCATCTCCGTCTCTCTCTGGGACGTTCTCAGAACAGCTTTCCATGCACGCTCAGGCCGAGGGTCTCCGGCCCGCCCAGTGGCGCGAATCCGATCTGCCGTTCGCGCGCCGGGCGGCTCTTGAAGCGGAGCAGATACGGCAGGACCAGCCCCGACCCGAGCCCGACGCCCGCCGCCGCGAGCACGTCGGTCGCGTAGTGGACGTCGGCGGCGACGCGGAGGTAGCCGGCGACGGCGGCCGTGCCGAGCGCGGCGGAGCACGTCGCGATGTCGGCGGCGCGCGCGCCGAAGAGCGGAAGCGACTCGTGGTGGACGCAGATCAAGCCGGCCCCCGCGAAGGCCGCCGCCGTGTGTCCGCTCACGAAGCTCTGGTTGCGTCCCTTCTCGCTGCACGGCGCCTCGGGGGCGAACGGCGTCCGCGGCGGCTCGCCGGTGCCGGTGACGTCGTCCTGCGACGGACACGTCCGGACGTACGGGCGCTCGCGTCCGGTGCGCTCGGTGAGGCTCGAGAGAAAGCCCGCGAACCCGAGCGCTTCGATGTCCGTCATGATCAGCTGGAACGCGACATCGGGCTTGCGGTGCACGCCCCAGGTGACGGCGAGTCCGTCGACCACGATCGGGAACGCGGCCAGCGAGTAGAACATGACGTCACTCGCGGACGCCGCGCCGAGCCGCGCAGAGGCCGACGACCAGCGGAGCCCGTCGCGGATGCTCTCGTCGAAGTCGTTCCGACCACGCCACCCGTAGGGCGTGTCCGCGAGGATGTAACCGCTCGTGATCGTCGTTCCCCAGCCCGCGGCGGCGACGCCGTACTCCCACCACTGGAACTTCGGCCACTCCTCGCGCCACGCGATCTTCGTCTCGGCGCCCGTGTCCTCGCCCTGCGCGCGAGCCTCGGACGGCGCGAGCGCCACGACACCTCCGAGCACCAACGCCGCGAACCCCGATCTCATCCGGAGCGCAGCTGTAGCACGGGCCGCACCAGCTTCTCCGCAGCGCGCTCACGCGTGCAGCGGGCGCAGCGGAACCGGCCGGGAGGACTGATGCACCGGCGTCCGGCCGGTCAGCGCGGACGCGAACGCGCGCACCTTCGCACCGAAGTCTGCGTGGCGGACTGCATCAGCTGTGACCGCGAACATCGCGGTCGGCGGCCGCCCGCAGAGCGCCTGCATCTGCTGCAGCGCGCGCGCGCTCCCGCTCGCGCCGTACGTGCAGAAGAACGCGATCTGACGGATGTGCTCGCCATTCGCCGCGAGGTACGTCCGCACAGGCGTCGCGACCGACGCATTCCAGATCGGCGTGCCGACCACGACGAGGTCGTAGTCGCTCGCGCTGCGGAGGCTCGGCGAGAGCTCCGTCGTCGCGTCGAACGCCACGTCGAGCCCCGAACGGATGTACCCGAGGAGACCGTCGCGCGGCGTGCGATCGACGATCGGCTCGAGCTCACATCGCAGCTCGTCCCGGATCGCGTACGCGACGTCACGTGTCGTGCCCGTTCGCGAGTAGTAGGTGACGAGCGTTCGGTACTCCATGGCTCAGCCTCCGCGGAGGCCGCGTGGAGCAGAACGTGTGCCACGCGTCGCGTCACCGCCCGCGCGAGTCACGTCCCGTCGAGGCGCTCCGCGTCTCCGAGCTCCGCGTCGGTCGGCTCCTCCGGGCGACGGTCACGCCGCGCGGCGTGCGTGCTCGCGGTGCCGAGGCTCTCGTCCTCGTGGACGACGTCGCTGTACGAGTCGCCGTGCAAGCGACGTCCCGGCTCGGAGGTCTCGGCAGGCGGCGCAGGGCTCTCGGCGCGCGTCGTCGGCGTCTTCTTCTTCGGTCCGTGATGACGAACCTTCTCGTGCGCGGTCATGGCGTCCTCCTCAAACGGAGATGTTGCTCTCCGAGAGCGTGAGCACGCGGCCGACCTGCTCCTGCAGGCGCTCGAGGCGCTCGAGGTCGCGCAGGATGCCTGCCCTCAACTTGCGGTCGTCCGTGTGCACCAGCTCGTTCTCCGTGGCCTGGGTTCGGAGTGCGAGCTGATCACGCAGGAAGGCGACGTCCTCGTTGGTGAGCTCGATGCGAATCATGGCTTCGCTCCTTCTGCGATGCGAGGCACCGCCACGTGGAGAGTTAGCGAGCGCCGTGCCACTACGACGCCGCAGGAAATCAGGGCTCGGCCGAACGGCGAGCGCACGGATTGCGTGAGACCGCAGCCGGCGCCGCGGGCATCGCTCTTGAACGTCACGGGGCATGCGCCCAGGCCCCCTGTTCCGGGATCGACGCGAAGCGGGAGAGGTGCTGGCTCGACTGCTCGCACCGTTCCGTGCGGCCGATCCCGTCGTCGTGGGGCTCACGCGCGGCGGCATCCCGGTCGCGTACGAGGTCGCGCGTGAGCTCGACGCGCCGCTCGACGCGTGCGTCGTGCGGAAGCTCGGCGCGCCGATGGATCCGGAGCTCGGCATCGGGGCGGTCTCCGAGGACGACGCGATCCACGTCGACCGCAAGACGACGGCTCTGCTCGGCGTCGAAGACGGGCAGCTGGCGGAGCTCGTCGCCGCGAAACGCAAGGAGGTCGAAGAGCGCATTCGGCAGTTCCGTCACGGTCGCCCGCCGGTCGACGTGAGGAACCGGACCGTCCTCCTCGTCGACGACGGCATCGCGACCGGAGGGACGTGTCACGCCGCGATCCGGAGCCTGCGTTCCCGCGGCGCGCGCCACATCGTGCTCGCGGTACCGGTCGGCTCGACAACGTCGCTCGAGGCGCTCGGGTCGGTCGCCGACGAGGTCGTGTGCCCGCATCGGGACGACGCGCTGATCGCGGTCGGCCTCTACTACGACGACTTCGAGGCGACGACCGACGACGACGTCGTCGCGATCCTCGAGCTCGCGCGAATCGAACGCGAGCGGGACAGTCCCAGCGCCGCGCCTCGGAGCGCGTCCGGGTCACGCTCGATCGCAACGTCCGGATCCCGGCGGTCGACGGCACGCTCGAAGGCCGTCTCACGATGCCACCCGGCGCGCTCGGGATCGTCGTCTTCGCGCACGGGAGCGGCAGCGGCCGTCTCGCGACACGAAACCTCTTCGTCGCGGGCGAGCTGCAGAAGGAAGGGCTCGGCACGCTCCTGCTCGACCTGCTCACCGCGCCGGAAGAGCGCGAGGACGCTCGCACCGGCAAGCTCCGCTTCGACGGCGGGCTGCTAGAGTCGCGGCTCGTCGTCGCGACCGACTGGCTCGTCGAGCAGGCCGACACGCGCGCGCTGCCGATCGCGTACTTCGGCGCGAGCACGGGCGCGGCCGCGGCGCTCGTCGCGGCGGCGGAGCGGCCGCGCGTCGTGCGCGCCGTCGTCCTCCGTTGGGGAAGGACCGATCTCGCCGCGCGGTCGCTCGGCGACGTCCACGCGCCGACGCTGCTGGTCGTCGGTGGCGCGGACCCGGACGTCCTGCGGTCGAACCGCGAAGCGCTCTCCGAGCTCGGATGCGTCAAGGAGCTCGAGGTGCTCGACGACGTGACGCACTCCTTCGAGGAGCCGGGCGCGCTCGACCACGTCGCCCGCTCGGCCGCGCGGTGGCTCTTGCATCACCTCGCAAAGCCTGCGCTCGAGAGCGCCGGCTGAGCGCGGCACGCGACTTGAACGCCGTGCTGTCGTCTCCAGCCGGAGTGCGGAACGATGAGCCCTCGCGAATCCGTCACCTTGCGCGACGTCATGACCTCCCCCGTGCTCACGCTGACGCGCGGAGAGAGCGCGAGTGACGCGCTCGCCCAGATGCGCGACGCGCACGTGCGCCATGCGGTCGTCGTGTCCGGGCGCGACATCGTCGGCGTCGTCTCCGAACGCGACCTCGGAGGCCCGCGTGGCGCTCTCGTGCGCAAGGGTCGAACGGTCGAGGACGAAATGCATCAGCCCGTGGTGCTCGGCCGACCGGACATGCCGATCACGCGGGCCGCGCTGCTCCTCCGCGAGAAGGGCATCGGCTGTCTGCCGATCGTGGAGGCCACGCGGCTCGTCGGGATCGTGACGCGCGGCGATCTCCTCGAAGCGCTCGCGCAGGGTCGTCGCGCCGAGCGCAGAGGTCGAGTCGAGGTCGACGTCCCCGCGCGACCGCCGCTCGTGATCTCCCCGAACCGCGACAAGTCGCCCTGACCTCACGCGTGGGGCCGGCGCTCGTCCGGCAGCCCGGAGACGTCGGGGGGCACCTCCCAGCGATCCTGATCGGCGACGTAGACGCCGCCGAGACGCTCGGCGCACGCGAAGCAGAGGAACGTCTCCGGGCCGCACGCGTACGCGCGGTCTGTCTCGGGCCACAGCTCTGCGCCGCAGGCGACGCACGCCGTCGGTTCCATCTCGTCTTGCTCAGCCATGCTGCACCTCCGTGGCCACGAGCGGCCGGCGAAGCCCACGGATGACCGCCGCGCGCTCGTCGACGGAGCTCGGCTCGAGCGCCGCGGCGTAGGCCCGGACCTTCGACGGGAAGTCGGCGTGCGCGACCGCGTCCTCGCGGACGGTGAAGGTCGCGATCGGCGTCTGCCCGCAGATCTCCTGCATCTGGAGCAGCGCGCGCGCAGCGCCAGAGCCTCCGTACGTGCAGAAGAACGCGACGGCTCGGATCGAGCTCGCGTGCGTGTGGAGGAAGGTCCGCACCGGCGACGACACGGACGCGTTCCACACCGGCGTCCCGACGACGACGAGGTCGTAGTCTTCGAGCGTCCGGCGGATCGGCTCGAGATGCGCGCCACGCGCAAAGGTCGCGTCGTAACCCGAGCGGAGCCAGCCGAGCAGACCCTGACGGTCCGTGCGGTCGACGATCGGCTCGATCTCGCAACCGAGCTCTTCCCGGATCGCGAACGCGACGTCGCGCGTCGTTCCGGTCCGCGAATAATACGTGACGAGGACGCGCTTCTGGCCCATCGCACCACCCTCCGAGCCCTCGCGGCTCGCATGCGGCATGCCACGCCGCGGAGCGCAGGCTCTGCACGTCGTCGATCGGCACGTGCGCTGCTTCGCCGTGGTGCATGGCGTTCCAGCTCACCTCCCCATCCTTCGCGAACAACGACGAGCTCCCGCCTCGGTACACGAGCGACGGGGACGACGTCTCTCCGCCGCTCGTCTGGTCGGACCCACCGTCCGGAACGAAGAGCTTCGCGCTCGTCGTCGACGATCCCGACGCGCCGGACCCGCGCGCGCCGAAGCGCACGTGGGTCCACTGGGTGCTCTACGATCTCCCGGCCGAAGCGCGCTCGTTGCCGGAAGGCGCCACGCACCGATCGCTACCGCGCGGCGCGATCGAGGGCACGAACGACTGGCACGAGCGCGGGTGGAGAGGCCCCAGCCCGCCCGTCGGGCGTCATCGTTACTTCTTCAAGCTGTACGCGCTCGACACGTCGCTCGAGCCGGTCGGGGACGGCGCTTCGAAGGCCGACGTGGAGGACGCGATCACCGACCACGTCCTCGCCGAGGCCACGCTCGTCGGGACCTCCGCAAACAGCGGTGAGGCTCACTTCTTCGGGTAGTCGCAGCGCCCGGCGTTCTCGAGCACCTCGAACGTCGTCGTGACCTTCCGACCGTCGGCGTGCGTGAGCGTGACGGTCCGGGTCCCCGGCGCGTCCTTGTTCGTCACCTTCACGAAGACCTGGTAGCAGTCCGGGCCCTCGCACGCGTTGAGCGGGAACGTCTGCTTGTCCCACGCCTGTGTGCGGGGCGAGACGTCGACCGACTTCGTGCTCGCGAGGCCGGGCCCCTTCACGATCAGCCAGTCGGAGTTGCTCTGGCAGTTCGCAGGCGCGCGCTCGATCGACTGCCCCGGTCGCCAGTGGAAGGAGCGCTCGGCGACGGGCCCGAATGCAGCCGGCGCCTGCGCGTTCGCCGGAACCACGGCCGCGATCGCAGAAACCGTCGCCACGATCGTCGCTGCCATCACCTTGCGAGCCATCATGAGAACCTCCGGGCGGTACAGAGCTTAGACGGAGGCGGTCCCCTCTTCGTTCGGAAATTCTGGGACGCGGCACACGCGCCTCCACGCACCGCCGGTGTCGGACTCCTCAGCGGAGCCGGAACAACCGGAGGTCGTGACCGGTCGCCCCGCGCGTCGCAAGGTCGGCGAGGATCTCGCCCATCACGCTCGCGAACTTGAATCCGTGGCCCGAGCACGGCGACGCGACCACCACCTGCGGCGCGCCCGGGAGCGTGTCGACGACGAAGTGCTCGTCGGCGGTGTTCGTGAAGACACACACCTTGAGCGCCAGCGTCGGTCCGTCCGCGTCGGGGAACACGGCGCGGACGGCCTCGCGGAGGAGTGCTTCGTCGGCCGCATTCGGCTCGCGCGAGAGCGCGTCGGCGAGCCCACGCTCGTGGAGATGGTGATAGACTCCGAGCTTGAAGCCGGGAACGCCGTGCACCGGGAACTGGTAGTAGTGCGTGCCGGCGTGGGACACGATCCCGACCGGGAACGCCCCGAGGCGGAAGTGCTCCGGGACACGCGGCTGGAACCACCCGAGCACCTGCCGCTCCGGGACCGCCTTTCCGGCGAGCTCGCCGACGTGCTCGCCGATCCACGCACCCGTCGACACGACGAGACGGCCGGCTTCGTAGACGCCCTTCGTGGTCGTCACGCGCACGCCTC
Source organism: Polyangiaceae bacterium (assembly GCA_039809485.1). GTDB lineage: Bacteria > Myxococcota_A > Polyangia > Polyangiales > Polyangiaceae > Labilithrix. The sequence continues at coordinate 21,736 of JBDHVE010000007.1, read as the reverse complement.
CTCCCGGCGTCGTCTCCCACGCCGTGATCGGCTCACGCGCGCGGAGGTCGGCGCCCGCCTCGAGCGCGAGGCTCGCGAAGGCGACGATCGCGCGCTCGCTCATGACGAATCCGGCGTCCGGCTGCACGACCGCGACGTAGCCGGCCGGAACCCGATAGCCGGGGAAGCGCCGCGCGAGCTCGGCCGCATCCACGAGGTCGTGCTCGAGATGGTGCACCTTGCATGCTTCGAGCGAGCCCTCGACGAGACGGCTCGAGGGCTCGCCGGCGTCGACACCGCCCGTCACGAAGAGGAGCTGCTCGCCGAAGGCCGTCTCGAGATCGCGCCACAGCTCGTAGGCGCGGCGGAGGAGCGGCACGTACGACGGGTCCTCGAAGTAGGCGAGGCGGATGATCCGGTTGGTCCCGTGCGAGGAGCCCATCGCATGCGGGATGTCGAAACGCTCGAGGCCGAGGACACGTCTTCCGCGCTTCGCGAGCTGCCACGCCGTCGAAGCGCCCATCGCGCCCAGGCCGGCGACGATGACATCGTAGGTCGTCGTCATCCCGCGCGAGCGTAACGCGCCGGCGCGTCCGTTGTCGTTCACTACCCGTCCGGGGCCATCCGACGTAGGCTCGTCGCCTCGATGATGACCACGCCGCACCTCGATGCCGTCCTCGACTCGCTCGAAGAGGGCGTGCAGGTCCTCTCCCACGACTGGCGGTACGAGTACGTCAACGCTGCCGCGGCGAGGCAGGGTCGCTCGCGCCCCGAGCAGCTCGTCGGCCGGACGATGCTCGACTGCTACCCGGGGATCGAGCGCACGCCGATGTTCGCGACCCTCGTGCGCTGCCGTGACGAGAAGCGCGCCGAGAACCTCGACAACGAGTTCACCTACGAGGACGGCAGCCGAGCGTGGTTCGAGCTCCGGATCCGGCCCTACGCGAACGGCGTCGTCATCCTCTCGCTCGACATGACCGCGAGGAAGACCGACGAGCTCCGCCTCGAGGACGCCCATCGCGAGGCGCTCCGCGATCTCGTCACGCCCGTGATCCGGCTCCACGAGGGCATCCTCCTCGTCCCGCTCGTCGGAGCGCTCGACGACCTGCGGGCCGCGCAGATGACCGAACGGGTCCTGACCCAGCTCGGCGAGGAGAACGCGAAGGTCGTCATCTTCGACGTCTCCGGCGTGCCTTCGCTCGACACGAGCGTCGCGCACCACCTCCTCGAGACGACGGCGATGGTGCGCCTCCTCGGGGCGAAGACGATCCTCACCGGCGTCGCCGCCGCGACTGCGAAGGCGATGGTGCACCTCGGCGTGGACCTCGCCACGATGCGGACGACGACGCGGCTCGAGCAGGGCATCGAGCTCGCCCTCGCCGATCTCGGACGGCGAATCGTGGGCGGCGCGAACCGCTGAGCGGCTTCAGCCCTTCGACTTCCGCGCGCGGAACCGCGCGAGGAGCGTCGCGAGCTCGCTCTCGCTGACGAACACGTCGTCGACCGCGTCGCTCTCGAGGAGCTCCTCGTAGAGCGCGGGCGGATCGTTCATCGGAAGCGAGGCGAACGCGGCGTCCTCGGCGCCATCGACGAGCGCGACGTGCTCTTCCCGCGCGAGCCACGCGACGAACGGCGCCGCATCGTCCTCCGCCCGTGCGCCGCGGGTCGCGCGGACGTCGGCCTCGTACGTCGCGAGGTACGCGCGCGCGCCTTCGACATGCGCCTCCGGCGCGACCGCGACCTCCGCGCCGTCGTCGCCGCGCAACGTGCACTTCAGCGACTTCGCGAGGGCGTGGAACGCCCACGTGAAGAGCGCCGTGCTCGGTCCGTGCGCTGCTCCGCGCACGCGATCGCCTTGCGCGATGAAGTCGAGCGTGAACGCCGCGCATGCGTCGTCGTCGAGCGAGAGCGACCCGACGAGCCGCATCACCTGCCCGCGCATCGACCCACGTGGGGCCTCACCGCGTCGCGCGAGGGCAGCGAGCGCTTGCGCGAGCGTGGCGGGCAGGAGCGGGCCGCTCGCGCTCGTCTGCTGGAGGGTGAGGCTCGTGGACATGCCGCAGTCTAGCGTCTCGCGACCGCCTCGGTCGTCATCGCGTGCACGAGCGTGCCGATCGCCTCCATGCGCGCTTCCGGTTCGACCTCGATCGCCGCGGCAGCGCGCGAGAGCTCCTCTGGAGAGAGCTCGCCCATCGCGACCGCCTCGACGACACGCGCGACGACGCGCGCCTGCGCAGCCGAGATCCGCATGCCTTCGCTCTCGAGAGCTCGTGCGCGCTGGCGGAGGTCCCACGCCCAGGGCGCGACCGTGTCGTGACGCCGCGCCGGATCGGCGGCGAGGACGGAGAGGATGTGGAGCGCCCCGGCGACCATGGCGCTCGTGTCGCTGCGCTCGAAGGCGGCGAGTGCGGGATGCGTGCACCGCGGCGGGCACGAGCATCGCGAGAACGACCGCGAGGAGACCGCGCACCTTCATCTCAGCGCTCGTTCGCGGCGAAGCGGCGTGACGGGCGCCTCGGCCGCGAGGCGAATCGACGAATCGTGGCGGTGCGACGGCGGCACGGCATCGAGGGTCGGACGATCGCGCCCCTCGACCTCGCACCAAAGGCGGACGATGACGGCGAGGTCCGCGACGGTTCGCGCGGTCTCGAGAGCGGCGACGGGGAACTCGGCTTCTGCGATCTCTTCGAGGCGCAGCGCGACGAGCACGAGGTCGAGCGCGTCGAGCCCGAGGTCGTCTGCGAGCCGCTGGTCCAGGTGGATGGAGTCGGGGTCCGCCTCGAGATGGAGCGCGAGCGCGAACGTGACGATGTCGACGGAGCAGTCGTCCACGGTTGAGCCTTTCTCGGCGTCGCGCAACTCGCGACGCTCTCACCGCCCTGGGGCGATCGACGCACCGACCGGATCACGCGAGCGAAACGATTTGTCCGACCTCGGCTCTCGGTCGAACGCTCGAGCTCGCGTGGCCCACGAGCTCATGCGCGGCCTCGTCGCCACCGGTTGCGAGACGCGTTCGAAATCGCCACGATGAGCTCGCCATGGTCAGTTTTCCGTGGCGGATTGGGACGACTCGGGTGCGCGGTCGACGAGCCCCTCCCGTACGCGGAAAGGATCTCCATGCCCACGAAGCTCACCGCTCTGCTCCTGACGACGTCGTTCCTCGCCTGCGCCGTGAGCACGGAGACCACCGCGGCCGAGGTCGAGCTCGACGACGAGGTCGCGAAGACCCAGGCGAGCGCGCTGCCCTCCGCCGTCGCGAGCGCGCAGGCGAACGACGGCGTGGCGCTCGCCGAAGCGGTCGCCTCCGTCGGACGCGTCGCCGCCGCGCTCGTTCCGGCGGCGAAGGACGGCGCGCGCGCGATGCGCGGCCCGGCCGCCTCGACGTGCACCTGTCCGGCCGGCGGCACGAGCTGCACGTTCGAGAAGTGCACGATCGGCGCGGCGGTCGTCTCCGGAAAGGTGTCGTGGGGCGGCGGGAAGATCGCGTGCACCGATCTCACGTTCGATGCCCCCCCTCTCTCGAAGGAGGTCGGAGCGACGTACGTCGCGCTCGACTGTGACCTCGCGTACTCGGCCGGCCGGGTCGCGGGTGACCTCCACACGACGGGCAGCTCCGTCGTCGAAGGCGTCACCTATCGCTGGAATGCATCGCTCGTCGCGAACGACCTCTCGTTCTCGACGACCACGCTCACCGGCGGCACGCTCGACGTGTCCGCCGCCGTCACCGTCGCAGCCTCCGCGAGCGAGAAGAGCTACAGCGCGACGGCCGAAGTCGCCCTGCCCTGATCGGCACGAGCGCGGCCGTGGCTCACCCGATCGGGTGACACGCGCGACGTCGCACGAGGAGATGACAGACGGTCGGTAGGCGAGCTCCGTCTGACCCTCACCATGCGATCTTCCTCTCTCGTCCTCGGCGTCGTCCTCTCGTTCTCCATCGCCTCCGTCGCCTGCACCGTCACGACCACGGACGGCTCGCAGGGCTCCTCCTCCGGCGGTACGTCGAGCTCCGGTGCTCCCGCCGCGAGCTCGTCGTCCGGCGGCACCGGCACCAGCTCGGGCTCGTCGGGGACGACGAGCGGACCGAAGGAGTGCCCCGACGACTCGCCGACGAGCACGACGTGCACCGACGCCGAGATGAAGACGTACGGCACGTGCATCCAGAACGCGTGCGATGCGACGTTCCAGGAGTGCTACGGCCCCGACTACGCGAAGGGCGCCTATGCCGGCGCTTGCGGCGACTACATGAAGTGCACCGACAAGTGCGCCTGCGGCGACACTGCCTGCGAGGAGGCGTGCGGCCAACCGGCTCCGAGCTGCGTCTCGTGCATGCAGAAGTTCGCGACGTGCGCGGGCACCTGTCAGGCTCCCGCGTGTCTCGGCGACACGGGCACGCAGACCGGGAACAAGACCTGCGCGGATCTCTCCGCGTGCTGCGCCGCGATGCCCGAGGGCGAGGACAAGACGAACTGCCAGCAGGCCCTCGAGCTGGCCGGCAACAACGACGTCTCGTGCAGCGCGATGTACGGCTCGCTCTGCAAGTAACGCGCGCGGCAGCGCCGTGTCGGGGGACGTGCGACTCGCATGCGAGTCGCTCCCTCGACGTGCCGCTCGGCGCGCGCGCGGTAGAGTAGAGGATGCTCCTCGGCCCTTACCGCTTGCCCGCCACCGATCCCGACGCCGAGCTCGCCTCGCTCATCGAGCCCGACGGCCTCGCCCGAGCGCTCTCGGCGCACAGACGTCGGGCGAGCATCGGGCTCGCGTGTCTCGTGCTCGGGATGTTCGGTCTCGTGCGCGCGAGCCTCGCCGCGGAGGACGTCGTCGCGCGCCATCGGTTCGAGGCGACGAGCACGGCGGAGGCGATTCCTGCCCGCCGCGCAGTGGAGGTCGAGCCGCTGGTCCTCGCGCTCGACTCGCCCGCGATGCGCGAAGAGGAGACGAGCGCGCTCTTCGTTCGCTTCCCGGCCGAACGCATCGACTGAGCCTGTTCGTCGTGCGTGTGCGACGCGAGCTCGGAAGGTGACTGCTATCGTCGAGGAATGCGTCGCGTCTGCGTGTTCCTCGTCCTCGCGGCCTGCGCGAGCGTTCCGAGCGAGGGTGCCAGGAGCGCGACGGCAATGCCGACGCCCGCGGTGGACGAGCTCGCGTTCTCGCTGCCGTCGCTGACGACGACGGGCAAGCTGACGTTTCCGACCGACGGCCCGATCGCGCTCGTCGTCTTCTGGGCGACGTGGCACGAGCCCTCCAAGAAGATGTTCCCCGAACTCGAGAAGCTCCAGCGCGCGTACGGCCCACGTGGGTTCACGGTGCTGGCGATCAGCGTCGATCAGGAGAGCTCGGACGACGAGGTCGGCGCCGCGGCCAGGGCGTGGGGCGCGAGCTTCCCCGTCGGCGTCGATCGCGGGTTCGCGGTCACGAAGGCATGGAATGCGTCGCACATGCCGACGGTGTTCGTCGTCGACCGCAGAGGCGTCGTCCGCCACCGTCATGCCGGCTACCACGGCGAAGAGGACGCCGCGACGTTCGCGAAGGAGGTCGAGGCGCTGCTGTGACACGGCTTCGCGTACGCTCTTCGGCCATGACGTTCGCGACCCTCACCTACGCCGTCGACCCCGCTTCGCCGCGCGTCGCGCGCATCACCTTGAACCGCCCCGATCGGCTCAACGCGATCACGATGGAGATGCCCGCCGAGATCCGGCGCGCCGTCGAGCAGGCCGAGGCCGACCCCGAGGTCCACGTCATCGTCCTCGATGGCGCTGGCCGCGCGTTCTGCGCCGGCTACGACCTGAAGGACTCGGCGCAGAACCCCGAAGCCGACCACCCGTGCCAGCAGGAACGGCATCCGTGGGATCCGCTCGTCGACTACGCGACGATGAAGCGCTTCACCGAGGACTACATGGCGCTCTGGCGCTGCCGGAAGCCGACGATCGCCAAGGTGCACGGCTTCGCCGTCGCCGGCGGAAGCGACCTCGCGATGTGCTGCGACCTCCTCGTCATGGCCGAGGACGCGCGCATCGGTTACCCGCCGACCCGCGTGTGGGGCTGTCCGACGACGGCGATGTGGACGTACCGGCTCGGCCCGATGCGCGCGAAGCAGCTCATGTTCACCGGCGACACGATCGACGGGAGGACGGCCGCCGCGTGGGGGCTCGCGACCGAGGCCGTGCCGCTCGCCGATCTCGAGGCGCGCGTCGCCGCGCTCGCGGCGCGGATCGCCGGCGTGCCCACGAGCCATCTCGCGATGCACAAACTCGTCGTCAACCAGGTGATGCTCACGATGGGTCTCGAGCAGACGCAGATGCTCGCGACGCTCTTCGACGGCATCACGCGCCACAACCCCGAGGGGCTCTGGTTCCGCCGCCACGCGCAGTTGCACGGGTTCAAGGACGCCGTGCGGATCCGCGATTCGGGCGAGCCGATCCCCGAAGCGGACGAAGCACGCGCGCGGATCGCGGAGCTCGAGCGCCTCCTCGCCGAGCGCCGCTGACCGCGTCGCAGCGTTCGAGACGCGACGGCGCTAGAGTGGCGCCATGCGAGCCCGTCTCCTCCTCGCCTGCTTCGGCTCTTCGTGGCTCCTCGCCTGCGGACCGCGCGCGATGCCCGAGCCGCACGTCGCGGTGACGCACGCGAGCGAGGTCCCTCCCCCTCCCGCGTTCACGACCCAGCTCGATCGCGATCATCCTCTCGTCGGCAAGATCTGGAGCACGCGCGCGGCGCGGTTCGTCGACGAGCGCACGCTGCGCGCAAGGCTCCGCGGGTACGTGCTCCTCGGCGAGAAGCACGACAACCCCGACCACCACGTCCTCCAGGCGCGGCTCGTCGACGCGATGCTGGCCGACGGCCGCAGCCCCGCCGTCGCGTTCGAGATGCTCGCGCTCGCGACCCAGCCGCGTCTCGACGAAGCGACGAACGCCGACGCGGAGGCGATCGTGCACGAAGCGTGGGCGCACTCGGGTTGGCCCGACTTCGAGATGTACGCGCCGGTCGTCCGCGCCGCGGTCGCGACGAAGCGACCGCTCGTCGCGACCGGGATCGCGCCCACGACGATGCGCGCGATCGTGCGAGAGGGCACGATGCCGCCCGAGGTCGCCGAGCCCGTCCCGCTCGACGAGGAGCAGAAGTCTTCGCTCCGCGAGGAGCTCGTCGCGACGCACTGCGGACATCTCCCTGCGTCGATGGTCGACGGCATGATCCGCGCCCAGCGCGCCCGCGACGCGACGATGGCGCACGCGATGACGCAGGCGCTCCGGAGAGGCAACGGCGCGACGGACGCCGTCCTCGTCGCGGGCACCGGGCACGTGCGTCGCGACCGTGGCGTCCCGCGCGATCTCGCCGCGCACGACGCCACCCGTCCGCTCACGAGCATCGCCTTCGTCGAGGTCGAGCACGATCGCAGAGAGCCTGCGGCCTACGCGGAGCGCTGGAACGCCCGCACGCTCCCGTTCGACTTCGTGTGGTTCACGCCGCGAGCTTCGGACGAGGATCCGTGCGCGGGGATGAAACGCTGACGGACGGACTCAAGTCGTCGGAAACGGCTCGACCGTCGCGTCCTCGGGGTTCGACAGGTCGATGCCCATCGCCATCTCGTCGAGCGCGGTCGTCTCGACGAAGCCGTCGTCGATGTCGGCACCGTCCTCGAGCTCGTCCTGGCCGGTCGTCACGGCGAGGACGGCGCCTTCGGCGAGGCGCTGGGCGAGGTCGGGGCCTCCGGGCTCACGCTGGCGGAGGAACCCGCGCTGCGCGTCGCTGCTCGTCGCGGCGTGCTCTTCGGCGGTCAACGCGCGGAGCCGCGCGGCATGCTCGGGGGCCAGATGGCCGGGACGGTCTTCGCGACGAAACCCATTCTTCGTGTGGGGCATGACGGGCCTCTCTCTCTCGATTCCCGATGCAAGTAACCTTCCTCCTCGGAAGCCCGCGCGCCAGCCATTTTCTCCGCATTTTCTCGCGCAAACGTGGCAGCCGCCGCGCGTCTTTTGCGCGCCGCCGGTCACGACGGACGTGCTTCGCCGCTCAGAACAGCGTCGCGTATCCGCCGACGAGCGAGAGGCTGATCGTCGGGCCCCACGCGCGGTCGGCGAGCGAAGGCTGCACGACGCCGGGATCGGCGAGCCCGAGATGGAACCGGATCTCCGGTGACACGGAGTAGAGCGGGTATGCGCCCTGCCCGCGCGAGAGCGCGTAGGCGGCGACCTCGATGTCGGCGCCCCAGAGCTTCGGTGCGTCCGTCAGCGCCTCCTTGATCCGCGCGCCGCCGAAGAGGATGACCGAGCCCGCGTCGTGGCTCTTCCGGAGATCGAGCGGCAGACCATACGACGTGAGGAGCTCCCAGAGCACCGGCCACCGGACCTCCTGCTCGAGCATCGTCACCTGCGGGTGACCGCCGGCGCGCCGCTGCGTGTCGTAGTGGAGCGCGCTCGCGATCCCGGCGTTCACCTCGAACGCTGCGCGGTTCCGGCGCCCCGGAAGGTAGGTCCCGAACCGGTACGCGAGGCCGAGCGATCCGCCGACGCTCGGCGCGAACAGATCGAGCGGAGCGGCGCTCGGGAAGAGCGCCCCCGCGCTCATCGAAGCGAGGAGCTGGAACGAGAGACCGTGGTCGTTGGCGGCCTCGCCCTCCAACTTCGAGACGTCCTCTTGCGCGCTGGGCAGCTCGACGAGCAGCGGTCGCAGCACGCTCGTGCCGATCGTGCCGAGCGCGAGGACGCGTCCCGGGCCGCACGCGAAGTCACGGTCGTCCTCGTCGAGCGCGTTCGGCGCGCCTTCCGCGATCGCGTCGGTCGAGCCCTCGGCGACGCACGGGTCGAGCGCCCTCGCCACGACCGTCGAGGCGAGGAGTGGGCCGCGCGACGGCGAGCCGACGTCCACCGTGGGTCTCGGTCCCTCCTGCCGGAGCTCGTCGATCGCTTTCGCAGTCGCCTCGACGAGGCGCGCGGCCCACGCGGCGGTGCCGGGGCGCGAGCGGCGCGCATGACGGGGGAGCGTCCACCACGGCGATGGATCCACGAGATCGCCGAACGCGATCCGCTCGCGCTCCCCGAGGTGTTCGAAGAACGCGCGGACGCGCGCCGGGTCGAGCGCGATCGCGAGCTGGACCTGCGCCTTCTTCAGCGCGCGGACGACGTACGCGCGATCGGTGCTGTCGCGCGCGAAGCCGAGGTAGCCGTCGCCGGTCGTCGTCCAGCATGCCGGGAGGCCTGCTTCGAACGACTGCCCGAGCGCGTCGCACGTCTCCGCGTTCGTCGCGCGCTTCACGCGGAGGCCGCTCGCGTTGAAGAAGTCGTGGCGCCTCCGCGCGTAGGTGTTGCCGCTCTGCCACGTGCGATCGGTCATCACCAGGTGGCCGGCGGAGAAGGCGTCCTCGAGGAAGTGCATCGCGAAGCCGTGCTCGAGGAGCGCGTCCGCGACCCGATCGTGTGTCGCGCGCTCGAGGGAGCGCAGGTGATGGCCGAGGAACTGTCCGATCGCGTTGTCGGTCGCGCCGGCGTAGCCCACCTCGCGGACGAGCGCCTCGAGGCTCTTGCTCGCGTCGACGAAGTGCGAGCGCGTCCGCTGCGCGCGGAGCTCGTAGCCGGGATCGAGGAAGTAGAAGTCGACGTCGAGCTCGTGGACGAACGACATGCGCTCGACGGGCGCTTTCGGCGTCTCGCCCACTTTCTCGAGGAAGCGGCGCCACTCGTAGGCCGCCGCCGTCGTCAGCTCGCGTCCCTTGTTGCTCGCGAGCACCGTCCGCAGCTCGGCGGGTCCGTCGGCGTGATCGCCGGCGAGCGCGGGGAGCGCGGCGAACGGAACGCAGTCCGCGCCGGAGTGCGCGCGTAGCATCTTCGTCTGCATCGGCTCGCTCGAGGGCACGTCGTCGAGGCCGACGTCGACCCGTGGGCACAGCGACGTGAGCCCCTCGGCCCGCGCGCGCGCGACGCCGGCGCGGAGCACGTCACGAACGTCGGACGGCAGCTGCTCGATCCCGTCCTTCGCGAGCGCGACGTGCTCGGGGAAGTACCACGCGTGCGCCGGCGAGGCGGAGAGGACGCAGCCGAGGAACGCGGAAGCAAGGACGAGACGACGAAGACGCGACAACGCGCGTTCACGCTATCACGCGGGTCGCCGCGTGAAACCGCTCACGGGTAGGCGCAACGCAGGCCGAGCTTGCCGTACTTGTTGAGGAGCATCGTCGTCGAGCGGAGCCCGCTCGCGTTCGTGCCGTAGGCGTGGACCTCCCAGGACCCGCTGTTGTCCCAGCCGTGGCGCGCGGTGAAGGGGCTCGCGGCGTAGGTGACGTTGCTCGTCAGGCTGAAGTTGTTGCCGATGATGTCCGCATGGCCGGCGGGGCCGCGACCACGCGTGCGTCCGGGCGCCGAGATGAAGACGATGTAATCGTTCCCGAGGAGCTTCGGGTACTCGTAGCTGTACTGGTAGTCGGCGTACTCGATCGACGTCGCCGTCGGATCCCACTTCGTCCCGCAGTCGGCCTGGTTCGCGTCCGTCGCCCACGGGAAGCGGCAGCCCCAGTAGCTGTTCGTGCCGACGATCCGCGGCGTCACGCTCGACTCGGCCGACCACGGGAGCGCGCCCGGTCCCCACGCCGCGCGCCACTCCTGCGCGAGCTCGAGGCGGCCGCCGTCCCAGACGCAGAACGCCTGCCCGACGAGGTAGTCGATGCACTGCATCGACTTCGTGTCGTAGTCGTCCTGCCCCAGCTGTGGAGCGGCTCCGTCCTGCGCGTTGTCGGGGAAGCGGAACGCGTGCGTGCCCGGCGCACCGACGAAGCAGCCCGTGCTCGTCTGCGCGTTCCCCTTGAAGATGAAGCCGCCGAGATGGCGCTTCACCGCGGTGTAGATCCCGGCCTGCTCGGTGCCGGGCTGGCACGTCGTGCCGGTCGCCGTCGTCGTCTGCCCTTGCGAGCAGTCGGCGAGCTCGTCGGCGTTCTGGTTGCCGTCGAAGCTCGTCGGCAGGTAGGGGTCCCAGGCCGCCTCGAGGAGGAGGCGCCCGTTCGCGTCGCCCGGGATGGTCGGGATCTTGTTCGCGGCGCGCGCCTGCTGGACGAAGCCCCGCACGTCGTAGTTGACGTCCTCGAGGAACGCGCGAATCCGACCCGCCGTCACCTGGTACTTGCCGAGCTTGATCGCCTGGCCGACCGTCGGCCCCTGCGTCGGCGTCACGTCGGCGGTCGCGCAGCAGTCCTCCCACTGCGCGGCGCCGACGCCGCCCGCGCCGCCGAGCCCGCAGGTGTCACCGCCCCAGTGTCGCTTGCAGCTCCGGCGCGTCGCGCACTTGAAGGCGTAGTTGCAGCCGGTCGAGACGCAGTCGGAGTCGACGAGACAGCTCTTGCCGGCCTCGCATGCCGGGTTGCCCGCGCCTCCGCAGTCGACGTCGGTCTCGGTCCCGTTCTTCTTCAGGTCGGTCGGCGAAGGCGCCTGGCAGCGCAGGCCCATCCCGTCCGCGAGATCCTTGCAGACGTCGGACGCGCAGTCGCCGTCGACGAGACACTTCTTCGCGTCCGCGCACGGCGTACCGCTGCCGCCGCCGCAGTCGACGTCGGTCTCGTCGCCGTTCTGCTCACCATCGGCCGGCGTCGGCGCGGTGCAGACGTTCGCCTTGCAGAAGTTGCTCGCGCAGTCGTCGCGCTTCGTGCACTTCCCGCCGTCGGCGCACTTCGGGTTGCCCGTCCCGCCGCAGTCGACGTCGGTCTCGAGGCCGTTCTTCACGCCGTCGGTCGCGGTCGGGGCTTGGCAAGTGGCGTCCTTGCAGACGCCGGATCCGCAGTCCGCGCTCGCCTTGCACGCCTTGCCGTCGGCGCACGGCGAGCAGGTGCCTCCGCAGTCGAGGTCGGACTCGCTGCCGTTCTTCACGCCGTCGCTGCAGGTCGCGGGATCGCAGACGCCCTTCGCGACGTTGCAGATGCCCGACGGGCAGTCTGCGGGTTTCGTGCACGCGACGGGCGGAGCCTCGCCGTCGGGTTGCGTGATCGACCCGTCCGCAGAAGTGATTCCGCCGTCGTCGACGTTCGTCCCTTCGGGTGTCTCGTCGACCCCTGCCGTCGTCGAGCAGGCGGCGGACGCGATCGTCGCCGAGGCACCGGCGACGACGAGCGCGAGGAACGAACGGCGAGACGAAGAGGAGAAGCCGGGCAGCATTCCTCCCAGGATACCGAGACACCAGCGCCCTGACGAGGCTACTCGAGCACCTCGACGCTGACGCTCGCGACGCCCGCGCTCGTCGACGCGATCGTGGTGAACGCCGCCCGGGACAGGTCGATGCACCGGCCGGCCACGAACGGACCGCGATCGTTGATCCGGACGACGACGGATTTGCCGTTCGCCTTGTTCGTGACACGGACGCGCGTGTTGAAACGGAGCGTCTTGTGGGCGGCCGTGAGCGCGTTCGGGTTGAAGGTCTCGCCGTTCGCGGTGCGCTGGCCCTCCGAGTAGAACGACGCCTTGCAGCTCTCGATCTGCCCCGTACCGCGGCCGGCCGTGCTCGCGGGCGCCTCGTCCTCCTCCGCTCGAGCACTGCCGCCCGCGCGGAGGTAGTTGCCGTGGACCCAGCCCTCGTCGCCGTCGTTCTCGACGTTGTAGAAGCCGTTCTGCGGGGTCGTCTTCTTGATCGTGACGGTCGCTCCGCGCGCGAGCACGCGCATGATCGTCTCGCTCTTCGACGGGCCTTCGCGGAAGTTGAGTCGCGCCGTCGTCGTGAGCTTCGCGCCGACGCGGACGCTACCGGTGAGGGCGTCGTCGGACGAGACCACATCCTCGTCCGCCGGCGGCTCGTCGGCGTCGGCCGCACAGCCGGCGGCGAAGGCGGGCACGATCAGGGCGAGGAGGAGGAACGCACGCGAGACGACCATGTGGGATGGTCGAGCAACCGGCATACCGCGCCTCGCCCTGCGTCCGACATCCCCCGCGAGCCAGGATTCAGGGGCGATTCGGCGCGTCCGCGATCGCGTCGATCACCCTGACCTGGATCGCGTCCGATCGGGCGCCACCGCACCTCCGTCCTCGCGCTCCGCCCGGCAAGCGACGTAGCGCGAGAGCGCCGAGAGCTGCTCGCGGAGCGTCGCGGTCTCGTCCGTCATCCCCTTCGCGGCGCGCGCGTGCTCGAGCATCGCGACCACGTCGGCGCGCACGCCCTCCGGGAGCGCGCCCCATGTCGCGTCGGGCATCACCATCGCCAGTGCCGCCGCCACGTCGGCCGGGCCGGGTGCCGCCGCCCCCTCCCCGAGCGCGCCGCGGATCGCGCGATGCAACTCCGTCGCACGGAGCTCGGCGAGCAGCTCGTTCGCCCGCGCCGACTCCGTCTCGCCCGCGTGCACGCGCAGCTCGAGCGCGCTCGCGGCTCCGGCAACGGCGCGCGCGAAGGTCGCGATCGCCGAAGTTGCGTCGGCGGGCGGCGCCGCGAACGCCTCCGCGATGCGCCGCCGCGTCCCCGCGACGAGCTCCCCGACGTGCGCCTCCGGTGAGAGCGCGTAGAGGACCGAGCGCGGCGTCTGTCGTGGCCGGAGGACGATCCATCCGCGGGACGCACCGTTCGACGTGTCGGTCGTCCGCGTCGCGGCGAACAGCTTCGTGAGCGGCACCCAGTGCGGCGGGTACTTGAAGCGCGCGACGTCGAGGAGGAGCACGAGGTCGCGTGCCGCGTGGTAGCCGCCGATCGGCGAGAAGTGGCCGCTCCCGGTCTGCCCGAGGGTCGCGCGGTCGTAGCTCACGACGAGGAGCGGCGCGCGCGGGGTACGGGCGGCTTCCCGGACCTCGGCCCGGAACGCGTCGACGTCCGATGCGAGCGCGCGCTCGACGCGGACCTCGGCCCCGTTGCAGCGCGCGAGGCACGCGAGCTCGTCCATCGTGATCCCCTTCGCGCGGACGTCGTCGAGCGGCGCGCAGCAGTCGAGGAGCTCCTCGCTGAACCAGCGCCACGGGCCCTTCCAGAGGCGCCCCGGGTCGATCCCGAGCGCGTTCAGGACGACGACGAGCGAGCCGAGCCCGCAGAACGCCGGATCGGCCTGGGTGTGGAACTGCTCGGCGAGGGCGAAGAAGCTCTCCATGTGCCCTTCCGCGAGCGCCTCGCGGAAGATGCCACGCCCCTCCTCGGACGCGAACGCGACGAGGTCGCGCGGCAGAGGTCGCTGGTAGAAGGTCGACGGGCCCGAGTCATTCATCGACCCCGAGCGTAGCGCAGCCCGCGCTCACTCCTCGGCAGCAGGCGCCTCGCCGCGCCCGGTCGCCCGCATCACGGCCGTGCCGGTCGGACCGACGGCCGGACGGACCGGGACGGCCGTACCCGGGGTCGGGCTCGTCGTGCGCCGGCCGACGCCGAAGACGAACGCGACGAACAGGAGCGCACCGACGGCGAAGACGGTGTCGCCTGGGACGCGCATCCAGCGGAACGTCGCCATGATCGGCTGCTGGAGGAGCTCGGGGCTGCGCGCGAACGCATACCCGCTCTCGACCGAAGCCCACGTCTGCATCAGGCCGACCGGCAGCACGCTGAGCACGACCATCGCCATGAGGCCGATGTTCATGCACCAGAACGCGATCCCGAGGACTTTGTCGCTCCACACCGCGTGCGGCCGGAGCGCGCGCAGACAGAACAGGACGAGGCCGATCCCGAGCATGCCGTACACCCCGAAGAGCGCGGTGTGGCCGTGCACGGGCGTCGTGTTGAGCCCCTGCATGTAATAGAGCGCGATCGGCGGGTTGATCATGAACCCGAAGAGGCCTGCGCCGACCAGGTTCCAGAACGCGACGGCAACGAAGAACAGGATCGGCCAGCGGTACGCCCGCACCCACGGCCGGACGCGCGCGATCTTCAGGTTCTCCCAGGCTTCGAACCCGACGAACACGAGCGGGACGACCTCGAGCGCGCTGAACACGGAGCCGAGCGCGAGGACGAACGTCGGCGTGCCGCTGAAGTAGAGATGGTGGAGCGTGCCGATGATGCCGCCGGAGAGGAAGACGGTCGCCGAGAGGACCGACGCCCGGCCCGCGGTCCCCATCGCGACGAGGCCGAGCCGCGCGAAGAGGAACGAGATCACGACGGTGGCGAACACTTCGAAGAAGCCCTCGACCCAGAGGTGCACGACCCACCAGCGCCAGTACTCGGCGATCGCGAGGTTCGTGTGCCGTCCGTAGCCGAGCGCCGCGAAGTAGAAGCCCGCGATCGCCGCGCTCGAGATCAGGAAGAGCGTCAGGATCGGGCGCTGCGCGTCGCGACGGCGGAGCGCCGGGAGGACCGCACGCGCGACGAGCACGAGCCAGAGCACGAGCCCGGCGGCGAGCGCGATCTGCCAGAGGCGCCCGAGGTCGATGTACTCGTAGCCGGAGTGGCCGAGCCAGAACCACGACGTCTCGCCGAGGTAGCCCTTCACGCTCAGCCACTCGCCCGCGAGCGAGCCGACCGCGACCACGACGAGCGCGCCGAAGAGAACGTCGACGCCGAGCTTCTGTCCGCGCGGCTCCACGCCGACGGCCGGCCCGACGTAGAGGCCGGTCGCGAGCCACGCGGTCGCGATCCAGAAGATGCCGATCTGGAGGTGCCACGTGCGCGCGACCGTGTACGGGAGGATCTCCGCCAGCGGGATCCCGTAGAAGCCGCCGCCCTCGACGCCGTAGTGCGCCGTGATCACCCCGAGGAGGATCTGCACGAGGAAGAGCGCCGCCGTGAGCCAGAAGTACTTCAGCGTCGCGCGCTGCGAGGGCGAGGAGATCGCGGACAGCAGCGGGTCGACCGCGGGCGGATCGACCGGCCCCTCCGCCTCCTCGTGCTTCCGCATCGCGTGCCACGTCGCCATGAAGCCGATCCCGGCGAGGAGCATGAGGATGCTCACGCCCGTCCACACGACGGTGTCGCCGCTCGGGTGGTTGCCGACGAGCGGCTCGTGCGGCCAGTTGTTCGTGTAGCTCACGGTGTCGCCGGGCCGGTTCGCGGCGGCGGACCACGAGCTCCAGAAGAAGAACGCGGCGAGCGAATGCGCCCGCGCGGGATCGGTCACGACGCCCGCCGGGATCGCGTACTCGTCCCGCCCCGCTGCGAAGACGTCCGCGTAGTGCGCCGTGTTCGCGACGAATGCATCGGCACGCGCCGTGTCGATCGTGAGCACCCGCGTGGCAGGATCGTACCGGTTCGCCTTCGCCTGCTGCGTCAGGCGTGCCTTCAGCGCGGCCTGCTTCTCCGGCTCGAGCGTCGCGAATGCGCGGCCGTGCTCGGCCTGCGCCCAGCGATCGAGCACGAAGAGCGACTCGCGATGGAGCCAGTCGGCGGTCCAGTCCGGCGCGACGTAGCTGCCGTGGCCCCAGATCGAGCCCATTTCCATGCCGCCGAGGGACTGCCAGAAATTCTGGCCCGCGAGGATCTCCCCTCGTGCGACGACCTCACGGCCGTCGTCGGCGACGACGCGGTCCGGGATCGGGGGCGCGAGCTGGTAGATGCGGACGCCGGTGAAGCCGAGCACCGCGAACGAGAGCGCGAGCACGGCGGCGAATGCGATCCAGAGACGACGCATGCGCGCCTGCAAGGCAGGCGTCGTGCCTCGACCCTCGCGTGGGATCAGCGATCGCGATGGAGCAGCGGTCCGTCGTAGTGCTTCGCGACCGGCACCTTCGGCTGGGCTCGGAGGCGCTCGAGGACGGCGCCGGCGTCGTCACCGGCCAGGGCATCGCACGTCGCGTAGAGGGCGGCGGGCCCTTCTTCGAGCTCGTTGTGCCGCGCGAGGGTCGCGCAGAGCTCGTCGACGAGCGCGCGATCGGGCGTCGGGACGAGGAGCTTCGCGATGAGGCCGTGGTCGCGACGGAGCGCCGCCGCGACGGGAAGCGGCTCCCCTCCACGCTTCTCCTTCGCCATCGGGAGGAGGACCTTCTCTTCCATCCCGATGTGCCGGAGGAGCCCTTCGCGGAACGCGGCGTAGGGGACGGGATCGATCGTGCCATCGGCCCGGAGGCTCGCCTTCAGGAGCTCGTCGAGCCGCACGTGATCCTTCGTCATCCACTCTTCGATCGGACCGATCATGGATTGCCTCCTAGGGTCGTCACGCGCTCCGGGCGAGGTACCGACGTCCGCGCCGCGGCCCCGGCACGTAGCCCTTCGGAACGTACGCACAGCCGGGGTCCTCGCTCGTGGGATCCTCGGTCTCGGCCCACGCGCGTGCACGCGAGCCGCCGCACACCGACCGGAACGGGCAGACGCCGCACTTGCCGCCGAGCCCGTCCGCATCGCGCAGCGACCGGAACAGGGGCGAGGCCCGATAGATGTCGCTCACGGCCTCTTCACGGACGTTGCCCGCGCGGAGCGGGAGGAAGCCGCTCGGGTAGACGTCGCCCGTGTGCGAGACGAAGAGGAAGCCGACGCCGTCGGTGACGCCGCGCGGTCCGCGGACGACGCCCTCGTGCACGTCGCGGAGGAGCCCGGTCGGCACCGCCCGGGCCTTCTTCTGGAGCAGCACGCGGCGGAGCTGGGGAGCGCCGGTCGTCTTGATCTGGAACGGCCGCGACTCGCCGATCGCGGCGAGCTCGACGAGCGCGTCCTCGACCTCGGTGGCCGAGAGCGTGAGCGACTCGGTCGCGCGGCCGGTGGGGATGACGACGAACACGACGAGCATCGACGCACCGACGTCGTCCGTGAGCTGCGCCATCGCGGAGAGCGCGCCGAGCGACACGCGCGACAGCGTGAAGTTCACCTGCGTCTCGAGGCCGAGCGCGCGTGCTTCGCGGAGGATCCGGAGCGACTCCTCGAAGCTCCCCGGTACGCCGCGGAAGCCGTCGTGGGTCGCGGCGTCGGGTCCGTCGACGGAGACCGCGACGCGCGCGAGCCCCGCATCGCGGAGCTCGGAGAGGAGCGCCTGCGTCATGAGCGGCGTGCCCGAAGGCGTGAGCGCCATCACGAGCCCGGCGCGCGCGCCGTGGCGGACGAGCTCGACGAGGTCGGGGCGCTTCGCGGGATCTCCGCCGGTGAGGACGCAGAGCGGCGTGCCCATCCGTGCGAAGTCCTCGAGGAGCTTCTTCCCCTCCTCCGTCGTGAGCTCGTCGGGATGCGTCCGCGGCGTCGCACACGCGCGACAGTGCGCGCAGACGAGGTCGCACGCCTGGGTCGTCTCCCAGATCGCGAGGAGCGGGTGATCGTCGAAGTCGAGTGGCGAGGGCTTGTCGCGCGCGATGACTCCGCGCGACGTCCGGGGCACGTCGTCAGGCATGGGATGGCTCCTCGTGGCTCTCGGCCTGATAGCCCTTGAGGCCGACCTTCTGGAGGTATCGGTAGAAGGTCGCGGGCGACAGGCCGAGGAGCTTCGCGGCAGCTTCGCGGTTCCCGCCGGCGCGGTCGAGGACGCGCGCCATGTGCTGCCGCTGGAAGGCGAGCGTCGCGCGCTCGAAGTTGCAAGCGTGGTCCGTGAGCGGCACGGTCGCCGTCGTGGTCGGGAGGCCGCTCGGTGCGAGGGGCTCGATCCCGAGCTCGGTCGGCAGGTCGATCGGCGTGATCGTGTCGTCGGAGCAGAGGATGACCGCGCGCTCGATCACGTTCGAGAGCTCGCGCACGTTGCCCGGCCATGCGTAGCGGCACAGGAGCGCGATCGCGTCCGGAGCGATCCCGGTGACGAGCTTCCGCTGCGCGCGCCCGTGCAGCTCGACGAAGTGCTTCGCGAGCGCGGGCACGTCGCCGATGCGCTCGCGGAGCGGCGGGAGCCGCAGCTGGACGACCTGGAGGCGGTAGAGGAGGTCCTGGCGGAACGTCCCCGCCGCGACCATCGCACCGAGGTCGCGATGCGTCGCCGCGACGATGCGGACGTCGACCTCGAGCCCGCGGTCGGCGCCCACCGGGAGGATCTCCTTGCTCTCGACCGCGCGGAGGAGCTTCGCCTGCATCGCGAGCGGCAGCTCGCCGATCTCGTCGAGGAAGAGCGTGCCGCCGCTCGCGGTGCGGAAGAGACCGTCGCGCCGGCGCTCCGCGCCGCTGAAGGCGCCCCGCTCGTGCCCGAACAAGTAGCTCTCGACGAGCGTCTCCGGGATCGCGCTCACGTTGAGCGTGACGAACGGACCTTCGGCACGCTCCGACCGCTCGTGGACGGCGCGCGCGACGAGCTCCTTACCGGTGCCGCTCTCGCCGAGGACGAGGAGGTTCGACGACGACGCCGCGACCTTCTCGATCATGTCGGCGAGGTCGTTCATCGTGCGTCCGCCGCGACGAAGGAGCGAGATCGCCTCGCTCTCGCCGCGGAGGAGCGTACGCATCCGCGCGTTCTCGCGACCGAGCCGCTGGACCTCGGCGATGTGGGCGACCTTCTTGAGCAGGTCGGCGAGCGAGAGCGGCTTGAGGATGTAGTCGTGGGCGCCGCGCCGGAGCGCTTCGACGGCGGAGTCCACCGACGCGTACGCGGTCATGATGAGGACGAGGCTCTCGGGAGACGTCTCGCGCACGTGGTCGAGGACGGTGAGCCCGTCGACGTCGGGGAGGCGCAGGTCGCTGATGACGAGGTCGAACGTGCGCCGCGAGAGCTCGGCGAGCGCGGCCCTCCCCGTCTCGACCGCCGTGACGACGTGCCCGGCCCGCGTGAGCGCCCGCGCGATGTTGGCGCAGAGGGCGGACTCGTCCTCGACGAGCAGGATTCGCTCAGGCATGGGCGACCTCGGCGGACGGGAGGTGGATGTCGACGACGGTGCCTCGTCCCGGCTCGCTCGACAGCTGGAGCGCGCCGCCGATCGACGTCACGATGCTCTCGCAGACCGCGAGCCCGAGACCCGTGCCATTCTTGCCCTTCGTCGTGTAGAGCGGCGTCTTCGCCTTGGCGAGGACCTCCGGGGGCATCCCGGCCCCGGTGTCCTCGATCCGGAGCAGGAGGCGGCCGTCGTCCTCGCGCCGCGCGCTCACCTTCAGCTCGCCGCCTTCGGGCATCGCGTCGGCCGCGTTCAACATCAGGTTCACGAGGACGAGGACGAGGTGGTCCTCCACCATGTGCACGTGCGGGATGCTTCCGGGGATGTCGATCTCGAGCTTCACCCGCTTCCAGCGCGGGTCGTGGCAGACGAGGCGCGCCGAGTCGGCGACGACGGAAGGGATCGAGACGTCGGCGACCTCGTCGCGACGTCGCCGCGCGAAGTCGACCATCTCGCGGAGGGTGCGGCTCATGCGCGACACCTGACGACGGAGGACGCCGAGCGACTCGCGCACCTGCGCGAGGTCCTCCTCCCCCTCGAGGAGCTCGAGCTCGGACGAGAGGGACGCGAGCGGGTTGCCGAGGTCGTGCGCGAAGCCGGCGGTGAGGACACCGAGGCTCGCCATCTTCTCCTGGTGCCGGATCTGCGCCTCGAGGTTCTTCGGCTCGGTCACGTCGCGCCCGACCTCGATCACGTACGCGGGACGACCGTTCTTCCCCGGCACCGTGATGTGCTCGAGCTCCCAGACACGGCCGCTCGCGTCGACGCACGTGCGTGCCGTTCCGCCCCCCGGGAAGCGGCTCTCGCACTTCGTTCCGACGAGCGGCGCGCCGGCGACGGCTTCCGCGACCTTGTTCGCCTTCACGACGCGGCCGTCGGGGCCGAGGACGATGATCCGCTCGCGCAGCGAGTCGAAGAGCAGCTCGGTGAACGCGCGCGACTCCTCGAGCGCGTGTGTCCGCTCCTGCACGCGCGCTTCGAGGCAGTCCATGTAGCCGGCCATCGTCGCGTCGGACTCGATCCGCGCGCGTCGGATCCGGAGGAACGACCACGTCCCGAGGAGGAACGCGGCGCCCATCCCGCGCACGAGGTGGAGGATGCGGACGTCGTCGCGGCTCAGCGTGCCGAGCGCCTGCTCGAGGAGCTCCCAGGCGAGGAAGTACCCGACGACGACGAGCGCGCCCTGCAGCGCGGTGCGCGCCCAGAGATCACGCCACATC
Source organism: Polyangiaceae bacterium (assembly GCA_039809485.1). Classification (GTDB taxonomy): domain Bacteria; phylum Myxococcota_A; class Polyangia; order Polyangiales; family Polyangiaceae; genus Labilithrix. Next base: position 909 of record JBDHVE010000007.1, on the reverse strand, counting down.
GCGTGCGTCGGCCTAGCCATCGGCTCGAGCTCGGCCATCGAGAGGGATTCGCCGTCGGGCATCGCAGGAGGCCCCGTGCAGCCCACATGCCGTCACGGAGGAGGCGTTTTCCCCGCGATTCCTGCGCGTCGGGGCGGTGCAAGACCTGCGTCCCAGCAGCATGGCGTGCACCCCCTCGACTCTCACGTCCGAGAGGCGCCGGCACCAGCGAGCTTCGTCATCGCGAGGACGACGAGGTCCCCGCTGTCCTGCATCTCGAAGGTGAACGCGACGCGATCGCCCTTCGCGATCCCGGCGAGGAGCTCGGGCTTCATCACGTCGAACGGCATCGTCATCGCCTTCATGAAGCCGGGGATGTCGTCGTGATGGATGCGGACGCGCTTCTTGTCGTCGGCGATCCATTTCACCGTTCCCCGCGTGCTGTACGTCGGGTTCGCGGCGTGGGCCTCGCGCGAGAGGGCGAGGACGGCGAGCGGTGAGGACAGCGCGAGCGCGAGGAAACGGCGGCGAGGACAGGTACTCATGGGGTCAGCTCCAGGGGAACACACACGCGAGCGAGAGACCGAGTGTTGCACTCTCGCCCGCCGTCAAGGCGGGTACCGGCGGAACCGCGTACACCGACGTGATCACGCGGGCGTGGTCGCCGAGCCGGACCTGGAGCGCGGTCGTGAGCCGGAGGGCGCGCCGCGCCGACCCGGGCACGACGACGCCGTCGGCGTGCGCGCGGTCCTCGACGTCGTACGTCGCGGCGAGCGACAGCGCCGTGCCGCTCCGCCAGGCTCGCGCGCCGACCAGGCCGCTCGTGAACCGGGGCGCGAGCGACGAGCGGACAGGGCCGATTTCGCGGTCCGCGCGCACGGTCACGAGCGCGCTCGCGCCGTAGAGCCACGGGCCCGCAGTCTGCTCGAG
>JBDHVE010000006.1:0-103432 GCA_039809485.1 Polyangiaceae bacterium | reverse complement strand
CGTTCGGGACCGGCGGCGGTGCTCCTTCGCGCGGCCGGCCTTCCCGCTGCGTCATCGGGAGGGTCTCCGGGCGGACGGCCGGCATCGGGACCTCGATCACGTTCGGCGTCGCCGGCTCGCCGTAATAGACGCGGATCGCGCTCCGGATGTCGGTCGCCGACGCGATCATCGGACGGGTCGGCAGCCCGGCGAGGGCAGCCACCTCGGCGAGCGCCCCTTCGTTCGTCGGATCATCCATCGCGACGTAGAGGGTCTCGCCGTGGCCCTTCACGTGGCGCACGAAGATCGGGATGAGGCAGTGCCGGTCGGCGAGCTCGCGCGACACCCGGTTCAGGAGCTGGCGCGAGAAATCGATGTGATACAGCGACACCCACGGGACGCTGAGCTGCAAGCTCAGCGTCTGCGTGAGCTGCGCCTCCGTCACCCAGCCCTTCTCGATCAGGACCTGTCCGAGCTTCTTCCCGGTCTCGCGCGGCAGTGCGAGCGCTTGCTCGAGCTGCTCGCGCGTCAGCACCTTCGCCTGGACGAGCAGCTCCCCGATCGGGACGCGCGGGGCTTTCGGATCCTGCTCGGAGGGCATCGCCCACATGATAGGCAGGCCCCCCCGCACCGGGCCAACACACCTGCGAACGGAGGGTATCGCCCCCGAATTTTCCCGTGATAGCCTCGGTGTCGCTGTGCGGCCGTGCCCTCAATGCCAGAGCCCGTGCGATGAGACGCACAAGTTCTGCCCGCAGTGCGGCTTCCCCGTCGGGAAGGTCGCGGCAACGCCGGACGATCCGCTGATCGGTCGCACGCTCCCCGGCGGCTACGTCATCCTCGATCTCGTCGGGATCGGCGGGATGGGGCGCGTCTATCGCGCAGAGCAGACGACGCTCGGCCGCACGGTCGCGGTGAAGATCATCCACCCGCACCTCGTCGGCGAGGAGAACGCGGCTGCTCGCTTCATCACCGAAGCGCGGGCGGCGAGCCGCCTGAACCACCCGAACTCGGTCGGCGTCATCGACTTCGGCAAGACCGAGGACGGGCAGCTCTATCTCGTGATGGAGTTCCTGCGAGGCAAGGACCTCGCGCGGGTCCAGTACGAGGAGGGCCCCCTCTCCTTCCGCCGGATCGTGACGCTCCTCCGTCAGGTGCTCGCCGCGCTCTCGGAAGCGCACCACCTCGGGATCATCCACCGCGACCTCAAGCCCGAGAACATCATCCTCGAGCCGGTGCGCACCGGCGGCGACTTCGTGAAGGTCGTCGACTTCGGCCTCGCCAAGATGCGCGTCGAGGCGGTGCAGCCGAACATCACGAGCCCCGGCATCGTCTGTGGGACGCCCGAGTACATGAGCCCGGAGCAGGGCCGTGGCGATCCGCTCGACGCGCGCTCGGACATCTACGGCGTCGGCGTCATCTTCTACCAGCTGCTCACCGGTCGGCTCCCGTTCGAGGCCGAGAGCCCGACCCAGGTCGTGCTCATGCACATCACGGAGCAGCCGCCGGACCCGCGGGCGGTCGCGCCGGAGCGGATGATCCCGTCGCTCCTCGCCGACGTGTGCCTGATGGCGCTCGCGAAGGATCCGGCGCACCGGTTCGGCAACGCCGACGAGTTCTCCGAGGCCCTCGCCGACGCGCTCTCGCAGATCGAGTCGACCGCGCCGCGCGCGCCGATGTCGTCCGGCGAGACCGTGCGGTGTCCTTCGTGCCACGCGCAGAACCTGTCGACGCAGAAGTTCTGCGGCGAGTGCGGTGCGCCGATCCAGACCCTCGCCGCGCTCGCGCCGGCCGCGAAGGCCACCGCGCCGACTCCCCCGCGGATAGAGACCCCACCGCGCGCTTCGCACGTCGACCCGATCGAGGCCGCCGTCACGCGTCCGCCCGAGACGAAGACGGGCGACCTCCCGCTCGAGTTCGTCGGCCGCGAGGAGGATCTCGCGTGGCTCGAGGACCGGCTCGCCGACGCGAAGAGCTCGCTCGTCGGTGCGCGGATCGTCGGCGACGTCGGGATGGGCAAGTCGCGCCTGCTCGGCGAGTTCCTCGAAGGCGCGAGGCAGAGCGGCCACTTCGTCGTCGAGGTCGGCCCCGATCCGGGCTGGGCCGAGGTCGGTTACCACGCCGTGCGGCGCGCGATCGTGCAGCTCGCGGGGCTCGCCGACAGCGGCGGCAGCGCGAAGGAGTGGTCGACCGCCGGCGCCGAAGCGCGTCGCGGGCTCGCCGACATCTTCGAGCACCCGAACCGTGGCGAGCTCTCCCCCGACGAGCTCCGCTTCGCGGTCGCGGAGGCGCTCCGCTGGGCGATCACCCGCGCGAGCGAGCGCGCGCACGGCAAGAAGGTGATCGTCGCGGCCGACGACCTCCACGCGATCGACGGCGCGAGCCGCACGGCGTTCGCGGACGCCGTCGGCGAGCCGCCGCTCGTCCCCGCCCTCCTCATCGTGAGCTACCCGCCGGGGCACGATCCGGGTTGGCCCGCGAGCACGGCGTCCGCGCGCGTGCTGATGGGGCTCCCGCCCGGGCTCGTCTCGCGCCTCCTCGCCGGGACGAGCAAGCCGAGCTCTTCGATCGGCGGTCGTGGCATCGCGCCGCTCTACGTCGACCAGCTCCTCCGCTTCTCGCGCGAGCAGGGCGGCCGCGCCCCGACGCGCCTCGCCGACCTCATCGCGCTCCGCGTCGAGCGCCTCCCGCCCGATGCGCGGCGCGTGCTCCAGGCCGTCGCCGTCTACGGCGACAACGCGGACGACGGCGTCGTCCGCGAGCTCGTGACCGAGGGCACGAACCTCGCGGAGGCGACGAGGACCCTGCTCGAGGCAGGGATGATCCTCGCGTCGGACCGCGGTTATCGATCGGGACATCCGCTCATCCGCGACGTCGTGCTCGCGACGATCCCAGCCGCCGTCCGGCGCGGCCTCCACGCCACGTGCGCGGAGATCGGCGAAGGCAACGGCATGTCGATCGAAGCGCGCGCGCTCCACGAGTACAGCGCGCAGAACACCTTCCAGGCGCTCATCCTCCTCGAACAGGTCGCGACGCGGGCAGCGACGCGCGGAGACGTGAACGGCTCGATCTCCGCGCTCCGCCGCGGGCTCGACCTCGCGCGCCGCGAGCTCTTCCGCGGCGAGCTCGAGGACCCGATGCGGGCGGTCCTCATCTTCGCGCGCAAGCTCGGCGAGGCGCTGACGACGGCGGGCCAGTTCACGGACGCCGAGGGCGTCCTCCGTGAGGCGCTCGACATGGCGGGTCCGAGCGGCTCCGACCGCGCGCGCGTCCTCGGCGCGCTCGCGCAGGTGTCGGCGATCCGCGACCGCAACGACGAGGCCCACCGCTATCTGCTCGAAGCGCTGGAGCTCGCGTTCGCATCCGGCGCCCACGAGCTCTTGATCAGCCTCGAGGACCTGAAGAAGTCGATCGCGGTCTGAGCGCCCCCACGTCGGGAGCTGGCTCGTATATCCTGCCGGCCATGCCTTCGGTTCCGCCGGAGCCCCCTTCGGAGACGTCGATCCGGAGCGCCGCCAGGACGCTCCCGGAGGTCCGCGTCCGTCGCATCCACCGGCGCGACCTGAATCGCACGTGGGAGTTCCTGAAGCTCTGTTTCCGCGACGTGAACCGCGAGACCGTGGAATACCAGCGGCCGCGGACGAAGAAGCGCTTCCTCGAGGTCTACGAGGAGGAGGGCATCGAGCAGCTCCTCTTCGAGGCGAAGATCGCCCGCCGGAACGTCATCGTCGGCTACGCCGAGTGCGCCTTCGAGGTCATCGGCGAGGACAACTGGGTGAACCAGCGGTACTTCGACAACCGGGACATGCGCCCGCTCTTCGTCGAGGAGCTCGCAGTGCATCCGGAGTTGCAGGGTCAGGGCATCGGCGGGTTCGTCCTCGAGCAGCTCGAGCACATCGCGAAGATCCGCGGCTGCACGCACCTCGTCCTCGAGGTCGCGGAGAACAACGAGAATGCGCTCCGTTTCTATCGGGCCCGGTCGTTCTACAAGATCGACGCGGCGATCTTCATGGCGAAGAAGCTGCAGGTCGCCGAGGAGCTGCTCCCCCCGCGGAAGCTGAAGAAGCCGCCGCCGAAGGAGCTCGTCGAGGCTCTCGTCGCCGAGGACACGCTCGCCGGCAAGGGCACGAAGAAGGACTAGCCTCCGAAGGCGGCCATGCGGCACATCTCGCGCTGGGATCTCGACAAGACGTATCTCCGGACGGAGTTCGACACCGTCCGCGACCTGGTGCGCACGGCGTTCGAGCGCGCCGACGAGAAGCGCACGAATCCGGGCGCCGCCACGCTGCTCCGGGAGATGCGCCGGAACGGCGTCATCGTCCACATCCTCTCCGGGTCGCCGGAGCAGATGCGGAAGCGGCTCGAGGACAAACTCCGGCTCGACGGGATCGCGTGGGACACCTTCACGCTGAAGCCGAACCTGCAGAACATGCTGCGGCTCCGGTTCCGCGCGCTCCGCGATCAGCTCGGGTACAAGCTGCCGGCGCTGCTCGACGCACGCGTGAGCCTGCCGCCCGAGGAGCGGCAGGGAGCGCACGAGACGCTCTTCGGCGACGACGCCGAGGCCGACGCGTTCGTCTACTCGCTCTACGGCGACGTCATGGCGGGGCGCGTCGGCGAAGAGCAGCTCCACGAGATCGCCGAGAAGGGCCGCGTCTACGAGGACGTGCTCGACGGCATGATCCGCGCCGTGCGCATGATTGACCCGCACGAGGTCGTCGAGCGCATCCTGATCCACCTCGAGCAGCAGACGCCGCCGAGCGACTTCCACGTCTACGGCTCGCGCGTCGTACCGTTCTACAACTACTTGCAAGCCGCATTCGTCGTGCACGAGGACGGACGGCTGCCGGCGCGCTCCGTCCTCCGCGTCGCGACCGAGCTCGTCACGCAGCACCGCTTCGACGGCGACGCGCTCGCGCGGAGCTACGCCGACCTCGGCAAGCGCGGACACCTCCGGGGCTCGAAGGTGCCGGAGCTCGCGCAGGCGCTCTCCGAGTGGGAGAGCGAAGGCGGCGTCCTCGCGGGCAAGGAGCTGCGCGCGATGGTCGAGCGCCTCCCCGACTACGCCGCGACCGCGAGAGCGCGCTTCCGTGAGCCGGAGAGCGCGATGCCGGACTACCTCGCGCTCGTCGAGCGCCACAACCCGCGGCATCGCAAGAAGAAGCGCTGACCGAGCCGGCGCGCGCCCGGTCGACGACGGCGGCCGCGGAGGAAAGCCGCCGCGACGCCGATCGCGCCGAACGCCGCCGCGTGGATGTGACGGTCACCGCCGCCGGCCAGCTCAGCGGGCGCTGGGTGAAGCTCTCCGACTGAAGTGATCGCCTCTCTGACGGAAGACGGAAGACGGAAGACGGAAGACGACCGTCACAGTCGTCCTTCGACCGGCGCTCCCGCCGACCAGTCCACCAGCGTGCGCTCGAGGTCCTCCGGCTTCACGCCGAAGACGTCCGCGCTCCCGCGCATCGCGCCGGTCGCGCCCGCTTCGGCGCGGTACGTCCAGGTCGAGCCCTCGCGCTGCACGTCGTAGGAGACCCACGGCGCGACGCTCATCGTGACGCCGCCGACGCCGTAGGCGGAGAGCTCCGCGCTCGACTCGAGCGCGCACTTCGCGTCGACCTCGCCGGGCTGCGCGACCTGGAACGTGGGACGGATCGCGAAGGCGCTCGCCTGCGGCGGAGCCCACGCGCCGTTCTCGTAGGTGGCGGTCAGCTTCACGGACGAGCGCGCCTGCACGCCGGCGCGGGCGACGTGCGCGCCGCCGAAGGAGAGATCGCAGACGAGAGCGACCGTGACCTGCACCGACGGGCTCACCGGCACCTTGCCGACCGAGAGCGTCGGGAGCGGGATCCGGCGCGTCGTGTGGAGCACCTTGCGGACGTGGTGCTTCTTCGCGCGGAGCTCGGCGAGGACGGCGTCGTCGACCTGCCCGTCGGCCTCGACGCGTGCGGTCGCGAGCATCTCGGCGTCGAGCGAGCCTTCGACCTTCGCCGAGAAGCGCGAGACCTTGCCGTCGCGGATGCGGAGGTCGACGTCGACGTCGGGCTGCGCGGACACCTTCCCGCGGTCGATCCGGATCGTCTCCTTGAAGCGGACGGGCCCGTTCGCGCCCTCGATCTCGTCGGTGTTCTCGAAGAGGAGCTGGTCGTCGAGCGCGAGCTCGATCGCGGGGATGTTGGTCTTGCCGACGCTCGGGGCCGAGTCGGTTCCGTCGTGGTCGTCGATCCGGACACCGAACGGGCCGGTGCGGAGCTCACCACGGACGATCGCGTCGGTGATCGACGCCTTGTCCGTCTTCACGACGAGCACGCCCTTCTCCTCCGCCGCCGACACCACCGTGCGGAGGAAGCCGTCCGGGTTCTTGCTGCCGGAGGGACCACGCGCGGAGACGAAGATGCTCCCCGGCACGAGCGAGCCGACGCGCGACGCGGCCGCCATCGGGATCCGGATCGTGTCCTCCGTGACGACGGCGGCGGCGGCGGCCTGCGCATCTGCCACCACGACGCGCGACGCGATCTGGGCGTCGGTCGTGAGCGCGCTGCCTTCGAGCATCACGTCGTCGTCGGCGGTGCTGCCGTGCGCACAGCCGGCCGCGAAGCCGGAGGCGGCGAGGAGGAACAAGGAACCGAAAGCCGTTGAGCGAAGCACGGCGCGCACGTAAGCAAAGGTGAGACCAGCGCCCAACTTGCCGGAACCACGCTAGATAGTGGCGGAGATCGGGGCGCTCGGGGTCCGACTTGGATCGCTCCGGATCCGATGCCGGAGATCCTCGGGCCCGGTCCTTGCCGCAGTTCTCTCCGCCACTCAGCCGCGCGTGCGGAGCGTGACGGCGCGCGCGTGGGCATCGAGGCCTTCGAGCCGGGCGAGCGCGGTGATCGCGCCTTCGTGCCTCCGGAGCGCTTCCGGCGAGTAGGAGATGATCGAGGTGCGCGCGACGAAGTCGTGGACGCCGAGCGGCGAGCCGAAGCGGACGGCGCCGCCGGTCGGGAGCACGTGCGAGGGCCCCGCGAGGTAGTCGCCGGCGGCTTCCGGCGTGGAGTGGCCGACGAAGGCGGCGCCTGCGTCCGGGATCATCGCGAGCATCGCGTGGGCGTCCTCGACGTGGAGCGCGAGGTGCTCGGCCGCGATCGTCGTCGCGACGCGCGCCATCGCTGCGCGGTCGGGCACGACGAACGCGCGCGCATGACGTGCGAGCGACGCGGCGGCGATCGCTTTCCGCGGGAGCGCGTCGAGCTGCGCGGCGAGCTCGCGTTCGACGGCGTCGACGAGCGGCGCGTGATCGGTGACGAGGAGCGCGTAGGCGTCCTCGTCGTGCTCCGCCTGGGAGAGGAGATCGGCCGCGACGTAGGCCGGATTCGCCGACGCGTCGGCGATGACGAGGATCTCGCTCGGGCCGGCGAGCGAGTCGATCGCGACCGAGCCGTAGACGAGCCGCTTCGCGCACGCGACATAGAGGTTGCCGGGCCCGACGATCTTGTCGACGCGCGGGACCTGCTCGGTGCCGTACGCGAGCGCGGCGATCGCCTGCGCGCCGCCCGCATCGACGATCGCGGTCACGCCGGAGAGGTGCGCCGCGGCGAGGACGACGTCGTCGCTCGCGTCGCCCGCGAGCGGCGTCGCGAGCACGACGTCCTCGACGCCCGCGACCTTCGCCGGGACGGCGGCCATCAGCACGCTCGACGGATAGCGTGCCTTTCCTCCCGGCGCGTAGACACCGACCCGCCGGAGCGGCCGCACGCGGAGGCCGAGCGTGACGCCCTCCTCCTCGTAGCGGAACCCGCTGCCGCCGAACATCGTCTCGCGCTCGCGCTCGTGGAAGCGCCGGACGCGGGCGGCCGCGAATGCGAGTGCTTCGCGGGCTTCGGGGGCGAGGCGCTCGAGGGCCGCCTCCCCGCCGTAGTCGCGACGGACGAGCGAGGCCGGCGCGCGCTTCTCGAACTCCCGGACGTAGCGGAGGACGGCCTCGTCGCCCTCGGCCCGAACGGCGGTGAGGATGGTGCGGACGGCTGCCTCGACCTTGCCGAAGTCGGCCTCGCCGCGGTCGGCGAGGGCGCGGAGGAGCGGTTCGAACTCTGCCGTTCCGGACGAAGCCACGGGGAGGAGCATCGGGATGGGGTGTAGCACGCTCCCCGCGCTGGTTTTACCGGGGTTTCCGGGCGTTGCGGACGCGTCCGCGGCAGAGGAGCCCCGAACGGCGGCGCTCCGGACGCTGCCCTTTCGACGACGGATCGCGGACTTGGGGGGTACCCGAAAGGTGCCGAGGAGTGCTAGCTTGGAGACCCTTCGCAGCGGGTCCGTCAGACCCGAGCGAAGCACTTGGCGTCGATTCCCGAGGGCTCCCGTGGACAGTGATCTCGCAGATGCAGTTGAGGGCCTGAAGGTCGTCTTCCAGCGTCGGAAGATCGAGTGCAACTTCGGCAAGGCCGACAAGGCACTCGTCGAAGACTTGCGCAAGAAGCTCAGGATTCCGTCGCGTTACCGTGCATTCCTCGTCGGCGCCGACCCGCTGAAGGTCGAGACGGTGACGCCGGTGGAGCGCGTCCGCCTCCTTCCTGCCGCCGAGATCGAGAAGGCGCAGGCCGCGGTCGTCGCGCCCCCCGACGGCGGCAGCGCGCCGGCCGACTGGAAGTCGTCGTGGGTCGTCATCGCGGAGAGCTCGCTCCTCGGTGACCCGTACTTCCTCGACACGTCGAAGCCCGATCCCGAAGGGGACTGCCCGGTCTATACCGCGATGAGCGGTCAGGAGCGCTGGGTCCCCACCCTCGCGGCCTCGAGCTTCGCGCAGTTCCTTCGCATTCTCTCGACCGCGATGGAGATCGCCTCCGGGTTCGGCGACGCGATCATGGATGACGAGGACGAGGACAGCTTCCGCGAAGCGCTCGGGCCGAAGGTGAAGGTCATCGACGCCGCCGCTCTCCGCGCCGGCCACTGGACGTGAATCCGCGAGCGGATTCACTCCTGTCCCGTGGGAGCTTCGCTCCCCTCGCTCGCAAGCGAGCGAGCCTCCCCTGACTCGCCTTCGGCGAACCGCGCTTCGCGCGGCGCGTCTTCCCACCGGGAAGATCGGGCTTCGGGCTGCCTTCGTCAGCTCGCTGCGGCGTACAGGAGTACGCCTCGCTCGCTTCCTCGGCAGCCCTCGGTCTCCTTGCGGCTGACCCACTCGCTGGCCGGGCGCGCAGCCCCTCTCGGACGGAAGACGGAAGACGCGTCTTCTCCCGCTGAACACTGAAGGCTGAAGACTCCCGTCGTCCGCCGGCGACTGCTGCGGTATAGCGCGGCTCATGGTCGAGTCCGCGTACGCGCAGAGCCGTTACCGCGCCCCCGAGATCGAGCACGAGTACGGTGCGAACGTGCACCTGCTCGATGATCCGCTCGCGTGGACGCAGCTCGCACGGCTGTGCGCGCGAGAGACCGTGCAGCCCGAGGTCGGGCAGCTCGTGCGGGTCCTCTACCAGCGCCTCGCGCAGGTCGTCCTCGCCGCCGAGTTCCCGCGGACGCGCGTGGCGGTGCCGACGCGGATGGTGATGACGTCGCCGGAGGCGGTCTACCGCGGCGCGGCGCTCGACCCCTCGACGAAATGCGTGACGGTGGGCATCGCGCGCGCCGGCACGATGCCGTCGCAGATCGTCTACGACCTCCTGAACGAGGTGCTCGATCCGACCGGCGTTCGTCAGGACCACCTCTTCATGTCGCGCGCGACCGACGCCGAAGGAAAAGTGATCGGCGCGACGTGGCACGACGCGAAGATCGGCCGCGACGTCGAAGGGCGCATCCTCCTCCTGCCCGATCCGATGGGCGCGACCGGCTCGTCGATGAACAGCGCGATCACGCACTACAAGACGAAGCTCGAGGGGAAGCCGAAGTCGTGCATCACGATGCACCTCGTCGTGACGCCGGAGTTCATCCGGAACGTGCTCCGCGAGCACCCCGATGCGATCATCTACGCGCTCCGCCTCGATCGCGGCCTCAGCCCGGCGAAGGTGCTCTCCGCGCCGCCGGGCCGGCACTGGGACGAAGAGCGCGGGCTCGACGACCACCAGTACATCGTGCCGGGCGCGGGCGGCGTCGGCGAGATCCTGAACAACGCGTGGGTCTGAACGTCAGCGGCGCTTCGCCATCCGGCGGAGCGCGAAGCGGACGCCGGCGGGGACGATGCGCGCCGCCGTGCTCGCGAATCGGACGTAGGCGCTCGTCTCGACGACCGGCGCCGCACGGTCGACCGCTCGCAGCGTGAGCGCGGCGACCTCCTCCGGCGGCTGCGCGTCCGCGTCGGGCTCGGTGTTGATCTGCTCGCCACGCGCGCGCGTCGCGTTCTTCCGGAACGGCGTCTTCACGGGACCCGGACGGACGACGAGGACGCGGATCCCCTTCTCCGCGAGCTCGGCGCGCATCGACATCGAAATCGCTTCGAGCGCGAACTTCGACGCCGAGTACGCCGCATAACGTGGCGCCGCGACGACGCCGGCGATCGACGACATCATCACGACCGTCCCGCGCGAGCGCTCGAGCGCCTCGGCCGCGGCCTGCACCATGCCGAGCGGCGCGACGACGTTCAGCTCGAAGAGCTTCCGCATCTCCTCGAGGTCGACCGCGAGCGCGTGCGCGTAGAACCCGCGACCGGCGTTGTTGACGAGCACGTCGAGGCGCCCGGTCTTCTCGACCGCGGTCCGAACGAGCTCGCGCCGGTGCGCTTCGTCGGTGACGTCGCCCGCGACGGGGAACGCGCGAGCGCCGAGCTGACGCGCTTCGTTCGCGACCTCCTCGAGCGCAGGCCTCCCGCGCGCGGAGAGGACGAGGTCCGCGCCGCGGCGTGCCCACGCCAGCGCGAGGGCGCGCCCGATCCCCATCGACGCGCCGGTGATCAGGATCGTCGCCACGGACGAAGGCTACCGCAGGTCACAACCCGAGCACGTGTTCGAGCGACGTGAAGTCGCTCGCGATGTGCTGGGCGCCGGCCGCGCGCAGCGTCGCCGCGTCGTTGTTCGTCGTGATCCCGATCACGAACATGCCCGCTGCTGCCGCCGACATCACGCCGTTCGGTGCGTCCTCGAACGCGACGCACGCGTCCGGCGCGACGCCGAGCGCCTGCGCCGCCGCGAGGAAGATGTCGGGTGCAGGCTTGCCGCGCAGCCCCTCCGCCTTCACGATCGCGTCGAACGCGCTCCACCAGTCGAGCGCGTCGAGCACCATCGCGCGGTTCTCGGGCGGCGCCGAGCTCGCGACCGCGAGCTTCACGCCGCGCGCGCGCAACGTCACGAGCAGCTCGTTGGCGCCCGCCACCGGCGCGAGGACCGGACGGTACGCCGCGCGATAGAGCTGCTCTTTCTCGTCGCCGAAGCGCGCGACCTCCTCCGGCGTCACCGCGCGCCCGAGCAGCTTCGGGAAGATGTCTTCGTTCTTCAGCCCGTTGATCTCGCGCTGGAAGCGCGCGTCGTCGAGCTCGTAGCCGAGTCGCGTCCCGAGCTCGCGCCAGGCGCGGACGTGGAACGCGATGTCGTCGACCAGCGTCCCGTTCAGGTCGAAGACGGCTCCGGCGAAGGCGCGCGGAGAGGACGTCATTCGGGGCGCAGGAACGCGCCCTTGATCAGCTTCAGCACGACCTGCACGGTCTCGAGGTCCGTGTTGAGGCTCTTGTTGAGCACCGTCTCGAGGTGGCCGTAGTTGTGCGCGAGCTGGAGGATGTCGAGCTCTTCGGGCTTGAGCTCCTTCAGCGGCGGGATGATCGGCTGCGAGAGGATGAGGCGCGTGTTGAGGTCCGGGAGCTCGTTCCGGATCTCGTTGAACTCGTCGAGCTGGCGGAGCCCCTCCATGAGGACCTCCTGCACGCTGAGCGAGAGCTCGTTCGGGAACTCGCGCGGCGGATCCTCGGTCTCGAGGTCGAACACGCCCTTCTCCCAGGTGAGCATGCGGAAGATGCTCTTCATGGGAGGGACGTCGTCGAGGTCGTTGATCGTCGCGTAGTAGATGATGCCCTTCCGCATGAAGATCTTCCCGACGTCGTCGGTCTCCGTGCGGATGACGAGCACGCCCGTCTTCTTGGACGTGGCGAAGAGCTGGAGGAGGTCGGGCAGCGGCACCTCTTCGATGCTGCCGCTCATCGTGCGCGCCTGACCCGTGCGGCGCGCGGCGGCGACCTTCTCGAGGTCGCGCGAGGCTTCGTTCGCGTCCGAGCGCCCGGCCTCGCCGGCGATCACCTTGAGGATGCTCGTCCCGATGAGGACGCGGTCGCCTTCCTTCAGGCGCGCGCGCTTGATCTTCTCGCCGTTGACGAAGGTGCCGTTCGTCGAACCGAGATCCTCGATCCAGATCTGGTCCTGCTGCATCGAGATGCGCGCGTGCTTCCTCGAGACCATGTCCTCCACGAGGACCATGTCGAGGTCGCTGGACCGGCCGACGATGATCGGCTTGTCGTTGACGATCGGGAACTCGCCGCCCTGGTACTTGCCGCTGATGAAGCGCAGGACGTACGAGCGCCCGGTGGCGGGACGCATCGACGGCATCGAGGCGGCTTTGGGGGCGGGATCTTGCATCGATAGAAGGTGGCCGATTGCCTGGTGCGTCGAGGATCCGGCCGGAGCGCGAGCTGCGCGGAGGAGCGCGGACTTGCGCCCGATTTCGAAGAGAGAGTAACGAGGTGACCCGATCGGGGTCAAGTCACGGTAGGAAAGGCATCCTGCCATGCCGGACACGTCGTCTTCCAGCTCTGCAACTCTCCCCGTACCGCGGCCGGTGGTGGCCGGCGGCGATCCCTTCGGCACCCACCGCGCGGTCGAGCCGAAGGGCTCGCTCCCCCAGCCGGCGTGGCGCGTCGACAATGATTTCTCGAAGATTTACGCGGGCGAGCTCCTCCTCGCCGTCGACACCCTGAACGTCGACGCCGCGAGCTTTCGACAGATGGAAGAGGCCGGCTCCGCAGCGCTGCCGGTCGAGGAGCGCGTCGCGCAAAAAGTGCGTGAAACGGTCACCGCGCGCGGGAAGCAGCACAACCCCGTGACGGGGTCCGGGGGCATGCTGCTGGGGCGCGTGCTCCAGGTCGCGCCCGATCGTCACGATGCGGCCGCGCTTCGTCCGGGTGATCGCATCGCCACGCTGGTTTCGCTCTCGCTCACGCCGCTCCGGATCGACGCCGTGCACGCGGTGCGTCCGACGAGCGCGCAGCTCGACGTCGACGGCGAGGCCGTGCTGTTCGCAAGCGGCCCCTACGCGAAGCTCCCGGAGGACATCGAGGAGCGACTCGCGCTCGCGGTGCTCGACGTCGCCGGCGCTGCGCCCCAGGTCGCGCGCCTCGCGAAGCCCGGCTCGAGCGTGTGCATTCTCGGCGCCGGAGGGAAGAGCGGGATCCTCTGCGCCGCCGAAGCGCGGCGCACGGGCGGCAAGACCGCGCGCATCATCGGCGTCGAGACGTACGCGCCGTTCGCCGCGGAGCTCCGCGCGCTCGGCCTCTGTGACGAGGTCCTGGAGCTCGACGCGAAGGATCCCGTCGCGGTCCGGCGGGCGGTGCTGGCGGCGAACGGCGGCAGCGAGGTCGACATCTCGATCTCGTGCGTGAACGTGCCCGACACGGAGATGAGCGCGATCCTCGTCACGCGCGATCGCGGCATCGCCTACTTCTTCGCGATGTCGACGAGCTTCACGAAGGCGGCGCTCGGCGCAGAAGGCGTCGGCAAGGATGTCGACCTCGTCATCGGCAACGGCTTCGCGCGCGATCACGCCGAGCACTCGCTCGCGATGATCCGGACGATGCCCGACGTGCGCGCGCTCTTCGCGAAGCGTTACGGCTGATCACTTCGAGGGCTTCGGCGCCGGCGGGATCTCGGCCGGCACCTTGTACTCGGCGACGTAGTCCTTCGGGATCTCGCCCGAGAGCGAGCCGAGCCACGTCACGATCGACTTCACGTCGGCATCGCCGAGGTCCTTGCCGAGCTGGTGCTTCGCCATCAGGCGAACCGCTTCCTCCAGCGTCGCGACGGAGCCGTCGTGGAAGTAGGGCGCGGTCTTCGCGACGTTGCGGAGGCTCGGCACCTTGAACATCATCTTGTCGGCCTCGTTCTTGGTGACCTCCTCGCGACCGAGGTCCTTCGTGCTCGGCCACGGGACGACGGCGCCGAGCTTCTGGAACGACTGACCGCCGACGTACGTCCCGTTGTGACACGCCTGGCAGCCGGTCCGGGTGAAGGTGGCGAAGCCTGCCTTCTCCTCCGGCGTGAGCGCGTTCTCGTCTCCGGCGAGGTACTTGTCCCAGCGCGAAGGCGTCACGAGCTTCCGCTCGAACGCGCCGATCGCGCGCGCGAGGTTGTCCATCGTGATCGGGTCCTTTCCTTCGGGGGACGCTGCCCCCCCGTCCCCCCGTCCGGGAAAGGCCTTCGCGAACTGCTCGCGATACCACTTCACCTTCGCGAGCTCGGCGAGGACGTTCTTGTCGCTCTCCATCGCCATCTCGATCGGGTTCGTGATCGGTCCCTTCGACTGCTCCTCGACGTCCTTCGCGCGACCGTCCCAGAACTGCGCGAAGTGCCCGGCCGCGTTGTAGACCGTGGGCGAGTTCCGCCGACCCTCCTGCTTCTTGTGACCGATCGACGCCTTCCGTCCGTCCGCGCCATCCTTCGACAGGTTGTGACACGTGTTGCAGCTGATCTCGTTCGAGGCCGAGAGGCGGGTCTCGTAGAAGAGCGCACGACCGAGCGTGATCTTGTCCTCCGTGATCGGATTCGTCTTCGACTCGATCACGGCAGGAAGCGGCGGCTTGAACAGCGCCACCATGCTCGGATCGACGCTCCCGATACGGGCAGCCGTGCTCGCCTGAGTGGTTTTGCCTTCCTCGCGTGGAGCCTCCTCCTTCTTGCACGCGGCGAGGAGCACGAGAGCGGACACGGCGGTGAGGGCGAACGGGGCGAGACGAGCGCGGATCATGTTCTCCGACGTACGTCGCGAGCGCGGCCAGGTCACCTGTGATGTTCGCCGCACCTCACGCGACGGACTGCCGCGCAGCACTTTGCCCCTGTTCCGTTCGGTGAATCCGATGGGCTTGTTCGCGCGCATGCACGACCTTGCACCGCGCGTCGATGCACGGTACCGCCTGGAGGATGGGCGCGATGCCGGCAGAAGAAGCGCATGCCGAGAGGCTTCGCGTCTTCCTCGAGGTGGTGCCCGGCGGCATTGCGATGTTCGACCGCTCGATGACGCTCCTCGCGGCGAGCGAGCGGTATCTCGAGATGACGGGGCTCGACGCCAGCGCGGTCGGCCGGTGCATCTACGACGTGGCTCCCGACGTGCCGGACGAATGGCGTGACGCCCACCGCCGCGGCCTCGCCGGCGAGACGCTGAAGCGCGAGGAAGACCTCTGGTTGCGCGACGACGGCACGAGCCGCCGCTACGCCTGGGAGCTCCAGCCGTGGAGGAACGGCGCCGGCGAGATCCTCGGCATCGTCCTCAAGACCGACGACGTCACCGAACGTCACGCCGCCGCTGCCGCCCTCCGGCAGGCACGCGAGCGTCTCGACGCGGCGCTCGCCGCTTCGGAGACCGGCACCTTCCGGTGGGAGGTCACGAGCGGGCGACTCGAATGGGACGACAACCTCCGCAAGCTCTTCGGTGTCGCCCCCGGAGACCGCATCGAGACCCTCGACGACTTCCTCGCGCGCATCCATCCGGACGACCGCCCGCTCGTGCTCGCGCTGTGTGAGCGATGCGCGCGCGAAGGCGGGCCCTTCCGCATGGAGTTCCGCGCCGTGCTCCCGGACGGCACCGTCCGCTGGCTCGACGACCGCGGGACGATGCATGTCGACGCCAACGGCCTGCCTGCGTACATGACGGGCGCCTGCATCGACGTGACCGAGCGCAAGCTCGCGCTCGCCGCGCTCGCGGAGGAGGCACGGCGGAAGGACGACTTCCTTGCGCTCCTCGCGCACGAGCTCCGCAATCCGCTCGCGCCGATCCGCTACGCCGCCGACCTCCTCCGCGGCCTCGAGAAGTCGGATCCACTCCTCACGCGCCCACGCGAGGTGCTCGAGCGCCAGACGCGCCACATGGCGAGGCTCGTCGACGATCTGCTCGACGTCTCGCGCATCGGGCGCGGAAGCGTCGTCCTCGAGCGGAAGATCCTCGACCTCCGCGACGTCGTCGCCCAGTGCACGGCCGACTACCGCCCCGAGCTCGAGGGCGCGGAGCTGGCGCTCCACACGCGCCTCCCGGACGCGCCCGTGTGGATAGAGGGCGATGCGACGCGGCTCGTGCAGGCGCTCTCGAACATCCTCCGCAACGCGTCCAAGTTCACGGACGCCGGCGGACGCGTCGACGTCGTCCTCGAGGCGGCGGAGGGCGACGCCATCCTCCGTGTGAAGGACACCGGGATCGGGATCGAGCCCGCGATGCTCTCGCGCGTGTTCCAGCCGTTCACGCAGGTCCCGGACGCGGTCGGCCGCAGTGTGGGAGGGCTCGGGCTCGGGCTCGCGCTCGTGCGCGGCCTCGCCGAGCTCCACGGCGGCGGCGTCGAGGCGCGCAGCGAAGGCCTCGGCACCGGGACGGAGATCATCCTTCGCCTCCCGCGGTATGCGGGCGTCGTCTCGGCGAGGGAGGTCGCGAAGCCGCCGTCCACGCGCGAGCTCGAGCCGAAGCGTCCGAAGCGCATCGTGCTCGTCGAGGACTACGAGGACGGTCTCGAGATGATGGCGGCGATGCTCGAGATCGCGGGCTACGAGGTGGTCGCGCAAGCACGCGACGGCCAGGCCGCGCTCGACGCGATCCTGCGCGAGCGCCCCGACGGCGTGCTCTGCGACATCGGACTGCCCGGGCAGGTCGACGGCTACGCCGTAGCCGAGGCGGTGCGTGCGAACCGGGAGCTCGCGTCGGTCCGCCTCGTCGCGCTCACCGGCTACGGCCAGGAGAGCGACCGCAAGCGCGCAAAGGCTGCGGGATTCGACGACCACGTCGTGAAGCCGATGGACTTCGCGAAGCTCGCCGCGCTCTTCGACGTCTGACGCTTGACGGCGCGGCGGCGCGGCAGTTGATCTCGGCCGCGATGAACTTCACGCCGCGAAGGATCGACGACGTCGCCAAGGATCTCGGCCTCACGCCGGACGACTACGAGCCCTACGGCCGAGGCAAGGCGAAGCTCGATCTGTCGCTCCTCGCACGGCCGCCCCGCGGCAAGGGCCGTCTCGTCCTCGTCACGGCGATCAATCCGACGCCCGCGGGCGAGGGCAAGACGACGACGTCGGTCGCGCTCGCGATGGGCATGCGTCGCCTCGGGAAGAACGCCGTGCTCGCCCTGCGCGAGCCGTCGCTCGGGCCCGTCTTCGGCGTGAAGGGCGGCGGCACCGGCGGCGGCAAGGCCTCGCTCACGCCCGCCGACGACATCAATCTGCACTTCACCGGCGACATCCACGCGATCACGACGGCGCACAACTTGCTCTCCGCGCTCGTCGACAACGCGATCTACTTCGGCGACGTCGTCCCGCACAAAGGCGAGATCGATCCGCGTCAGGTGACGTGGGGACGCGCGCTCGACATGAACGACCGCTTCCTCCGGCGCACGATCGTGGGTCTCGGCGGGAAGGCGAACGGGACCCCGCGCGAGGAGCGGTTCGACATCACGGCCGCGAGCGAGATCATGGCGATCGTCGCGCTCGCGACCTCGTACGAAGACCTCGAAGCGCGCCTCGCGCGCATCGTCATCGGTCAGACCTACGAGGGCAAGGCGGTGACCGCCGGCGACATCGGCGCGGCGAGCGCGATGACCGCGGTGCTCCGCGACGCGCTGAAGCCGAACCTCGTCCAGACCGAGGAGGGCGGCCCCGCGATCGTGCACTGCGGCCCCTTCGGCAACATCGCCCACGGCTGCAACAGCGTGATCGCGACGAAGCTCGCGATGAGCCTCGGCGACTACGCGATCACCGAGGCGGGCTTCGGCTTCGATCTCGGCGGCGAGAAGTTCCTCGACATCAAATGCCGGGGAGCGGGGATCTGGCCGCGCGCGGTCATGATCGTCGCCACGCTGCGCGCCCTCAAGATGCACGGCGGCGCCCCGGTGAAGACGTGCGGAGAGCCGGACGTCGCTCACCTCGAGAAGGGCCTCGAGCACCTCGTGAAGCACCTCGAGACGGCTGCCGCCTACGGCCTGCCCGCCGTCGTCGCGATCAACGCGTTCCCGAACGACACCGAGAGCGAGCTCGCGCTCGTCGAGGAGGCGGTCGCCGGGATGGGCGTGCGCCTCGCGCGCTCGGAGGGCTTCGGCAAGGGCGGCGAGGGCTCGATCGAGCTCGCGAAGGTCGTCTCCGAGGTCGTCGACGCGACCGACGCCGCACCGCCCGCCCCGAAGTATGTCTACGAGCTCGAGGACGCGCCGCAGGAGAAGATCCGGAAGGTCGCGCGCGTCGTCTACGGCGCGAAGGACGTCGTCTTCTCGCACACGGCCGAGAAGCAGATCGAGCGCGCGAAGGAGCTCGGCTACGAGAAGCTTCCGGTCTGCATCGCGAAGACGCAGCTCTCGCTCACCGACCACCCGACGATCCCCGGCCGTCCACGCGACTTCGTGATCACCGTCCGCGAGGTCCGGCTGAGCGCCGGCGCCGGGTTCCTCGTCCCGCTGACCGGCGAGATGATGACGATGCCCGGCCTCCCCAAGGTCCCCGCCTCGCGGAGCATCAAGCTCCTGCCGAGCGGCAAGATCAAGGGGCTGATGCAGAACGACTGACGCGCTTCTTTGCGAGCGCAGGCTCGACCCACGTGCGGGCGAGGAGCGCGACGGGTTCGTCGGCGTCGCGGAGCTGCGCGTGCAGAGCGCGCGCCGCGCGGTCCGGCCGCGGGTCGGCATACGCCCGCGCGTAGAGCACCCAGTTCGAGAGCTCGTAGTGGTGGAGGAGCGGTCCAAACGGGTGCTCGCCTGCGGCGGCGAGGACGCGCGCGGCTTCATCGGCGTCCTTCGCGCGGAAGAGCGCGTCGGTCGTCTCGAAGAGCAGCGTGCGGAGATCGCCGAACGCGATCTCCGGCGCGCTCGCGAGCTCCGCGAGCATCTGCTGGAAGCCGCGCTTGTCGAGACCGGCAGCCTCCGCGACGTCGGCCATCCGGGGCACCTGCGAGTCGAGGAAGCTCGAACGACGCGCGTGGCGGAGGAGCGTCCCGACGAGGTAGACGTCGTAGGCGCTGGCGATCGACTCGCCGAGGAAGAGCGCATCGGAAGACGGCTTCTTCCCCTTCTGCGGGAGCGCACGGTGCGCGAGGTGGTGCCACGCGACGTGCGCGACGACGTCGGCGGGGATCTTCGGCGAGGCGAGCACGTCGCCGCCCGCATCGACGCTCCAATAGGTCAGGTTGAGGAGGAGCGCGTGATCGGCGCGGCCCTCCTCCCCGACGACGCGGAACCGGTACTTCGCGCGACGGAGGACGTCGGCGAGCTCGGCGTGGAGCGGCACACCGCGGAACGCGCGCTCGTCCTCGATCACGAGCTCATCCAGCGAGAGGAGCCGGAACGGTTTCGTCTTCCTCATCTCACTCCGCGGTCGACTTGGTGCGCGCTTCGGGCGCCGCCGGCGCCTGGGTCGGCAGCGGCGTCGGGAGGACGGCCGTGTCGTCGGCCGCCGGCAGCGTGATCGTGAACTTCGTGCCCGTCCCGGCCTGCGACTGCACGTGGATCGAACCACCGGCGTTCTGCACGATGCTCTGGCTGATCGCGAGCCCGAGGCCAGTCCCCTTCTCCTTCGTCGTGAAGAACGGGACGAAGAGGTTCTTCAGCACCTTCTGGCTGATCCCGGGCCCGGTGTCCGTGACCGAGATCTCGACGACCTCGGCCTCGTTCTCGAGCCGCGCCGAGCTCACGCGCTCACTCGACGGCGCGGCCGACGCGGTGAGCCACGCGCGCGGCGCGCTCCGGTGCGAGGTCGCGATCGTGACGCGGCCGCGTCCGTCCATCGCCTGCACCGCGTTCTGGATCAGGTTGAAGAGGACCTGCCGGAGCTTCTCGGGGTCGATCCGCGCATGCGGGACGCCCTCCGCGAGCTCGAGCTTCACCTCGACGTCCTCGGTCTGCTGGCTCGACGCGATCTGCACCGTTCGCCGGACCGCCGCGTTGATGTCGACCGGGACGGGATTGCCGGCATGCGGGCGCGCGTAGTCGAGGAAGCTGCCGACGACGCGGTTCAGGCGATCCGTCTCCTCGAGGATGATGCCGAGGAACTCGGTCGTCGAAGGGTCGGCGTCCTTCACGCCCTGCCCGAGCTCCTCGAGGAGCTGCGCGGCGCCCTTGATCGCGCCGAGCGGGTTCTTGACCTCGTGGGCGAGGCCGGCGGCCATCGAGCCGAGCGCCGCGAGTCGATCGCGCTCCTTCATGCGGGAGTAGAGGCGGCTGTTCGCGATCGCGACGCCCATCTGCGCGGCGACGGCCTCGAGGAGGAGCACCTCCTCGGGCGTGAACGCGTCGCGCACGCGTTCGTCCGCGACGCAGAGCAGGCCGACGAGCTCCTCGGCGTCGCCGCGGATCGCGAGGAGGACGCAGCTCCGGAGCGGGCCGAGCGCGTCGACGGCGGTGATCGTGGGCGCCATCGCCTCGCGCCCTTCGCCGTTGCGCGTATCGCGCTTGTCGCGCGGGCTCTCGCCGAGACCGGCGGCGTTGCCGGGCTCGCGCACGATCTCCTCGAGCGAGAGCGACATGCCGAGCCGGCCGAGGAGCGGACGCATGGCGAGCGCTTCGAGCCGCTGCGGAGGCTGGGTCCCGATCGAGCCGACGAGGTCGAAGCCGCTGTCGTCGAGGTCGCGGAGGTAGATCGCGCACGTCGTGACACGGCGCGAGCGCTCGAGACCTGCGAGGACGACCTGGACCATCTCCTCCGTCTCGAGCGTGTGGGCGAGGCGGCGCCGCAGCTCGAGGACGCTCGTCTCGAGGTCGTAGCGCTCGCGGAAGAAGAAGCGGTTGATCCGCGTCTCGACCTCGTTCTCGAGCGGCTCGAAGAGCACGAGGAAGACGATCGCCGCGAGCACGGCGTTCAGGTACATCGCGCCGAAGCGACCGATGTACGTGATGAACACGTAGAAGATGCCGGCGAGCGCGAACGCGAGCGCGGTCGACACGAGGAGGCGGCCGGAGAGCTCGTAGAGGTCGGCGAGGCGTTGCCGCGCGAGCGACTCCGCGAGGACGAAGAGGAACACCGTCGCGAGCACGGCGCCGATCGGCGGCAGGTAGACGCCGAGATACGAGAGGAAGTCGGCGAGCGTGAACGTCATCGCCAGCGCGCCGACGCCGGCGAGGAAGCGCAAACGATCGCGCACCGCGCGCGACGGGCTCTTCTGCCCGCGCCGCCAGAGCTGGACGAGCGCGGCAGCGAGGAGCCCGACGACGTACGCGTAGACGAGGCCGAGCGAGACCGGGTGCTCGTGGTAGGGCGACAGCGCGATGCCGAGCATCGGCACGCCGAGGAAGAACGCGAAGCGCGGGAGACGCGAGCGGACGGGCTGCCCCTCCCCGGGCTCGAGCGGCGTGATCGAATGGAAGAGGTGGACCGCGAACTGCGGGAGCAGGACCGTGAGGACGGCGGTGGCGCGGACGAAGAACTTCTCGTTCACGAGGTCCGCGAGACCCTGCGCGACGTACCAGAACGCGACGCACGTCGCGAAGGCGGCGAAGAGCCAGTGGACGATGCGACGCCCTCGAAGGAGCATCGACAGCGCAATCGCGAACGCGATCACGCCGCAGAAGAGCGTCGTCCGGGCGCGCAGATCACCCACGCTGCGGAGGTTAGCGCAAGTCGCTGCGCGCTCGGAGCTTCCGGCTCACTTCTGCGGCGTCGGCACGCCCGGCCACGGTGGGGGCGTCCAGGGCTCGGGCTGGCCACCGCCGAAGCGCTCCCGGCCGTCGGTCGATTCCGCGCGCCCGGGCGCACGGCCGACGAGCTCGAGCTCGGAGCTCGCGCCCGGCGCGCCCACCTGGTCGGCCCCACCGCTCAGCGCGGTGTCGTCGGCCGAGACGGTCACGCCGTCCGGCATCCCGGTCTCGGCCGCGCAGCCGGTGACGGTCACGAGGAGCGCCGCGATGGCGAGGAGAATCTTGCTGTCGTACTTCATGTTCCCTCCGACGATCCCGTGATGCCGTAAGCCTTCGCGAGCTGGGAGAGCCGCGGGCGCTTCATCCCGAGGAGCGCGGCGGCTCGCGTGATGTTGCCCTTCGTCTCCGCGAGCGCTCGAACGATACAGTCTCGTTCGATCTGCCGCTTGAGATCCGAGAGGCCGACGTTGCCGCGCCGGACCTGGGCGTAGGCGACCGCCGTCGCGGTCGCCGTCTCCTCGCCGAGCGGCGGGAGCGCCGCGAGCGCGTCGTCGTCGTCGGACCCCGCGACGACGTCCTCGGTACTCTCCGCCGGCGGCGGCCGCATCGTGACGCGACCCGAGCAGGGCGGCTCTGCCGCGGCGAGCGCTCGGAGGTCCTCGACGTTCTCGACGAGATCGGCGTCGGTGATCACGTCGGCTTCGGCGAAGAGCGAGGTCGCCCGCAGCACGTTCTCGAGCTCGCGCACGTTCCCCGGCCAGGCATGCCGCGCGAGCAGCTGGACCGCGGTCTGCGCGAGCCCCTTCGGAGCCTCGCCGCGCTCGCGCGCGATCCGGCCGAGGAGGTGGCTCGCGATCTCGGCGAGATCGCCGAGACGGTTCCGCAGGGCGGGCACGTCGAGCGTGATCTCGTTCAGGCGGTAGTAGAGGTCCTCGCGGAACTCGCCGCGCTCGACCATCTTCCGGAGATCGCGGTGCGTCGCGCAGATGACGCGGACGTCCGCCTTGATCGGCGTCGTCCCGCCCACGCGCTCGAACGTCTTCTCCTGGAGCACGCGGAGGAGCGCCACCTGCGTCTTCGGCGAGATGTCGCCGATCTCGTCGAGGAACAGCGTGCCGCCCTCGGCCATCTCGAATCGTCCGCGCCGGCGCGCCGAAGCGCCGGTGAACGCGCCCTTCTCGTGGCCGAAGAGCTCGGAGAGGAGGAGGGTCTCGACGAGCGCGGCGCAGTTCACGCTGACGAGCGGTCCTCCTGCGCGCGGGCTCTGACGATGGATCTCCTCCGCCACGAGCTCCTTGCCCGTCCCGCTCTCACCCCGCACGAGGACGGTGCTGCTCGACCGCGCGACCTTGCGGATCGCCTGGAGGAGGCTCTTGATGTGCGGGTCCTGGCCGACGATGCGCCGCTGCTCGGCCTGGGCGACGATCGCGATGCTCTCCGGCGCGGAGGCGCCGATCCGCACGATGCGTGGGGTCACCTCGAGGCCTGCCTCACGGAGGAACGACGTGATCTCGGAGCGCGCGAGGAACGTGTCGCGGAGGTCCTCCGGGAGGGAGGTCGCGACATGCGAGACGAGGTTCTTCGCGCAGACGACGTGCACCGTCGCCGCGGGCTCGTCGCCCGCCTCCCGGTGGACGAGCGCCGCGAATGCGTGGGCTTCCGCCGAGAGGTGCTTGTCGCGCGTCGCGAGCGACGACGTGACGGCGGCCTCGGCGGTCTCGCGCACGTCCTCGCCGCGTGCGCGCGCTTCCTTGCTGCGGAGGAGCACGAGCTCCGCCTTGGCCCGTTCGGTCGACGAGAGCGCGTCGGCGCGCTCGAGCGCTTCGCGCAGCCGCGCGAGGTCGCCTTCCTCGAGCGCGACGCGCGCGGCGACGAACCAGACCTGGAGGAGGATGCCGGAATGCGACGCGGCGAGCGCGTCGCCGAGCGCGGCCTCGATCTCCGCGCGGGCGACCTCGAGGCGCTTCCGCTCCATCGCGATCTTCGCCGCGACGAGCCGGTACTGCGCGCTCACCGCGGTCGGACCGCCGCCGGCGAGGAGGCGTCGCCCGAACGCGACCGACTGCTCCGCGTGCTCGAGGAGACCGAGGCGGAGACGGAGCTCGGCGAGGTTCGCGAGCGTCTGGGCCGCGCCGACGCGACCGCGGAGCGCTTGCCCGCGCTGGACGGCTTCCTCCCAGCACGAGAGCGCGCGGCCGTACTCCTCCTTGCGGAGCGCGATGAGCGCGAGGTTCGAGAGCGCGAAGGCGGCCGCGAGGTCCTCGCCTTCGCGGAGCGCCTGCTCGAGCACGCGCTCGAGCATCGCTCGCGCGTCGTCGAGGCGGCCTTTCGAGAGGACCGCGATCGCGCGGTTCACGCCGCTCCGCATCCGGGCGACGCGGTCGCCCGCCGACGTCGCGAGCATCGCGTCCTCGGCGAAGTGCGCGTCGGCGTCGTCCCACCGCGCTTGCGCGAGAAGGACCTTGCCCTGCACGTTCCGCGCGTCGAGCTTCGTGCGTGACGTGCGCGCCTCCTCTTCGGCGCGCCGTGCTTCACGGATCGCTTCGTCGTGCCTGCCGCCCGCGAGCGCGAGCGTCGCGAGCTCGACGGCGACCCGCGCCGAGAGCTCGGCCTCCGTCGCCGTGCGCGCGATGCGCTGGAGCGCGACGCGCGCGGCGACGAGGTCGCCGGCGAGGACGAGGGCGCGCCCGCGGAGGAGCTCGGTCTCGGGGTCGTTCTCGACGAGCGCCGAAGCGCTCTCGCACCAGCGCCTCGCGCCGTGGGCGTCGCCGGACGCGAGCGCGCGCTCCGCCGCGCGGCGCCGGAGGAGGAGGCCGACCTCGCCACCGAGCGGCTCGACGGCGGAGAACCAGCGCTCCGCGAGCTCGTCGGCGACGCGCGGGTCGAGCGCGCGCTCGAACGCACGCTGAGAGGCCGCGTCGGCGCGCTCGGCGTCCTCGAGCTCGGGAGAGCCCTGGAGGAGGAGCTCCGCGCTCCGCATCGCGTCCCACGGGTCGGTGTGATCGGACTCGAGGAGGCGAACGGCGAGCGCGCGCTGCGCGGGCGTCAGCGGCGACGCCGCCGCCGGCCGGGTCGCGAGGGCGCGGTCGGCGCGAACGCGGACGAGGCCGGCGAGCGCGAGCTCCGCGATCGCCGCCGGCGGGAGGAGCGACGCATCGACCGACCGCCCCACCGTGCCGAGCGCGAGGAGCACCTCGCGAGACAGCTCCGTGAGCGACGCTTCGCGCGTCTCCGGCTCGCGACGCGCGCCGCGCCACCACGACTCGAGATCGGCGAGCGCTTCGTGCGTCAGCTCCTGCTGCGCCTCTTCCGCGATCGCCCCGAGCCAGCGCAGACGCTCTGCGCCGCGGACGAACGGCCCGAGCTCGAAGACGTCGTTCGCTTCGTCGCACCACACCTTCGAGGGGTGCGACGCGATTCCGACGAGCAGCACCTTCTGCGTACGCGCGAGCTCGGCGAGCACCGACCCGTCCCATGCGCCTGCATCCGGGAGCTGCAGGAGGAGGGCCACCCGCAGATCCTCCGCCGTCGTCCCGAGCGACTCGGCCATCGCGGCCGCGTCGGCGACGACGGTGACCCCGAGCTGGAGAGCGAGCTCCCGGACGAGCGCGCGAGACGAGGCTCCCGTGACGACGACGGGATCGAAGCCGCTCGTGCGGAGGCGCCTCGCGGCATGCGCGAGCAGACTGTCGTGCGCGTCCTCCGGTGCACGGATCACCACCAGCCCCGGATGCCCGGCGAGCACGCGATCGTCGAACGCGGCGAAGCCGCGCGGCGATGCGGACGCCAGGCTCGGAGGCGGCGGCACCGTTGCCGGTACTGCCGTTCCCGCCATGGATTGTCCCTCGTCGAAGTCGGAGTACGAAAAAGCAGACGCGGCCGAGCTCATCACCACGCGCCCCGCGCGTAGCCGAGTCCGACCTCTACGTGATACGTGCAGAATGCAGACAGGCTCCCCTTCCGGGAGAGCGCATCTGCGCGTCAGCAGCCGTTACTTGCGGCTGCTGTCCGTGTTGCCGCCGCTCGTGCTGCCCGAGCTGGTGCTCGTCCCCGAGCCGGTGCCGGTGCTGCCGGTGCCGCCGGACGACGAGCTCTCCTCGGTCCACGGATCGGGGTGCGGCCCCGCATTCCACGGATCCGGGTGCGGTCCGAAATTGAGCTGGCCACGCATCAGCGTGTTGCCGCCGAGCGGCTGCTCGCGGCGGTAGCCCACCGAGCCCGCCTGCCCGCCCTCGCTGTCGAGGACGGCCTCGTCGGTCGTCACCGACCCGTCGTCGTCGTCTCGGCCGACCGGCTGCGCGCAAGCAGCCGCCAGCAGCGCCGCCGCGGCGCCGAGAACGAACAAGCTCCCCCGAGTCCCCTTCCAACCGCTCATTGGCCACCCTCCGAGGTCGCCGAAAGACCGTACTGCTTCACGAGCTGAGACAGACGCGGACGCTTCATGCCGAGCAGCGCCGCGGCCTTGGTGATGTTGCCCTTCGTCTCCGCGAGCGCACGAGCGATACAGTCTCGCTCGATCTGCCGCTTCATGTCAGCAAGAGACACGGCTCCCTGGCGGACCTGGGCGTAGGCGACCTGCGTCGCGTTCGCCTCGCCGTCGGGGAGGACGCCTCCGGACTCCTCGTCATCCGGCACCTCCGCGAGCGAGAGGCTCGGCGGCGGCGGGAGGATGCTCCGGAGCGACACAGGGGCCGCCTGCGACACCGGGCCCTGGGCGAGGGTCCGGAGGTCGTCGACGTTGTCGATGAGATCCACGTCCGTCACGACCTCGCCTTCGGCGAAGAGGGAGACGGCGCGGAGGACGTTCTCGAGCTCGCGGATGTTGCCCGGCCAGCGGTGGCGGCCGAGCAGGTCGAGCGCATCGGCCGAGAGCGCCTTCGGGCGCTCGCCGCGCTCGTTCGCGATGCGAGACATGAGGTGCTCCGCGATGCGGGGGAGGTCCCCCATGCGCTGGCGGAGAGCCGGCACCTCGAGGGTGATGCCGCGGAGGCGGTAGTAGAGGTCCTCGCGGAACTCGCCGCGCTCGACCATCGCCTTGAGGTCACGGTGCGTCGCGCAGATGACGCGGACGTTGGCGCGGATCGGGGTGACGCCGCCGACGCGCTCGAACGTCTTCTCCTGCAGCACGCGGAGGAGGGCCACCTGCGTGCGCGGAGAGATGTCGCCGATCTCGTCGAGGAAGAGCGTTCCGCCCTCCGCCATCTCGAAGCGGCCACGGCGACGGCTGGCAGCGCCCGTGAACGCGCCCTTCTCGTGACCGAAGAGCTCGGAGAGGAGGAGCGTCTCGACGAGCGCGGCGCAGTTCACGCTGACGAGCGGTCCCGTCGCGCGGTCGCTCGCCGCGTGGAGCGCCTCGGCGACGAGCTCCTTACCGGTGCCGCTCTCACCGCGGATGAGGACGGTGCTGTTCGAGCGCGCCACCTTGCGGATCGCGAGGAGGAGCGCGCGGATCTGCGGATCCTCGCCGACGATCTCGCGCGCGGTCGCGACCGAGGACGTCGACGGCGCCGGGAACGGCGCACGGACCGTGCGGGGCGCTTCTTCTTCACCGTCGTCCTGCGCCTGCGCGACGAGCGCCGACTGGAGACGGGAGAGCGCGAGGATCTCCGGCTTCGCGAGGTACGCGCTCCGGATGTCGGCCGGGAGCGACGCCGCCATCTGGTCACGGACGGAGATCGCGCGCGTGCAGTGCGCGTTCGCCGCCACGCGGTCGCCCGCGTCGCGGTGGAGCACGGCGAGGAGCGCGTGGATCTCGGAGAGGAGGTCCTCGTCTCCCGCGGCGCGCGCCGACGAGAGCGCTTCGTTCGCCGCCTCGAGCGCCGGCTTGCCGAGCGCGCGGAGGTGGAGGGCGCGGAGGATCGCGACTTCGGCCCGCGCGCGGTCGTGGGTCGCGAGCTCGCTCGCGCGGTTCACCAGCGCCGCCGCGCGGGCGAGGTCGCCGTCCTCCATCGCGATGCGTGCACCGACGACGAGGACCGCCTGGAGGACATCGCGGTCGCCCGACGCTTCCGCGTCGACCAGCGCGGCATCGATCTCACGACGAGCGGCATCGGTCGCGCGACGGGCGAGCGCGATCTGCGCGCCGACACGGCGGTAGTGCGCGACGCGGGCCGGCGCGGCCCCCGCCGTCAGGAGGCGACGACCGAAGACGAGCGCGTGCTCGGCATGATCGACGAGACCGAGGCGGAGCCGGAGCTCGGCGAGGTTCGCGACCGTGATCGCCGTCGGCATCCGGCCGCGGAGCGCCTGCGGGAAGCGCGTCGTCGCCTCCCAGTG
Organism: Polyangiaceae bacterium; assembly: GCA_039809485.1. Lineage (GTDB taxonomy): Bacteria > Myxococcota_A > Polyangia > Polyangiales > Polyangiaceae > Labilithrix. The sequence continues at coordinate 75,429 of JBDHVE010000006.1, read as the reverse complement.
CACGAGCGCGTTCGCGTAGTCGTGCTGGCGGTAGGCGATGACACCGAGGTTCGAGTGCGCGTGAGCCGCGGCGCGGTCCTCCCCGAGACGCGTCGCGTCCTCGAGGATCCGCTCGAGCATCCCGCGGGCGTCGTCGAGGAGGCCCTTCGAGAGCAGCGCGATGGCGCGGTTCAGACGCGCGCGGAGCTCCGCGGTGACCTCTCCGCTCGAGGCGGCCTCGAGCGCGTCGGCTGCGAAGTGCGCATCGGCGAGATCCCACTTCGTCTCGGCGAGGAGGACCTTGCCGAGCGTGTTGCGGCCCGCGAGGCGGGTCGTCGTCGTCACCGCGCCGGCGATCGTGCGCTCCGCGAGCTCCGTCGCCGCCGCGAGGGCACCGCGGAGGAAGGCGAGCTCGGCGAGCTCGCCCGAGACGCGCGCCGAGAGCTCGGCGTCCTTCGCGAGACGCGATGCGCGCTCGAGCGACACGCCGGAGGCGACGAGATCGCCGAGCTGCATGAGCGCACGGCCCATGAGCAGAGCGGCAGTCGCATCCTCGGCGTCGAGCGCCGCGGCGCTCTCGCACCAGCGCTGCGCTTCGAGAGCCGCGCCGCTCGTCAGCGCGCGCTCGGCGGCACGGAGGCGGAGCGCGAGCCCCGCGGAGCCGGCCACGTTCGCGAGCGCCGTGAACCAGCGCGCATGGAGCTCGGCCCCGGCCTGCGGGTCCGACGTGCGCCACGCGCGGGCGATCGCGGCATCCGCTTCGTCGGTCTCGCCGGCCGTGACGAGGAGCTCGGCGGCACGCGCGAACGCCCACGGATCGGGCTCGAACGCGGGACCGGCGCCGCTCGCGAGGAGCGCCTTCGCCGCCGCACGGAAGTCTTCGGGAGCGGCCGCGCGCTCGAGCGACGAGGTGTCGATCGCGCCGTCGACGGTGACGAGCCCGTTGCGATCGACGACGAGGCCCTCGGCCGCGAGGCTCGAGAGACCGAACGTCGCGTCCTCGAGCGCCGCGGAGACCGCCGCCGTCGGAAGCGAGCGACCGGCGAGGACGAGCGCGGCGAGGACGCGGCGCGCCGACGGCGCGAGCGAGGCGAGCGCGGCGCCCGCATCGGAACGAAGGCGACGCGCCGACGACCACCACGTCTCGAGCGAGGGAAGATCGGCGGCGGGCAGGGTGCCCTGCGCCTCTTCCGCCATCGCGCTGAGCCAGCGAAGCTTGTCCGCGGCGGACAGGGTCGAGGAGACCTCGTACGGGATCGCGTCCCACGCCGGCTGCTCGCCCGCGGTGATGAAGACGAAGAGCGAACGCGGCGCGCGCGCGAGCTCGCTCGCGACCGCGTGGTCCCACGTGCCCTCGCGCGGCATCGACGCGACGACCGCGAACCGACGCGCCGCGCACGCCTGGGCGACGACCTCGGCGACGGCGACGACGTCGTTCGGCAGCGCGCCGACACCGAGCTGGGTCGCGATCTCGCGGAAGATCGGCGCGCCGGGGCGCGACACGGCGATCGCCGGGCCCCACCCGCTGGTCCGGAGGCGACGCGCGACGTGCGCGACGAGCCCCGCGTGGAGATCGGCCGCGGCGCGGACGACGACGACACCGGCCTGGCCGGCGACGACGCGATCGTCGAGATCGACGAACGCCCGGGGGATCGGGGCGGGAACGAGTGAGGCAGGAGCTGCGATTGCCAAGGCGACGAACCCTACTCCAAAGCAAACCCCGTTCAAGGAACGGTGCCGCCTCCACCACGTCTCCCCTCAACCTCCGAAAAGGTAAGAGAAAAGCGCTTCGGAGTCGGCTCCGCACCCGGCCCTCGCCCGAGGCGAGCAAGCTTGGGATCCGATCCCATCTTGACACGCACCTGACGAACCCGCCCCGCGTCGACCTCTCGCGGCGTGGGCATCACGAACCTGAGCAATACACGGGCCAAACGTAAGCTATCGAAATCACGCGAGCGCCCCCTGGCGCAGGCCGGCCCGCGTCAGACCATGCACGGCACGGGCGTCATCGTCTCGATCACGAACGACGCTTCCTGGACGGAGCGCGCGACGTGCGCGGACCGACGGCTCCCTCCGCGGCCGCGAGGCGGAGGACCCTCTCGATCCCGTCGAAGCCCTCCCTCGGCGCGTCGCCGATCGCCCGCGCGAGCGGCAGCTGCGCCCAGGCCGCCGCGAGGAAGAGAGGGAGCGCCCCGGGCAGACGCTCTCGCAGGATCGCGAGCTGCTTCTCGATCGAGGCCGGGTCACCGCGCCGGATCGGGCCGGTCAGCGCCTCGGGGAAGCCGAGCGCCTCGACGTTCTCCGCCACGCTCCGGAGGAGCGGCCCGAGCATCTTCGGGGCGACCTCGCGAGGGACGCCGGCGACGACGAGGAGGTCGGCACCGACCGCCGCGAGAGCGGCCGCCCCGTTCGCGACGAGACCGGCGGCAGCGTGGTAGCCGACGGTGTCGAGCTTCGAGAACGTGCGGGGGGTCATCCCGATCCGCTTCGCGAGCGTCCGCGCGCGGCGCTCGGCGACGGGGCTCCCCTTCACGTGGACGTGGCCCTTCGTGAGGGTCGGGAAGAACGTGCGCGAGGCGAACGAGATCATCGGATGCATCTGCGCGATGCCGGCGCAGACCGGCTCGAGCGGCGCGAGCGCGTCGGCCGGGAGCGCGCCCGCGTTGTGGACGACGACCGCCTTGCGCGGGACGACGCCCGATGCGGCGAGGTCGCCCGCGACCGGGCCGAGCTGCTTGTCCCGCACGGCGAGGACGATGACGTCCGCGTCGATCCGCTTCGTCGGAACGCCCTTCCGTGCGGGACGGAGCTCGACGCGGTCCCCCGCCTTCACGAGCGCCTTCGCGAGCGCGCGACCGACCTTTCCTGCCCCGAGCACGAAGACCTTCATGCGCGGCATGAAGACGGCGGGCCGGCCCCGACGTCAAGCGCGCGCGTAGAGGTGGTGCTGACGGACGTAGGCGAGCACCTCGCGCGGCATCACGGGCTCGAGCGCGTCCCAGCGCTCTTCCGCGACGAGCGCGCGCACTTCGGTGCTCGAGATCGCAGGGAGGATCGCAGGCGGCGCGCCCTCGAACGTGACGCCGACGCGGCCGAGGACGATCGGCGGCGCGAGCTCGCTCACGCGGTCGAAGCGGTACCACTTCGACGACTCGACGACGATGTCGGCGCCCATCACGAGCCGCATCTGCCAGCTCGGATTCTCCTTCGCGAGGCGCTCGAGGGTGTGGAGCGTCTTGCTCTCGCCCCCGAGCACCTGCTCGACGCGCGAGACCTCGACGCGCGGCAGCCATCCCATCGCGAGCTCGCACATGCGGACGCGGTCCTCGTACGACGCGAGCGACTTCGCGAACGGGTGCTGGAACGTCGGGACGACGAGGAGGCGCTCGACCGGGAACCGCGCGAGCACCGTCGCGACGGCGAGGACGTGCGCCAAGTGCGGCGGATTGAAGCTGCCGCCGAAGACGGCGACGATCGGCTTCTCGGCGGCGCTCACGACTCTCCGAGCACGCGCATCCGCGACGTCTTGTGCATCGTCAGCGCCTCGGAGTGACACGCCGTCCCCGCGAGGTCGTAGATCGTGACCGTGATCTCGTCCTTGTCGTCGTCGAGGACGGCAATCCCGCCCTTCTCGCACCCGATCGGGCCCGGCGTGACGAACCAGCGCGAGCCGATCTTGCGGACGAGCGGCGCTTCGCTCTTGCCGTAGACGAGGAGGTTCGCCGCCGCGATGTCCTCTTCCTCGAGGAGCGCCTTGTCGTGGATGAGGACCGCGACGCGATCGCCGACCATCTCCACCGTACGGGCCGCGCTCTCCGGAAGCGTCTCGAGGCACTTCAGGCGGTGACGCGCGCGCTCGGTCGCGACGAAGCGGTCGATCTGCTCGGGCGTGCCCTCGAGCGCGATCGAGACGGCACGCTTCCAGGCCGCCTCGTCGCTCGGGTCCTCGCCGACGAGCTTGCGGGCCCAGGCCGCGACGGCGCGATCGAGGGCGCCGTCGCCTCCGAGGTAGATCGCGCGATGCACGCGGGCGCGGTTGAGCAAGAACTCGGCCGCACGACCGAGGCCGCCGACGTCCCCTCCCGCTTGCCCGAGCAGCCCGAGTCGCATGAGCCCGCCTCCAGTCTCCCGGGGGAGACCTGGAAAGTAAAGCGCGCGGAGGACGCCTTGCGTTAGGCTCCCGCCCGCCTTGGCCTCGGACTCCGTCTCTGGAAAGCCTCCGCGCGGACGCCTTCGTCCGCTGCGCGATCCCGTCACCATCACGCTCGACGGCACCGAGATCGAGGCCGAGCGCGGCGAGCCCTTGTGTGCGGCGTTCATCGCGTCCGGCAACACGACCATCGCACGGAGCCCCAAGTTCCACCGCCCGCGCGGCCCCTCGTGCTTGCGGGGCGCGTGCGACGGGTGTCTCGCGCGCGTGGACGGAACGCCGAACGTGATGACGTGCCTCGTGCCCGCCGCCGAGGGCACCGAGGTCGTGAGCCAGAACCGGATGGGGCCGCGCGAAGCGGACGTGCTCCGGATGACGGACTGGTTCTTCCCGGAGGGGATGAACCACCACGAGCTCTTCGCGGGCGTCCCCGGGATCCAGAGCGTCATGCAGGCGTTCGCCCGCAAGGTCGCGGGCCTCGGCAAGCTCCCGACCGAGGCGGAGGCCGGTCGTCCTGCCCAGCGCCGCCGCGTCGACGTGGTCGTCGTCGGAGCGGGCCCCTCGGGGATGGCCGTCGCGGCCCGGCTGGCGGGCGCGGGCCGGAACGTCGAGGTGCTCGAGGACCACCTCGAAGCGGGCGGCGGAATGAACGCGCTCGGCCCCGCGGAAGCGCGAGCGTTCGCTCCGATCCGAACCGCGTTCGAGGAAGCCGTCGCGAGCGGACGCGTGCGGCTACGCACCCGCACGACCGCGGGCGGCCTCTACGGGCGCGACCTCCTCGTCGTCGGGCCGGAAGGCGCCGAGATCCTCGAGGCCGAGGCGATGGTGTTCGCGTGCGGCGCGCACGACGGCGCGCTCGCGTTCGAGGGCAACGACGTCCCCGGCGTGATGAGCGCGCGCGCGGCCGGCTGGCTGCTCGCGCGCGGCGTGCTCGTCGGCGAGAGCATCGCCGTCGTCGTCGCCGAAGGCGGCGGTCCGTTCGGGGTGTCGTACGCGCGTGCGCTCCACGACGCATGCAGCGCGCTCTCGCCCGAGGACCGGCCGAGCATCGAGATCGTGCACGGCGAGCCGGTGGGCGTGCGCGGCTCGTCGCGCGCGAAGGGCGTCGTCGTGAAGACGGCATCCGGCGAGGAGACGCTCGAGGCCGACGCGGTGCTCGTCGACGCCCCGCGCTCGCCCGCGTACGAGCTCTGCGCGCAGGCGAATGCGCGGCTCGTCCACGAGCCGCGCGGCTACGTCGTCGAAGCCGATGCCGATGGCCGGATCGCGGAGGGGATGTACGCCGTCGGTGAAGTGCGCGGCGTACCGCTCGATGCGCGCGCGATCGAGGCGGACGCCGCGCGCGTCGCCGCCGCGATATCACGCTAGTCGTCGACGAGCGCGCCGAAGAGGCCGATCCCCGCCGCGAGCGCGACGAAGTCGAAGATCGCTACGAGGCCGAGGAAGCCGCTCCACTCGTCCATCGGCAAGCCCTCGAACACCTTCCGCGTCCCGACGACGCCGGAGACGAGCACCGGCGAGAGCAGCGGGAAGAGCACGATCGCGAGCACGAGGTCGCGCGCGCGCGTCCGCACCGTCATCGCGCCGAAGAGCGTTCCGAGGAGCGCGACGCCGAGCGTGCCGCCGAGCATGAAGAGAACGATCGCGCCGGGCTCCCGCCAGACGTCGACGTGGAAGAGGAACGTGGTCAGCGCGACGAGCGGGATCTCGACGAGGAGGATCATCGCGTAGGCCGCGATCGCCTTCCCGAGGAAGATCGACGCGCGCGGGATCGGCGAGACGAGGAGGCCCGTCAGCGCCGACTCGTCGCGCTCGCGCTGCCAGACGCGGCCGAACGAGAGGACCGACGCGAAGAAGAGCGTGATCCAGATCGTGCCCGCCGCCGTGCTCGCGTTCGTCGCGTCGTCCTGGATCCGGAACGCCATGCTCGCGAGGAACCCGACGAGCACGGCGAAGACGCCCGCGGTCGCGATGATCTCGCCGGTCCGCCGCTCGATGCGCGCGTCCTTCTTGCAGATCTCCCAGGCGACGGCGAGCGCGCCGGGGGGAGACGAACGCGGAGCGGAACGAGCGGCGGTCACCCCGCGGAGTCTACATCAGTGCGCGGCTGGTACGTCGCCGCGCGACGCGAACGCACGGAGCTTCTCGGCCGCGATCTTCCGCTGCTCGGGCGTGAGCACCGGGAGGACCGCTTTTGCGGCATCGAGCATCCGGGCGGCCTGGTCGCCGTCGTGCGCGGGGAGGGCCGCGGCAAGGGAAGCCGCCTTGAAGTCGTCGTTCGCGAACGACTCGAGCGCCTGCTTCGCCTGGCGCATCTTCCCGAAGCCGCCACGCTTGCCGTGCTCGCCGTCCTTCTCGCGCGACTCGTGCAGGGCGCGGAGCTTGTCCTTGATCTGGTCCTTCTGCGCGTCGCTGAGATTCAGGTCGCGCGCGAGCTGCTTCATGTGGCCGAAGCCGACGGCGGCCTCGCCCTTGCCCTTCTTGCCGTGGTGCTTGCCCTTGAACGCGCCCTTGATCTCGTCCTCGAGCGCTTCCACGAACGCGGCACGCTGATCCTTGTCGAGGATCGCGTGCACTTGATCGAGCGCCGCGAGGTCCTGCGGGCGCACCGCGCCTTCGCCGGCCTTCGCCGCGTCGATCCTGGGCTGGAGCGCGGCACGATCGATCGCGCCCTTCTCCACCTGATCGGCGAAGGCGAGCATCAGATCCTTGCGCGCCCCCTGCACCGACGCGTGTCGCGCCTCCGCCTCCTTCGCGATGGCTTCGAGCTTCGTCCGCTGGTCCGGACGGAGCGCCACTTCGCCGAGCGCCTGCCCGACGAGGCGCACCGGACCGTGCGTCCCCTCGCCGATCGGCGCCTTCGAGAGCGCGCTGGCGCTCGTGTGCGGTTGCTCGGTCGCGCCGCTGCAGCCAGCGGCAAGGACAGCGACGGGAACGAGAGCGGCAGCGAACGCGACGATGCGCAGGTGCTTCATCATGACTTCCGTGAATCTGACGCACGGAGGCCACGAGCGCATCCAGGGGGACGCGTAAAGAAGCGTAAACGAGTCAGGCCGGGTTCTTCTTCAGCCACTCGTTCGTGTAGGTGGCGCCCTTGTCGTAGGCCCCCTTCAGGTCCGAGATGATGCGCTCTTCGATCATGCTGCCGACCATGAAGACCTTCACGTCGACGCTGATCTTGCAGTGTCGAGCGATCTTCTTGTCGCCGAGCTTCTCGCACCACATCTCGCCGGCGACCTTCGTCTTGTCGGCCATCGTGCTCGGCGTGACCTTGAACGTGTAGCGCTTCGCCTTCTTGTCGAAGGTACCGTCCTCGACGTAGCTGAGGCGATCGCCGATGACCTTCTTGAGGGCCGAGGGCAGACCGGCGACGGGCGGGTCGACCTGCACCTTGCGCGTGAGCGTCGCTTCGCCGTCCTTCTGCTCGAGGACGGACCAGCCGGGGAACTTCAGCTCGTCGAAGTAGAGCGCCTTGTTGAACCCCTCGTCGAAGACGACCTTCGACCAGTAGGTGTCCTCGTCGCAGTCGATCTCGTGGCGGAGGTCGATCGTCGGCATCTTCGTTCTCCAGATGGACGAGAGCCGACGATACGCACTCTCGTGCGTGTCGTCGGCCCTCGGTCAGTCGTTCACTTCTTCTTCGCAGCAGCCTTCTTGGCGGCGGGCTTCTTCGGGGCGGCCTTCGCGGCAGCGGCCTTCTTCGGCGCAGCCTTTGCAGCAGCGGCCTTCGCCGCCGCCTTCTTCGGCGCGGCCTTCTCCGCCGGCTTCGAACGCTTCTCGGCCGACTTGTACATGTCGAAGAGGCGCGGAACCGGGAAGGCGCCGAGGCGCTTCTTGAACCCCTCGTCCTTCGAGCGCTTCTCGATCTCGCAGATCGCGTCGATGAGCTTCGCGCGCGTGCCGAACTTCTCCTTCACGGCGGTGAACGTCGCGTGGAGGCGGAGGAGCTTCGCGTTCGAGACGTGGGCGAGGCCCTTCGACTCGTTCGTGCGACCGATCCAGAGGTTCTCGTCCTTGGTGAACTTCTCCACCTCGGCCACGAGCTTGGCCTTGTCTCCGAACTTCGACTTCACGGTGCTGACGGGGCTGGGCATGACTGCCTCCTTGAATGGTGCGCGAGATCACTCGCGCGGCTGAAAGGGACAGCGGATTACCAGAGCCGCCCTCCGCTCGCAAGCAGGGCGGGAGCCCGGGGTCATGTGGTCAGCGCCGCCGTAGCGGACGCCGGTGTGTAAGGCACTCCGGCGCGGCGCGTTGAGCAAGCGATGACACGCTCTTCGGTGCTGGTCCTCTTGCTCGGGGTGACGACGACCGCGTGCGGCGTGCGGTCCGTGGAGGCGCCTTCGGCCGCGACGCCCGCCTATCCGGCGCAGGCGTACCCCGCGCAGATGGAGATGGCGGCGCGTGCCGAGGCGAAGAAGGACTTCGCCGCGCCAGAGCCTGCGTCGGGCGCGGCGGCTCCGCCCGCTCCGCCGCCGCCACCCCCTCGACCAGGCCAACCCGAGCCGCAGACGTCGCAGGCGATCGCGAAGGGCGACCCGGCCGCGGCGGAGCAGCGGGATCCGTCGCTCGTGATCTACTCCGCGCAGCTCGTCCTCGCCGTCTACCAGGTCGAGCAGAGCCTCGCGGAGGTCGAGAAGGTCGCGCGCGACCACGGCGGCTTCCTCGCGAAGAAGCAGGACCGCGAGATCGTCGTCCGCGTCCCGCGTGCGAAGTTCCAGGCCGTCGTGCAGGGAATCGACAAGGTCGGCGACGTGCTCCACCGCGACATCTCCGCGGTCGACGTGACCGAAGAGCACGTCGACCTCGAGATCCGGATCAAGAACGCGCGCGCGATGCAGGCGCGGCTGAAGGACCTCCTCGCGCGGGCGAACGTGAAGGAGGCGCTCGAGATCGAGAAGGAGATGAACCGGGTGACCGGCGAGCTCGAGCTCCTCGAGGGCAAGCTGAAGGTGCTCCGGGATCGGATCGCCTACTCGACGATCGCGGTCACGTTCCAGGACCGCGCGCCGTCGCCGACGACGCAGCGGCCGCGCTTGCCGTTCACGTGGCTCGCGGAGCTCGGCCTGCCGAGCCTGCTCTCGCTCTCGGAGGAGAAGAAGTGATGCGCTCGACGGTTCTGGCAGTGGCGCTCTCGATGTTCGTGGCGTTCGGCACGGCGGCGTGCGGCCGTCCCTTCGACGTGAAGACGGCGCCCGGCTTCGTCGAGCTCGAAGGGCAGGACGCGTTCTCGTATCGGTCGACCAGCCCGGAAGGGGTCGTGACCGCGGTGCGCGTCGTCGACGACGAGGATCGCGGCGACATCGCGTTCTGGACCCACGCGATCACGCTGCAGCTCCGCGAGGGCTCCGGCTACGCGCTCGAAGGCACCGACGACGTCACGTCGCGCGACGGCACGAAGGGCAAGCTCCTCCGGTTCGGACGCGACGAGGCCGGCAAGCCGTTCACCTACTGGGTAGCGGTCTATGCGGCGCAGAAGCGGCTCTTCCTCGTCGAGGCCGGCGGTCAGAAGGAAGCGTTCGACCGCGCCCAGAAGAGCGTCGAGTACACGATGAAGAGCGTCCGCGTGAAGTGCGACAGCGCCGTCGCGCCCGTGCTCGCGTCGCGGACGTGCAACAAGTGGTGAGCCTCGTCCCCTGCTACCCTCGGGAGACGTGTTCATCGTCTTCCTCGCGCATCTCGGACGGAATGCAGCGGGGGAGGCCCCGTACCTCGCGTCGCTCCTCGGGGTGACCGAGTACGAGGCGCGGCTCGCGCTCGCGTCGCCGGCTCCGTCGATCGTACTCCATGCGCCGGACCGCGAGCGCGCGAACGACTGCGCCGCATCGCTCCGCGCGAGAGGACACGGCGCGCACGTCTTCGACGAGGAGCAGCTCGTGCCGAGCGAGCGCATGGCGAAGCTCGACGACTTCCGCTTCGAGGTGGACGGCGTCCGACGGACGAACGACGGCGAGTTGCTCGGCTACGGCGACGTCTTCGCGATCGTGCGCGCCGTCCACGACACCGTGCGCGAGAGCGACCGGCCGGCGCCGAACCCGCGGAACGCGAGCAACATCCTCGAGCGCTTCGCGCCGACGGCGGAGACGTTGCGGCTCGGAACGCGGCACGAGGACCGCGAGAGCGTCGCCTACTTCTTTCGGCGGAGCGGCGAGCGGCCGTGGATCCTCCGCGAGCGTCACGCGAGCTATGCCGGGCTCGGCGAGGAGCTCACGCCCGTCGCGTTCGCGAACTTCACGCGCACGATCGCGCGGATGGCGGGCGTGTGCACGACCGCGATCACCGACGACCGGCTCGTCCGCCGGCGCGTCGCCGAGCGCGCGTCCCCCGGGGCTCCGGTCCGGAGCTCGCGCCAGGGGATGGACCTCCTCGCGCACCTGCTCGCGACGATGCTCGCCGCGCAGAACGGCTCGCCGTACCGGTGAGCCCTGCTCAGGTCCGCGCGAGGATCGCGTCGAAGCGCGCTTGTTTGCCGGCGGCGCCGACGCGATTCTGCAGCCTGAGGACGCGGGCGGGGTCGGCCGAGTTGCACGTGCCCTGGCGCGTGCAGTAGTCGGCCTGCCCGAGGTACGGGTCACCGGCGAAGTAGAGCTGCGTCGTGAGGAGCGGGTTGCCCGCGGGCGTCAGCACCTTCGCGTGGAGGTGAGCGGGCCGGATCCCCGCTGCGTCGCCGTAACGCCCGGGGAGGATCGTCTCGAAGCGGTAGTTGCCGAGCGCGTCGGTGACGACCTTGCCGCGGAGGCGGTAGGCCGTGTCGACGGCGTCGTGGTAGCGACCGCTCGCGTCGGCCTGCCAGATGTCGAGCGCGTAGCCGGCGAGAGGGCGCCGGCAGTCGGGGCCGAGGAGGCGTCCTCTGACGACGAGGCGCACCCCTGGCTCGGTCGCGGAGGCGATCTGGATCCGCGACGGCGAGCCCGCCTCGAAGTAGGGACCTTCGGCGTCGCGCGTCGTCGCGCGGCACGTGACGCCCGCGTCCTCGTGGAATTCGTCCTCGTACGAGCCGACGGGATCGCCCGCCGGCGGGGGAGGCGCGGTGGGCTCGTCGTCGCCGCTCGCGCCGGCGCAGCCGACGAGCGGAACGGCGGCGAGCCAGGCGAGGAAGGCGCGGCGAGACTCGAGGGCGCGGAGGGCGTCGGCGTGGCGGAACGACATCCAGCCATCTCTGACACCGCGGGCGTCGTCGGTGAATTCGTATGATCCGCGCGAGATCGTGTCCTCTGGCTTTACAATGAAGCCGCGCGCCCCCGACGCCAGGGTACGCGTGGCGTCAGGGCTCGCCGTACACGTCGCGGAACGGCGCCGTCTCGATCTGGATCGTGCCTGCGCGGGTACCGCCGATCGAGAACGTGGCCGAGACGCGTCTGGCGTTGCTCGAGCAGTTGAAGCTCGCCGACGCCGCCTCCGTCGTACCGCGGCGATACTCGACGACGAAGGACGGAAGGCAGCGCGCAACCGGTGCGTTCGGGTCGATCGGAACGATCTGCTGCTCCTCGTCGATCGCCTCGACGAGGGCGCCGATCTCCGCCGGATTCGTCACGTCCTTCGTGCCACCGGCCACCCCGGGCTTCCTCACCGTGACCTTGGTGATCCCCCAGAGCGCATCGCCCGGCACGAGGGGCGCGCTCGCGACCTCGTCGAGGGCGTCGCCGATCCGAATCGGGATCGTCTTGTCGCCGACATGGAGCTGGCCGATTCCTCCGCACGAGACGCTCCCCTTCGAGGTCTCCTTCCCCGTCGCATCGAGATACCGGAGGTCGTAGCGGAACCCGGGCATGCACCGCGGGACCGGCTCGCTCGGCGAGCGGCGCTTCAGCGCCCGCGTCACCTTCGCGAGCTTGCTGCCGGCGACCGTGATCGTGGCCGCCTGGACGTTCTGGTCCCGCATCGGAACCGTCTTGATCTCGAGCGCGACGGCGGACTCGCCGACGGTGGCCCTCGAGAGGGCGGCGTCGTCGGCTCCGACGTCGTCGGCGTCGTCGTTCGAGTCAGCGGCACAGCCGGGAATCGCGGCCAACATCATCGCGGCAAGGAGCATCGAGCGGTTCATCGTGGGTCCCTTTCGACCCGAGGCCACTGCAGCGAACGGGCCATCGCGAACGCTCGATGCCGCTGCGTGCGAGGTCCGGCAGATCCGCCGATCCACGCCCCTCGTGATCGCGTCGCTCTTCGCACTTCGTGATCACGTCGCGAGGTACGCTCGCCCGATCGCCGACGCGGGCCGCCGGTCGCGGGCGGCGTCGGTCACGTTCTCCAACGTGAAACCCTGCTCCTCGGGAGATCCCGAACTGCGCAGGCTGCCGTCCACCACGCCGAAATTTCAGCATGGAACCCGGCGGCACGACGGTTGCTCGGGTCCGGGCATGCGCTCGCTCCTCGCTCGCCACCGTGCCCTCGCCCTCACTGCCCTCCTCGCGTCCCTGACGTGGGGCTGCGCCGCCCCCGCGGAGGACGTCGGCGAGTCCGAAGGCGCCGCCGCCGAAGGCGTGACGCTCGACACGACGCTGTCGGAGGAAGAGCAGGCCCTGCTGCGGGGCGAGGGTCTCGTCGACTGCATCGAGGAGTCGGGCGACGCGACGCTCTGCCGACACCCGAACGGCGTCGTCGTCCTCAGCGCCGACGGCATCGCGATCCTCCGCGCGGACGGCGCGACGATCACGGCGGCGGCGCTCACGCCGGATCGCGAAGAGAAGCGGGACGTCGGCGAAGTTCTCGCCTCGGTGAGCGAGCCTTCCGGCGACGTCGGGACGGCGTCCCTCCGACCGCAAGGTCTCGCGAGCGCGGCAGCCAAGGTGCTCGTCACGATCGCCGAACGGCTCGGGAAGAACGCGCCACGCTGGGCGACGGTCGCCATGGTCGGCGGCGAGGCCGAGGTCGCGGCGATGCGCTCGGCGGCGCTGGCCGGCGATCTTCGCGCCTTCGCGGCGTCGCTGCCGAAGGGGCAGCTCGCAGGCTACAAGCCCTCCGGCGTGACGCTGCTCGGTGGCGAGACGCAGGCCGCTGCGGCGCAAGCCACCCAGCGCTGGTTCGCCGTCACCAATCGGAAGACGATCGGGATGGCGATCGACATCGGCGAGTCGACCTCGGAGCAGACGATCGAGACGTTCTTCCGCACGATCGTCGCGCCCGCGAAGAGGGAGATGAGGAACGGCGAGCGGCTCACCCTCGTCGTCCCGACCGGTCACGGCAGCCTCGAGACGATCCTCTCGACCGCCGCGCGCGAGCAGGTCGACGTCGTCTTCATCGGGACCAGCACCCCTCCCGGGAAGGTCGCCGCGATCGTCGACGCGTCGCAGCCACTCGGTACGAGGCTCAAGGCGTTCGCCGACCGCATCTACTCGGTCACGGATTCCGGGATCCTCGACGTGACGAAGCTCTGAACCCCTCCTCGCTCTCCATTCCACCACGGCACCCCGATGATCCTCCGCACTTCGCGCCTCCTCACCCTCGTCGCTTCGCTCGCCCTTCCTGCGCTGGGGCTCACGACGGGCGGATGCGCGGCCGCCCCCGTCGAGACGGCCGGCGACTCCGCCGACGCGGTGAAGGCCGGTGACGTGCTCGACGGCATCCCGCGCAACACTTGGGTCTCGCAAGGCGCGAGCTCTGGTCGCCACGAGGACGAGACCGGCGTCGCCGTCTGGGACGTGTACGTGGCGTTCGGCGCGAAGTCCGAGCCCTACGTCATCGCGCTCGGCAAGGCGGCCGGCAAGGACGCACCGATCGTCGAGGTCGTCGTCGACGTGACGAACGGCGAGATGGATCTCCGGAGCGGCCTCGAGATGACGGCCGAGGCGCGCGACCTGTGGCTGGAGTCGATCGCGGCGGACCTCCAGTCGATCGAAGGCGAACGGACCTCTCGTGGGGGCCTCGCCACCCAGGCCGAGAAGAGCGACGCGTGCGCGATCGCGACGGCGTGGGCGGTGCTCCACGCCGCGGGCTTCGCGGCGTCCGGCGCGCTGACGGTGGGCGCGTGCACCGTCGGGGCCGTGAGCGGTCCGGTCAGCGGAGGGCTCACCCTCGCGTTCTGCATCTGGCAGGCGAGCGACACGGTCGACCTCGCCGCCGAGACCGGGAACCGCATCGCAACGGCCTACAAGAGCTGTCGACGCCCGCGATGACTGCGTGGGCGCGACGCCGATCGCTTCACTGCCCGAAGATGCAGCTCTTCAGCGGCGCGCACGCCGCGTCCGACGACATCGTCGCGAGCGCGTTGCAGGGGTCCGCGTTGATCTTGATCTGGCAAGCGACGTAGTCGCTCACCGCGACCGAGCCGCACTTCGTCCACGTCGCGTCGCCGGTACAGGCGGCCTGGCTCGCCTTCGCCTTGACCGTCGTGCCGTTCGTGCACGACTTCGATCCGCCGTAGCCGCCGAACGGGCAGGCCGAGAAATCACAGAGCAGGCCCTTCTCCGCCGACGTGACGGTCGCGAGGGTCTTCGTGCCCGACACGGCCGGCGCCGCATCGCAGCTCGTCGTCGTCGCGCCGCTCGAAGAGGAGCTCGACGTCGACCCACCCGAGCTCGAGGTCGAGCCCGAGCTGCTGCTCGTCGACCCACCCGAGCTGCTGCTCGTCGACTCGCCCGAGCTCGACCCACCCGAGCTGCTCGACGTGGAGCCCGCCGGCTCCGTCGGCGGAGTCGAGGTCTGCGAGGTGCTGCCACCGTCGTCGCTGCACGCGACGAGGACGGGAAGACCGACGAGCACGGCGTAGAACGCAGGACGAAACGAGAAGCGCATGGGGATGCCTCCGAGCGAAGACGACGCATCACGAGAGCCCCACCACGGCGCCCCCGAATCGGCCCGTACAGACGAGGTCGACACCTCGGCCATTCACGCCGGCCACGAGAAAAATCGCGCCCGACCTGCGGCGACGCGGCGCGCCCGCAACTGTGGTAATTCGCTGGGCGCGATGACGTCCCCTCGCCTCCGTTTCGCTCCGTCCCCGACCGGCTACCTGCACATCGGCGGCGTCCGCACGGCCCTCTTCAACTGGCTGTGGGCACGCAAGACCGGCGGCGCATTCATCCTCCGGATCGAGGACACCGATCAGGAGCGCTCCACGGCCGAGAGCCGGCAGGTGATCCTCGACTCGCTGAAGTGGCTCGGGATCGACTGGGACGAGGGCCCCGAGGTCGGCGGTCCGAACGGCCCCTACTCGCAGATGGAGCGCCTCTCCGTCTACAAGGAGCACGCCGAGCGGCTCATCGCCGAACGGAAGGCCTTCCGGTGCTACTGCACGAAGGCGGAGCTCGACGCGCAGCGCGAGGCCCTCAAGAAGAAGGACCCGAAGGCGCAGTTCAAGTACCCGGGCACCTGCCGGAACCGCACCGATCAGCCGGACCTCCCCTACGTCGTCCGCTTCATGGTCGATCGCGAAGGATCGATCACGTACACGGACAAGGTCTTCGGCGAGGTGAAGACGCCGAACATCGAGCAGCAGGACTTCGTCCTCGTCCGCTCCGACGGCGTGCCGCTCTACAACTTCGGCGCCGTCGTCGACGACATCACGATGGGCGTCACGCTCGTCGCGCGCGGCCGCGACCACATGATCAACACGCCGCCGCAGATCATGCTGTACCAGGCGTTCGGCGCGAAGGTGCCCGACTTCGCGCACCTCCCGATGATGCTGAACCAGAAGGGCGAAAAGCTCTCGAAGCGCGACGGCGCGGTCGGCGTCTTCGAGTACCGCGACGCGGGCTACGCCCCGGATGCGGTCCTCAACTACCTCGCGCGCTTCGGCTGGTCGCACGGTGACCAGGAGATCTTCTCGAAGAAGGATCTGATCGAGGCCTTCTCGTGGGAAGCGTGCGGCCGTGGCGACGGCAAGTTCGACACGAAGAAGTTCCTCGCGATCAACCACGAGCACCTGAAGACCGAGCGCCTCCTCTCCGCCGACGAGTACGCCACCCGCGTCCTCCCGTTCCTCGCCCAGCGCGGCCTTCCCGAGGTCACGAAGGAGGACGTCGCGCGTGCGCTCTACACGATTCGCGAGCGCGCCCGCACGTTCGTCGAGGCGGCCGACATGCTCGACTACTTCTTCCGCGCGGAGCCCGCGATGGACGCGAAGGCGGTCGAGAAGTTCCTCGTGACGGACGCCGCGCCCCGCCTCCGCGGCTTCCGCGACGCGCTCGCGAGCGCCGAGTGGACCGAGGCCGACCTCGAGGCGAAGGCGCACGCCTACCTCGAGAAGGAAGGGATCCAGATCAAGGACGTCGCCCAGCCCGCGCGCGTCGCGCTCACCGGCCGCACCGCGAGCCCCGGGCTCTACCAGGTCCTCTTCGTGCTCGGGCGCGACGCGTCGCTCGGGCGCCTCACGAAGGCGATCGAGATCGCCGAAGCGCGCTGAACGTCTTGCTCCGCCCCTACGTCGCGACGCAGGCCGGAAAGGAGCTGACCGGGTTCCCGGCCTTCATCGAGACGGTGAAGCCGGTCCTCCCGATCCCGGCGCTGCTCGTCATCCTGCCGATCATCTGGCTCTTCTTCCGCAAGACGTGGAAGGAGCTCGACGAGGACGCCCAGCGCTCGCGTGCGGAGATCCTCGCGCGCGGCGAGATCGACCGGCGCCCGTTCGTGGCGCTCGTCCTCTGCGCGCTCGTCCTCACGATGCAGGAGTACTACGGCGGGCGCGTCTTCTTCGATCAGGCGATCGCACCGTGGCTCGCGAAGCTCGACGCCGGTCACGCCTGGGTGAAGTGGCAGCGCTACGACGAGCTCTACGGCTACGGCTGGTGGGCCGGCACGCGCATCTTCGGCTACCTGATGCCGTTCGCGATCTGGAAGGTGGCGTTCCGGAAGGACAGCCTCCGCGATCTCGGCCTCCGCACGAAGGGCTTCTTCGACCACGGGTGGATCTACGGCCTCTTCCTCGCCGTCGTCCTCCCCGCGATGCTGATCGTGAGCCGGAGCCCCGACTTCGGCACCTACTACCCGTTCTACAAGAGCGCGTCGCGGAGCTGGCCCGACTTCCTCATGTGGGAGGCGATGTACTTCGCGCAGTTCTTCGCGCTGGAGTGCTTCTTCCGCGGCTTCTGGCTCGGCGTGCTGCGTAAGAGCTTCGGCTCGGGTGCCATCTTCGCGATGGCCGTGCCGTACTGCATGATCCACTACGGCAAGCCTTACCTCGAGGCCGTGGGCGCGATCATCGCGGGCATCGCGCTCGGCTCGTTGTCGATGAAGACGAAGAGCATCTACCAGGGCTTCCTCGTCCACATCACGGTCGCGGCCCTGATGGACTGGCTCGCGCTCCGTCATCGTCACTGCACGCCGCTCGTGTGGAACGCGCCGGTCGCGTTCTCGTCGTGCGCGGTCGATGCACCGGAGCGTGACGCGCTCGCGCGCAAGGTGGAGATGGTCGGCGGCAGCATCGCGCTCGTGCTCGCTGTCGTCTTCGTCGTGCTCGTCTACCGCGCGTACAAGCGGAGGAAGCGCGCGGGAGCGGACGGAGCGACGCCGAGCGTGCCGCCACCGGACGACGCTCCCCCCGCGCCCGACCTCACGTGAGGAACTTCGGCGGCACAGATGTGCCACCGGCCGAGCCCATGACGCCGATGTCCGGCTGCGGAGCGCGACGTCCGGACGCCGAATCGTCACCACCCGAGGATTTCCCTGCGAAACGCAGTGGCACCGCCCTTGCGATGAGGACCTCCCATGCTCCGCTCCTCCTCGCTTCGCCTCCTCGCTCTCCCGGTCCTCGTCCTCGGCGCCGCGCTGGGCGGCGGGTGCAAGCCGCTCTTCTGCGCGCAGTACGATTCCGCGAGCGGTGACCGCCAGGCGCTCCCGCCGAGCGGCTACGCGGGCGAGAACGGCTCGCCGAGCTCGTCCTCCGGCGGGACGGCGCCGAAGACCGGGGACGCCGCGCGCGCGATCACGGAGGCCGACATCGTGCAGCTCGATGCGGAGCGGAACTGGCTCTACACGATCTCGCGCTCCGGCACGCTCGCCGTCGTCGACGCGTCGCAGCCGCGGTCGCTGACGCTGCTCGGCAAGCTCGGGCTCCACGGCGTGCCGTTCGAGATGTACCGCCGCGAAGGCGCGATCCTCGTCATGTCGAACCAGGGCGTGCGGATCGACGGCGGGCTCGAGGATCCGCTCGGCGAGGACCAGGCGCCGGCGCCGCCGAAGGCGACGTCGAGCGCGCTCCTCGAGGCGATCGACCTCTCCGATCCGGCGAGCCCGAAGAAGCTCGGGACGTTGCCCCTCCCCGGCGAGATCGCCGACTCCCGCATCGTCGGCGACGTCCTCTACGTCGCGACCTACGAGAACGGCGCCTGCTTCAGCTGTGGGTCGAACCGCACCGTCGTCACGACCTTCGACATCTCGCAGCCAGCTTCGCCGAAGCAGATCGATCAGGTGACCTTCGACGCCGCTCCGAGCACCACCGCGTTCACGCCGAGCACGACGACGATGCCGTGGAAGCGCAGCATCGTCGCGACGAAGGACCGCCTCTACGTCGGCGGGATCACGTCGGCCCCCACGTCGACGAGCGAAGGCGTCGTCGAGGTGCTCGACATCAGCGACCCGACCGGCCACCTGAAGCGCGGCGCGACGATCTCCGTCGCCGGCCCCGTCCTCAGCCGCTGGCAGATGGACGAGCACGACGGCTACCTCCGTGTCGTCAGCCAGCGCGGGTCGGGGCGCACGATCAACGGCGAGCAGTACCCCGACGTCGACACGTTCCGGATCGAGAGCACGACGTCGCTCGTCCGCGTCGGGCACACGACCTTGAACCTGCCGCGCCAGGAGGGGCTCAAGTCCGTCCGCTTCGACGGCGCGCGCGCCTACGCGATCACCTTCCCGCAGCCCGACCCGGTGACGCGGATCCCGCCGCGCGATCCGCTCTTCACGATCGACCTCTCCGATCCCGCGCACCCCGCGCAGAAGGGCGACCTCGAGATCCCGGGCTGGGTCTTCCACATCGTGCCGAAGGGCGATCGCCTCCTCGGCCTCGGCCTCGATCAGACGACCTGGGAGGGACAGCTCAACTTGTCCCTCTTCGACGTCTCGGACATGACGCGTCCGACGATGCTCGACCGGATCGCCTTCGGCCCGCGCGCGATCGGATCGACCGACGCGCAGATCACGAACGAGATGATGCCGGAGGACCAGGACCGCATCCAGAAGGCGTTCCGGGTGTTCGACGACGGCCTCGTCGCGGTCCCCTACTCCGACCCCGGCTCCACGCGCGACGCCTGCACGAGCGGCCAGAGCGGCGTGCAGCTGCTCTCCTTCACCGCCACCAACCTGACCAAGCACGCCCTCCTCCCCGTCAGCGGCAACCCGCGCCGCGCACTCCGCCGCGACAGCTCGACGACGAAGGAGATGCTCGCGATCTCCGACGCGCAGATCGTCGCCTTCGACATCGCGCGCCGCGAAGCCGTCGTCCCGAACGCGTCGGTCACGATCGGGCGCTGCGTGAGCCGCCCGCTCGCGGTCGAGCCGCCGCCGCAGAACGGTGGCGGCTGGGGTGAGGGCCGCGGCGACTGGGAAGGTGGCGGCTGGGGCGACGACGCCAGCAGCAGCTCCTGCTGGTGATCAGCGCGCGTCACACGAAAAAGAAGAAGAAGCGAGCTCGCTAGCGGTCGATCAGCCCGAGCACGTGCGCGAGCGCCTGATGCTTCACGCGCGTGCGCGGCCGCTTGCCGTAGAGGTCGACGAGGACGCGGAGCGACGCGCGCGTCGCCTCGAGCCGCGCCGTCCCCTCCCCGGGCCCGAGCGACAGGTGCTTCCACATCAATTTCTCGAGCGTGCCCGGCTTGCGCGCGAGCGCCTTCGCGGCCCGCTCGACGAGAGCGACCGAGACCGGGTCGGCGCGGAACGCCCGCCCGTAGAACCCGACCGCCCCGTCGAACCTGCCCAGCTTCGCGCACGCCTCCGCAGCATCGGCGAGAGCCTCCGCCTTCGCGGCATCGTCCTTCGCGGCTTCGAGCCGCTTCTTGGCCTCGTCGAGCGCAGCGGCATGCGCCCGCCCGTCGTGCCCGATCACCGGCCGGAACTTGAAGACGAGGAAGGCCGCGAACACGATCGCCGATACGAGGAGCGGGATCTCGTAGGTCACGGGGGCGCCTCCAGCGCGCGACTCTAGCGGAATACCGGAGGGGGCCGGGCGGTAAGTTGACAGGATGCGCGGTTCCGGCAGTATCGAAGCGAGATGAGGTTTGCAGGCTTCGCGCTCGCGGCCGCGGTCGTCGCGGCGCCCGTGACGGCAGCGGCCGACATCTACAAGTACGTCGACGCCGACGGGGTCGTGCACTTCACCACGTCGAAGCCGGGCGGCGTCCCGAACGCGCAGGTCTACATGCGCGGCGGCTCGGCGGGGTCGGGCGCCACTCCGCGTCCGGGGGTCGTCCCGTTCGCACCGCAGGATCGCGACGTCTCGCGCTACACCCGCTACGACGAGCACATCCGCCAGGCCGCGGCGCTCTATCAGATCCCCGAGCAATTGATCCGCGCCGTGATCAAGGTCGAGAGCGACTACGACGCGCGCGCCGTCAGCTACGCGGGCGCACGCGGCCTGATGCAGCTGATGCCCGAGACCGCCGAGCGCCTCGGAGTGAAGGACATCCACGATCCGCGCGAGAACATCTTCGGCGGCGTGCGGTACCTCCGCGTCCTGGCGAACATGTTCAACGGGAATCTCGAGCTCACCGTCGCGGGCTACAACGCGGGCGAGAACGCGGTCATGACCCACGGCGGGATCCCGCCCTACGCCGAGACGCGGAACTACGTCGTCAAGGTGACGAAGTTCTATCGGCGCTACCGGACGATCACCGATCCCGTCGAGGCGAGCCTCGCCCCGCCGGAGCCGGCGCCCGTCGCGATGGCCGCGCCCGCGAACGCGCCGTGGCAGCCGGTCGGCGCTCCCGCCCAGGGCTCCGCGCTTCCGCCCGGGCCGTGGAACGGCGCGACGCCGGCCGCCGGAAACGCCGCGAGCACGAGCGCGCTCCCGCCCGGCCCCTGGAACGGCAAGCCCTAGCGCGGCGGACCTCCCGGGAGCGCGCTAGGCTGGTCGACCGGTGCGCCTCGTCTACACCGAGAACGTCCATGCGCTCATGCTCCCGGCGGGGCACAAGTTCCCGCTCGGTAAGTACGACCGCATCCTGAGCACGCTCCGGCGCGAGCACGACGAGCTCGTGATGCTCGGCGCCCCGGCGACGCGCGAGGACCTCGAGCTCGTGCACGATCCCGCGTACGTGAGCGCGGTGCGAGACGGCACGCTCGGCACGTCCGAGGTGAGGCGGCTCGGGTTCCCGTGGTCCGAGTCGCTCGTGACGCGCGCGACGAGGAGCGTCGGCGGCACGCTCGCCGCCCTCTCCTGGGCGGTGTCCCACGGCGCCGCCGGCCACATCGCTGGCGGCACCCATCACGCGTTCCGCGACCGCGGCGAGGGCTTCTGCGTGTTCAACGACATCGCGGTCGCGATCGCCGTCGCGCGTCGCGATCACGGCCTCCGGCGCGCGGCGGTCGTCGACCTCGACGTCCACCAGGGCAACGGCACCGCCTCGATCTTCGCCGGTGACGAGGACGTGTTCACCCTCAGCCTCCACGCCGCGCACAACTACCCGTTCCACAAGGAGCAGAGCTCGCTCGACGTGGGCCTCCCCGACCGGTGCGAGGACGCCACGTACCTCGCGGCGCTCGCGCCGGCGCTCGAGCGGATCGAGGGCTTCGCGCCGGACGTCCTCTTCTACCAAGCCGGCGTCGACACGCTCCGCGGGGACCGCCTCGGCCGGATGGCGCTCACGCACGAAGGGCTCGCACGACGCGACGCGATGGTGTTCGCGCTCGCGCGGAAGCTCGGCGTGCCGATCGTCGTCACCCTCGGCGGCGGCTACGGACGCGACATCGACGAGAGCGTGCGTGCGCACGCGGGCGTGTACCTGCGGCTCGTCCAGAGCTTCCGCGCACGCACCGCGTCGTGACTCAGGGCGTGCGCTTGTAGACCCACGAGGAGCCGACCGGCCCCACGTTCCCGAGCTTCACGACCTTCATCTCGACGACCTTGCCGGCCGGCGAGAGGTGGACGCCCTGGACGATCATCACGTCGGGCGTCGCGTTGCCGGATCCGAGCGAGATGCTCGCGAAGCCGATTGCGGGGTTCTCCGGCATCGTGCTGAACGGGCCGGTCTTCACCGCATTCGCGGTCGTCGTCCCGGTGAAGGTGCCGTGCGACTGGTTCGAGCGCGGCGCCGCGTCCGGCACGAGCTCGAGCTTCGCGAACGCGCCCGACGGCGCGCCGGTGGCGGTCCACGTCCCGCCGACGTCGCCGAGATCCTGCACCGAGCGCCACGACGGGTCGCACGACGGATCCTGCTGGGTCACGACGCAGGCGTGCTGCGCGTTGCACGCGTACTGGATGATGCAGGTGTCGTCCGCGCGCTGCATGTTGCAGTCGTACTCGAACGAGCAGTACGAGCCCTTCGCGAGCGTCATCGTGATCGCCGGGTTGCCGATCTTCGTGAGCGAGAGCGTCGTCGCGCCGAGCGTGTAGCGGTACTTGCCGAGGAGGTCCTTCACCTGCGGAGCGACCCGCGCCGGATCGCTCGCCTTCAGCTCGAGGGTGCTCGTCGTCGCGCGGAGCTCGCCTTCGATCCGCTCGCCGTCGCAGATCGCGCCCGGGATGTTCGACCCGGGGCAGAGCCCCGGCACCTTCGACGAGTCGATGTCGAGGGTGAAGACCACCTTCTTCTCGAACGCGTAGTTCTTCGTCGGGTGCTTCGTGAAGAAGCCACGGACGATGCTGTTCGGATCGGTGCTCCGATACGAGCCGACGAGCGCCATCTCGCGCGCGGTGATGATCGCACCGTCGCTCTCGCCGACGTCGTCGGCCGGCTCCTCGGCCGTGGCCGCGCACGCGACGACGGCAGTACCGAGGAGGAGGGCGGTGAGACCCGACGCGAGGCGCGACAGCGAACAGGACATGCCCCGCGCCCCAGCAAGGATGGCGCCAATGTAGGTCCACTCCCCACGCCGGGACAACGGACGCGATTTCCACGCGTTGCGCGTGACGAAACAACGCGGATCACGGGCGATCCTGGCGCCCGCGTGTCCCAGTTCGAGGGCTGGGTCACTCGGCGGGGGCGGGCATCGCGTGCGTCCGCTCGGCGCGCTCACGGCCGTGCGCGAGGACGAGCACCGGCCCCTGGACGAGACGCGCGACGACGGCGAGGAGCAGCGCGCCGCCGATGACGACGACCGCGAGCGGCTTCTGCGTCTCGCTCCCGATCCCGTGCGAGAGCGCGGCCGGGAGGAGCCCCATGATCGCGACCATCGTCGTCATCAGCACCGGCCGGAGGCGCGTCGTGCCCGCGAGGAGCGCCGCTTCGGGCACGGTCCTCCCCTCTTCCTCGCGGAGGCGCTGGAAGTAGCTCACGACGAGGAGCGCATCCTGGATCGCGATCCCGAAGACGGACACGAACCCCATCGCGGCCGAGACCGAGAAGTGGAGGCGCGCGACGAAGAGCGCGAGGATCCCGCCGGCGCACGCGACCGGGATGTTGAGGAGCACGATGCACGTGTCCCGGAAGCTCCGCACCGACGTGTAGACGAGCACGGCGATCACGAGCAGCGTCGCCGGGATGATGAACGCGAGCCTTCGCTTCGCCTCGGCGAGCTCGTTGATCTCGCCGCTCCACTCGAAGTGCATCCCGTCGGGCACGGAGATCGCCTGCCCGACCCGGCGTTGCGCTTCGGCGACGGTGCTCTCGAGGTCGCGGCCGCGGACCGAGAACTTGATCGGCGTGTACCGCGTCCCGTCTTCGCGGAAGACGACCGAGGGACTGTCCTCGATCTTCACCTCCGCGATCTGACCGAGCGGCACCGGCGTTCCGTCCGGCGCGAAGATCATGAGCTCGCGGATCGCTTCGACCGACTCGCGGTACGGCCGCAACCAGCGGACGGTGAGGTCGAAGCGCCGGTCGCCCTCGAACACCTGGGTCGCGACCTTGCCACCGATCGCGGCCTGGATGATCGCCTCGACGTTGCCGGTGTTGAGCCCGTAGCGAGAGCACGCCGCGCGATTCGGGACGATCCGGATGCTCGGCTGGCCCGACGACGCGATGAGGCCGAGGTCCTGCACGCCGTGGACGGACTCGACGGTCTTCATCACCTCGTTCGCGACCGTCTCGTTGGTGTCGACGCTCGGACCGAACACCTTGATCGAGTTCTCGCCTTTCACGCCGCTCATCGCCTCCTCGACGTTGTCGGAGATCATCTGCGAGAAGTTGAAGACGACGCCGGGGAACGCTTCCTCGAGCTCCTTCGAGAGCTGCTGGGTGAGCTTCTCCTTCGTCATCCCGCGCGGCCACTGGTCGAACGGGCGGAGCGGCGCGAAGAGCTCGATGTTGTGGAAGCCCGCGACGTCGGTGCCGTCGTCCGGACGACCGAGCTGCGAGATCACCGTCGCGACCTCGGGATAACGACGATTCTCCTCCGCGCAGGGCGAGCCGTCCTCGGGACAGCCACGCAGGATCGCGCGCATCCGCCCGACGTACCGCGCCGACTGCTCGAGGGAGACGGACGAAGGGAGCGAGGCGCGGATCCAGAGATTTCCTTCCTCGAGCTTCGGCATGAACTCGCCGCCGAGCGCGGAGAAGAGCGCGAGACCGAGCGCGACCGGGATCGCGCCCACGAGGAGCGCGAGCCACGGCCGCTGCGCACCGAGCGAGAAGAGCGGCATGTAGAGCCGGCGGAGCATCCGCGTCGCGAAGCTGTCCTCGTCGTCCGCCGAAGGAGGCATCACCTTCGACGCGAGCGCGGGCGTCAGCGTGAGCGCGAGGAGGATCGCGCCGCCGATCGCGAACGCGTAGGTGTGCGCCATCGGTGAGAAGATGACGCCGGAGACGCCCTTCATCGTGAAGAGCGGGAGGAACGCGACGCCGATCACGAGGGTCGAGAACGCCATCGGACGCGCGACGACGCCCGCGCCGGAGAGGATGCGCTCCTGGATGCTCCCCTTCCCGTGTCGACCGAGGAAGTGAAAGATGCTCTCCATCATGATCACGGTCGAGTCGACGACGATCCCGAAGTCGACCGCACCGAGCGAAATCAGGTTCGCCGGCGTGCCCGTCGCGACCATCCCGCAGAACGCAGCGAGGAGCGCGAGCGGCACGTTGAGCGCGGTGACGAGCGCGGCGCGCACGTGCCCGAGGAACAGGAAGAGGACGATGCTGACGAGCACCATCCCGACGAGGAGGTTCTCGAGCACGGTGTGGGTCGTGACCTCGACGAGCGCGCCGCGGTCGTAGTACGGCACGATCTCCATCCCGGGCGGGAGGAGGTTGTTCTTCCGGATGTACTCGACGCGAGCGTGGATGCCCTCGAGCGTCGGCTTCGTGTGCCCGCCGTAGCGCATGAGGACCGTGCCCTGCACGATGTCCTCGCTCGCGTCGTGACCGACGATCCCGAGCCGCGGCGCGTGGCCGATCTCGACGGTCGCGACGTCGCGGACGCGGATCGGCGTCCCCGCGCGCGCCGCGACGACGATCGCTTCGATGTCGTGCACGTCGCGGATCAGGCCGACGCCGCGGATCGTGTACGCCTGCTCGCCGAGCGTGAGGCGCTGGCCGCCCACGTTCTGGTTCGAGCTCGCGATCGCGTTCATCAGCTGATCGAGGTTCACGCCGTAGCCGCGGAGGCGGAACGGGTCGACGTTCACGTGGTACTGCTTCGTCTCGCCGCCGAAGCTGACGACGTCGATGACGCCGGGCACCTGCTTGAACTGCCGCTCGAGGACCCAGTCCTGCGCCGTCTTCAGCTCGCGGAGCGAGTGGCCCTTGCCGCGGAGCTCGTAGCGGAACACTTCGCCGATCGCGTTCCACGGGCTGATCTGCGCCTGGACGCCCGCGGGCAGGTTCGCCATCGCGAGCCGATTCAGGACCTCCTGCCGCGCGGCCTCGTAGGTCGTCCCCCACGCGAAGTAGCACTTCACGTCCGAGAGGCCGAAGAGCGACTGCGAGCGCGTGTGCTCGAGCCCCTGCATGCCGGAGAGCGCGATCTCGAGCGGCGCCGTCACGTAGTGCTCGACGTCCTCCGCGCTCATCCCCTCCGGCTGCGCGATGATCTCGACGAGCGGCGGCACCGGGTTCGGATACGCCTCGATGTCGAGCTGCTTGAACGAGTAGAGGCCGCCCGTCACCAGGCCGATCGCCAGGATGAAGACGAGGAACGGCGCTCGGAGCGCGAACGCGACCAGCCGCTCGACCATCAGCTGCCTCCGGAGAGGAGGATCCCGCCCTCGACGACGACGCGCGCGCCCTTGTCGAGGCCGCGGATCGGCACCCACTTGCCGCCTTCGCCTTCGTCGGCGCTGACGGGGACCTTCACGAACACGTGGCGGCCGTCGGGCGAGCGGTCCTTCTCGACGAAGACCGCCATCTGCTCACCGAGACGCATCACGGCGCTCCGCGGCACCGCGAGCACCCGCTGCTGATCGACCGCGATCGCGAGCGTCGCGTACATCTCGGGCTTGAGGAGGCGCTCCGGGTTGTCGAGGACGCAGCGCACCTTCGCGGTGCGGGTCGAGGGATCGAGCGTCCCCGCGACCCAGTCGACCTTCGCCGCGAACGTGCGGTTCGGGAACGCGAAGAGGCGGATCGTGACCTTCGAGCCCACCTTCACGCGCGGCACGTCCATCTCGTAGAGGTCCGCGATCACCCAGACCTGATCGACCTCGCCGACGGTGAAGAGCTCGACCGCGGCCCCGCCGCCGTACTGCCCCTGGACCTCGACACCGGGCGAGACGTTGCGTGCGACGACCTCGCCGTCGATCTCCGATCGGATCGCATACGTCTGGGTCACGCCGTCGGTGCCGCCGGCGCGGAAGAGCGAGGCCTTCTGCTTCGCGCGCTCGACCTCCGCCTTCGCCTTGCGAAACGCGTCTTCCGCCTGCTCGTAGTCGCGCTGCGAGGTCGCGTGCGCGGCGAGCAGCTCTTTCTGGCGATCGAGATCGTGCTCGGCGGCGATCCGGTCGGCCTCCGCCTTCCGGAGGTCGGCCGACGCGATTCCGATGTCGGGGGACTCGAGGACGGCGAGGACGTCTCCCTTCTTCACGCGCTGTCCCGGCTGCGCCTGGATCTTCGTGATCCGCCCCGAGACCGGCGAGAACACGTGCGAGACGCGCGCGTCGTCGAACGCGACCTTGCCGCTCGTGAGGACGACGTCGTCGACCTCCTGCTCCTCGAGCGGCGCGACCTTCACCTTCGCCTCCGCCACCTGCGCATCGGTGAGCCACACCTCGCCGCGCGGAGCGACGCCGGCGTCGTCCTTCCGGACGTCGGCGCGCGCGCAGCCGACGGCGAGAGCGAGGAGGAGGACCGCGACGACGGCCCTCACGGCACGAGCTCCTTCCCGAGCGCCTGCTCGAGCTGGAAGACCGAGGTCCAGAAGAAGACGAGCTCCGCGTTGTAGTCGCCGTTGACCTGCACGAAGCTCCTCTGCGCGTCCAGCATGTCGGTGAGCGTCGCCGACCCGGCAGCGAACTGGATCTCGGTGATCTCTCGCGCGCGCCGTGCGCGCTCGAGAAGCGCGCCTTCGTAGCGCTGGACGACTTCGCGCGCGGTGACGAACGCGTTCAACGCCGACTCGACGTCGCCTCCGACGAGCGCCTCGACGCGCCTCCGCTCGACGAGCGCGACTTCGCGATCCGCTTCGGCGCGCCGGATCTCGCCCTGCTGCTGGTAGAGGAGCGGGAGCGGCAGGCCCACCGCGACGCCGACGCTCGCGGGCTGCGGTGCGTTCGCCCCCGCGCCCTGCTGGTTGTACTGCACCGCGAGCGACACGTCCGGCACGCGCTGCCGCTTCGCGAGCGCCACCTGCGCATCGGCGCGCGCTTCGCGCGCGAGCGCGCCTCGGCGGTCGGGGCGGCGCGCGAGCGCTTCGCGGACGAGGGCGGCGCGATCGAGGTGCTCGAGCGCGTCGGGGGTTCGCGCGCGGAGCACGCTCTCGTCGACGTCGATCTCCGGCAGGAGCCCCGTCGTGCCGACGAGGACGAGGAGCTCGATCTGCTGCTGGCGAAGGTCTCGCGCCGCGCGGGCGACCTGCTGCTCCGCCTTGAGCGCTTCCTGCTCGACACGCGCGAGCTGCCCCTCGTCGATGACGCGCGGGTAGCGGACGCGGTTCACGTCGACGGAGCGCTTCAGCGTGGCGGCGACGTCGCGCGCGAAGGCGAGGCGCACCTGCGCGGCGGCCGTCTGCACGTACTGCGTCTTCACCTGCGCGACGAGGATGCGCTCGGCGTCCGCGCGCGCGGCGGTCGACATGTCGAGACCGCGCTTCGCGACGGCTTCGCGGAGCGCGCGCTTGCGCGACAGTGCTCCTTCGAGGAGCCCCTGGTCCGCGACGCTGACGGTGACGCCCCACGCGAGCGGGTCGCACGCTCCGCCTTCACACGCGAGGGTGCGGAGACCGCCCGCCGTCAGCATCGGGTTCGGAGGCGCACCGGCGGCGCGGACGTCGGCCTCGGCGCCACGCACCCCGGCGCCGGCGGCGAGGACGTCGAAGCCGCGCGTCCGTGCGAGGTGAACGGCCTCCGGGAACGTCAACCTCGACCGGCCGGCGTCCGGGTGCCGTTCGTCCGCGCTCGCGACGGAGGTGTCGGCGAACGCAACCGTCGCGTGGAAGGAGGCCGCGATCCCGGCGAGGACGATCGCGACGACGGTCCGTCTCGTCATGCCGCTCGGCGCTCCAAGCACGCTGCATGCCGCGCCCGTTCTACCGAGAGAACGCGACATCGAGCCGGAGCGGAAGCCGTCACGGTTCGGTAACGCTTCGACCGCGCCTCGTCACGGAGCGGTGACGGAGACCGGCCTCACCCGGAACGTGTGCGCGACGGGGCGCGTCTGGCATGATCGGCCTCGATGAGCCCAAGCGAGCGCGCCGTCCCGGTCCCGATCGAGCTCCGCTACTCGCGGTGGCTCGTCGCCCTCGTCGGCGCGGTCGTCCTGCTCTTCGCGCTCTCGTCGATCGCGTCCGAGGTCCTCTCACGTCGCGTCGACGACGACGCGAAGCGCCTGCTCGAAAACGCGCTGCCGAGCCTGTCCCAGCTCGGGGCGGCACGGTCGGCGCTCCGCCGCATCGACCGCACCGCGACCGAGCTCGCAGTGGCGCATGCCGATCGGTCGACGCTCGAGCGCGATCTCACGGCCGCCCGCAAGCAGCTCGACGCGGCGCTCGTCGGCTACCTCGAGCTGTCTCCGCTCCCGGGCGAGCGCGCGCGCTACCCCGACGTGCAGCGGAGGCTCGGGGCGCTCGACGTCGCGATCCAACAGCTCGTCGATGGAAGCCACGGAGCGACGATGTCGGGCGACGCGCTCGAGCAGCAGCTCGAGACGGCAGCGGACCGCGTCGACGGCGACGTCGAAGCGCTCGACGAAGCGCTCTCGGAGCTGAGCGAGCTCGCACGTCACGAAGCGCGCCTCACGGCGGCGCGGATCGCGGCGAGCCGCAAGGTGAGCGGACGCGTCGGCCTCGCGCTCGACGGCACGTGCGTCGTCATCGCGGTCTTCGCCGCCGTGCTCGCAGCAAAGGCGGCGCGCCGCGCGTTCTCGCTCGCGGTCGAGGAGCAACGCGCGAAGGAGCTCGAAGAGTTCGCACAGCGTGTCGCGCACGACCTCCTGAGCCCGCTCTCGTCCCTCACCTATTGCGTCGGGACGCTGAAGCGCCGTGCCGCGAACGACGCCCCATCGCAGCGCGCCGCGCTCCGGGCGACGGCGTGCGTGTCTCGTGCGCAGCAGCTCGTGAAGAGCATCTTCGAGTTCTCGCGCGCGGGCGCCCTCCCCGACCCGGCCGCGCATTCGCCGGTCGCCGAGGTCCTCGCCGGCGTCGTCGAGGACGTCGGAGAAGGGAGCGAGGGCGAGGACGCGGAGGAGGGCGAGGCGCCGGCGCACGTCGAGGTCGAGGGGTTCGACGACGTCGAGGTCGCGTGCACGCCCGGTGTCCTCTCGAGCATGCTCGCGAACCTCGTCTCGAATGCGGTCAAGTTCACGCGCGGTTCGACCGAGCGCCACGTGCACGTACGCGTCGTCGACCACGGGCGATTCGTTCGCTTCGAGGTGGAGGACAACGGGCCGGGGCTTCCGGCCGACTTCGCCGAGCACGCGTTCGAGGCGTACCGCCGCGCGCCCGGAACGACGCAGCCCGGCCTCGGCCTCGGGCTCGCCACCGTCCGCCGGTTCGCCGAAGCACACGGCGGGGCGGCCGGCTATCGTCCGGCACCACGCGGAGGGGCGGTCTTCTGGTTCGAGCTCCCTCGCCACGAGCCGCCGCCCGCGGTTCCGGTCGAGCGCGAGTCGTCGCCCGATCTACACTAGTGCGTTGTCGAGGCCGCACGTTGCGGTCTCTTCGTTCGATGCTAGGCCGCGTGGATGTCGACGCACGCGGACGAGTGGAAGGCAGCGAACGAGAAGTACGGCGCCGCATCCCGCAAGGCGAAGCTGCGATTCGTGCTCGCCGCCCTCGCGTTCGCCGTCGTGTTCGGCGGAACGTTCCTCGGCGTCGGGAGCGTGCTCGCGGGGCAGGAGGCGGCGGAAGACGCGCGGCTCGCGGAGCAAGGGTACAAGCGCGTGTACTACAAGCGAGGCCGCCACGTGAGCGACGGCGAGCGCGCGGCGAACGCGGGCGTTCTCTTGTTCGTTATCGCGGGCGCGGCGGGCGTGGGCGCGGCCGCGATGGTGTTCTTCGGGATGGGCGGGAAGCTCTCCGCCGAGTACGCGCGCGGTCTCGATCAGCTCCGCCGCTGAGCGTCACCGATCCGGCGCCGGCTCCAGCGCCGGCCAGCCGCGCCGCCAGCGGATGTGGGCGAGGAGCGGGATCCGAGGGTGGCGACCGAACACCTTCTCCCGATCCCATGCATGGTACACGAAGCAATCGTGGCCGAACGCCTCGACGACGCAGCCGTGGCCGGGGCCGCGCCAGCGTCCGGTGCTCTGGAGGATCGGCTCCTCGAGCTTCTCCCACGGACCGAGCACGCTCCGCGCGCGCGCGACGCCCACGCCGTATGCATCGGTGTGGAACGCGTTCCCGCTGTAGAAGAGGTAGACGTGCTCGCCTCGTCGAACCGCCCACGGGCCTTCGATGACGTGCGCTTCCCACGGACGATCGTTCGTGATCGCGACGACCGGCTCGCCGCGGAGGGTCATCGCGTCGGCGTCGAGCTCCTGGACGAGGATCGGCGTCGGCTCCTGGGGCGAGAGATCGTTGCCGTCCACCTTCCAGAACAGGTACGCGCGTCCGTCTTCGTCGACGAAGCGATGCGCGTCGATGAGCCCGACCCGTTCGTCGCGGAGGAGCGGCCGCCCCTCCTCGCGCCACGGGCCTTCGATTCGCTCCGCGCGTGCGACCCCGACCGCGAGACGCCCGGTCGCGTCGCGCGCCGTGAACGTGCACACCCAGCCCGTCCCGCCCCGATGGAGCTCCGGCGCCCAGAACTGCGTCCGCGCCCACGAAGGGAGGCGACCGCGCGGGAAGACGTGCCCGACCGGCTCGAAGTGGACGAGGTCCTTCGTGCGCCAGAGCGGGAACTTGTCGGGGACGTCGTCGAAGAACGTGGTGCCGACGAGGACGAAGCCTCCTTCGCCGTCGGGCACGAGGCACGGGTCCGGGACGTCGGCTTCGACGAGCGGGTTCGTGATGCGCGCGAGCACGGCGTGATGAAAGCGGGTCGCGCGCGAGGAGGCGAGCTGAGCCATTTCGGATCGAGAAGGATATGCTCGACCCGGGATGGAGACTCGGTGGATCGAGCACGAAGCCGACGGCACGCTGACGGTGGACGTCAACGGCGTCGACATCGCGAAGCACGAGGCGGCGGAGGTGGAGGCGTTCCGCACGCGCGTGCACACGAACATCGAGGGCGGCGCGACGCGAACGAAGCCGAGCACCGTCGCCATCGTCTTCGGGGGCTTCGCGTTCGGGATGGCCGCCACCAGGGTCGCGCTCGCGTTCAGCGCGAATCCGTACCTCGCCGTCGGCGCGTTCTTCCTCGGCGCGCTGCTCTTCCCGGCCCTCGTCGAGTGGCAGAAGCGCAGGATGCGGCGCATGGAGCTCCGCCGCTTCGTCGATCGGTTCCGGATGTCGGTCGGTCGCGACGGCTTCGTGCTCTCGTCCGAAGGCGGCGCTTCGGTGCGCGTGCCGCTCACCGAGGTGCACGCGTTCGACGGCGGTCGGACGCTCACGCTCGTACGGACGGACGGGACGCGGATCGATCTGCCCTGCGACCTCGGGAAGAAAGAGACGCATCGTGACCTCGCCGCGCGCCTCGGCGGCGAGGTCGCGCGACTCCGCGCCGAGACGAGCGGCTACCGCGGACCGCGCGTCGCAGAGGAGGAAGAGCCGCCGGAGGAAGAGGAGCACGGCGCGGAGGACGGAGCTGAGCGCCGCCAGCTCCGGTCGTGAACGAGAACGAGAGAACGGGGAACAGGCGACAGGCAAGGGGCAACTGGCAATGGTCGAGTCGGCGGGTCGCTGGCCGGCATCATTGCCTGTCGCCTGTTGCCCGTTCCCCGTTCTCGCTCTCTCTTCTCTATCTCTCACGGCTCCGGGTCGTAGTCCTCGAGCGGTTCCCACGGCGCATCGACCGACACACGGCGGAAGGCCGTCCCGACCGGCTTCTTCGCGAGCGCCTCGAGCGACGCGTCCATCGCGAAGACGAGCGAGAGCGGGCAGACGAGGCAGTTCTTCGCTTCGGCGAGGAACGCTTCCGACTCGTCGCCGCGGAGGAAACGCCAGCCGGAGTCCTGGTCGTTGTCGGGGTCCTGGCGGTAGGCGAAGAGGATCTCCTTCCGCTTGGGACCGACGACGCGCGACGAGCAGAGGGCCGCTTTCGGCGACCTCGCCGCCGGCGCCTTCGCGGCCGCCTTCGTCTTCGGCTTCGCCGCCGCCTTCTTCTTCGCCGCCGCCTTCTTCTTCGCCGCCGCCTTCTTCTTCGCCGCCATCCGTGCAGCACACCGCGGTTGTCGCGCGGCTGCAAGAACGCCGAGACGAGCTAAGCTGTCGGACGATGTGGCGGCGGCTCGCGTTCACGTTCACGGCGGCGCTCCTCGCGTGCGGGTCCCTCAAAGCGGCCGAGGACGTGCCGGCGCCGGACGGTGAGGACGACGCCGCGACCGACGGGGCGGTCACGACCGCGGAGACGGCGAGCGATGCGAGCGACCCGGCGAAGCCCGATGCGCCGTGCACGCCGTCGTGCACGGCGAGGAAGTGCGGACCCGACCCGGTCTGCGGAACGCCGTGCGGGATGTGCTCCGCCGCCGAAGTATGCGAGCAGAGCGACGCGTCGTCGGCGTGCAAGGCGCCGACGATCGTGTGGGAGGTCGACGGGACGCGCGTCGCGGCGTTCGCGACCGCGGAAGCGCTGCACTACGCGAGCGACGGCTCCTATCAGCTGTTCTTCCCGTACTGGGGGCGGAACGTGCAGATCTTCGTGCCGGCGGGCGCCACGGCGGGTCCGCTCACGAGCTGCCCGTCGAACGCGGTATCGGTGTCGCTGACGACGTCGGACAACTCGTGGGCCGGTCTCGGTACGCTGCCGGCACGCTGGAAGAACCTCACGTTCGTGTCCTGCGGAGCGACGACGGACGGCGACGTCGTCACCGCGCGCGACGTCTCGCTGACGCAGGTGAGCCCCGCGCGGATCGCGGGCTCGTACGAGATCGTCGTGCAGGGGAAGGGCGCGCGTGAGGGGTCGACCCTCCGCGTCCGCGGCGTGTTCGATGTCGCACCGACCGTGCAGTGAGCGCTTCCTCGCGGTCGATCACGGGGCGACGACGACTTCGCACGTCTGCGTGGCAGGGGCACACGCCTGCCCCGGCGCGCAGTCGGACGTCGTCACGCAACCGACGCACGTGCCCGAGCGCGGATCGCACGTCGGTCGTGGCGCGGCGCAGTGCTCCTTCGTCACGCACGCGACGCACTCGCCCGAATCGACGTTGCAGCGCTTCCCGCGCGGCGACGCCTCGCAGTGTCCGTCCTCACGACACTCGACGCAGAGCCGGAGCTCCTGGTTGCACTCGAATCCCTGGATCGGGCAGAGGTCGTCGTCGTCGAAGCACGCATCGAGGCAGCGATGCGTCGTCGGCTCGCACGTGTGACGCGAAGGGCAGTTCGCCGTCGTCCTACACGCCACGCACACGTGCTGCTTCGGCTCGCAGAAGCGTCGCCCCGCCGATGTGCATTCTGCATCCGTCAGACACGCGACGCAGACGCGGCTCTCGGTATCGCACCGCATTCCGAGCGGCGCGCAGGGAGCATCCGAAGTGCACTCGGGCAGGGCCGCCGCGTCGCCCGTGCTCGCGCCGGCTTCCGAGCCGCCGTCGACGCTGCCCTCGTCGAAGCGGAAGGAGCCGTTACAGGCGGGGACGCACACGACGAGCACCGTCGCCGCCGCCACCGCTGCGAGCCCCCCGCGGATCACGGCGTGCCCGCGAGAGCCTCGGCCTCGGCCCGCGCGAAGCCGCGAGGCCAGCGAGCGAGGTAGTCACGCGCCGCGCGGACCGCGCGCGGGCGATCGCTCGACGCGAGGAGCCGCATCCGCTCCGCTGCGGCGCTCTCGGCGAGCGGCCCATCGGGCCAGCGCGCGAGGAGGCGGTCGAGCGTGACGACCGCCTCGCCCGAGCGGCCTTCCCGCTTCTCGCGCATGGCGAGGTCGAACATGTCGTTCTGCTCGGAGAGGTGCGAGGCGCGCAGCGGCGCATGCACGTCCGCCGGCTTCGGCCTCGGCGCGTCGCGCAGAGGCGCGGGCGACGCCGCGACGACCGGCGTGGACGCCTGCTGCGCAGCCGTCGCACAGCCCTCCGGCCACGACTGACCGGCGGCGACGCGATGCTCGGCGCCCGCGTGGCGGACGACGACGACGCCTTCGGTCACGACGAGCCGCGTCGGCGTCGCGACCGCGCACGGCGCGCCGGCCTCGGCAAGCGAGACGCGGAACGCGGTGCCCCGCACCTCGACCTCGGCGTCGCCGGTCGCGACGACGAACCGCTCGTCGGGCGCGAGCTTCGCGACCTTCGCAGTGAGCCAGCCGGCCTCGAGCGCGAACCGCTTCTGCTTGCGCTGCTCGACGAGCCGGACGCGCGCGCCGTCGCCGATCGTCACCTGCGTGCCGCTGTCGAACGCGAGCTTCGCCTCCGCGCCAGCAGAGGTCCGGAGCTCGGCGCCTTCCGCGATCCGCGCACCGCTCTCGGCCGACTCGCTGTGGCCGTCGCGGAGCACGGTCACGCCGCTGCCCTCCATCCTGCCGAGGTCGGTCGACATGTTGCGCGCCGTCGTCGCGTTCGGCGCGGCACGGAAGGCGACGAACGCGCCGGCGGACGCGACGGCGAGAACGCCGGCCGCGACGGCCATCGCGCCGAGCGCGCGGCGACGGCGCTCGGCCCGCGCGCGGGCTCGGATCGCCTCGGCGACCTTCGCGATCGCCTCGTCACGGCGAGGCGGGAGCGCGGAGGCGTCACCGACGTCGGCGGTCGCGTCGCGGAGGAGGCGCGTCATCTGCTCGAGCGGGTCGTGCGTCATGGTGAGTCCCCCCTCGCGAGCATCGCCCCGAGCTCCGGGTCCGCGGCGATCTTCTCCATGAGCTCGCGCCGTCCGCGGACGAGGCGCGACTGCGCGGCCGAGACGGTCGTCTCCGTGATCTGAGCCACTTCCTTCAAGTCGTATCCGCAGACGTCGTGGAGCACGTAGGCCCACGCCTTCGCTTCGTCGATCCCGTCGAGGAGCGCGAGGACGCGGCGGAGCGTGCTCCGCGCGACGGCCTCGCGCGAGAGGCTCCGGCGATCAGCGGTCGTGCCTTCGTCTTCCGTCCTCCACGCCTCGAAGATGCGACGCTCCGTCATGCGCCGCCGCAGGTGCTTGTAGACGACGTGGGCCGCGACGGTCGACGCCCACGCATCGAGCGGGCAGTCGCCACGGAAGCGGTGCGCGGTGGTGACCACTTCGATGATCGCCTGCTGGACGAGGTCCTCGCGATCGCGATCGGCATGCCCGAGGAGACGCCGGACCGCGCGCTCCGCGACGGGGCGGAGCCGATCGTGGAGCGCCGTCGCCGCGTCCGGATCGCCGGCGCGGATGGACGCCAGGATCTGGCTGTCGTCCAGCGTCGGCGCGGGGAGCGCGGGCGGCGGGGGCTGCGGCGTTCCTTCATGGGGGACGACCCACAACCTCGGCCGACCTGCTGCGGAAGATCGGGAGGTCATTTCTCCTCGATCGGAAGGTACCCCCTCCCCGGCCGGAGCAGGCACGGGCCCCCGCATTTCAGAAGGAGACACGTAGGCCTGCCTCTCCCAATGCCCGCACCGGCGGAATCGTGGCGACTTCCTGCCCTGCCACGAGGACGGTCGAGGTACCGAATGCGCCTTCGAGGCCCATCGCCCCCACGACGGCGGCCTGCTCGGTGAACCGCCAGCCGACCTCGAGCGCGCCGGCGACGGCGGGCATCCAGCGGACCTGCGAGGCGGGCTCGGGGTCGTCGGAGGAGAAGTGGACGAGCTCGTGGTGCTGGACGATGGCGTCGAGGCGGGCTCCCGCCGCCCACCGGCGCTGCCCGTCGACCCACGTCTGCCACGCGAGACCGACGGCGCCCCCGAGCACGCGCGAGCTCGCCTGGGCGGGGCCGACGTCCGAGGCGCGTGCGCTCGCGCCGATGCGCACGCGAAACGTGGAGGAGATCGGGATCCGGAGCGCGACGGCGGCGCCGAGCCCGCCGCCGTAGCCGCCGAGGGCGACCGCGGCGATCCCCGCCGCTTCGATCGACGGACGCGCGCGCGCGCCGAGCGGCGCCGGTGGTGGAGCCTCCTCGCGCGGCGACGTCGGACGAGCCCCCGCGGCAGCCTCGACTGTGCTCGCGGGCGTGCTGGTCGGCGCGA
This sequence comes from Polyangiaceae bacterium, assembly GCA_039809485.1. GTDB lineage: Bacteria > Myxococcota_A > Polyangia > Polyangiales > Polyangiaceae > Labilithrix. The sequence goes on along the minus strand of JBDHVE010000006.1, from coordinate 38,460 downwards.
CGCCTGGCGCAGGCTGCGCGGTCGACGCGGGCTGCGCCGCCGGTGTGCTCGCCGCTTCCGCGGTCGCCTTCGCGAGCACGTCCTCCGGCACCATCGACGCAAGCGCGAAGCCGAGCGTGCGTCCTCGCTCCTGGGTCGCGTCGGTCGCGTCGAACCGGATCTCTCGGTCCGACCAACGTCCTTCGTCGGGCCGGACGAAGTGCACGACGACGCGCCGCTGCTTCTCGCTCCACGTCACGACGCCGACGAGCGCCGCCTGCTCGTCCTTTCCGCGCGCGAGCCATGTGCCGTCGGAGCCGTCTCCTCTCTGTCTCACGAGGACGCGCGCGCCCTCGGGCAGCGCCGCGCGGAGCGCCTGCTCCATCGCGGGCGCCGCGCCGTCCGGCTCGCCGGATGCGAGCACGACGAGCACGGTGAGGACCCCGAGCACCATCCTCGCAAGTCAAACCGCGCGCGGACGCAGAAGGCAAGCGGGCACGAAATCGGATCCCGCGCTGCCTGCTGGCGCGGGGGCCGCGGTACCCCCCGTCGAGCCATGAGACCGCTTCCTCTCCTCGGGCCCGTCGTCGTCACCGCCGCGCTCGTCGGCTGCTACACGGGCAGCCACGTCGGGATGACCGAACCGACGCCGACGCAGGACACGTCCCCGACGAGCGTCGCCACCTCCGACCTCCCGTGCGACGTCGCGAAGCTGCTCGGCGACAACTGCGTCTCGTGTCACGGAACGACGCCGTCCGGCGGCGCGCACAACTCGATGGTGAGCGCGGCCGACCTCGCGAAGCCTTCGAAGAAGAACCCGAGCCTCACGGTCGCGGAAGAAGCCGTCCTCCGGATGAAGGACGCGTCCGATCCGATGCCGCCGGACGGGCTGCTGCCCGCGTCCGATGCGGCCGTCCTCGAGGCCTGGGTCGCGGCGGGGATGCCGTCCGGGACGTGCGGCGTAGAAGGCGGGAGCGACACCGCGACGCCGACGGTATGCACGAGCAACAGCTTCTGGACCGGCGGCAACCGCGAGTCGCCGCGGATGAACCCGGGTCAGGCGTGCATCACCTGTCACAAGCAGGAAGGTGAAGGGCCGCGCACCGGCTTTCTCGGCACGGTCTATCCGACCGCGCACGAGCCGGACGACTGCAACGGCGTGAACGGCACCGTCACCGCGACGCAGGTCGTGATCACCGACGCGACCGGCGCCACCTTCACGGGCGCGGTGAACGCGGCAGGCAACTTCGTCATCCAGCGCTCCTTCACCGCCCCGTACACGGCGAAGGTCGTGAGCGGCTCGAAGACTCGCGCGATGAAGACGCCGCAGACGAGCGGCGACTGCAACAGCTGCCACACGGAGAAGGGCACGAAGGACGCACCCGGCCGCATCTACGCGCCGTGATCGTGGACGCGCGCAGAAAGAGTCATTGACACTCTTTTGGCCGACCTTACGTTCGTGAGCAGAGGCTCGGATGCCTCCGTCTACGATGAGGTCGGACATGACGCTCGCGACGCTCGGCATCGACGCGTACCAGATGACGACGCTCCTCACGCACGAAGCGGAGGGGAGGCTCGGGCAGGAGGTCACGATGGCCTTCTTCTTCCGTCGCATGCCGCGGAACCGGGCGTTCGTCGTCTTCGCGGGCCTCCGGCGAATCCTCGAGCACGCGCGGGCGATGAAGCTCGACGCGTCCGATCTCGACGCCCTCCTCGAGCACCCCGCGATCGGTCCCGTCCTCACGAAGCGCACCGCGCTCCTCGACGCGCTGCGTGCGGTCGACGGCTTCCGCGGCGCGATCGACGCGATGCCGGAGGGCTCGCTCGCGTTCGCCGGCCCCGCGTGCCGGACCGACGGCTCACCGCTCCTCGTCGGCGAGCAGCCGCTCTCGATCTACACGCCGATGCTCCAGGTCCGCACGGACATGGTCCGCGCGAAGCTGATCGAGACGCCGTGGCTCGGCTACGTGAACCACATGTCGATGGTCGCCTCGAAGGCGGCGCGCGTGGTCCTCGCCGCGCGCGGCAAGCAGGTGATGGAGTTCGGCCAGCGGCGCACGCACCCCGAGGCGGCGATCGACGCGACCTATGCGGCGTGGCTCGGCGGCGTCCACGCGAGCTCGAACGTCGCGGCCTGGGCGAAGTGGCGGATCCCGGCGACCGGGACGATGGACCACTTCGCGGTGCAGGCGTCGGAGCGCCCGGGTGAGTCGCGCGACGACGCGGAGCGGAGCTTCTTCCGCGCCTACGCGCGCACGTTCGGCGGCGCGCCGGTCACGATGCTCGTCGACACCTACGACACCGAGCGCGGGATCCGGAATGCCGTCGCGGCCGCGCGGGAAGAAGGGATCCCGCTCTTCGGCATCCGGATCGACTCGAACGTGACGCCCGCGACGATCACGCGAGCACGCGCGCTCCTCCGCGAGCTCGACTCGCCGCACACCCGGATCTACGTCTCCGACGCGCTCGACGAGGATCGGGTCGCCGCCCTCGCCGACGTCGCCGACGGCTTCGGCGTCGGTGAGAACATCGTCTGCTCGCCGGACGCCGCCGCCGGGATCGGCGCCGTCGCGAAGCTCGTCGTGAACGGCTACGGCGCGACGACGATGAAGGTCGCGAAGGGGACCGGCAAGGCGACGCTCCCGGGCGAGCTCCAGGTCCACCGCTTCGGAGACCACGACGTCGTCTCGCTCGCGAGCGAGCCGTCCCCCGGCGGCCGGTCGCGTCCGGTCCTCGTCCCCGTCTGGCGCGGCGACGGCCCCGTCGCGAGGCTCCCGGAGCCGAACGAAGGCCGCGAGCGCGCGAAGACGGAGATCGCGGCGCTTCCGCCGGAGCTGAGGACCGTCGGCCCCGCTGCCGTGACCGCCCGGCGCAGGCTCGTCGCATCCGACGCGCTCGTCCGGGAGATCGAGCGGCTCGTCGCCGAGGCGCGGTGACCTTCGGACAGCGCGGAGCCTGGAGCCCGTAGCCTGTAGCCTGTAGCCTTCCTCGGAGGAACATGAGGCTCATCCGCGTCGCGATCGCGAACGTCAACACCACGGTCGGTGCCGTGCGCTCCAACACGGATCGCGCGCTCCGTCTCGCGCGCGAAGCGGCCGCCGACGGCGCGACGCTCGTCGCCTTCCCCGAGCAGTGCATCGCGGGGTACTCGCCCGAGGACCTCGTCCAGTGGCGCGCGTTCGTCGATTCGCAGTGGACGGAGCTCGAGCGGTTCGCGGCCGAGACGCGCGAGCTCGGGATCGTGTCCGTGATCGGCCTCGTCGTCGCCCGCGGATCGCACCTTTACAACTGCGCGGCCGTCGTCCACGCCGGCAGGATCCTCGGGCTCGTCCCGAAGGAGAAGCTGCCGCTCTACAACGTCTTCTACGAAGCGCGCGTGTTCGCGCGAGGCGCGGCCGGCCTCTTCGACACCGTCCACGGCGTCCCCTTCGGCGACCTCGTCTTCGACTTCGACTTCGGCTCCGTCGGCGTAGAGGTCTGCGAAGACCTCTGGTCGCCCGACGGCCCGATGCGCCGGCGCTCGTATGCCGGCGCGGAGGTGGTCGTCAACGTGTCGGCCTCGCCGTTCCGCCTCGGCGTCGCGGCGACCCGCTCGGAGATGATCTCGACGCGCGCGAACGACAACCAGTGCACCGTCGTCTACGCCGGGCTCGTCGGCTCGAACGACGGCCTCGTCTTCGACGGCGGCGGCTACGTCGCGCAGAACGGGCGCATGCTCCTCGTCGCGCCGCGGTTCTGCGAGGGCTTCTCGGCGACGACCGTCGACCTCGATCGCACGCACCGACTCCGGAACGAGAACACGACGTGGCGCGCCGACCAGGAGGCGTGGGCCGCGACCGGGCCGGGCGTGAAGCACGTCCGCGCCGAAGCGGCGACGGCGGATCGATCGAAGCTCGCCTACCCCTTCCCCACGAACCTGAGCTTCTTCCTCCCCGGGCCGCCGCCGAAGACGACCCCGCGCGAGGACTTCTGCGAGGACCTCCTCGATGCGCTCTCGATGGGCGTCGGCGACTACTTCGAGAAGACCGGTGCCTTCAAGACGATCGGCGTCGCGCTCTCGGGCGGACGCGACAGCTTGCTGTGCCTGATCCTCGCGCGCCGCTGGATCACGCGCCGCTACGGCAACCTCGGTCCGGACGCCGAGCGCGCGAAGGCGCGCGAGATCCTCCGCGCGTTCTTCATGCCGTCGCGCTACTCGTCGGCGGAGACGCGGGCCGCAGCCGAGGCCGCCGCACGCGATCTCGACGTGTCGCTCGCGATCGTGTCGATCGACGACGCGTTCGAGCGCGAGCTCGCCGAGATCGAGAAGATGCTCCAGCCCGGCGAGAAGCTCGGTCAGATGGCGCGCCAGAACGTGCAGGCCCGGATCCGCGCCGAGCGGATGTGGACCTGGACGAACTCCGCGGCTGGTCTCTTCCTCCAGACGAGCAACATGAGCGAGAAGGCCGTCGGCTACACGACGATCGGCGGCGACATGGAAGGCGCGCTCTCCGTCATCGCGAACGTCCCGAAGACGGTGGTGAACTACCTCCTCGACTACCTGCTCGAGAAGACGGGCTGGGACGGGATCCGGAGGACGCTCGTGAAGCCGGCTTCCGCCGAGCTCGCCGACGACCAGGAGGACGAGAAGGACTTGATGCCCTTCCCCGTCCTCGACGCCTGCTTCGCGCTCTACGCCGGGGAGAAGATGTCGCCGACCGAAGTGCGCGACGTGCTCCTCACGATGTTCCCCGAGCACGGCGCGGAGAAGATCGACGCGTGGGCTGCTCGCTTCGCGCGCCTCTTCACCCAGTCGATCTACAAGTGGGTGCAGACGCCGCTCGCGCTCCACGTCGGCAACCTCGATCTCGATCGCGAGCGCGCCCTCCAGCTCCCCGTCGTCCAGAAGACGGAGTGGGCCTGAGAGCATGTTCGCGCAGGCCTGGGACGCGGGGCACGGCGTCGTCCTCTGGCTCATCTCCGGAGCGACGACCGACGCGGACTACGCGCGGTACATCACCGCGATCCGTCAGATGGACGAGCGCGGTCGCAACTACACGAAGCCTGCCGCCGTGCTCGTCGCCGATCCCGATGCGCCGGTTCCGAACGCGACGTGGCGCAAGCGCATCGCCGAGGTCACGACCGAAGTGCGCTCCGACGCGGTGTTCGCGCTCGTGAGCGAGTCGCCGCTCGTGCGCGGCGTCCTCACTGCGCTCAACTGGATCCACCCGCCGCGCTACCAGGCACGTGCGTTCGCGAACGTCGAGGATGCCGCTGCCTGGTTCACGGAAGTGCGCGGCTTCTCGCACGGCGACGTGCTCACGAAGCTGCTCGCCGAGGCTCGTGCGGATCTGCGGCCGACACCGAGCAGCCGTTGAACCTCAGAACGTGAGGGCGAAGCCCTGCGCGGTGGGCTTCGGGGCACGGCCCGGCGCGACGAAGAACCAGGTCACCGCGCCGATCGCGGCAGCGATCCCGACGCCGAGCGCGACGCGCGAGACGAGGAGGCTCCGCTCGACCGGCGCGATCTCGTCGTCGGTGCACCCCGGCGCGCACGAGCCGCGGAGGTTGTCGCCCTCCGAGACCGCATCACGCCAGAAGCCGAGCGAGACGGCGCCGGACGCGAGCGCCACGCCGCCGAGGACGACGGACATGACGGGGACACGCTTCTCGGGCGGCGGTGCGACCGGCTTCGGCGGGGGCGCGACGACGAGCGCGATCGGGACGTTCTTCTCCCCCTCCTTCACGAGCAGCTGCACCTGAGCCTTCGGTTTTCCCGGCACGACGCCTTCGAAGACGTGGAACCCGGGGTCGACCGTCAGCGCGCGCCCACTCGGCTGGTCGACGCGCTCGCCGTCCATCCGGAGCTGGCCGCTGATGTCCTTGCCCTTGTCGTCGCGGAGCGAGATCACGACGGAGGGGAGACGCGCGTCGACGTCCTGGAGCCACTCCGCGCACGCGCGGCGCACGACGCTCGGACACTCCGTCTGCGCGCACGCGACGAACGACGCACGCGCCTGTGTGAGCTTGCCGTGGTCACGGAGGTACTGGCCTTCGTCCGACTGCGCGACGCAGCGCTTGGCGGTCTCGTCCGCCGAGGCGGCGGTCGTGACGAGGAGCAGCGTCGCGGCGACCGCGATCGAGGAAAGCTTCACGGCAGCGCCTTCACGGTGACGTTGTCGAAGAGCAGGTGGACGTAGGCGCGCTCCCGCATCGTCGCGCTGACGAGGGCGGTGACGTCGCGCTCGGGGAACGGGACGAGACGGTCCGAGAGCGTGATGCACGCCGTCGCGCCGCGCGGGATCGACCCCCATGCCGCCGCGACGGCGGGCGTGTCCGGGCACTGGGGAGCCACGCCGGTCGCCTCGGTGGCGCGCGCCATCACGGAGTCGCGATGTCCGATGACGATGTGCACCTCGAGCCAGCTCGCGCGGACGAGCGGCGCGTACTGGGACTCGGCCACGAAGGCGCGAGCGGTGCCCGAGACGTCTTCGGTCTGCACGCCGGATCGGAGGACGAGCGCGCCGGGCCAGAGCTCGAGGGTCGCCGCGATCGTCTCGATCCCGACGCTCCCGATCCCGAGGATGCTCACTGCGGGTCCGCGGCGCTCCACCGTGCCGCCGTCGCCCGCGTCGAGGATGGCGGGCGGGCCGGCATCGAGCTCCGGGGCACGGATGCTCGCGGAGATCTCGACCGCCTTCGCCCCGACGACCCCGAGCGACTGCGCGACGAACGCAGAGCTACGCACCAGGCTGGCGCTGTCGATGACGGTGTCGAGGACGTAGGGCGGCGACAGCGGCCCGGCACCTCCCGGCGCGAGACGCTCGAGGCGCACGTTGCCGTCGCGGAGGACGCCCGGGATCGTCGGAGGAAGGCCCTGCCACTTCCGGTCGAGCGGGACGTCGAGAGGGTCGTCGAAGTCGTCGCACAGCAGCGCGGCGTCGACCGTCTCGCAGAAGCGCGGCGGCGTCGCGTCCGGGGCCGGCGGCGCGGCGTCCTTCTCCGCGCCGGGCCGCACGCCGCCGCGGAGCGAGTCCACGTCGTAGCAAGCGACGCCCGCGGCGAGCAGCAGCCCCGCGGCGATCGCCGCGCTCGGGCCGACCAGACTCGCGAAGCGAGACATCGGCTCCAGAATACCACGACTCGTGCGGGCCTCCGAGAGATCCCGAAACGGTCCTCAGTACGTCGTGCACGTCGGGGTCGTTCCGACGCCGCGTCCGTACGACTCCTGCGCGTAGATGTACGCGTCGACGCGGCAGGTGCAGCCGTCGTTCGCGTAGCCCGACGGGCACTTGTTGCAGTCCGAGCCGACGCCGCACTTGTTGTACCAGGGGCACGAGCTCGTATCGGCCCCGATGATCTTCGAGTCACGGTGGCAGAAGAAGCCGGTGTCCGTGAAGCCGGCGGCGCACGGCTTCCAGCACACCGGGCCCTCGCCGACCCAACCCGACGCGCACTTCGTGTAGCAGAGGCCCGCCTGGTACTCGGTCCCTGCCGGGCAGGCGCAGGTCTGGCCCGTCGCTTCCGTCTCGACGCCGTCCATCGCGACGCTCGGCACCTCCGCGGCCGAGACGCTCTCGGCGTCGTCGCCCGGATCCGCCGCGCACCCGACGGCGAGGAGGAGCGAGGAGACGGCAGCGAACGTGGAGAAGAAGCGGGTCGACATGATGACGGGTCCTTGGCTCGGGGTTGGTCGACCATCCGCGGTCGACGAAGACCCTCTTCGCAAGGACGAGGCCACCGCCGGTACGCAGGAAGCATCGAAAATCCAGGGGTGAATCACCTCCGGGAAGCGGCGATACACCCCCGATACACGGCGATACAGGAGTGCGGACTCGATACACGCCTCCGTCGTCGAACGTCGGACGGCTCGATGCAACCAAGCGCGCATGGTCCTCACGCGCGCTTCGCTCTTCGCCTCTCTCGCCCTCGCCTCCACGGTTGCCTGCGGGAGCTCGACGTCGCCCCCGGCGCCTCCGGACCTCGCTCCCGGCGCGTCCTCCGAGACCGAACGGACCGAGCCGCCTCGCGGCGAAGAGCCGACGAGCGGCGAGTCGGTGGCCCCACCGCCCGCGCCCGCGCCCGCGCCGCCCGCCGAGCCCGCGACTCCGCTCTGCGCGACCGATGCTCCCTGCACCGACGACCAACGCTGCAAGACGAACGACGGCGCGCTCTCGCGCAACTGTTCGTGCTCGGCCGGGCGCTTCGCGTGCATCGAGCGCGCGCCCGATCCGCCGACGACCTGCGTTCCCGGAGCGGCATGCACGGGCGACGCGGTGTGCGCCGTCGACAACGGCACGTCCGCTCGACGCTGCCGGTGCAGAGAGGGGACGTACGCGTGCAGCGATGACATCGCGCCGAGCACCAGCTGCACGCAGAACCCCTTGCTCTGTTTCAGCTCGCAGCCGAGCCCCGACGCCGTCGAATGGCTCCACTGCTACGCCCGCCAGCCGTCGATGACGGTGGGCGTCGTGTGCTCCGTCGGCGACGGGTCGACGTCGACGAGCGGCGTCGTGTTCACGCCCGTCTGTCCGTCGTCTCCTCCGCGCGAAGCCGACGGCTGCGGCTTCACCGCGAGCTCGCCGACGTGCGCGTGCGTCTCCGTCAAAGGCGCGCCATGCGTGTGCGGCTGCGATTCGACGTTCGCCGGCGGGATCTGGAAGTGCCTCTGACGGGTGACGGCGTGGCGCTCGACGCGCCAAGGCGGCGCCCCGCGTCTCGCGCACGCGCGCTTCTCGCGGTGATCCGCCGGCACGCGGAGAGGCACACCGGTTGCTCGTGCGCGCCGCCATGAACAACCTCCACTTCGCCACCTTCCTCCTCTTCGGCATCTTCGCGTCCGGCTGCTCGGGGAGCTCCGACTCCGATGGCTCGCGCAGCTCCGCGAACGATTCCCCCGTCGGCGCGCCGCTCTTCGAGGACAGCGGCTCGACGGCGACGGCCGGCTCGGTCGAAGGCCTCTGGGGCGGCGTCCTCGAATCGCCCGCGTCGACCTGGTCGTTCGACTCTCGGCTCCGGATCGGCCCGACGTCGATCACGTTCGCGACACGCTGCCGTGCGTCGAACGGGGCCGAGGGAGCGATCGCGGCCGTGACGACGCGCGCACGCGTGAGCGCGAACGAGATCGCGATCCTCGAGAGCAAGGAGGACAAGCGCACGCTCGGTGACATCACGTGCCGTGCGAGCTCACGACCGGGGAGCGCGAAGCGCTGCGACGCAGCCGCCTTCACGAAGACGAGCTGCTTCGAGCTCGAAGGGACCTCGCTCACGATCTACGGCGACTCGCCGCTCGACAAGTTGGAGCTGACGAAGCTCGCCGACTGAGGAGCCTCACGCGAGCGGCGCGAGGCTCTGGAACGTTGTCGGGACGAGCTCGCCGACGGTGGGATGCATGTGGACGGCGCGCGAGATCGTCGTGTACGGCGCGCCTGCGTACATCACGTCGGCGATCGCGTGGACCGCTTCGTCGCCTTCGATGCCGAGGATGGAGGCGCCGAGGATCTCCTTCGTCTCCGCATCGACGAGGACCTTGATGAAGCCGTGCGTCTCGCCACGCTCGCGTGCGCGGCCGACGTTCTTCATCGGCCGCTTGCCGACGAGGACGCGGCGTCCGCTCGCAGGAGTGGGCGGGCAGACGTGCCTCGATTCCGCACCCCTCACGCGCGCGTCGAGAGATCGCCGCGCTTCGTGAAGCTCGCGACGAGCGCCGCCGGCGCCCAGAGCGGGAAGAGCGCCGGCAGGCACCGCGTCAGCATCGCGAAGGCGCGGATCCCGGTCACGGTCGTGCCGTCACGGCGGACGATCACGATCGCGTGCCCGCGCCGGTCGTCCGGCTCCCACGGACGAAGCTCGAAGCGCTCGAGCCAGTCGAGGAGCATCACCGTCGCGGCCGCGAGGCGACCGCGGAACGTGGAGGGATCGAACGAGATCGTGCGCGCCGCACGATCGGGCGTCGCGAAGAGGCCGTACATCGCAACGGTGAGGATCGAGAACGTCTCGACCTTCGCCGTGAGCTGGATGACGGCGTGGAACCAGAGCCCGAACCACAGGACGATGACGCGCGTCGGACGGAGCCAGGGCCCGAGGACGAGCACGAGCTCCATCGTGATCGCCGCCTTCGCGAGCGCGCTCGTCACGTCCGCGCGCGCGAGGAAGTCGACGAGCGCACGCGGCACCCCGGCGTCCACCGCGAGATGCGCATGGCGCGCGACGCGATCGGCGAGGACGAGCCCCGTCCGCCAGTCGGGGTCGAGGAGCTTCGACCCGCCCGAGGCGAGATAGACGAGCGACACCTGCACCTGCGCGAGGCGCACGCCCCAGAACGGCCCTTCGCGCAGCGCGGGACCGCCCGCTTCTGGCGCACGCCAGCTCCGATCGCACGGCGTGAGCGACAGGAGCAGCGCGTAGCACGCGAGGGAATACCGGTTGTGGTGGAACTGTAGACGGTCACAGAGGAGCGCCCACGCGGCGAGGAGCGCGCTCGCGGCGAGCGCGGGCCGCGCCCAGATCCCGAGCGTGACCATGACCGCGAGACACACCCGGAGCGCCAAGGACAGCGCGTACACGCGATGCGAGGGCACGAGCGCCTCGGGCACGAGCGGCATGTGGAACGCGTCGCCGAAGTATCCGAGGCGCGAGAGCTCCGCGGCGGCGACGAGCGCCTGCCAGCCGAGGAGCAGGCCGACCACCGCACGCACGGGGCCGAGGACGGTTCCGTCGGCGATCTCGTCACGGAACCGGCGGAGCGCGTCCTTCACCGGCGCTCCTGGCTCTCGAGGCGCACGACGCGGGGCTCGTGACCATTCCGGCGCACGGTGATCTCGAGCGCGAGCCTTCGCGTGTCGGCATCGCCGTCGAGGTGCGTGGCTACGTCCTCGAGCGCCGCCTGCCATCGCATGATCTGGGCCGCCGCGCCGTAGGACGCGGACATCTCCGTGTCGAACGTCGCGAGCTCGGGACGGCGGACCCGGTCCTTCCAGGATACCATCTTGGGTGCGCCGCTTCTGTCGCGCGCCGTCCACGTGCCGTCCTGGACCGGCATGCGGAGGCTGACGCCGCCCTCCCCTGCGACGTCGCGGTAGAGCGTGACGGCCACCGTGCTCGACTCCGGGAACATCCGGAACCCGAAGACGCCGTCGGGCCGCCGCGCCGCGGTGAGGATCAGCGCGAGCTGCGCGCCCACCCACATCGCTGCGAAGAGGAGGCGGGCGGACGGGAACGCGCGCACGGGCGCAAGGTATCAAACAAACTTCCGCGAGCCCTCTTTGCGTGCAAGGATTCCGAGGTCGTGCCCGCCGTCCCTGGCCTGACCTCGCGCCTGATCTTCCCCTTCGGCCTGCTCGGCGCGCTCTCCCTGCTCGCGTGCGGCGAGGCGGTGAACAAGCCGCAGCCGAGCGCGCTGACGGAGCCGAAGCCCGCGCCGCGCAACGCGATTGCGACGGACCCCGCGCAGATCGTGAGGCCCTCGCGTCCCGGCAGCGTGGGAGCGCTCGATCATCCCGCCGGCCTGCGCCGCCTCTTCGACGCGCTCGCGCGGCTCGAGGCGGGACAGGCCGACGACGACGTCCGGATCGTCCAGTTCGGCGACTCGCACACGGCGGCCGACGTCGAGACCGCCATCGTGCGCCACGCGCTCCAGGCCCGGTTCGGCGACGGCGGTCGCGGCCTCGTCGCGATCGGGAAGCCGTGGCGGACGTACCTCCAGGAAGGGGTCCGCGTCGGGATGACCGGCGAGTGGTCGCCCGAGCGCGGTCGTTGGGAGAAGGGCAAGCTCGCCGGCGACGGGATGTACGGCCTCGCCGGGATCGGCCTCGCCGCGCAGCGCGGCGGCCGCGCGTGGGTCGACGTCACGGCGAAGACGGCGCGCGCGGAGATCGCGTACCTCGAGCAGCCGAGCGGCGGATCGTTCGACGTGCTCGTCGACGGCGTGCGCGTCGTCCGGGTCTCGACGCGCGGCGAGCGCGTCACCTCCGGCTTCCGCACCTTCGGCATCGCGGAGCCGTCGGCGCACCAGCTGGAGGTCCGGAGCGTGGGCGACGGGGACGTGCGCGTCTACGGCGTGTCGCTCGATCGCGCGCAGCACGGCGTCGTCCTCGACGCGCTCGGGATCAACGGCGCGCGCGTGACGACCGCGCTCTCGTGGAACGAGCAGCACTGGGCCGAGCAGCTCCGTCACCGCAACCCCTCCCTCGTCGTCCTCGCCTACGGCACGAACGAGTCGACCGACGAGGGGATGCCGGCCCAGACCTACGAGCGCACGCTCGTCGACATGCTCGGCCGCGTCGCGCGGGCCGTGCCGACCGCGTCGTGCCTTCTCCTCGGTCCGCCCGACCGCGCCATCTCGGCGAACGGCCAGTGGACGACGTCGACGAAGCTCCTCGAGATCATCGAGGTGCAGCGGCGCGTCGCCGAGGCGGCGGGGTGCGCGTTCTACGATCAGCTCTCGGCGATGGGCGGCGACGGCGCGATCGCCGCGTGGGCGATCGAAGAGCCGCCGCGGGCGCAGAAGGACCGCTGCCACCTCACCCGCGAGGGCTACGCCCAGCTCGGGAGCTCGTTCGCGTCGGATCTGATGCGGGCCTACGCCGGCTATCGCAAGGAGCGCGGGCTCCCGCCTTCGGCGGCGATGAAGACGGACGTCACGGTCCCGCCCGCGTCGCTCCCGATGGCGCCGGTCGATCCCTCCACCGTCGAATGATGCGCTCCGCCGCCTTCGTTCTGCTCGTCCTCGGCGCGGCCTGCAACCGTGGCCCGAAGAAGACGTGTCGGGTGAACGATCAGTGCTTCACGTGCCCGAACGACGAGGCGATCGCGAAGTGCAAGGCCGACCCGACGCGCTCGCGGTGCAAGTGGGCGCCGATGAGCGAGTGCGAGTGATCAGCGCGCGCCGCGCTTCGCCTGCCACGCCTCGAAGCCGCTCGTGAGCGACTTGTAGAGGAGATCGCCGATCAGCTCCGCGCCCTGCGGAGAGGGATGCGTGAGGTCACCGCCGGCGAGGCCCTTCTTCACCCACGCGGCCATCGAGCCCTCGCCGCCCATCGCCTCGAACGTGTTCCAGAAGGCGACGTTCGTGTCCTTCGCGACGTTGCGCTGGGCGGCGACGAGCTTCTTGATGACCGGCTTCGTCCGCATCCCGTTGTCGGTGTTCTCGGCGCGGTCGAGCGGAGCGGCGATGAGGATCGACGCGTGCGGCGCCGCCGCCTTCAGCTTCTCGACGACGGCGCGGAGCGTCGCCTCGTAGTTCGCGGCGATGCCGGGCGCCTCGCTCTCGTTCGTCCCGAACTGCAGCACGACGAGGGCGGGCTTGCGGAGCGCCATCTGCTCGCCCCAGTGCGCGCCGTCCATCCCGTTCCACAGCTCCGCACGCGCGCCGTTGATGCCGATCGCGTCGTAGACGACGCCCGCGTTGTCTCGCTCGAGCGCGACGCCGTACATCCGCGGCGTGCCGGAGACGACCTTGAGCTGGAACTTCGCCTCGCCGTCGGGGACCGTGAACGACTTCACGCGCGAGACCTTCGCCTCGCCCTTGGTCGAGAACCTCTCGACGAGGCCCGCGCTCGCGACCTTCACCTCGACCTCGCCACCGGCTGGCGTCTCCAGGTAGTAGACGTCGAAGCGCGAGACCTTCTTCCCGAACGTCGACGCGCCCGCCGACGTGCCGAACGACGCGGTCGCGCCGGGCTGCCCGGTGAACGTGACGCCGCCGAGGCCGTACATGCCGTCCTTGGTGAGGGGGCCGACGATGCGGCTCGAGCTCCAGCCCTCGCCCGCCGCGTGGGTGACGTCGTTGTGGTAGTACCACTCCCACGGATTCGCCATCAGGAGGAAGCCGTGGCCCGCGTCGCCGAACTCGGCCTGCATCTTCCGGCGCATCGTCCCGGAGATGAAGTCGCTCGTGAGGACGCTGTCGCCGTAGTGCATGATCCGCGTGACGGCGCCGGGCTGCTTGCCCTTCGTCTTCGCGAGCTGCGTGTAGAATGCATCGAGGGCGGTGCCGGAGACGTCCTCGACCGCGACGACGCCCTTCTCCTGCCGGTGCGGCATCGGCGGCGGCGACGGCGCGGGCGCGTCGACCGGCGTGTCCGGGAGGGCGTTCGTGACCGTGCCCTCGTTCTTCGACGCCTGGAGCTTCGTCTCGCCCTGCGTGAGCACGGGCGGCGGCGCGACCGCGGGCAGCTCGGGCTCGGCGGTGTCGGCGGTCTTCGGCTCCCAGGGCGCGCGGGCGACGCGCAGCTGGGCGAGCTTCGGGGTGGCGTAGGGGACGGCGAGCAGGACGAGCATCACGCCGATCGCGGTGGTCGTCTTGCCGAGGAGAGGATGCGTCGCGGCGGTCACGGCAGGGAGGCGGAGCCTAGCACACGGGCGCCCCGCCCTCCCCCCGTCCAGGCGTTCACTTGAAGCAGTAGTTCACGGCACCGATGCACGCGCCGTGATCGTTCACGTAGGCCGAGAACGAGCAGCTGTAGTTTCCGCAGTTGTAGTTCGCGCCCTGCTTCTTGTAGTCCTCGTCGACCGGCGTTCCGCCCGGGCAGTGGGTGGTGTCACCCCAGCCGTCGGCCCACGCCTTGTTGTTGATCGAGGTCGACACCGTCGAGCAGCTGTAGTCGGCCGCCGCGCCTCCGAACTTCAGCGCGCACGCCTCGAGGCACGTGTAGCTCGGCGGGCTCGATGTCCAGGTCGGGCCGGACCCGACCGTGTAGCTGCTGACGGCGCCGCACCGGACCATGACGTTCGTCACGGGTGCGGTCGCGACCGTGCCGGTGCCTTCCGAGACGAAGCAGGTCCGGCTCGCCGGCTGCGTCTTGACGGTGATCGCGTACGCCGTGCCGGTCTCGACGAGGAAGGAGTACGCGCTGTCGGCGTTGATCGTCTTGTCGCCGGCGCCGTTGATCTGGAGGACGACGCTCTCGCCGGCCGGCAGACCGGTGACGTTGCCGCCGACCGGGTACTTCGCCTTCTCGCACGTCACCGCCAGCGTCACGTCGGCGCCCTTCATCGTGTCTCCGCCGTTCGCGACGGTGCACGTGATCGTGCCGTCCGCGGGCTGCGTGACGACCTTCACGTCGTACGCGTCGCCGCTCGCGACCGGTGCGAGCTGGAAGGCGACGCTGCCGGTGACCATCACCTTGTCTGCGCCGTTGCCGATCTCGACCGCGACGCCGTCGGGGAGCCCCGTCACCGTACCGCCGAGCTTGTACGCGTTCGCGGCGCAGGCGACGGCGACGTTCGTGACGTCCGCCGAGCCGATCTTGCCGGTGCCGTTCGTCACGGTGCACGTCTGCCACTTCTGCGTGGGCTGCGTCTTCACCGTGACGGCGTAGTCCGCTCCGGCGAGGAGCTTGGTCGCGAACGTGAAGCCGCCGCTCGCGGCGACGGCGAGATCGTCGCCGGCGTTGTCCTGGAGCACGAGGCCCGTGCCCTCGAGCCCGGTCACCGTGCCGCCCACGGCGTACTTCGCCGGCGCCGCCGCGTCCGGCTTCGTCGTCTGCCCGCCGTCCGGCGTCGACGTCTGACCGCTGTCCGGCGTCGTCGGGATCGCTCCGCCGTCGGCGGACGCCGTCTCGCCGGCATCGCCGAGGCTCGTCTCGCCTCCCCCGCCCTCGTCGCCGCCACACGCCAGCACGACGGAGGCGAAGACGACCGCACCACACGCGAGGAACGAACCGAGCTTCGGGCGAAGGTAGATCATTCTTCCACGCATACGTGGCCGCTCGCGCGCGACCAAGTTCCGCGCGCACCTCCGGCCGCAGAACGCTGCGACCCACGCGTCCAACGTGTGCTTCCCGCCGTGACCTGCCGTACACCCGCGCCACCGGCGAAACCGCAAGGATGACGGGCTGAAGAGAACGTGGCGGAGCCCGACGCGGCGAGGTTAGGATGCGCCGCCCCGCACCTCCGACGCCCCGCACGCCCCCGCACGCCCCCGCAGCACCGTGCTCTTCAACAGCCCTCTCTACGGCCTCTTCCTCCTCGTCACGTACGTCGGGTTCTGGGCGCTGCGCAGACATCCGCTGAGGCCGGTGTTCCTGCTGATCGCGAGCTACGTCTTCTACGTCGTCGGGACGTACGACGCGGCGCTCGACCAGGTCGAGGTTCTGCCGATCGCGCCGAAGCCGTGGACCGCGCTGTGCGTCGCGATCATCTTCTGCGGAAGCTCGCTCGACTTCTGGATCGGCAAGGCGCTCGGGCGCACCGAGGACCCGCGAAAGCGGAAGCTCCTCCTCCTCGCCTCGGTCGTCTACTACCTGGGCGTCCTCGCGGTCTTCAAGTACTTCAACTTCGCGGTCGACTCCGTCGTCGAAGTCCTCCGCTGGGCCGGCGTGACGGTGAGCCCGATCCACCTCCGCCTCGTGCTGCCGTTCGGGATCTCGTTCTTCACGTTCGAGACGATGAGCTACACGATCGACGTCTACCGCCGCGAGATCCCGCCGGCCGATCGCTACCTCGACTACCTGCTCTTCGTCGCGTTCTTCCCGCACCTCGTCGCCGGGCCGATCGTGCGGCCGAAATCGATGCTCCCGCAGCTCGCGGCCCCGCCGGTCGCGTCCGACGCGTTGAAGCAGGAAGGCCTCTTCCTGATCGCGACCGGCCTCTGCAAGAAGGTCGTCATCGGCGACACGCTCTCGATGAACCTCGTGAACCGCGTGTTCGACAACCCGGAGCGCTTCTCGTCGCTCGAGGTGCTCGTCGCGGTCTACGCCTACGCGATCAAGATCTACGCGGACTTCTCCGGCTACTCCGACGTCGCGATCGGCAGCGCGAAGCTGTTCGGCTACGAGCTGCCGAAGAACTTCGATGCACCCTACACGTCCGCGAGCCTCCAGGAGTTCTGGCACCGCTGGCACATCTCGCTCTCGACGTGGCTGCGTGACTACCTCTACGTCCCGCTCGGCGGGAACCGTCACGGGACGTGGAACACGTACCGGAACCTGATGCTGACGATGGTGCTCGGCGGCCTCTGGCACGGCGCGTCGTGGAACTTCGTCATCTGGGGCGCGCTCCACGGCGGCGCGCTCGCGGTGAACCGCGCGTGGGCGCGGCGCGGCGGGCCGGCGGCGACGAAGAAGCGGATCGCAGAAGAAGAAGCGAACGGTCCTCTGCCCTGGAAGCACGCGCTCGCGGTCTTCGCGACGTTCCAGTTCGTGTGCTTCGCGTGGATCTTCTTCCGCGCGCCTTCGTTCGCGCACGCGACGCTGATCCTCGAGCGCATCGCGAAGCTCACGCCCGGGACGACGAACCTCGCGCCGAAGGTCCTCGCCGTCCTCGCGCTCGGGATGATCACCCACTTCGTCCCGCGTCGCGCGTACGAGAAGATCCGCGACACGTTCGTCGAGAGCCCCGCGGTGCTGCAGGGCGTGCTCCTCGCGGCGACGGCGTGGATCCTCCACGCGGCCGCGGGCGCGAAGGCGGAGCCGTTCATCTACGGGCAGTTCTGAAGGATCGAGAGAACAGGAAACAGGCAACGGGCAACGGGCAACGGGCAATGCGGAGAGGTCGGCGACGGAGATCATTGCCTGTTGCCGGTTGCCTGTTGCCGGTCCCCTGTTTCTTCTGTTCCGTCGGTTCGACGAGCGCCGAGAGAAGCCGCCACACCGACTCTGGCCTCGAGCTGTCTTCCGCGTAGACTGCCCGCCATGCAGAACGCCGCGATGATGGCGCCTCCTCCCCACGGGATGGCGGCCGGACCGTTCTCCCACCGGACCTACACGATCAAGCGTCCGTTCTTCACGTTCCTCGGGCGCGAGTTCCGTGTCTTCGACCCGCAGGGCAACCAGGTCCTCTACGTCCGCCACAAGCTGTTCTCGCTGAAGGATCGGTGGAGCATCTACACCGACCAGACGATGCAGACGCCGCTCGTCTCCGTCGGGGCACGTCAGATCTTCGCGGTCGACATCGTCACCGACGTCTTCGATGCGATGACGAACCAGCCGCTCGGCGCGGTGAAGTCGAAGCTGTTCAAGTCGATCCTCCGTGACACGTGGGAGGTGCTCGGCCCCGGCGACCAGGTCATCGGCACGTTCCAGGAGGACTCGAACGCGCTCCTCCGGCGCTTCTTCCCGATCCTGCTCGGCAAGTGGCATCTCGACATCCACGGCCGCGAGGTGGCGCGCCTGAACCAGGTCTTCCGCTTCTTCACGAAGGAGTTCACGCTCGACGTCTCGCCCGAGGGCGTCGACCCCCGCTTCGCGATCGCGTGCGCGCTCCTCGCGCTGACCCGCGAGATCGTCCGCGAGCAGAGCTCCTGAGATGACGGAGAAGCGCGGACGCGTCTTCTTCGGCGTCCTCAACCTGGTCGTCGCCGCGCTGACGACGTGGAGCGTCTTCCGCGGCCTGCCCACGCGGTGGTGGCCGGTCGACACGGGCGGGATCGTCGTGAGCGCCGCGCTCGCGGCGTCCGGCATCGCGCTCCTCGCCCGGCACCGCCTCGCGGCCACGGTCACGCGCATCGCCGGCTTCGTCGTGCTCGCGCTCGGCCTCCTCGTGTTCGCGCTCCTCGTCGCGACGGCGGGCTGGCTGAACGGCGTCTACGGCCCCGTCGGCAAGGGCGGCGCCGCGCTCTTCGTCCTCGTCGCAGCGCTCGTGTTCCCGTACCTCGTCGTGCTGCCGGCGATCGAGCTCGTCTGGGTCGGACCGCGCGCGCGATGACGATCGAGGCGCTCCGTCGGCTCTTCGCCGCGTATGCCGTCCTGCTCTTCGTCCTCTTCCTCGGCGTGAACCGCTGGGCGAGCCTCTCGCCCGTGCGCGGGCTCGTCGTCGAGAGCACGTGGCGCGGCGGCGTCCGGACCGGGCGCATCGTGCGCGAAGGCGGCGCGACGGCGACAGCACAGGCGGCAGACGAGACGGTCGTCGAGGAGCACGTCGTCGGGCGTGGTCCCCTCGCGCACGACGGGCCGTTCTTCGCGCTCGGCCTCGTCGCGGGCATGGACGGGTTCGCGGCGACGCTCGACGGTCGCGTCGCGTACGTGACGGTCGACGACCTCCTCCACGCGCAGGCCTACGACCACGGCGCGACGTTCCTCGACCCGAGCCTCGGCCTCGGCACCCATCGCGCCGTCGCCTTCCACCTGCTCGCGAACGAGCTCGGCGTCCCGGTGAGAGACGTGGAGCAGCGGGCGAGGCTCGAGCGCGTCCGCTTCGAGCGGCACGTCGCCTCCGAGCCGCCGGCGCCGCGCATCACCGAGGAGACGCTCACGCGCGAGGTCGTCCTCCGCGGGATCGACGAGGCGGCGCACTACCTCGCGCGGAACGTCGATCGGGAAGGGAGCTTCCGCTACCTCGTCGACGCGACGACGAACCAGACGGTCCCCGGCTACTCGTGGCCCCGCCACGCCGGCGCCACGTTCTTCCTCGCGCAGGCCGCGAAGCTCCTCGATTCACCGGACGTCCGCTTCGCGGCGCTCCGTGCCGCTGCCCGCATGCGCGACGACTACCTCGTCACGTGTGGAAAGGAGCAGTGCATCACCGACTGGGAGCAGGCCGACGTCGGGTCGAACGCCCTCGCCCTCGTCGCCTTCACGGAGCTCGTGAGGACGGGCGCGGACGCTTCCTACAGCTCCACGGTGCGCGCCCTCGCGAGCTTCCTCCGCAGCCAGCAGCGGCCCGACGGGGAGCTCATGCACGTGTACGACCGCGCGACGGGCAAGCCGCTCGACGTCCAGTACCTGTACTTCACGGGCGAGGCGGCGCTCGCGCTCGCGCGTGCGCACACCGTCACGAACGACCCGCGCGACCTCGAAGCCGCGACGAAGGCGCTCGCGCGCCTCGTCGGGAGCGGCTGGTCGTTCTTCGGCAGCCGCTACTACTGGAGCGAGGAGCACTGGACCTGTCAGGCGATGGACGAGCTCTGGGCGCGCGCGCCGAGCCCCGAGGCCCTCGCCTTCTGTCTCCGCTGGCACGAGTACCAGCGTGCGTTGCAGCAAGGTCCCGGCGATTCGCCCTTCGACGCCGACGGCGCGTTCGGCGCGGGACCCGTGATGACGCCTCGGCTCACCCCGGCCGCGAGCCGCGGAGAAGCCGCCGGCGCGACGCTCGCGGTCGTGCGGCGCGCCAGTGTCGAGACGAAGGACGCGCTCGCCGGTATCGAGGGCGAAGAGCCGCTCCTCGACCACGAGCTAGCACGCGCCGTTGCGTTCCTCCTCAGGCATCAGCTCGTCCCTGGGCGCGCGCCCATGTTTCTGTTCGCCGCACCCGATGCGATCCGCGGCGCCTTGCCGGGCAGTCCCGTCGATCTGCAGCTAAGGATCGACTACGCGCAGCACGCGGGGTCTGCGATGGTTCGTTGGCTCGAGCTCCACCCCGACCGCTGACGTCTTCCGCGGCCTCGTGCACGCCTCATCCGCACGACGATCGTGGCGGCCCGTCACGCCCCGAACGCGAGACTCGTCGGCGCAGGCGCTGTCTGCCGCGACGGCACCGTCGTTGCACTTCCTCGAGCCGGACCAGGAAGAGGAGAAGACTTGGGCGACGGCGCTTCGTTTCCAGAACGTATCGACACCATCTCGCAAGCGGCGGTGACGGTCGTTCGGCGAAACGCAGCGCCTACATGGTCCCCCAAATCTTCGCAAGAAAAGTGGTCCGCTTCGGATGACGGCTGTAACTTACATAAAGCGCGGCGGGACGAGTCCACGTCCTTCCACGCTCCAGGGAGGGTAATGCCGAAGACGTACGGCACACGGCCCGGAGACCTCGAGCGCACGTTCCCCGTGCGATTCGAAGGCGACCACCGGACCGCGCGCAGCAGTCGTACGGATGTCGGCCCTCGGCGGCGGGACCCGCGAGGTACTCTCCACGCGCACGGCGGGGGCTGGGGCGCGAACCATCGAACGATGTCCGAGAGCGCCTCCGCGACGGGCGGCTCTTGGACGGCGAGCAGGCGTTCACGCGGCTCGAGCGGGTGGCTCATGTCCCCCGCCGCGCGCGCATCGAACGCCGCGAAAGAGCGGCGTGCGCCGATCCTGGTGCACGTCGCTCGCAAAGCGTGGACGCGTGAACGCGCGCCCGCGCAGACGAACCGCGCAGCCTCCATCGGGCTGCCCATAACCACCGCCGGGGACCGGGGCCCCGGCGATGTCACGCGAAACGGCTGCTCACACAGCCAAGAGGTAACCGGATGACCGCAAACATCGCGTCCCTCGAGAACGTGTCGCTCGAGGAAGCTCTCACCTACCTGGATGCTGCGAACGGCGACGAGATCATGGCGGCCTACGAGCTCGCCCGGCATCGCAACGCCCTCGACGGTGACCACGAAGAGCCTGACGACGCGGAGGTGCACCATGCCCTCTTCCTCCTGCGCCGTGCCCGGGGTCTGTCCGCGCCCAGCTTCGATCTGATGCGCGTCCAGCTCCGTTCACGCGTCGCAGCCTAGGTCTCGCAGCGGGTGGCACTCGTCCACCCGTGAGATGACCGAAGGGTCCCGGGCCGCGGAGGATCTCCTCCTCGGCCCGGGGCGACAGGAAAACGTGCACGAGGGCAGCCGCGCCCTCAAGGGATGACGAGCGGCTCCTGCTTCTTCGGACCGCGCCGGAGAAGGAGCGGGATCCCCGGATCGGACGGATACGGCGTCTTCGCCCCGCAGCGCGCGACGACCCAGAGGTCGTCCGGCTTCCGCACGAAGAAGTCGACCGGCATGCAGGCGTGGACGTCCTTCGTGTCGTCGGGCGTCGCCTCGCGGAAGCCGCCCTCCTTCTTCGCGACGCGCGGCAAAGCGATACGCGTGGTCTTCCCGTCGGCGTCGATCCGGACGAGGTCGATGTCCGTGAGCCCGCCTTCGTGCGCGCACTGCCGGAGCGCGTAGACGGCGTCGCCGAGGAGACGCGCGCGGCGGAGCGAGCAGGAGTCCTGCCCGCTCGCCGTTCGGTGCTCGATCGCGCCCGACCACCTCACGATCGTCGCGGCGAGAGGCGATGGCTTCCACCGCTCGCCCTCGCCGGACGAGAACGGCGGGGAGACGACGGCATCACCGCCCTGCCAGACGACTTCGGAGGTGTCGATCATCTGCCAGCGGGTGCTCTCGGTCGTGGACTGCACCTTCGTGCTCTTCGTCCCGCTCGGGCCGACGTGCACGACGTGGACGCCGCTCGGGAACGTCTCCGACGAGTGCCCCGCGCCGCCGTCGGGGCGCGTCGTGACCTGGAGGGTGCCGAGGAGCGTGACGGTCTCGACGTCGGCGTCCGCGCCCCACGCCATGAACGCGCGCGGGACGGCGAGCTTCGGCCTCGACACCGAGCCGTCGGCGCTGACGAGGACGAACCGCGTCCCGTCCTCGCCGTCGGCCACCGCGGGGAAGCCGACCTGCGCGATCGTCGACCAGACGAGGAGCGCGCCTCCGCGGAAGGGCACCGCCGAGACGGGCATCCGGAAGACCTCCCCGAGCGGCTTCGCCTCCGTCCACGTGCCGGCCTGCGCGCCCGCGTCGCCGTCGGCGGCGCGGTACACGAAGGCGGCCGGCTCCTGCGCTTCGGCGGGGCTCTCCACGATCCGCCAGCGCAGCGCGTAGAGGCGCGGCCAGTGCCCGAGCACGCGCATCGCGTGCTTGCCTCGCTCGTACGGGAGCTTCGCGAGGAGGTCCCCGCCCTTCACGAGCGGACCGTCCCCGAACGCGTAGGCGTCGAGGTTCCGTCCCGAGAGCCAGACGCGGTCGCCGAGGGCCTGGACCGCGAGGATGCGCGACGCAGGGCTCGCGCCGATCGCCACGACGGCGAGCGCATCTCCTGCGGAGGCCTCCGCGGGAGCCGGGGCTCCGGCGTCCACGACGCGGTGCGTTCCGGCGCTGGCGGGCGGCGGCGCGGCCCCGTCGGGCTCTGCGGGGGAGGGAGGCCGCTTGCAGGCCGCGAGCGCCAGCACGCAGGACGCCGCGACCATCCCTCCCCACCTCGTCATGCCCCCCATGGTGGAGCAACGCGCCGGCCGCGAGAAGCGTTCCGGGCGGCCCTCCCGTGTTCCGCCGGGGCGGTCCCGGTGCTACGGGGAGGCCCATGAAGATCGTCTGCATCGGCGGCGGGCCGGCGGGCCTCTACTTCGCGCTCCTCTACAAGAAGGTGCACCCCGAGGCGTCGATCACGGTGATCGAGCGCAACCCGCCCGGCGTCACGTTCGGCTGGGGTGTCGTGTTCTCGGACGAGACGCTCTCGTACCTCGAGGAGAACGACGGGCCGACCCACGAGGCGATCACGAAGGCGTTCGCGCATTGGGACGCGATCGACATCTTCTACAAGGGGCAGTGCCTCCGCTCCGGCGGACACGGATTCAGCGGAATCGCGCGGAAGGACCTCCTCGCGATCCTCTCCGCCCGCTGCGCCGAGCTCGGCGTCGAGCAGCGCTTCGACACCGAGGTCGACGACTACACGAAGCTCACCGAGGACGCCGACCTCGTCATCGCGTGCGACGGGCTCCGCTCGAAGATCCGCGAGCGGCACAAGGACGTGTTCAAGCCGTCGCTCGACGTCCGCAACTGCCGTTACATGTGGCTCGGGACGCGGAAGAAGTTCGACGCGTTCACGTTCCTGTTCGAAGAGACGGCCGCCGGCATGTTCCAGATCCATGCCTACCGGTTCGACGACGACACGAGCACGTTCATCGCGGAGTGCGACGAGGCGTCGTTCAAGGCCGCCGGCCTCGACAAGATGTCGACCGAGGAGAGCATCGCCTTCCTCGAGAAGCTGTTCGGGAAGTACCTCGACGGCGAGAAGCTCCTCGCGAACCACTCGAGCTGGATCAACTTCACGACGGTGAAGAACGAGCGCTGGTCGCACGAGAACGTCGTCCTGATGGGAGACGCCGCGCACACCGCACACTTCTCGATCGGGTCGGGCACGAAGCTCGCGATGGAAGACGCGATCGCCCTCGTGAAGGCGCTCGAGGCGGAGGTGAAGCCGCCGCCCGCCGCCGAGCCGCGGACGGGGACGATGCCGACCTTGCGCGCGCGGATCCGCCGCGCGCTCGAGCGCTACGAGGAGGATCGTCGTCCGATCGTCGAGCGTACCCAGAAGGCGGCGCAGGACAGCCTGCTCTGGTTCGAGAACGTGAAGCGCTATCGCGATCTCGACCCGACCCAGTTCGCCTTCAGCCTGCTCACGCGCAGCAAGCGGATCACGTTCGACAACCTGCGTCTGCGCGATCCGTCCTTCGCGCTCCAGGTCGGCGTCCACTTCCAGGACGCGCTCGCCGCGGACGCGCCGAAGCGCGCCGCCGACGAGCCGCCCGTGCCGGCGATGTTCACCCCGCTCCGGCTGCGCGACTGCGTGCTCCCGAACCGCGTCGTGGTCTCGCCGATGTGCATGTATTCTGCAGTCGAAGGGCTGCCGAACGATTTCCACTTCACGCACTACACCGCGCGCGCGCTCGGCGGCGCGGGCCTCGTGATGACGGAGATGACCGACGTCTCCGCCGAGGGCCGCATCTCCCCCGGCTGCGCCGGGATGTACACGCGCGAGCACGTCGCCGCGTGGAAGCGCATCGTCGACACGGTCCACGCGCAGACCGCGTCGAAGATCGGCATGCAGCTCGGTCACGCAGGCCGGAAGGCCTCGACCAAGGTGATGTGGGAGGGCTCGGACCGGCCGCTCGAGAGCGGGAACTGGCCGATCATGAGCGCCTCGCCGCTCCCCTACTACCCCGACAGCCAGGTCCCGCGTGAGATGGACCGCGCGGACATGGATCGGGTGAAGAGCGAGTTCGTGCGCGCGACGCAGTGGGCGGACGAGGCCGGCTTCGATCTCGTCGAGCTCCACATGGCGCACGGCTACCTTCTCGCGAGCTTCCTCTCGCCGCTCACCAACGTGCGCAAGGACGGCTACGGCGGCTCGCGCGACGCGCGCATGCGTTATCCGCTCGAAGTGCTCGAGGCCGTCCGCGGCGCATGGGCGAAGCACAAGCCGCTCAGCGTCCGCATCTCGGCGACCGACTGGCTCCCCGGCGGCATCACCGACGAGGACGTCGTCGCGCTCGCCGTCGCGTTGAAGGAGCGCGGCGTCGACGTGATCGACTGCTCCGCCGGCATGACGACGCCGGAGTCGCGCCCCCGCTTCTACGGCCGCATGTACCAGGCCTACTGGAGCGACATGGTGAAGAACGAGGTGAAGATCCCGACGATCGCCGTCGGCGGCATCTCGAGCGCGGACCAGATCAACACGCTCGTCATGAGCGGCCGCGCCGACCTCTGCGCCCTCGCGCGCCCGCACCTCGAGAACCCGCACTTCACGCTCTTCGCCGCGAAGGAGCAGGGCTACACGGGCCTGTCGTGGCCGAAGCCGTACGGGATGGTGCGTCCGCTGCCTGTGGTGGCGCCGCGCTGAGCTGCGGTCGCTGTCGCTTTCGGGTCCCTTGCGGTTTCCCCCAATCGACCCCGCCGCCCTGCCACGCTAAGACGACGCGATGGGACGCGCCCTCTTCCGCGCTGCAGTCTGCTCCACGCTTGCGGCGAGCCTCACGGCGACGACGGCGAGTGCCGCGGAGCTCCCGTCGAAGGATTACCCCCTCGTCATGACGGCCGACGAGAGCGCGTATCGCGTCTGCGTCGTCGTCCCCGAGCCGAGCCACGGCGACTGTGAGCCGGAGGATGCGGAGCGCGCCGTACACGCGCGTTCCGCGCTGCCGAAGTACATGTCGTTCGCCGGCCTCGCCGTCCTCCGTCGCCGCGCGGACGGGGCGAGGGTCACCGTCACGGTCTTCGATTACCCCGGCGAAGTCCCGGCGACGGTGGGGGCCCACAAGGAGGTGATCGCCGGCATGCTCGAGGACCTCCCGAAGGGGACGCCTCAACCGCTGATCTCGAGAGTCGGCACTTCAGACAGTGCCGTCGGCATCCACATCCGGAGCGCTCGGGACATGCAGGGAGTCCACGTCACCAGCTACACCTTCTTCGGGAGGAAGTCGGTCTACGGGTTCGTCTTCGCCGGCATCGAGCCGGCGGTGGTCGACGAAGTCGCCGATTCGTTCGCCGGTCGCGTGAGCCCGACGGCGACCTTCCGCAAGGCATCGAGCGTCGATGTCGCCGACGGGATCGGCTCTGCGCTCCGGCAGCTCATCTGGCCGGTCGTCGGCGTCATCGTCGTCGGCTTCGAGGCGCTCCGCCGGCGTCGCGCCCAGCAGCGAGCGCGCACAGTCGCGAGCCGCGGCTCCGAGTGGTGGGCGGAGGACTGAGACGAGAGTCTTCAGTCTTCAGTCTTCAGCCCCCAGAGGGCGGACGCCCGACGCGCGCGAGCCACGGCGCTCTCTCGCGCTCGCGCGCGAGAGACAGAGACAGAGGCGTCGCGAGCAGAGGCGGCAGCGCGATGCTGAAGACTGAAGACTGAAGACTCCCGTCAGGGCGGCGCTCACCGACGTGCAAGCATCAGCCTCGGTACGCCCGCGGCTCTGGCACCAGACGCAGCCCGCTCGGCACCCCCGCGCCCTCGCGCGCCAGCGCTTCGTCGCGGCAGCGGATGTCGAACGCTTCGCGGATGCCGAGCCACGCGAAGCCGAGCTGCGAGAGGACGACGAGCGCCGGGCCGACGCCGAAGATGACGCGTGACGTGACGTCGGGCGAGAGCTCGAGCGTCCGCCACATCGCCCAGATCGCGAGCGACACGAAGGCGGCCATCACCATCGCGACCACGATCGCGGGCACGACCTCGCGCCGCGGGACGAGCGGTGGGCGCGCATGGCGGCGCCACGCGAGGAAGCCTCGCGCCGTCGTGAGGAACGAAGGCAGCTCGTCGGGCTGATCGGTCCACGCGAAGAGGCGCACGCCGCAGCCCTCGTGAGGACACGGCGCGCTCACGACGTGGCGACGCGCGGTCCGGCACGGCACCGTGGCGCCGACGCCGACCCGCTGCGCGATGACCGAGCGATGGCAGGCAGGGCACATCATCGAGGGCACTCCTCCTCACCGACCGACGCGGCCTCGACGCTCCACGTCGCACGCGGGACGATCCCCTCGTCGGGGAGCTGACCGGCATAGCCCTGCGGCAGCGCGTGCAGCCCGGGGTGCGCGAAGAACGTCACGTCGGCGGCGACGTTCCCGCGGCCCGGGTAGCGACGCAGCTCGTCGAGCTTCGTCTGCATCGCGAGCCCGCCGCACGTCCACATGAGCCCGAACACGAGCAGCATCACGAGCAGCTCGGCGTGCGTGCAGCCGCGGAACATCGCCGGCCGGGTGCGGCGATCGCGCAGGCGTCGGCGAGCGCGGGGCGAGGACATCGTCTCGCGGCGTGCGAGGCACGTGCCACGGGGCCCGGCGTGAGGTCGTCCTTGAACCGCGCCGTGCTCAACGCGGCGACGTCGAGGGCGCGGCGTGACGTTGTGGCGTGCGCGCCCGATCGTAGTCGTCCGCAGCTGCGGTCACGACGGCGAGGTCGCGCGTCGCCTTCTCGCTCTCGGCGACGAGCTCCGCCGTGTAGACGGTGAGGCCCCAGATCCCGTTCTTCCGTTTGCGGAAGGGCCAGCGCGTCCCGCGCACGGTGACGACGCTCGCGCGGTCGCCTTCGGTCTCGACCTTCGCGATCCCGGAGAGGTCCTTGCGGAGCCGCTTCGCCCATCCGCGCTGTGCGTAGAGGAGCGCGAACGCGTCGCTGCCGTCGGGCGCTCCGGCGACCGCGGCGTGCTGGGCGAGCAGCTGGGAGCGCTCCGGCTCCGGATAGCTCGCCGCGATCCGATCGTGCGCGCGCTTGCGCATGTCACGCGTCGTGAACGAAGCCCACTGCGCCTCGTCCTCGAGGTACGCGAACATCGCGCGGGGATCGTCCTTCGCCACCGCCTTCGCGATGCGGAGATACGCCCCTTCGGGGGTTTGGTCGGAAGGAAATGGGCGACGGACCGCCGCATAGAGCGCGAGGGCGAGGAATGCGATCGCGCCTGCGAGGCCGAGCCACTGCCTGCGCGAAAGACCTGCCCACGTCCGCCCTGCCATGATGCGTTCGAGGCGCACGATACCGCCGACTTCGCGCCTTGTCGCGATGGGAGAGGGCGTCTATGACCGCTGGCATGTCGCTCGCTCTCGTCCAGCGCGTGCTCGCGACACGTCACGCGACCGAACGACTCGCCGAGCCGCTGGGACCGGAGGACTGCGTCGCGCAGTCGATGCCGGACGCGAGCCCGGTGAAGTGGCATCTCGCGCACACGACCTGGTTCTTCGAACGCTTCGTCCTGCGACCGCTCGGGATCGAGCCGCTCCACGACGCGTACGACTACCTCTTCAACTCCTACTACGACACGGTCGGCGCGAGGCATCCGCGACCGAAGCGCGGCCTCCTCACGCGTCCGACGCTCGAGGAAGTGATGACGTACCGGCGCGCGATCGATGCGCGCCTCGCCGACCTCGAAGGGTCGAGCCGCCTGCACGAGGTGGCCGCCGCTCTCGAGCTCGGGAAGAACCACGAGGAGCAGCACCAGGAGCTGATCCTCACCGACGTGAAGCACCTGTTCGGCACGAGCCCGCTCCGTCCCGCGTACCGCACCGACGGCGTGCTCGGCACGGGGACGCGTGTGCCCGGGCCGCTCGAGATGCTGCCGTTCGCAGGCGGGATGTTCGAGATGGGCGCCGGGCCGCAGGGTTTCGCCTTCGACAACGAGCGCCCGCGGCACAAGGTGTGGGTCGCGCCGTTCGAGCTCGGGCAGCGCCTCGTCACGTGCGGCGAGTACCTCGCGTTCGTGCACGACCGCGGCTACGAGCGCCCGGAGCTCTGGCTCTCGGACGGGTGGCAGTGGGTGCAGAGCGAGGGCAAGAGCGCGCCGCTCCACTGGATCGCCGGCGCGTTCGGAAGCGTGCGCGAGCAGGATCCCGAGGCGCTCGAGGTCTTCACCTTGCGCGGCGCGCGCGCGTTCGATCCGCACGAGCCCGTCTGCCACGTGACCTACTACGAGGCAGACGCCTACGCGCGATGGGCAGGCGCGCGCCTGCCGACCGAGGCGGAGTGGGAGCTCGCGGTCACCGCGACGCGCGACGCAGCGAGCGAGCACGACGGCGCCTTCGTCGAGGACGACGCGCTCCATCCGCGGCGCGCGCGCCCGGCGTCCTCCGTCGGCCTCGCGCAAGCGATGGGCGACGCGTGGGAGTGGACGTCGAGCGCGTACTCGCCCTACTCGGGCTTCCGCCCGCTCGAAGGCGCCTTCGGCGAGTACAACGGCAAGTTCATGGTGAGCCAGCTCGTGCTCCGCGGCGGCTCCTGCGCGACGCCGCGCGTGCACGCGCGCTCGACCTATCGCAACTTCTTCCCGCCTTCTGCGGCATGGCAGTTCACCGGCATCCGACTCGCGAGGGACGCATGACGACGCACGGCACCACGCTTCTCGAGGCGAAGAACGCAACGTCGTCGAGCGACATCAAAACGAGCCGCACGATGCTCGCGGACGTCCTCGCAGGTCTCTCGGCGCGCCCGAAGCGGCTCTCGCCCAAGTACTTCTACGATCGCGAGGGCTCGATCCTCTTCGACGCCATCTGCGAGCTGCCGGAGTACTACCTCACCCGCGTCGAGCTCGGGATCATGGAGGCGCACGCGCGCGACCTCGCGCAGATCGCGACGCGGCGGGGAACGTCGCGCGTGCGCGTCGTCGAGCCGGGGGCGGGCAGCGGTCTCAAGACGCGCCTCCTCCTCCGCGCGCTCGGACCCGAGCACGTCGTCGAGTACGCGCCGGTCGACATCGCCCGCGAGCACCTCGAGCTCACCGCTGCCGCGCTCCGCCGCGAGCTCCCGTGGCTCGCCGTGCGGCCGGCCTGCGCCGACTTCACGCGCGAGGTGCCGCGCGTGGCGCGGACGGGCGAGGGGGGCGCACGCACCGTCGTCTACTTCCCGGGATCGACGATCGGGAACTTCGAGCCCGACGAGGCGGCGCAGCTGCTCCGCGGCTTCGCCCAGACCGCCGGGCCGGGCGGCCTCGTCCTCCTCGGCGTGGACCTGAAGAAGGAGCCCTCGGTCCTCCACGCCGCGTACAACGACGCGCGCGGCGTGACGGCCGCCTTCAACCGCAACCTCCTCGTCCGCCTGAACCGCGATCTCGGCGCCGACTTCCACCCCGAGGCGTTCGCGCACTACGCCTTCTACGAGCCGCGTTCGGGACGCGTCGAGATGCACCTCGTCAGCCGCACGCGACAGGCCGTGCACGTGGGCGGTCGCGCGTTCACGTTCGAGGAAGGCGAGACGCTCCACACCGAGTGCTCGTACAAGTGGGATCTCCGCTCGTTCGAGCGCCTCGCGCGCGGCGCCGGTCTCCTCGTCCACGACGTGTTCAGCGACGACGAGCGCCGGTTCGCGGTCCTCGCGCTGATCGCGCCGCGTAGCTGAGGTGTGTCCTGCGCTGAACAAGGTCATCATGAAGTGACGGTGCGCCGGCTAAGATGGCCGGCACACCATGTCAGGCCCGTTGCGCACGCGCTTCGCGCCCTCGCCGACAGGCGATCTCCACGTCGGCGGCGCATGGACGGCGCTCGCCTCGTGGACGCTCGCACGCGCGACCGGCGGCGCGACGGTGCTCCGGGTCGAGGACATCGATCGCCCTCGGGTCGTCGCCGGCTCGGCCGAACGGGTCGCGGAGGACCTCGCCTGGCTCGGCTTCGACTGGGACGAGGGCCGCTCGACAGGCGAAGGGCCCCACGCGCCGTACGTGCAGTCGGAGCGGAGCGGGATCTACGAAGCGGCGATCGCGGAGCTCGACCGCCTCGGGCTGGTCTACCGCTGCGACTGCTCGCGCGCGGAGATCGCGCGCGCCGCGAGCGCTCCGCATGCCGGCGAGGAGCTCGTCTATCCGGGGACGTGCCGCGCTCTCCCGCAGGACCGGGTCTTCAAGCGTCCTCCTTCGCTCCGGCTCCGCGTGCCGGAGGAGACGATCACGTTCGAGGATGCATGTCGCGGAACGATCACCGAGCGCGTGGACCGGGCGGCCGGTGACTTCGTGCTCCGCCGCGGCGACGGGATCTTCGCCTACCAGCTCGCCGTCGCGGTGGACGACGCCGCGATGGAGATCGACCTCGTCGTGCGCGCCGAGGACCTGCTCGCGTCGACGACGCGTCAGCTCCTCCTGATGCGCCTCCTGGGTCACGCGCGGACGCCGCGCTATGCGCACCTGCCGATGGTCGTCGGCCCCGACGGCGACCGCCTCGCGAAGCGCGCGGGCGGCGCGACGATCCGCAGCCTCCGAGCGCGTGGCCTCACCGCGCCGTCCATCCTCGGCGAGCTCGCGAGAGGCCTGGGCCTCCTCACCCTCCCTGGCGATCTCGACGCGCCAACCATCGCACGGGCGCTCGCGGCAGAGCTCGCCGGCCATCCAAACGCCCTCCGCCGGTGGCGCCGAACGCCGTGGCCGATCCCACCGTCGTGGGCGTGACTCCCCGTTTGCGCGTTGCCCGTTGCGCGCGGCCAGCAGCCGCCGGGGACGGCGGCCGGGGACGGCGGCCCTCCACGCGGAACGGAAACGATCTGCACCCGTTTCCGGTGCACACCGTTCCTTTCTTGAATGGAACGATCTGCACCCATTTCCGGTGCACATCGTTCCATTCCGCGCGAGGACGTCCCGCGACGAGGCCATCCGTCACGCGCTCGGCACGCAACCCGACGCGCTCGGACATGGCGCCGAATGCCCTGGCCACGCCCGCCCGCTCGGGACGTGAGCGCACGCCGTGATTGCCTGACTTCCTGTTTCCTGTTTCCTGTTTCCTGTTCCCTCGTTCTCGTCGCATGCAGCATGTATGATCGCCTGCGATGAGGGCTCCTTCGCCCTGCCCGCCCGAACGGCTCGTCGTCGCGGCGGCGCTGCACGAGATCGCGCACGCGGAGAGCGCGCGCGTGCGGGCGCACATCGAGACGTGCCCTTCGTGCGCCGGGGTCTTCGCACGCCGCGGGGCACCGGCGATCCTCGCCGGCAAGTACGAGGTCGAGCGCGAGCTCGGCTCGGGCGGGATGGGCCGCGTCCTCCTCGCGCGCCACATGAAGCTGAATCGGCGCGTGGCGATCAAGATGCTCCACGCCGACCGCGTCCGGGAGCCACGGATCGTGGAGCGGTTCGCGCGTGAGGCGCGCGCGGCCGCATCGCTCCGCACGCGGCACGTCGTGCACGTGCTCGACGTCGACGAGAGCGAGAACGGCGAGCCGTTCATGGTCATGGAGATGCTCTCGGGCGTGGATCTCGACGACAAGATCGCGCACGAGGGACCGCTCCCTGTCGACGTCGCAGTGCGTTGGGTGATCCAGGCATGAGAAGCGCTCTCCGAAGCGCACGCGGCCGGGCTCGTCCATCGTGACATCAAGCCGGCGAACCTGTTCCTCGTCGAGGACGGCCACGAAGGCTATGTGAAGGTCCTCGACTTCGGCCTCGTGAAGGAGCTCCGCTCGGTTCCCTTCGGCGGTCCGCAGGGGACGACGCTCACGCGCAAGGGCGACCTCCTCGGCTCACCGCGCTTCATGTCGCCGGAGCAGTTCGGCGGCGAGGTCGACCATCGGACGGACATCTGGTCGCTCGGCGTCACGCTCTACATGCTGCTCTCGGACGAAGCGCCGTTCGAGGCGAGCGGGCTCACCGAGCTGCAGGAAGCGATCACCTCGGGCCGCTCGATCCCGCTCTCGGTGCGACGCGGCGGCGTTCCGCCCGCGCTCGAGGAAGTCATCGCCCGCTGCCTCCAGGTCCGCCCCGAGGCGCGCTGGCAGACCGCACGCGACCTCGCGCGAGCGCTCGAGCCGTTCGCCGTCGCGACACCTTCCGAGCCGGGTCGACGCCGGCTCGGCGGGGCGGCGGTACCGTTCGAGCTCGGTCGCTACACGGTCGTGAAACGGATCGCGGCGGGCGGGATGGGGACCGTGTATCTCGGTCGCGCTCGCGGCGCGCACGGCTTCTCGCGACCGGTCGCGATCAAGCAGCTCCACGCGCATCTCGCCGAGGACGCCGACACGCGGCGGCGCTTCCTCGCCGAAGCGCGCGTCGCGTCGCGGATCGATCACCCTCACGTCGTGAAGGTCCTCGACGTCGTCGAAGACGACGAGCAAGTCTTCCTCGTCCTCGACTACGTGCAGGGCGAGACGTTCCAGCACCTCCTCCGGACGTCGTGGGAGCACGGCAAGTTCGTGCCGCTCGCCGTCGTCTCGGCGGTCATCGCGCAGACGGCAGAGGCCCTCCACTCCGCGCACGAGGCGCCCTCGGAGACGGGCGCGAAGCTCGAGATCGTCCATCGCGACGTCTCCCCCCACAACATCCTCGTCGGGCAGCAGGGCGCGGCGTACGTCACCGACTTCGGGATCGCGAAGGTCCGCGAGCAGGCCGCCGAGACACGCAATGCGGTGCTCGGCAAGACCGGGTACATGGCGCCCGAGCAGCTCCGCGGCGAGCGCGTGACGCGCGCAGCGGACATCTTCGCGCTCGGCGTCACGCTCTGGGAGGCGCTGACGAACCAGGCGCTCTTCCCGACGCTCGAGGAGCGGCTCCGGGTCGAGAACGGGCCGCACGCGGCGCTCGCCGCGGCGCCGAGCGCGTTCAACCCGGAGGTCTCCCGCGCGCTCGACGCTCTCGTCATGCAGATGCTCGCGCGGGACCCGGCCGCACGCCCGAAGACGGCGCTCGAGGTCGCGCAGCGGCTCCGGGCGGAAGTGCCTCCTGCGCCGGCCGACGTCGTCTCCGCGTGGATCGCATCGCTCGCGCGCGAGAGCGACGACCGCGCGCCGGGCGCGCCCGGACCGACGGCGTCGATCGAGCGTCCCGTGCTCGTCGCCGATCTTCCCGACACGGTCGAGGCGCCACCGACCCCCGTGCTCGCTGCGCCCGTCTCGTCGCCGACACTGCCTGAGCCTCCCGCGCGATCGGCGCGCGTCGGGCTCCGCATCGCCGCGGCGAGCGCGATCGTGATCTGCGTGTCGGTCGTCGCGCTCCAGCGCGCGTCGCAGGCCGGTGCCGCGAAGCCGGCGCGCACGACCGCGAACGAGGCCGTCCGCGAGGAGACCCCGCTCGCGCCGTCGAGCACGCTCGGCGTCGTTTCGCGCGCCGAAACCGCACCCGAGCCGCCTCCCGCGCCGAGCGCGAAGCCGCGCGTGTCTCGGCAGCCGCCGCGGCCCGCATCCACCGGAGGCGCGGCCGAGCCCTTCCCCGCCCAACGCAAATGAACGTCCGCGCCTTCGTCGTCCTCACCTCGACCCTCCTCGCGTGGTCCTGCCCGTCGTTCGCGAACGACACCGCGAACGTCACCGCCGCCGAGCAGCTCTTCAGCGACGGTCGCGCGCTCATGGCGCAGAGGAAGTACGACCAGGCGTGCCCGAAGCTCGAGGCGAGCCAGCGGCTCGATCCCGGGGCGGGCACGCTCCTCAATCTCGCCGGCTGCTACGAGGCGTGGGGCCGGACGGCCTCCGCGTGGGCGACCTATCGCGAGGCGGAGAGCGCCGCGGCGCAGACGAAGCGGAGCGACTGGGAGCGTGTCGCGCGTGACCGCGCGAAGGCGCTCGAGCCGAAGCTCTCGTACCTGACCGTGACGCTCTCGCCGGAGGCGCAGGCGCTCGGCGGGCTCGTCGTCGAGCGCGACGGCAAGGCGCTCGACCCCGCGATCTTCGACACCGCGGTTCCGATCGATCCGGGCACGCACGTCGTGAAGGCGAGCGCGCCGGGACGACGGGAGTGGTCTTCGGAAGCGAGCATCGGAGCGAACGGTACCCGCAGCTCGGTGAGCATCCCTGCGCTCGAGGCGCTGCCTGCCGCGGTGGAAGCGACGCCGCCGCAGGAGACGCCGCGCGCGCCGCCGAAGACATCGGAAGGCAGCGGACGGCGGACGCTCGGCCTCGTCGCGCTCGGCGTCGGCGCTGCAGGGCTCGCGGCCGGCGCCGTCTTCGGGCTCGTCGCGAACGGGACCTACGACGACGCGCTCGCGAACGACTGCGGCGGACGCACGAACGGCTGCACGCAGGCAGGGATCGACAACGTGAGCACGGCGCGGACGCAGGCGGCGTTCTCGACCGGTCTCTTCGTCGGCGGCGGCGTGGTCGCGGCCGCCGGCCTCGCATTGTTCTTCACCGCTCCGAAGCCGAGCACGAGCGTCGCCGTGAGCGCTTCGCCGGCCGGCGTGTTCGCGACGGGGAGGTTCTAGTGCGCCCCCGAAGGATCGTCGCGACCACCCTCGTCGTCGCGTGTGGCGCGACCAGCCTCGCGGCCTGCGCCGCGGTGCTCGGCTTCGAGGACGTGAGCCTCGGGACGAGCGCGACCGACGGCAGCACGTCCACCGACGCGCCGGCGGGGCCGCGCGACGACGCGGCCGGGGACGCCGGCGTGACCGACGCCGCGCGCGTCGACTGCACGGCCGCGAACACGCTCTGTGACGGGTTCGACACCGACGCGGATCCCGGCACGCGAGGATGGTCTTCGCGGCTGTGGGGAGCGGGGTCCGCCGCCGTCGTCGGAGAGGGTGGACGTTCCACGCCGCGCGCGCTCCTCTCCACGATGGGAGACGCGGGGGAGGTCTGCCGCATGGCACAGCTCTTCTACGAGATGAAGCCGCTCCAAGCGTCTCGCGTCGCGGCGACGTTCGCGATGCGGCACACGTCCGGCGACGGCGAAGGCGTCGCGCAGCTCGTGCTCGGTCAGGACTGCAAGGTCGTGCTCCGGCCGTCGACCGCCGCCGCCGACAGCGTCGTCGAGGTCGAATCCCCTTCGACGAACACGTTCCGCACGTCGATCGGCGCGCAGCCGATGGGCGTGTGGCAATCATTCTTCGTCGAGCTCGACACGACGCGGAGGAAGCTCACCGTCGCCGTCGAAGGAGCGACCGTCGCAGACGTGTCGCTCCCGACGACATGTGTCCCCGCGATCCCCACGCTCTACCTCGGCGGCCACTGCGTTGCGCCGGGCCGCGATGTCGTCATCCAGTTCGACGACGTCGTCCTCGAAGCGCGCTGAGCGCCGCGTTCACTTCGCGAGCGCGAGGAGGACGCCGGCCGTGATGCTGACCAGGCCGACGACGACCCAGACCGCGATCCACTTCCTCCGCTCGGCGGCAGCGGCCGCGGCAGCGGCAGCGGCGCGCCGGGCTTCGTCGCCCGACGAAGGACCGTTCCGCCCCGAAGGCGGCGGCGTCACACGGCCGGAGGCCGACGCGTTGCGCGGCGTGATCGAGATCGGCTTCTCGGCGACCGCTGCGTCTCGCCTCGCGACGGGCTTCGCCTTCTCGGCGCCGCTCGGCAGCGTCGGGGGCGCATCGCTCGGCGTCGTCTCGGCGAAGGCGGCGCGGTCGGCCGTCTTCTCCGGCGCGAGCTTGCGGGGTGACACGGGCGTCGTGATCGCCGGCATCGTCAGCGCGTAGGCGTCGGTGCCCTCCGGGCGCGCGGAGAAAGCCTGCGGCTCGAGCGAAGCGACGTCCTCCGGGGCGGCCCGCGCATGCTTGATCGCCGCGGCGAGCGCGGCGGCGGTCGGATAACGCTGCTCCCGGTCGCGCGCGAGCGCATGGACGACGACCGACTCCATCGCCGGCGTGATCCGGCCCGGAAGCGCGTCCTTCGTCGGCGGCTCGAGGTCGCTCGTGAGATGTGCCGTCAGCACGCTGAGCGGCGTCGGCCCCGTGAACGGCTTCTTCCCCGAGAGCAGCTCGTAGAGCATCACGCCGACCGCGTAGACGTCGCATCGGGCGTCGAGCTCGTCGCCGCGCGCTTGCTCCGGCGACATGTACTCGGGCGTGCCGAAGAGCATGTTGTTGGTCGTCAGGTTCGTCGTGCCGGAGGCAGACCCCGTGACGATCTTCGCCATCCCGAAGTCGACGACGACGACGCGCTTGCCGCCCTCGAGGATCACGTTCGCGGGCTTCAGATCGCGATGGATGACGCCTTCGGCATGCGCGGCGCGGAGCGCGGTCAGGACCTCGAGGACGATGTCGAGCACGCGCGGAACCGGCAGGAGCGGCCCCTCCTCTTCGAGCACGCGCTCGAGCGAAGGACCGTCGAGCTTGTCCATCGCGAGGTACACGACCGTCCTGCCATCCTCCTTCCCCGGCGCTTCACCGTGGTCGAGGATCGGGCAGATGTGCGGGCCCTCGAGCTTCCGGAGGATGACCGCTTCGCGCTGGAAGCGGCCACGGACCTGACGATCGCCGGCGAGCTCGGGGTGCATCACCTTCAAGGCGACCGGCTTTCCGTCGGCGAGCCGGACCGCGTCGTACACGACGCCCGTCCCGCCCTCGCCGAGGACGCCCTTCACCTCGTAGCGCCCGGCGATCACCTCGCCCACGTCGTCCACGCCCGCATGTTACCTCGTCGCGCAGGCGGCTCTCACCTTCGGTGAGGTCGTCCGCGGGTCGAGCCGGACATCGCCGGGATTCGCGTGCGCTTTCCAGGCTGCACACGCGCCGGCGGCGAGCCCGGGCGCCTCGAGCGCGACGTAGGCCTCGACGAGCGCGCGGTGGACCGCCGCCAGCTGCGGGCGCGTGAGCTCGCCCGAGCCGAGGAGGCGATTCGCCTTCACGACCGCGTCGACGTATCGCCCCGCGCGGACGTCGGCGAGGAGCGGCGGGATCTCGGTCTCCGCCCTTCGCTGCGCCTCGAAGGCCTGCCCGCCGCCTTCGGTCCGCGTCCGATCCGCGGCCGCACGCGCCTCCCGTTTCCCCTCGTCGGTGAGGGAGAGGTCGAGGAGCGGGACGAGGATCACGTCGCCGCGTGACAGGCGGGACGGCCCTCCGTCCGTCATCCGTCCGTTGTACGCCTCGAGCTCCCAGCCGCGGTTCAGATCGTTGAGGTATCGATGGGCGATCGTCGCCATCGTCTCGCCCTCACCGACGATGTGAGCGACGACGGCAGGGATCTCGATCTCCTGCCCGGCCGCAGGCGGGATCCACGAGACGGCGCCGTTCGCGCGCGCGAGCGTCTCGGCCCGACGCGGGTCGCCGAGATGGATGCGCGCGAGCCCGAACCACGTGTCGCCGTCCTTCACGCGTGCGTGGGACGGCGCGGGGACCTCGAGCGGCTGTCCGGCCACGATCGCGCTGCCGCCGTGCGCGTCGAGCGCGTTCGCGCCCGCGAGGGCCGTCTCGAACCGCGGCGTGCCGTACACGCGCATCGCGAGCTGCGCGAGCGTCTCGCCCTGCGTCACGACGTGCACGAACGCGGAGGCCTCCCCTCCGAGGAGCGAACCCGAGACCGCGAAGAGCGACGCGAGCACCGCGACGCGACGAACCCCTCTCCTCACGGCGTCTCCCCTCCTCCGTCGAGCATCCCGACCGGCATCGTCACGTCGAGCGTCACGATCTGTCCCTCGCCGACGTCGACCTCGCGCTCGACCGGCGGCGCGTCCGGGTGCACGAGCTGCACCCAGTGCTTCCCCGGCGCGAGCGGGATCGGCCGCGCGAACGGCGTCGTCTCGACCTGGGCGCCGTCGACGCGAACGTGCGCCCACGGGGTCGCGACGACGCGAAGGCCTCCCGTCGTCGCGTCGGTCGGCGAGAGCGCGATCGGTGGAGCACCGCGCGATGCGACGCGCGCCGACGAGGAGCGCTCGACGAGCAGCACCGTCGCCGCGAAGAGGACGAGGACGACGGCGAACCCGGCGAGGACGCGGCGGAGGCGCCAGGCCTGCGGCTCGGGC